>CAWIWZ010000001.1:0-110000 GCA_963839885.1 uncultured Gammaproteobacteria bacterium
ACGCAGATCAGCATGATCTCGCGCTCGAGGCGGCGCACTTCATCGACGTGGCTGCGCAGGTGGTTGACGAGCGCGTCGAACATCTTCGGCGCGAGCTTCAGCTCCATGAACTGCTCGGCGAGCCGCTTACGGGCGCGCACGGTCTTCGGCTCGCGGGCGCTGCGCGCGGTCGCGAGGCCCTTCGCGACCTGGTTGTGCAGGCGCTGGATCGTGGCGAAGCGGCGGGCGGTCTCTTCCGGATCCGGGCCCGTGTCGATGGCTTCCTCTTCCTCGTCCGTCTTGTCTTCGTCGTCCTCTTCCTCGAGCTCCGGCACTTCCTTGCGGACCACGGCCTTCGGGTTGTGCGGTTGCGCGATCTCGTCCGGCGCGTTCGGATCGAGGAAGCCGACGATGATGTCGGTCAGGCGGCCCTGGCCGCCCTTGACCGGCTCATACGCGGTGAGCAGGTAGTCATAGGTCGGCGGGTAATAGGCGAGGGCGGAACGAACCTGATCGAGGCCCTCTTCGATGCGCTTGGCGATGCGGATCTCGCCTTCGCGCGTCAGCAATTCCACCGTGCCCATCTCGCGCATGTACATGCGCACCGGGTCGGTCGTGCGGCCGAATTCCGAATCGGCGATCGCGAGTGCCGCGGCCGCTTCTTCGACTGCTTCCTCGTCGGGAGCGGAGGCATCTGTCAGCAGCAACGCTTCGGCATCCGGCGCCTTCTCGTACACCGTGATGCCCATGTCGTTGATGGTGTTGACGATGTCTTCGATCTGTTCCGGATCGACGATCTCGGGCGGCAGGTGATCGTTGACTTCGGCATAGGTCAGGTAGCCCTGTTCCTTGCCGCGAGCGATCAGGAGCTTCAGCTGCGACTGGCGGTCTTCAGGAATGACCGGAAGTTTTTTCTCGCTCAAGCGTGGAATCCTCGGGAAGGCAGGGAGCGGCCGCAAAACAGCCGAGTATTATACAGTCTGGCCGGGGTCCGGATGAAGCAAAAACTCCGGATTCAGCGCCCGGCCCGCGGGCCGCGTGCGCCCAGAAGTCCTTGAAATTCCTTCTGTTCCTGCTCGGATAGGCGCCGATCGCGGGCGAGCTCTATGAGCTCATTGAGTCGTTTTTCGGGCCCAAGTTCCGCGCCGAGGCGCTCGAGCAGCGTGGCGAGCTCGCGTCCCGCTGCCCGGGCGTCGCCGACCAGGGATTCTTCGCCCGCTAGCTCCGCGATCCGCGCGCCTTCCGGCCGCTCGCGCCAGCGCTCGACGAGCTGGGCGGTCGTCAGCGCGGGTGTCTCGCGCGCAGTCTCGAGCAGTTCGCGCAGCACCGGGAATCCCTTGAGTTCCGCATCGAGCCAGCCCGGCACCGACGGCACGGCGCGGGCCGCGGCGGGGTAATGCAGCAGCAGCAGGATCGCCTGCGTCAGCAGCGGGTGACGACCCGCGGAGCGCTTCGTCCTGCCGCCGCGCGCCGGCGCACTGCTTGCCGCCGCACGTCCGGCACGCGCTGGTTCCGTGCGTGCCCGGAGCAGCTGCTCGAGCCGGCCGGCGGGCATTTTCACCTCCTGCGCCAGGCGTTCGAGCAGCAGTTCGCGATAGACGCCCACCGGCACGCGGGCGAGCAGCGGCCGCACGAGTTCCGCGAGCCGCGCGCGCCCGTCCACGTTCGACAGGTCGGACTGCAGGGCGAGTTGCGTGACCAGGAATTCGGACAGCGGCTGAGCGAGCGCGATGCGCGCCTCGAATGCCTCCGCGCCTTCCTCGCCGACCAGCGTGTCGGGATCGTGGCCTTCGGGCAGGAACATGAACTTGAGCTGGCGCCCGTCGCGCGCGTGTTCGAGCGCGTTCTCGAGCGCGCGCCAGGCCGCGGCGCGGCCGGCGCGGTCGCCGTCGAAGCAGAACACGAGTTCGCTCGTGACGCGGAACAGGCGGTTGAGATGCTCGGCCGTGGTCGCGGTTCCAAGCGTCGCGACCGAATAGGCGATTCCCGATTGTGCAAGGCGCACGACATCGACGTACCCTTCGACCACCATCAGTCGCTCGATCTTGCGCAGCGCCTGGCGTGCTTCGTACAGGCCATACAGTTCGCGACCCTTGTGAAAGAGCGGCGTTTCCGGCGAATTGAGATACTTCGGTTCGCCCGCATCGATGATGCGTCCGCCGAATGCGATGGCCCGCCCGCGCGCGTCGCGGATTGGAAACATCACGCGGTCGCGGAAGCGGTCGTAATGGCCGGATTCGCCCTTGCCGCTGCGCTCGATCACGAGTCCCGCTTCGGCCAGCGCGCGCTCGCGCTCGGGCGTGCCGCCGAAGCGCTTCATCACCGAATCCCAGGCATCCGGCGCATAGCCGATTGCGAACTTGACGCAGGTTTCGGGCGTGATGCCGCGTCCCGTCAGGTAGTTCTTGGCGCGTGCGGACTCCCGGAGCGTGTCCCGGTAGAACTGGGTGACCTGCGCCATCAGGTCGTACAAGTCCTCGCCGGGCCGCGGCCGCGCGGCCCGCCCGTCGTCCTCGCGCGGTACTTCGAGTCCGAGGCGCGAGGCGAGTTCATCGACCGCGTCGGGGAACGGCAGCTTGTCGTGCTCCATCAGGAAGCCGATCGCGGTGCCATGCGCGCCGCAGCCAAAGCAGTGATAGAACTGCTTATCGGGACTTACCCAGAAAGACGGTGTTTTCTCCGCGTGAAACGGACAGCAGGCCTTCCATTCGCGTCCGGCTTTCTTGAGCTGCACGCGGCTGCCGATCAGCTCCACGATGTCGGCGCGGGCGATCAGTTCGTCGATGAAAGCTTGCGGTATGCGACCGGCCATGGAGCAAGATACCTCAGGCGGGCAAAGGCTGGCCGGCGCTCCAGCCGGCGCGGCGGAGCCGCTCGATCAGCGCCAATCCCGCCGCGCGGCCTTCGCGCGTGTGCAGCGGCAGCACCACGACGTCGCCCGCGCGTGCCCAGCCAAGCGCAAGGCGTACGCCCGTTTCTTCGTCCGGCGCGTCCGCGACGGTGGGTTCAGCGACGCCAGCGCGCGCGAGCGCGCGCTTCAGCATCGCCGGTACTTCGCCTGCATCGCGCCCGCGCAGGTAACTCGTGAGTTCTTTTACGACGATGAGTTCTGGCCGCGCCGCCGCCGCGACCGCCGCCAGTCGGCCGATGTCGGAATCTGCACGGTTGCCCGCCTGGCCGAGCAGGATCGCGAGGCGTCCGCGCTGGCGCAGGCGTATCGCAAAGTCGACGAGTCCGGAGAGTGCGGCCGGGTTGTGCGCGAAGTCGACGATCAGGCTCAGGCCGCCGACCTCATAGCGCATCAGGCGGCCGGGATTGTCTGCAGGATCCCGGCCAAAGCGCGCGAATACCGCCGCGATGGTTTCGGTCGCGATGCCAAGGCCGGTAGCCGCAAGCGCGGCAGCCGCAAGATTCGACACGTTGAACACCGAATGGCCGCCGGCAGCGAGAGGCATCGCGGCCACCGGGCCGAGGTCGTGTTCGCCGCGTCCGTGAAACACCCGCAGTTGCCCATCGGCGACCCCGCAGGTGCTGCCGCCATCGCGGCGATGCGCGGTCAGCAGCACGTGCCGGGCGTCCCGCGCGAACCATGCGAGCCGGCGGTTGGCTCCCGGCGCCTTGCGCACGAGCGTCGCGTCGTCCGCGTTGACGACCAGCAAGCCTTTCGCGTCCAGCGCGCGCGCGACGGCGAGCTTGACTTCGGCGAGCGCCGCGAGATCGTGGATGCCGTACTCGCCGAAGTGATCCGCGGCGATGCTGGTGATCACCGCGACGTCCGCATGCGGCACGGCGAGCCCGCGACGCAGGATGCCGCCGCGCGCGGTCTCGAGCACCGCCGCGGCGACGCGACGATCGCGCAGCACGCGGCGCGCTCCCGCAGGCCCCGAATAGTCGCCGCTGCCGATCGACTGGCCGTCGACGAACACGCCATCCGTGCAGCTGTGACCGGTGCGGTGGCCGGTGGCGCGCAGGCATGCGGCGATGAGGCGCACGACGGTCGTCTTGCCGTTCGTTCCGGTCACGAGCGCCACCGGGATGCCGCTCAATCCTGCAAAGGTTTCAGCCACGGCATCCGGCAGATCGGCGAGCGGCCAGCTCCGGTGGCCGGCACCCGCGCCGATCGTCAGTTCCTCGTCGTCGAGAAGGATCGGCAGAGAGCGTGCCTTCGCGGCATCCAGCAATGCGTCCAGTTTTGGTTGCGCTTCGACCACCGCGCGCCGGTGCAGACGCAGGACGGCGCCGGCATCCTCGAGTACCGGCGGCTCCGGTTCTTCCGGCTGTTCGGCGGCGAGCGCGGCGATCAGCGTCGCGCGCCGCGCCGGTTCGCGGTCCGCGATCGCCGCGGCAAGCGCCCATTCGTTGACTTCGGTCGCGGTGAAGAGCTGGTCCGGAGGCGCGGAGAAGGCGAGCGACGCGCCGGATGCGTGCGTGATCGCGACGATCGGAGAGGCAGGCCAGCCGAATGCGCGGCAGGCGAGGCGCACCCGGCGTTCCCAGCCGGAGAGCACGACCGCATCCGCTTCCGCCGTTTCGAGCACGGCACCGGGGCCGTCGAAGAACCGGTTGTGACCGGTCAGGCGGCGCGAATCGGAAAATGGCGCTGAGGCATGCTCACTCAGTCGGACGCCTCGCGGTGCGTAGCGGATGCCGCGCTCGTCACGGATCAGGCCGTCGAGCGACGAAGGCGCCAGGGTCTCGACCGGCATCTCGACGACTGCCGGCGCGGCCGCTGGTTCCGGCGCGCGTGCGATGGTTGCGGCTCCGCCCTCGGGACGGAAACGGATGATCTGCTTCCAGGAGCGCACCAGCGCATCGGCGAAGACCAGCAGCAGGTCGCCGGGCTGGCCCATGCGCAGCGCCGCCTCGATCGCCTCCTGCTCGTCCGGGATCACGGAGATCGGCCGCTTGCGGCACGCCCGGCGGCGAGTCAATTCCGCCGCCATGATGCGCGGCACTTCGTCGCCGGCGCGGCCGCGCAGGTCGTCGTCGCGGCGGCAGACGTAATGGTCGAAGCGGCCGGCGACGGCGCGCGCGATCGCCGCGCAGGTCCTCGTCGCGCCGGTCGCCGGGGCCGGCGAGCACGACGATGCGCCGGCCGGCGACGTCGAGCCGGCCGCGCGAGGTCCGCGAGCATCGCGACCGCGTGCGCGTTGTGGCCGTAGTCGAAGATCACCTTGAACGGGTGCTCGTCGAAGACGTTCATGCGGCCCGGGCGCCTGGAAGAAGGTGCGTGTCGAAGGTGCGCAGGCCCTGGCGGATCGCTCGAGCTTGACGCCCAGCGAGAAGGCGATCGCCGCGGCGAACATCGCGTTCTGCACGTTGTGCGTCGCGCGGCCCTCGAGCGTCGCCGGGATCAGGTGCGTCCACAGCAGCGGGATGTGGCCGCCGCGGTCGTAGAGCGTGATCATCTGGCCGTTGACGCCGGCCTCGAGCGCGCAGGCGCGGCCGCCGGCGCGGATGTGCTCGCGCACCAGCGCGTGCTGCGGGTTCATCGTCACGTAGCAGATGTGCTCGGCCTCGGTGTGCGCCGCCATCTGCAGCACCAGCGGGTCGTCGGCGTTCAGCACCGCGCAGTCGCGTGGCGACCTCGACGACGACGCGCTTGACCTCGGCGAGCTGCTCGAGCGTCTCGATGCCCTTGAGGCCGAGGTGGTCGGCCTGCGACGTTGAGCACCGCGCCGACGTCCACGTCGGGCACGCCCAGGCCGGCGCGCAGCAGGCCGCCGCGCGCGGTCTCGAGCACGGCCGCGTCGACGTGCGGGTCGGCGAGCACCATGCGCGCCGCACCGGGCCGGTCATGTCGCCCTCGACCGTGCGCTGGCCGTCGATGTAGACGCCGTCGGTCGTGGTGAGGCCCGGCGTGTAGCCCGCCATCTTGAGGATGTGCGCGACCATGCGCGCCGTCGTGGTCTTGCCGTTGGTGCCGGTGATCGCCGCGATCGGGACGCGCGCCGGCGCGCCCGGCGGGAACAGCATGTCGATCACCGGCCCGGCGACGTCGCGCGGCGTGCCCTCGGTCGGCGCGACGTGCATGCGGAAGCCCGGCGCGGCGTTGATCTCGCAGATGCCGCCGCCGATCGTCCTGGTAGCGACAGCGTGATGTCCGGCGACAGGAAGTCGACGCCGCCGACGTCGAGGCCGATCGCCTGGACGGCGCGCACCGCCATGTCGCGGTTGTCGGGGTGGATGACGTCGGTGACGTCGATCGCCGTGCCGCCGGTCGAGAGGTTGGCGGTCGAGCGCAGGTACACGACCTGCGCCCGGCGTCCGGCACCGAGTCCGCGGCGAGCCCGCCGCGTGCGAGCATCGTCTCGGCCTGGGCGTCGATCTCGAGCCGCGTCAGCACCTTCTCGTGGCCGACGCCGCGGCGCGGGTCCTGGTTGACGATCTCGACCAGCTCGGCGATCGTGTGCTCGCCGTCGCCGATCACGTGGCCGGGCGTGCGCCGCGTCGCCGCGACCAGCTCGCCGTTGACGACCAGCAGGCGGTGGTCGTCGCCCTCGAGGAAGGTCTCGACGATCACCGAGCGCGAATGCTCGCGCGCGCGCTGCGAAGCCGTGCGCGACCTCCTCGTCGCTCGTGCAGGCGGATCGAGACGCCGCGGCCGTGGTTGCCGTTGTAGGGCTTGGTGACGACCGGGTAGCCGAGCCGGTCCGCGGCGCGCACCGCCTCGCGCTCCGTCTGCACCAGCTCCTGGCGCGGCACCGGCAGGCCGAGCGCGCCGAGGATGCTGGTTGGTCTCCTCCTTGTCGCTCGCGATCTCGACCGCGATGTGCGGCGTGCGCCCGGTGACCGTGGCCTGGATGCGCTGCTGGTACTTGCCGTGGCCGAGCTGGACCAGCGACTGGTCGTTGAGCCGCAGCCAGGGGATGCCGCGCTCCTCGGCGGCGTGCACCAGCGAGGCGGTCGACGGGCCGAGCGCGCGGCGCTGCGCGTAGCGGATGACTCGTCGCGCGCGGTCGGCCAGCTCCAGCCCTCGGGCACGCTGCCCGGCGGGACGCAGCTTCTCCGGCAGCAGCGAGCACAGCAGGCGCAGCGCCAGCTCGCCGGCCTCGACGCCTTCCTCCGTTCGCGCGTACTCGTAGACGACGTAGTAATGCCCGGGCCGGTCGAGGCTGCGCGTCTTGCCGAAGGTGACGTCCTCGCCGGCGACGTTCTGCAGCTCGATCGCGACGTGCTCGAGCACGTGGCCGAGCCAGGTGCCCTCGTCCTCGTTCATGCGGCGGACGAAGCCGCCGCGGCTCGCGGTAGGAGCAGCCGTGCTCGGCGAGGCCGGGCAGTGCCTCGACAGCCCGTCGACGAAGCCGCGGCCGAGCTTGCCCGTCGGCCAGGCTTCGAGCGCGCCGAGGTCGAGCTCGAGGCGGATGACCGGGAAGCGCGCGTAATGCGAGGGCCCGACGTAGACGGAGCGGTCGAGGATGCGCATGGCGCCTGCCGTCATTCCCGCACCGGCGCGAGCGCCGCCGCTGGCGGCATGGCGTGTGTGCAGGTTGAAGGTCGCGCCGCGCGGTCAGCACGTGCACGACGAGTCCGAGGATGCAGATCGGCTGGCCTTCGAGTCGCGCTGTCCACCGACGAGAAGCTGACTTTCGATGCGTCGACGACCGTCACGCCGCCGCTGCCTTCGACTTCGAGCGTCTCGTCCGCGCCGATGAACGCGGCCGTGTCCTCGTCGAGGCCGATGCCGACCGCGAACGGGTTGTAGGCGAGCGCGGTGATCAGGCGGCCGAGCCGGTCGCGCTCGCGGAAGTGCTGGTCGATGATGAAGCGGTTCGTGAGGCCGAGGCCGGGCGCGAGCCGCACGCTGCCGGCGATCGCCGCGGCGCCGTCGTCGCCGAAGGCGATCATGTGCTCGGACAGGATGGAGGCGCCCGCGCTCGTGCCGCCGATCGTGACGCCCGCGCGCGTTCTGCGCGCGGATCAGCTTCGCGACCGGCGTGCCGCCGAGCAGCGTCGTCAGCCGAGCTGGTTGCCGCCGGTGAAGAAGATGCCGGTGGCCTCGGTCAGGCGCTGCAAGCCGGCCCGCTTCCTGGCAGTCGCGGCGCGTGTCGAAATCCATCACGTCGACGCGCCGCGCGCCGAGTTCGCGGAACAGTTTTTCGTAGCGCGGCCCGGTTTCGTGCGCGCGGCTCGCGGTCGGGATCACGACGATGTCGGCGATCTCGCCGCCGGACTCGCGCACGAAGCGGGCGAGGATGCGCGGGTCGTTTTCCTTGTTCTCGGCGCCGCCGATCGGCACGATCGATCCGCGCACTTCGCCTTCCGGAACGCGGCTCGGACTCATGGTCAGCCGCCGAGCACGGACTTGATGCGCGTGGACAGCGCGCCGATGTCGGTACGGCCCTGGACCTTCGGCTTCAGCAGGCCCATGACCTTGCCCATGTCCTTCATCGTGGCGGCGCCGGTCGTGGCGATCGCCTCACGGATCATCGCGTCCAGTTCGGCGTCGCCGAGCTGGGCTGGCAGGTAGTTCGACAGGAGGGCGATCTCGGCGGACTCCTTCGCGACCAGATCGGCGCGATTGCCCGCCTGGAATTGGGCGACCGACTCGCGCCGCTGCTTGATCATCTTGTCGATGACCGACAGCACCTGCGCGTCATCGAGCGCGATGCGCTCGTCCACTTCGCGTTGCTGGATACCGGCTTGGAGCATGCGGATGCAGGACAGACGATCCTTCTCGCCCGATCGCATTGCCGCCTTCATGTCTTCCGTGATGCGGGCCTTCAGGCTCATCCCGGGATCAGCGCGTCGCGCTGCGCCCGCCGCCGTCTCGGGAAGCGCGCTTCAGGTGCCGCTTGATTGCTGCGGCCTTCTTGCGTTTCCGTTCCTGGGTGGGCTTCTCGTAGAATTCCCGACGGCGCAGTTCGGTCAGCACGCCGGCCTTTTCGCAGGCGCGCTTGAAGCGACGCAAGGCAGCGTCGAAGTACTCGTTCTCGCGGATGCGGACGCTCGGCATTCCAACCTCGCAAATGGGCACTGCGCCCCCCGGAACCGCCCCGGGGAAAGGGCCCGGAATTGTAGTGATGTGCCCCCGGAAAATCAAAAGCCTAGCTTCATGAACGTCCTTGGCATCGAGACCTCCTGCGATGAGACCGCGGTCGCCGTCTACGACGGCGACCGGGGCTTGCTGGCGAACCGGGTCTTCAGCCAGACCGAACTGCACGCGCCCCATGGCGGGGTCGTGCCCGAGCTCGCCTCGCGCGATCACATCGAGCGGCTGCTGCCGATGATCGACGCGGCGCTCGCAGACGCGGCATTGCCGCCGCAAGCCATTGATGGGATTGCCTATACGGCGGGGCCGGGCCTGATCGGAGCGCTGCTCGTCGGGGCGACCGTCGCCCGGTCGCTGGGCTATGCCTGGGGCGTGCCGGTCGTCGGCGTGCACCATCTCGAGGGCCATCTGCTGGCCCCGGCGCTCGAGCCGGACGCGCCGGAATTCCCGTTCGTGGCACTGCAGGTTTCGGGCGGGCACACGATGCTGGTCGAAGTCGCGGGCGTCGGCCGCTACCGGGTTCTCGGCGAAACCCAGGACGATGCCGCAGGCGAAGCCTTCGACAAGACCGCCAAATTGCTCGGCCTCGCGTATCCCGGCGGGCCGGCGCTCGCCGCGCTGGCAGAGTCCGGCACCGAGGGCGAGTTCGATTTCCCCCGGCCCATGCTCGACCGGCCGGGACTCGATTTCAGCTTCAGTGGACTGAAGACGGCGGTCGTCGTCGCGCTGCGCGGCCGCATACTGGACGATCGCATGCGCGCGAACGTGGCGCGCGCCTTCGAAACCGCGATGGTCGAGACGCTCGTGACCAAGTCGCTGCGCGCCTTGCATCAAACCGGCATCCGCAGGCTGGTTGTCGCGGGCGGCGTCGGCGCGAATCGCCGGCTCCGCGAGGCGCTCGCGCGTGCGGTCGAAGCCGCCGGCGGCAGCGTGCATTTCCCGCGCCCCGAGTTCTGCACCGACAATGCGGCGATGATTGCGCTCGCCGGCCATGCGCGGCTCGCGGCAGGCGAACGGGAGGGCCTGCCGGCACGCGCGCGTGCGCGCTGGCCGCTGGACGAATTGCGCGCGCCGGGGACTGTCCCTTAAGGGTGCTCTTGAAAGGGGTGCGTCCCCTCTGGAGAAGTCAGTGGACCGCATCTTCATCACTGCGCTTTCAGCCGAAGCCATCATCGGCATCTACGACTGGGAGCGCGAAGTCCGCCAGCGCGTCGAGATCGATCTCGAGATGTGGGTGGACCTCACGGCCGCTGCCAGGAGCGACGCGATCGAGGACACGCTCAATTACAAGTCGATCGCGAAGCGCCTGCTCTCCTTCGTGCAGGAAAGCAGGTTCCGGCTGGTCGAGGCGCTCGCCGGCGAGATCGCGCGCATCGTGCTTGCCGAGTTTCCGGTCGCGCGCGTGCGCGTGACCGTGCACAAGCCGGGCGCCGTGCGCGATTCCCGCGATGTCGGCGTCGTCATCGAGCGCGGCCGCGACGCGTGAGCCAACCGATGGCCGATGCCTATGTCGCTGCCGGCAGCAACGTCCGGCCGCGTGAAAACCTGCGCCGCGCGATCGCGGCGCTCGCCGCGGCATTTCCGGGCCTGGTCGCGTCCCGTGCCTGGTCGAATGCGGCGGTCGGATTCGATGGCGACGATTTCGTCAATCTGGTCGTGAAATTTCCTTCGGCCCTGCCGGTCGCGGCGCTGCTCGAGCGCTTGAAGGCGGTCGAGCGCGCGGCTGGCCGCGAGCCCGGCGCGCCAAAGTGGGGGCCGCGCACGCTCGATCTCGACCTGCTGCTGTACGGCGATCTGGCGGGTCGACAGGCGGGCACGACGCTGCCGCATCCGGACATCGCGACCCGCGCCTGGGTGCTGGGTCCGCTCGCGGAACTCGCACCCGGACTGCCGCACCCGGTATCCGGCATTCCGCTCGGCGAACTCTGGCGGCGCTTCGATCGGGACGCGCACCGGCTCAGCGAAACGGCGCTCGACGGTCCCGACGGATGACGGCCCTAGCGCTGCTCGCCGCCGGCGAGGCGGCCGCCGTCGATCGCGAGCACTTCGCCGGTCACGTACGGCGCGTCGGTCGCGAAGAACAGCGCGGCCTTTGCGACGTCGTCCGGCGAGCCCGCGCGCTTCAATGCGGTGCGCGCGATGATGCCGCGACGCATTTCTTCATCCATGCCGTTCTCGGGCCAGAGCACCGGACCCGGCGCAATCGCATTGACGCGGATCTCCGGCCCGAGTTCGCGCGCAAGGGAGCGCGTCAGCATCACGAGCGCGGCCTTCGCCGAGCTGTACACGACATGCCCTGCGAGCGGACGCAGGCCATGGATGTCGGCGATGTTGAGGATCAGGCCCTGGCGCCGGCGCAGTTCCGGTGCCGCCGCCTGCGCGAGGAACAGCGGGGCGCGCAAGTTGGTGCCGATGAGGTCGTCGAACTGCGCGAGGCGTGATCTGGCCGACCGGCGTCGGATAGAAGGTCGATGCGTTGTTGACCAGAACGTCGAGCCGGCCGAAGGCGCGGATCACGGCTGCCGGCAGGGCATCCCACACGTCGGGACTCGGCGAGATCGCCGCGGAACACCTCCGCCGATTGGGCGCGCGCCGCATTCATGCCGGCGACGAGCGCGGCCGCTTCGCTCTGCGGAGCGGCGGCAATGCACGGCGACCATCGCGCCGGCGGCGTGAAAGGCGCGCGCGACGGCGGCGCCGATGCGCCGTGCGGCGCCGGTGACCAGCACGACCTGGCCCGCGAGCGGCGTTTCGGATGCGGTGCTCATGACGGGTGGCGACGATATCACGGGCCGGCGGGGGCGCGATGCTGATGCCAGGCGGCCTGGAGCCGCCGACAAGCGAAGAAGCGTTGCACGGCGAGGCGGTTGCGCGGCATCTGCGCGGGCTCGTCATCGAAGGCCGGCGGCTGGATACCGTTTTCGCAGTTCATGCAGGTCGTGCTCTACGAACCGGATCTCGGTTATTACACGTCCGGGCGCGTGCGCTTCGGTGCCGACGGGGATTTCGTCACGGCGCCGGAACTGTCGCCGCTTTTCGCGTATTGCCTCGCGCGCCAGTGCGCGGAGATCCTCGGCCGCACGGACGGCGGCGATGTGGTCGAGTTCGGCGCCGGCAGCGGACGCATGGCGATCGATCTGCTGACGGCGCTCGAGCGCCTTGGCGCAACGCCCCGGCGTTATCGGATCGTCGAAGTCAGCGCGCCGCTTGCGGGCGCGGCAGCAGGCGCTGCTCGCGGGCTCGCCGGCCCTGGCGGCGCGGGTCGAATGGCTGGACGCGCCGCCGCGCGGAGCGCTGGCGCGGCGTCGCAGTCGCGAATGAAGTCGTTGGACGCGCTGCCGGTCGAGCGTTTTCGCATCGCGGGCGAAGGTTGCGAGGCGCTGGGCGTCGCCATCGCGGGCGATGCGTTTTGCTTCGAGCCGAGGCCGGCCGATGCCGTGCTTGCCGCGGCGGTGGATGGGTTGCGTCGACAGCTTGCCGCACCCGCTGCCCGACGGATTCGTTTCCGAATGGTGCCCGTCACTGCCTGCCTGGATCGCCGCGGCCGGTGCGTCGCTCGAGCGCGGCGCCATGCTGATCACGGACTACGGCTTGCCGCGCACTCATTACTATCACCCGTCGCGCAACGGCGGCATGCTCGCCGGCTTCCACCGCCACCGGCGCGTGGGGAACGTGCTGCTGCGCGCGGGGCTTCAGGATCTGACTGCCTGGGTGGATTTCTCGGCGCTTGCGCGATGCGGGCGGTGGCGGCGGGCCTCACGCTTGCGGGATTCGCGACGCAGGCACACGCGCTCGCATCGCTCGGCATCGATCGCGAGCTCGCGGTCCTGCAGCGGGGCGCTGACGAGCGTGAACGCTACCGGCTCGCGCAGTCGGCGCAGACGCTGATGCTGCCCGGCGAAATGGGAGAACGATTCAAGCTGATCGCACTCAGCCGCGGCATCGACGGACCGCTCGCCGCATTCAGCTTCCGCGATCTTTCCGCAAGCCTTTAAGATAGCGGTGCCGGGTTTTCTCAGAGGGGACGCACCCCTTTCTAATCCTGTCCGTGTGAGCGTGAAAGGGGTGCGTCCCCTTTGAAGCAGGAGCGGTGATGGATCCAGTTGAGGCAATCGTGCTGGCGATCGTGCAGGGGCTCTCGGAGTTTCTGCCGATCTCGAGTTCCGGGCATCTGATCCTGGTGCCGTACCTTGCCGGCTGGCAGGACCAGGGGCTCGCGTTCGACGTCGCGGTGCACGTCGGCACGCTGTTCGCGGTGGTCGCATATTTCCGCCGGCAGCTGTTCGCGATGACGGGCGCGTGGTTCGGATCGTTCCGCGGCGGGCCGCTGACGCCCGATGCGCGGCTTGCCTGGTGCGTGCTGGTCGGCACGATTCCGGTCGGGCTGGCGGGACTGCTGTTCGGCGGCTGGATCGAGGAAAACCTGCGAAATCCCGTGTTCGTCGCAGCCACGCTTGTCCGGCTTCGGCCTGTTGATGTGGCTCGCCGACCGCTTCGGACGCCAGCAGCGGGACGAATTCACGATCGGCTGGCGCGATGCGCTCCTGATCGGCGGCGCGCAGGCGCTCGCGCTGATGCCGGGGACGTCGCGTTCCGGCGTGACGATGACGCTCGGCCGATCGCTCGGCCTCACGCGCGACGCGGCCGCCCGTTATTCGTTTCTGCTCGCCGTGCCGGGGATCGGCATGGCGGGCGGCTATGAACTGCTGCAGCTGCTCCAGGATCCCGGCAACGGTGCCGACTGGCCGGTCATGGGCCTGGGCGTCGCGGTCTCGGCGGTGACCGGCTACCTCTGCATCCACTGGCTGTTGAAAGTGATCAGCCGCATCGGCCTCGCGCCGTTCGCGCTCTATCGTTTTGCCCTTGCCGCGCTGATCGTCTACCTGTTCGCCTGATCCGCGCGCTTTGCGCGCAGTGCTTCCAGCCTGCGTCGGTGCAGCAACTCGCCGATCTCCTCTCCCGGCAGGCCTTCGCGATCCGCGGCCGGCAACGTGACCGCGAGCGCCGCGTCCTGCGCGCGCCGCAGCCGTTCCGCCTGCGGATAGGGCTGGTGCCGCAGACCGCCACGGCCGCGAAAGTCGGCCTCGCAGGCGATGAGCAGTTCGCGGAATCGCTGCGGACGTCGGAACGCATCGCAGCCCTCGAGCATCTTCAGGATCGTGCGCGGACGCAGTTCGGCCGCGCGATGCGCATGCCCGTGCCAAAGCGACGCGAGCTCGGCGAGTTCGCGGTAGTCGACCGGCACGCGCAGCCGCTCCGCGACCGCGCGCACCAGCGGAATGCCGCGTTGCTCGTGGCCTATGTGGCGTGGCCAGACGGAGCGGGGCGTAGTGCCCTTGCCGAGATCGTGCATCAGCGCCGCGAAGCGTATGCGCGGCTCCGGCGTCAGGTCGGCCGCGGCCTGCAGCACGAGTTCCATGTGCAGGCCGGTGTCGATTTCCGGGTGCCACTGCGGCGGCTGCGGCACGCCGTAAAGCGCCTCGAGTTCCGGCAGGATGCGCGCGAGCGCTCCGCAGTCATGCAGCACGCGCAGCCACGCCTCCGGCGCTGCTTCGCCGAGCGCACGATCCATTTCCTGCCAGACGCGTTCCGGCACCAGCGCATCGACTTCGCCGGCGGCCGTCATCGCGCGCATGCGCGCGAGCGTCTCCGGCGCGACGGTGAAGCCCGCGGGCTGGTAACGGGCGAGAAAACGCGCGACGCGCAGGATGCGCACCGGATCTTCGTTGAATGCCTCGGAGACGTGGCGCAGCGTGCGGGCCTCCAGGTCGCGCATGCCGCCGCAGGGATCGATCAGCGTGCCGTCGCGCGTCGCGCGCCATCGCATTGATGGTCAGGTCGCGGCGCCGCAGGTCTTCGTCGAGCGTGACGTCCGGCGAGTAACGCATTTCGAAGCCCCGGTACCCGGGACCGGTCTTGCGTTCGGTTCGCGCGAGCGCATGTTCCTCATGCGTTTCCGGGTGCAGGAACACCGGGAAATCGCGTCCGACCTGGCGGAATCCCGCTGCCTGCATCTCTTCGGGGGTCGCGCCGACGACGACCCAGTCGCGCTCGCCGACCGGCCGGCCGAGCAGCTCGTCACGAACCGCGCCTCCGACCAGATAGACTTTCATCGGCCAATGTTACGCGATTCCCTCTCGTGCCTGACCCGGCGGCTGCCGGCCGCACTGGCCTGTATCGGCGCTGTCCGGCTGCTATTACGTTCACCTCGCCGCCGGGCAACTCGAGATGAATCGCCGTCGCGCGCCGATCGAGGAGGTGATGGCGCGCCCGGAGACGGACGAGACGCTGCGCCGCCGCCTCGACTATGCGAATCGCGCGCGCGACTTCGCGATGACCGAACTCGCGCTGCCCGACAACGGCAGCTACCGGAGCTACGCGGATCTCGGTCGCCCGTATGCGACCTGGAACCTGTTCGCGGCGCCCGAATTCTCGGTCGAGCCGCGCCGCTGGTGTTTTCCGATCGCCGGCTGCGTGACCTATCGCGGCTATTTCGACAAGGAGCGCGCGGCCGCGCGCGGCGGCACGGCTCGCGAAGCGCGGCTTCGACGTCCACATCGGCCCGTCCATCGCGTACTCGACGCTCGGGCACCTGCGCGACCCCGTGCTGAACACGATGCTTGCGTATGGAGATCACGAGCTCGCCGCTTTCATCTTCCACGAACTCGCGCACCAGGCGGTATACGCGCCGGGCGACAGCGACTTCAGCGAGGCTTTTGCGACCGTGGTCGAGATCGAAGGCCTGCGGCGCTGGCTGGCGGCCGGTGGCGGCGGTGGCACGATCGAGGAGTTCCTCGGCGCGCGCCGGCGCCAGGAAGCGGTCGCGGATGCCATGGTCGCGAGCCGGGTGCGGCTCGCGGCGATCTATGCGGGCGATGGAAACGAAGCCGCGATGCGCGCTGCCAAGACGGCCGAGTTGACGCGCCTGCGCGAGGCGCTCGCCGCCGCCGGGCTGCCGCGCGCGGGCGAACTCAACAACGCGCGTCTGGCGGCGGCCGCCGCCTACCACCGCTGCGTGCCGGCGCTCACCGCCGAGCTCACACGCCTCGGCAACGAACTGCCGGCGTTCTACGCGTCGATGAAGGAGCTCGCGCGCGATGCGCCCGCGCGCGGGCGGATCTGCCCGCGCTCGTGATCGCAGCCGCTATCCGAGATAGCGCGGCAGGACGGCGCTGAACGGCTGCGGCCGGATGCCGAGGCGCGCGAAGCCGTCGGTGCGGCCGACGCTGTCGACGAGCAGCGAACGATAGTTGTCGGTGGAGAACGGTTTGCCCGGCAAGAAATCGCAGACCGCCGCCTGCGCGCGCGCTGCGAAATCCGGCAGGCCGATGATCGCGCGCGGGAGGCCGAGACGGTCCCGCACCATCGTGACGATCTCGCGGAGCGTGCAAGATCTCCGGCCCCGCGAGTTCGTAGCATTCGCCGGCGGTCGCATCGTCGGCGAGCGCGCGCATGAATGCGGCCACGACGTCCTCGACCCAGACCGGCGCGAAGCGCGCGCCGGGGCGCGCGAGCGGCAGTGCGAGCGGAAGCACGCGCAGCAGCCGGGCGAACCGGTTCGCGAAATCGTCGCGCGGCCCGAAGATCACGGACGGCTGGAAAATCGTCCATAGCAGGTCCGGCCCGCATTCCTCGCGGATGACGCGCTCGGCCCGGCCCTTGCTCCGCAGGTAGTGACTCGGGCCGCGATCGGCGTCCGCATTGAGCGCGCTCATCTGCAGCAGGCGCGGCACGCGCTGCCGGCGGCAGGCGGCGACGAGCGTGCGGGCGAGCGCCACGTGGGCGTGCTCGAATCCGCTGCCGTCGCGGCCGCGCTCGTTCAGGATGCCGATCAGGTTCACGACCGCATCCTGGCGCGAGCAGAGCACCGCGAGCCGGTCTCCGTCGTGCACGTCCGCCGCGACCAGCGCGAGCGTCGGCAAGAGGGTCAGGTGGCGCGCGCGATCGGGATTCCGGGTCGGCACGGTGATGAGCCAGCCGGCGGTGGCGAGCGCGGCGCAGAGTTGCGTGCCGACGAATCCGGAACCGCCGAGCACGCAGACAGAACGCCGGGCCATGGCCCGATTATAAGGACCGGGCCGGCATGGCCGAAAGTCAGCGCAGCGGCAGCAGCAGCACCTGGTTGCCGCGGCCCAGCTGCAACAGCAGCGACGTCTGGCCTTTCGCCGCTTCGCGCAGCTGCGCGAGGCTCGTGATGCGCGAGCGATTGACCGCGATGATGCGGTCCTCGGGCAGGAGGCCCACCTCAGCCGCCGGGCTGCCGGGCTGCACCGCGCGCACCCGCACGCCGCCGCCCGTCTTCGGTCGCTTCGACGAGCTCCGCCCCAGCCAGCGCCGGGTGGATCGCCGACGGCATCGGCGAGCTGCGCCGGTTCGCGCAGCACGGCCGTCACCGTCCGCGGCTTGCCGTCGCGCAGCAGGCCGATCGCGACCGATTCGCCCACTTTCAGCATGCCGATGGCATTGCGCAGCTCCGAATTGGTCCGGATGGCCTGACCGCGAACCGAGGTGATCACGTCGCTGACCACGATGCCTGCGCGGGCAGCCGCCGAACCCTCGGCGACCTGGGTCACCAGCGCGCCCTGGGTGTTTTCGGGAAGTCCGAGGCTCTGGCGGAACTCCGGAGACAGACTGATCGTGACGACGCCGAGCTGCCCGCGGTTCACTTCGCCGTGCTCGATGAGCTGTTCCATGATGGAACGGACCATGTTCGACGGGATGGCGAAGCCGATGCCGATGTTGCCGCCGCCCTGCGACGACAGGATCACCGAATTGATGCCGACCAGCTCGCCGTCGAGGCTGACGAGCGCACCGCCGGAATTGCCGGGGTTGATGGCGGCGTCGGTCTGGATGAAATCCTCGAGATTGTCGCGGTTGATGCCCGAGCGGCCGAGTGCGCTGACGATCCCCGAGGTCACCGTATGCTGCAGGCCGAACGGGTTGCCGATCGCGATGACGAAATCGCCGACCTGGAGCTTCGAGGAATCCGCAAGAGCGATCTCCGCCGGCAACTTGCCTTCGGTGACCTTGAGAACCGCGACATCGGAACGGTCGTCGGCGCCGACTACTTCGGCCTTCAGTTCGATATCGTCGACCAGCGTGATCGTGATTTCGCTCGCGTTCTTGATCACGTGCGCATTCGTGACGATGAACCCGCCGTCCGCGTCGACGATGACGCCGGACCCGGCGCTCCTGAATTCCCGTTCGCGCGGCGCGGCGTCCGGCGGCAGGCCGAAGAAGCGACGGAATCCCGGATCGTCGAAGAACGGGTTGCGCGGCGCGGCTACGGTGCCGCGGACGCCGATGTTGACGACGGCCGGCGACACGCGCTTGATGACCGGCGCGAAGCTCGGATTCTGCGCGAAAGCGGGGGTGGCGGCGGCGAGCGCGGCGACGGCCGCGACGGCCGCGAGGAATTTGCTCATGCGAAGGAACCTCGTTGCTGCGCGAAGTCTGACCCGGGCCTGTCGCGACAAGTTCCGGTCGCGCAGATGGCTTATTTTCCCGCGTGCGAGCGCGTGCGTGCACAAACTGTGCGTATTTTGTGCTCTTTTTGTGACTACCAGATGTTGTGCTGCGCGGATTTTCCGCACCGGCGGCCCGGCGAGCCCCCGGTTGGCCCGAAATCGCCTGAAGAGCGATTTATAACTATATTGAAAAAACAATGGTTTTTATGCGCCGAATTTTACCTAAGGAAATCCTTGACACCACCGGGTCCGCGGAAATAATTTCGCTACCCTGACACAAGATCTTGTGGTTGCCGGCCAGACAGGGTGGGAGCGCCGGCAGAAGAGTCAGGGTGCCAATGGAAATCGATCGCAGGCGGCGCGCCCGTGCGCCGGCCCGGCGGAGATTTCTCTGGCGACAGGGTCGGGCAGCCGGTTCAGGGGAGCGTCGTAGAGAAAATGAGTACTGCGGTGAGGATCGAGCGGAAAGCCGTCGAAGAGATTCCCTTTCAGGAAGCGTCGCTCGACATCTGGGACCGGAAGTACCGGCTGACAGCCAAGGACGGCACGCCGATCGATGCGACGATGGACGACACCTGGCGGCGCGTCGCGATTGACGCTGGCCGGCGTCGAAGACGCCGCCGTGCGGGAGCAGTGGAACGAGCGTTTCCTGTGGGCCCTGCGCAAGGGCGCGATTCCGGCGGGCCGCATCATGTCGAACGCCGGCGCGCTCGCGCACAAGCCCGCGACATCCACGATCAATTGCACGGTCTCCGGAACCATCCGCGACTCGATGGACGACATCCTGAACAAGGTACACGAGGCCGGCCTGACGCTGAAGGCCGGCTGCGGCATCGGCTACGAATTCTCGACGCTGCGTCCGCGCGGCGCATATGTCGCGGGCGCCGGTGCCCACACCTCGGGCCCGATGTCGTTCATGGACATCTACGACCGCATGTGCTTCACCGTCTCTTCGGCCGGCGGCCGCCGCGGCGCGCAGATGGGCACCTTCGACGTCGGCCATCCGGACGCGGTGGACTTCATCCGCGCCAAGCGGGAGAACGGCCGGCTGCGCCAGTTCAACCTCTCGCTGCTGGTGACCGACGAGTTCATCGCCGCGGTGCGCGGCGACCTGGACTGGAAGCTCGCATTCCCGCTGCCGGCGCGTGAGTACGACCCGAACGTGCACGACCTGCACGATGCGTCCGCCTTCGTCTGGCGCGAATGGCCGGAGCCGGAGGGCTATGTCGCGAACGAGGACGGTTTGGTCGCCTGCCGCGTCTTCAAGACCCTGCCGGCGCGCCGGCTGTGGGACGTGATCATGGGCGTCGACCTACGATTTCGCCGAGCCCGGCTTCGTGCTGATCGACCGCGTCAACGAGATGAACAACAACTGGTGGTGCGAGAACATCCGCGCCACCAATCCTTGCGGCGAGCAGCCGCTGCCGCCATACGGCTCCTGCCTGCTCGGCTCCGTGAACCTGACGCGCTTCGTGCGCCGGCCGTTCACCGAGGAGGCGAGCTTCGACTGGGACGAGTACCGCGAGGTCGTCCGCGTGTTCACCCGCATGCTGGACAACGTGGTCGAGATCAACGGCCTGCCGCTCGGCCGCCAGCGCGACGAGATCGTGCGCAAGCGCCGCCACGGCATGGGCTTCCTGGGCCTCGGCTCGACGATCACGATGCTCGGCATGAAGTACGGATCGGCCGAGTCGGTCGCTTTCACCGACAACGTGTCGCGCGAGATGGCGATCGCCGGCTGGGAGGCGGGACTCGTTGCTCGCGCGCGAAAAGGGCCCGGCGCCGATCATGAACGAGGAATTCACGGTCACGCGCGCGATGCTCCGGAAGCGCCCGGAAATGGCGCGCGACGGCTGGAAGGTCGGCGACCGTGTGCCGGGTCGCGTCTTGCACGCGCGCTACAGCCGCTACATGCGCCGCCTCGCCGACGTCGCACCGGAGCTCGTCAAGGAACTCGAGACGGTGGGCGCGCGGTTCACGCATCATTCGTCGATCGCGCCGACCGGCACGATCTCGCTGTCGCTCGCGAACAATGCGTCGAATGGCATCGAACCCTCGTTCGCGCACCACTATTTCAGCAACGTCATCCGCGAAGGCAAGAAGTCGAAGGAACGGATCGACGTCTACTCCTTCGAGTTGCTGGCGTACCGCGAACTGATCAATCCGCGCGCGATGCCGGCCTCGACCAGCCCGACCGAGAAGCTGCCGGATTACTTCGTCACGGCGGAGAGCATCGGCCCGCGCGAGCACGTCGAGATCCAGGCCGCCGCGCAGAAGTGGGTCGATTCGTCGATCTCGAAGACCGCGAACGTGCCGACCGATTTCCGCTACGAGCAGTTCAAGGACATCTACCTGTACGCGCACGAGAAGGGCCTGAAGGGCTGCACGACTTTCCGGTTCAACCCGGAGGCGTTCCAGGGCGTGCTGGTCAAGGAAGACGACCTGAAGAACACGACCTACGTGTTCACGCTCGAGGACGGCAGCGAGATCGAGGCGAAGGGCGACGAGGAGATCGAGTACGACGGCGAGATCCACACCGCCGCCAATCTGTTTGACGCGCTGAAGGAAGGCTATTACGGGCGCTTCTGAGCGCCGCAACGACGGGGGTCGAGAGATGAGCAGGCACAAGTTCGACAAGAAGATCGTGAAGTACCGCGTGCAGAAGCCCGAGGCGGCGGAGAAGGCGGAAGCCGAGAAGCCGCTGCCGGCGCGCGAAGGCCGCGCCCGCAAGGAAGGCGGCGGCAAGGTCGTCTGGATGCACGAGAAACTCGAGCGTCCGGAGGTCCTGATCGGCTCGACGTACAAGATCAAGACGCCGGTCTCCGACCATGCGATGTACCTGACGATCAACGACATCATGTTGAACGAGGGCACCGAGCACGAGCACCGGCGGCCGTTCGAGATCTTCATCAACTCGAAGAATCTCGACCATTTCCAGTGGATCGTCGCGCTGACGCGGATCATTTCCGCGGTGTTCCGCAAGGGCGGCGACGTCGCGTTCCTGACCGAGGAGCTGAAGGCGGTGTTCGATCCGCGCGGCGGCTACTGGCAGCCGGGCGGCAAGTTCATGCCGTCGATCGTCGCGGAGATCGGCTACGTGGTGGAGCGCCATCTGCAGACGATCGGCCTGATGCAGAAGCCGGGCATGGACGACACGCAGCGGCTCCTGGTCGAGGCGAAGCGCAAGGAGTGGGAGCAGCGCAGCCGGCAGCAGGATGCGTTCGCGCAGTCGAGTTATCCGGAAGGCGCGCAGCTCTGCGTCAAATGCAGCACGGCCGCGCTGGTCATGATGGACGGCTGCTCTACCTGTCTCGCCTGCGGCGAGTCGAAATGCGGCTGACGGCGCGGCCTGCTTTTCATCACGCGCCTGCCGGGTCCCCGCCCGGCGGTTCCTGACAACAGGAGCTGCGCGTGACCTCCCAGGCGGCCTCCGGGCCGCCTTTTTTCCCGGTGACGAAGGCCTTTTCAAAAGGGGACAGCATCCCTTTCACGATGATCCGATCGAGTGATCGCGCAGAAGCGGAATTCGCTAGAACGCGATGCGGCCCGCTTTCGTCGGGAAAAGGGTGCGTCCCCTCTGTTGTGCGCAACGTTGGTGTTCGCCGGTGCTGCGCGACCGAGCGCGCGTACGACGGGCCGGCGGTTACCGGCCGCGGAGCGCGCGATCGTGCGCGCGGACCCGCGTTGTCCGCCGGCCTGCCCGTGCAGTTGCGGCTTGCGCCAGGTCGACGAGCGCGACATTCCGCTCAGCGCGAGCACGGTCGAGCTGCCCGCCCGGGCTGCACGTGCTGCTCGTCGATTGCCGCGTGGCGGAGAGCGGCGCGACGCAGCCGGTTCACGGTCGACGTCGAACTCGAGCCGGGCGGCGACTACCGGCTGGTCGCGATCGCCTCGACGCGAAATTGTGAAGCGGTCGAACTGCAGCGACACTGAGCCGGCCAGCGCGCGCCGCAGGGCGCTATAATCCCGCGCTAGATGTACTGCAAGTCATTGATTCCGATACTGCTGACGACGTTGATCGCCACCGGCGCGAAGCGCCGACATGATCTCCGGCACGTGACGTCCGGCGGCGCGCTGCAGACCGCCGATCGCATCGTCGTGCGCAAAGCCGACCGCCGCATGGATCTCTTCCGACAGGGCGCGGTCATCGCGAGCTTTCGCGTTTCGCTCGGGCTCGCGCCGAGCGGTCACAAGCAGCGCGAAGGCGACTTCCGCACGCCCGAAGGCAGCTATCGGCTGACGCGGCGCAATGCGCGCAGCGATTTCTTCCTCGCGGTGCAGGTGTCCTATCCGGAGCCGGCGGATCTGGCGCTCGCGCGCCGCTATGGCTGGCAGCCCGGCGGACTCATCATGGTGCACGGCCTGCCGAACGCCCTGAAATATCCGCGCGACCGTTACCTCAGCACCGACTGGACCGACGGCTGCATCGCGCTGTCCAATGAGGACATGCTCGACTTCTGGCTGCTGACCGGACAGGGGACGCCGATCGAGATCCAGGCCGTGACTGGCGCCGCCGGGACTCGACCTCTCGGCAGTCGTGCATGCACGGGTGTCGCCGAAGGGCGTGCTCGACAACCTGTCGCAGCAGGAAGTCGACAAGCTGCTCGACCGCGGCCAGGGCGGCCTTTATCCGCTGTTCCGCCGCTGCGCGCTAGCGGTGCTGAATTCCGGCACGCTGATCGACGATGCGCGCGTGATCTTCGAGGCGTACAGGGACTTCGAATTGCGCATCGTGCGCGAGCCCTGGGGCATCAAGCTCGAGATGAGCCACGCGCCGGCCTCCGCGTTCGTCGACGGCGACATGATCCGCGGCGTCAAGGAGCACCTGTTCGCGGTGCTGCGCGACATCGTCTACACGCACAACGAGATCGTCGCGCGCTTCGACCTGACGGATCCGGCGAGCGTGACCAATGCGATCTTCTGCATCCTCCGGAATGCCCGTTCGCTCGAATACAAGGGCCGGCCCGATCTCGTGGTCTGCTGGGGCGGGCATTCGATCCCGCGCGAGGAATACGACTACACGAAGAAGGTCGGCTACGAGCTGGGCCTGCGGGGCCTCTCGGTCTGCACCGGCTGCGGCCCGGGCGCGATGAAGGGCCCGATGAAGGGCGCGACCATCGGCCACTCGAAGCAGCGCATCAGCGACGGACGCTATGTCGGCGTCACCGAGCCCGGAATCATCGCGGCGGAGCCGCCGAATCCGATCGTGAATCAGCTCGTGATCATGCCGGACATCGAAAAGCGCCTCGAGGCGTTCGTGCGCATGTGCCACGGCATCATCGTGTTCCCGGGCGGGGCGGGCACGGCGGAGGAAATCCTCTACCTGCTCGGCATCCTGCTCGATCCGGCCAATGCGAGCCAGCCGCTGCCGCTCGTGTTCACCGGTCCTCGCGAGAGCGCGGGATATTTCCGGCAACTCGACCGCTTCATCGAACTGACGCTCGGCCCGGAGGCGCAGAAGCGCTATCGCGTCATCGTCGACGATCCGCCGGAGGTCGCGCGCGAGATGCAGCGCGGCTTCGATCTCGGTGCGGCGCTCGCGCCGTCGCGCCGGCGACGCCTACAACTTCAACTGGCTGCTGCGCATCCCGCCGGCATTCCAGCAGCCGTTCGTCGTGAGCCACGCGACGATGTCCGGCCTCGAGCTGTCGCTCGACCAGCCGGTACACGAGCGCGCCGCGAACCTGCGCCGCGCGTTTTCCGGCATCGTGGCCGGCAACGTGAAGGAACACGGCATCAAGCTGATCGAGGAAAACGGGCCATTCGAGATCCACGCGGACGCCGCGGATCGCGCGCCCGCTCGACGAATTATTGCGCGGTTTCGTCGCCGAACGGCGCATGAAACTGGTCGGCGAATACCGCCCAAGTTACCGCATCGTCTGAACAGCGCCCGATTGCGGGGTTTCCGCCCCGCGAGCTGTGATGCAGTTCCTGTTTCAGGCCCCGCCCGCCGCGTAACTTGCGTGGCATGAAGCCCGATCAGGTCTGCCTTCCTTGAGCGACATCAAGGTGACTGTCGCAGCCGGCGAAGGCCGCGCCGACCGCGGCGGGGTCGAACCCGCGCCGCGCCTGCCGCGCCGCCCCGTGCCGGTCAGCCGCCATGGCGCGATCTCCCGCGAGCTGATGAAGTACGCGAGCTACAAGTCCTGGACCGAGAAGATGCGCGGCGCATTTGCCGCCGACCCGGACGAGCCGCCGCGGAACGAACGGTTCCGGCACGCCGCGCCGCTAGAGCGCGGCATAACCGATGGAAAGGCTCGCGCAACTGATCGACGAGATCGAGGACCTGGTGTCGGTCCTGCGCCACCGCCTCGGTCTCTTCCCCGCCGCCAGGATTCCGCGCCGCCGCTGATCGCGAGGGCATTCGCCCCGCGCTTGAAACCCGCCGTTCGTGCCACCATGGGGGCTTCCCGATCCGAGGAGCCGCCGATGGCCGAACACGCCGCCGAAACCCGCGCATTCCAGGCCGAAGTCAGCCGCCTGCTGCGGCTGGTCATCCATTCGATGTACAGCCATCGGGAGATATTCCTGCGCGAACTCGTCTCGAACGCCTCGGATGCCTGCGACCGGCTGCGGTTCGCCGCGCTCGCGGAGCCTGCGCTGGCGGCAGGCGCGGGCCCGGAGATCCGTGTCGATTTCGATTCGGCGGCGCGCACGTTGTCGGTGACCGATACCGGCATCGGCATGACGCGCGACGAGGCCGCGGAGCATCTCGGCACGATCGCGAAATCCGGCACTGCGGAGTTTCTCGCGCGCCTGACCGGCGATGCGCAGAAGGACAGCCAGCTGATCGGGCAGTTCGGCGTCGGCTTCTATTCCGCATTCATGGTCGCCGACCGCGTCGAGGTCCATTCGCGCCACGCGGCGAGCGCGCCGGATGCCGGGCGGTCGTGTGGCGCTCCGCCGGCGACGGCGAGTTCACGCTCGAAACGTCGCCGGCGCGAGCAGCGCGGAACGACCGTCACGCTGCACCTCAAGGAGGATGCCGCCGAATTCGCCGATCCATTCCGGTTGCGCGCGCTGATCCGCCGCTATTCCGATCACATCGCGTTCCCGGTGCTGCTGCGTCCGGACGGCGGCAAGGGCGAGTACGATCGCGTCAATCAGGCGCAGGCGATGTGGACACGGCCGCGGCAGGACCTGGCGGACGCCGACTACCGCGAGTTCTACCGCCACGTCTCGCACGACGCCTCCGATCCGCTCGCCTGGAGCCACAACCAGGTCGAAGGCCGGCGCGAGTACACGACGCTCCTGTACCTGCCGGCCAAGGCGCCATTCGATCTCTATAACCGCACGGCGCCGCGCGGGCTCAGGCTGTACGTCAAACGCGTTTTCATCCTGGACGACGCCGAGCAGTTCCTGCCGCTGTACCTGCGCTTCGTCAAGGGCGTCGTCGATGCCGCCGACCTGCCGCTCAATGTGTCGCGCGAGCTGCTGCAGCAGGATCCCGAAGTGCAGGCCATCAGGGGCGCGATCACGCGCCGCGTGCTCGACCTGCTGGCGGCGATCGCGAAGGACGAGCCGGACAAGTACCGCGGAATTCTGGGACGCATTCGGAAACGTCCTGAAGGAAGGGGTCATCGAGGATCCCGGCAACCGCGAGCGCATCCTGCCGCTCTTGCGTTTCGCCTCGACCGCCGCCGAATGGCAGCTCTGTTCCGCGGCCGAGTACATCGCGCGCATGCCGGCGGGACAGAAGGACATCTACTATCTGTCTTCCGACAATGCCGCCGCCGCGCGCGCGAGCCCGCAACTCGAAGGACTGCGCGCGCGCGGTATCGAGGTGCTGCTGCTGACGGAACACATCGATCCCTGGCTGGTCGCGCAACTCGACGAAATCGATGGCCACCGGCTGACCGACGCGGCGAGCGGCGAACTGTCTTTCGAGGGCCTGCCGCCGGCGGCGGCGGGCGAGACCGGCGTCGCCGAACTGCCGGAACTCTGTACGCGCGTCGCAGCGGAGCTCGGCGAGCGCGTCGCCGGCGTCCGCACCAGCCGGCGCCTGCACGAATCGGCCTCCTGCCTGGTGCGGGACGCATGCCGATCCCGGACCGCAGTTGCGCCGGCTGCTGGAAGCCACCGGCCAGTCCGTGCCGCCTCGAAACCCTGGCTCGAGCTGAATCCGTCGCATCCGCTGATCGAACGGCTCGCCGCGATGCCGGAGGGCGAGACATTCGCGTCGCTTGCTGCGCTGGTCGCAGACGAAGCCTCGATTGCGGACGGCACCGTGCCGCCGGACCCCGCCGCATTCCTGAAGCGTCTGAACGACTGGCTGCTGAAGGGGACGGACCCCTCTAAAAAGGGGTCGCATCCCTTTGCCGGTTTCACCATCGTGGTTTTGCGTGCGGTAAAAGGATGCGACCCCTTTTTCGCGGGCCGCGGTAAAGCTGGTATCTTTGCGCGATGCCAAAGCCGACCGATGAAGAACTGCGGGCGCGCCTGACGCCCGAGCAGTATCACGTGACGCAGCAGCAGGGGACGGAGCGCGCGTTCACGGGCGAGCACTACCGCAACGAGCACGATGGCATGTACCTGTGCATCGTTTGCGGGGAGAAGCTCTTTCTCTTCCAGCGCGAAATACGAATCCGGCTCCGGCTGGCCGTCGTTCTGGAAACCGGTCGCCGCCCGCAGCATCGAGGAGCGCAGCGACCTCGCTCACGGCATGGTCCGCACCGAAGTTCGCTGCGCCAATTGCGGCGCCCACCTTGGTCACATATTCGAGGACGGACCGCAGCCGACCGGACAGCGCTTCTGTATCAATTCCGCAGCACTCGATTTCAAGCCGGAGTCCGACAAATGAATCCGATCTGCCAGGGAATGGCCACACTGCTCTTGATCGCGCTCGCACCCACGGCCGTTGCAGCGGATGCGCAGACGCCCCCGCCGCCCGCCGCGCCGGCGCAGCCGGCCGAAGCGGTACTCGTGACCGACCTCGTGCCCGGTGTCGGCGAGGAGGCGCTGCCTGGACATGACGATCGTCGTGCATTACACGGGCTGGCTCCACGATCCCGCCGCGCCGGACCAGCGCGGCAAGAAATTCGACAGCTCGCGCGACCGCAAGCAACCGTTCTCGTTTCCATTGGGCGCGGCGCATGTCATCAAGGGCTGGGAACAGGGCGTGCCCGGCATGAAAGTCGGCGGCGTGCGCCAGCTCGTGATTCCGCCGGCGCTCGGCTACGGGGGCCGCAACATCGACAACGGTCTGATTCCGCCGTTCTCGACCCTGGTCTTCGAGATCGAGCTGCTGGCCGTCGAAACCGTGACATTGGCCCCACAGGCTAAGTAAGGGATCGACAACGATGCGATTCGCCAATGCGGCCACGGCGCTGGCCGCCTTTGCCTTCGCCGGTAGCGCAACCGCGGCGACGCTGATTCACGCCGGCCGGCTGATCGACGGCCAGTCGGACGCGCCGCGCGAGCGCGTGACGGTCGTTGTCGACGGGGATCGCATCCGCAGCATCGAGGCGGGTTTTGTTGCGCCGGCCGCGGGCGACGTAGTCATCGATCTGTCCAACGCCGACCGCAATGCCGGGCCTCTTCGACATGCACGTGCACCTGACGGGCGAGCAGAGCCGGCGCAGCGAGCTCGACAATGTCAAGAAGGGCGAGGCGGATCGCGCCTACGATTCGGTGCCATTCGCGGAGCGCACGCTGCTGGCGGGCTTTACCTCGCGTGCGCAATCTCGGCGATCAGTTCAACGTCTCGATCGCGCTCCGGCGGGCGATCGAAGAACGCAAAGTCGAAGGGCCCGCGCGTCTTCACGTCGGGCCGTTCGATCGGCACGCGCGGCGGCCACGCGGATGCGACGAATTCGTTCGGACCGTTCCTGACCAGCGACGACCCGCGCCTCGACACGGTTTGCAGCGGCGCCGACGACTGCCGTGAAGCGGTTCGCCAGCGTTATCAGGATGGCGCGGATTCGATCAAGATCATGGCGACCGGCGGTGTACTGTCGATCGCGAAATCCGGCACTGCCCCGCAGTTCACGGACGAGGAACTCGAAGCCATCATCACGACCGCGCACGACTACAGCATGAAGGTTGCCGCGCACGCCCACGGCACCGAAGGCATGAAGCGCGCCGTGCGCGCCGGCATCGACTCGATCGAACACGGCACATACATGGATGACGAGACGCTGAAAATGATGAAGGATAAGGGGACGCACTACGTGCCGACGATTTCCGCCGGGCGCTGGGTTTTCGACCAGGCGCAGGACCCGACCTACTTCCCGGCGCTGGTCCGGCCGAAGGCGCTCGCCATCGGCCCGCTGATCCAGCAGACCTTTGCGAAGGCCTGGAAGGGCGGGCTCACGATCATGTTCGGCACCGATTGCGGCGTCTGTCCGCATGGCAGCAACGCGAAGGAATTCGGCTACATGGTCGGAGGGTGGCATGCCGGTGATGGCGGCGATCCGTTCCGCGACAATCATCCCTGCGAAGTATCTCGGCGTCGACGATCGCCTCGGCAGCGTCGAAGCCGGCAAGCTCGCGGACATCATCGCGGTGCCGGGCGACCCGCGCGACGACGTTCATGTCCTTGAACGGGTCCAATTCGTGATGAAGGAAGGCGTCATCTACAAGCGCTGAGCCGATGATCGCAGCGACCCATTCGCCATGCGGGCGAGGGGGACCACCCGAGCGAGCGAATTTTCCGGTTCTTCTCTTCTGAGCGGGCGAGGGGAGGTCCCCCTCGGCCGCATGGCGAATTGAAATCGCATGACTTCATCGGCACCGATCGTTGAGAAGCTGTCCATCGACGGGCCGGCCGGTCCGATCGAAGCGATGATCGAGCGGCCGCCAGACGCGCGCGAAGGGATGATCGCGATCTGCTGTCATCCGCACCCGTTATACGGTGGGGCGATGCAGAACAAGGTCGTGCATACGTTGGCGCGTTCAGCCCAGGATCAGAAGGTGACCAGCCTTCGATTCAATTTCCGTGGCGTCGGTGGAAGCGCCGGTGTGCATGACAACGGCGTGGGTGAGAGCGAGGACGCGGCCTTTCTGTCGGACTGGTGCCGCAGTGAACTCGGCGCCACGCGCCAGTGGTCGTTCGGATTCTCGTTCGGCAGCTTTGTGGCCTTCCGCCTGGCGACGGCGCGCGAGGTTGAACTTCTCATCACCGTCGCGCCGCCGGTGCAGCGCTTCGACTTCACGAAACTGGCCGTGCCGCGCTGTCCGTGGCTCGTCATCCAGGGCGACCGCGACGAACTGGTCGATCACGAGGCGGTTCGCGGATGGACGCAGCGCGTGACGCCCGCGCCGGAAGTGCGGATCCTGGCGGGGGCCGAGCATTTCTTTCACGGGCGCCTGACCGAGATGCGCTCGGTGCTGGGCGCGTGGCTGGCCGCTCGGACCGGGGATTCAGCCTGAAAAACGAACGGGGCGGCCAGGGCCGCCCCGTCTATTCCCAGAACTCGGGGAACGCGATGGACGGCTTAGCCGACCATCTCGTTGAGGTTCTTGAGGGCGCGGATACGCACCTTCTTGGAGGCCGGCTTGGCCTTGATCATCATCTTCTCGCCCGTGAAGGGGTTCACGCCTTCGCGCGCCTTCGTGGCGGGCTTCCTCACGACACGCATCTTGCAGACGCCCGGCAGCGTGAAAACGCCAGCGCCCTTGAGCGCCTTCTTCATCTGTCCGGTGAGCGATTCGAGCACGGCACCGACCTGCTTCTTGCTGAGATCGGTCGCGCCAGCGACCGCCGATACGACCTGCGACTTCGTCGGAGCCGCGTTCTTTTTCGCCATTGAGATGTCTCCTGTGGGTTTGTCAACGGCGGGACGATCCCGCCGAATCAATGTCGGCGCGCACCATACCACGGAAAATCCCGCGGCATAAGTAGTCGATGACGTTATTACGCGGTTTTTTACGGCATGGCGTGCAGGTCCGCCATTCAGTCGAGATGAAACTCCCGCGTCCATCGGGCCGTGATCTCCGTCGATTGCGGCGTGGCGCGCGCGCGCAATCTCGATCGTCACCGGCACCCGATGACGCACGTGAACCGTCGCGAGATAGGTCGGTCCGCCGACGTCGTCGTGTCGCGCAATCGAGAGCGTCTCGCGCTCGCCGGTCAGTGCGATTGCCGTCGCGGCGAGCTCGCTTGCGGCGAGTCGCGTCGCGCCGCCAGCGTCCCGCGGCACGAGCGTGATGGTGAGCAGAGCTAGATTGCGTCTCTGCACAATGCCGTAACTGCCTGCAATTTCAGCAGGCAGGTCCTGCGTCGGCGTCAGTGCGTAATACAGCCGGAATGTCGCCCGTCGCGACGAATCCCGGGTCCGTGTAGGGCTGCGCAGGCGGCGGCGGCGCGACGCGTCGCCGCAGGCGGCGAGAAGCGCGAGCAGGAGACAGGCGCCGAAACGGGCAGCCGGCGTGAGAACCGATCTCAAACGGCGCGGCGTCCCGGACGGGACTGACTGGCCGGGCGCTGTTGCTCTCGGTCCACAATCCGGGGCACGGTCAGGTGATCAGGAGCCTGAGCGCCTGCAATCCGACGATCGCGACCAGCGGCGAAAAATCGAGTCCGCCGACCGCCGGCAGCACGCGACGGATCGGCGCGAGCATCCATTCGCAAAGTGCCGCCAGCAGCGCGGTCGCGGGACTGCGCACGCCCGGCGCGACGAAGGACAGGACGGCGTAGATGATGATCAGGACCGTGAAAAGTTGCAGGGTCGCGACTGCGAGCGACAGCAGGGTCGCGATCAGGAGTTGACCGAACGGAAACGCGACGCCGGTCCGGAGCCGGAACAGGATCAGCACGGCGGCGAACTGCACCGCGAGGAGCGCAACGACCGATGCCGTGTCGAGCCGGCCGATCGGCGGCAGGATGCGCCTCAGCGGCATGACCAGCCAGCTGGTCAGCGCCAGTACAGCCTGCGCGAGCGGATTGCGGAAGTCCGCGCGCACCAGCGGCAGCAGGAAACGCAGCAGGAATGCGTAGACCGCGAAGGTCAGCACCGAATCGACGAGGAATAACCAGGGCGTCCATGGCTCGATTCTAGTGCGGCGGCCCGCTGACGGCGCAAGAATGCGGCCGAGCGGCCTGCTCGAGTTGCCGATCAGCAGTACCCTGAAGACCTGAAGTTGGCACGGCCTCAGCCGCGTTCGCCGAAGAGCGCCGTGCCGATGCGAATGTGCGTCGCACCTTCGGCGATGGCCGCGGCAAAGTCGCCGCTCATGCCCATGGACAGCGCATCGAGCCGATGGCCGGCGGCGTTCAACTGATCGAGCAAATCCCGCAGGGCGCGAAACCAGTGTCGCTGGCGCGTCTTATCGGGTTCGTCCGGCGGCAGGCACATGAGGCCGCGCAGCGTGAGCCGCGGCAGCAGGGCGACGCGGTCGGCAAGCGCCGGCAGTTCCGCCGGCAGGACGCCGGCTTTCGCCGGCTCGTCGCCGAGGCGCACCTGGATGCAGATCGAAAGCGGCGGCAGATCCGGCGGACGCTGCGCTGACAACCGTTCGGCGATACGAATCCGGTCGACCGTATGCACCCAGTCGAATGTCTCCGCGACCATACGCGTCTTGTTGCCCTGCAGCGCGCCGATGAAATGCCAGCGCAAGATGCGGCCCGCGAGCAGCGCGGCATGGCCCCGGGCCTCCTGGACGTAATTTTCGCCGAGGTCCGCGAGGCCGGCATCGACCGCCGCCGCGATGCGCGAATGCGCTTGCGATTTCGCGACGCCGATCAGCGTGATCGATGTCGGATCCCGGCAGGCTGCACGTGCCGTCGTTGTGATGTTTTCCCGCAGCAGGGCCAGCCTTCCTGCGGGATTCTGCGGAGCAGTTAACATATTGGTGTGCGGCCCCCGGGGATATACTGCCCCCGGCCATGCTGAGCCCCGCTCGGGCTCAGAGGGGCCATGCGCCATGTACCGTGCCAGGGAGTCCTGATGGCTGTCGACATTGCCCAACTCTTGGCTTTCGCAGTCAAGAACAACGCATCGGACCTGCATCTGTCCGCCGGCGTGCCGCCCATGATCCGCGTGGATGGCGACGTCAAGCGCGTCAATATGCCACCGCTGACGCACAAGGAAGTGCACAGCATGGTGTACGACATCATGAACGACAAGCAGCGGAAGGTTTACGAGGAATTCTTCGAAACCGATTTCTCGTTCGAGATCCCGAACCTGGCGCGCTTCCGCGTCAATGCGTTCAACCAGAACCGCGGCGCCGGCGCCGTGTTCCGCAACATTCCGTCCCTGATCAAGACCCTCGACGAGCTGAATGCGCCGAAGGTGTTCAAGGACCTGTGCATGCTGCCGCGCGGGCTCGTGCTGGTGACTGGGCCGACCGGCTCGGGCAAGTCGACCACGCTCGCGGCCATGATCGACTACGTCAACGTCAATCGGCCCGAGCACGTCATCACGATCGAGGACCCGATCGAGTTCGTGCACGAGTCGAAGCGCTGCCTGATCAACCAGCGCGAGGTGCACCGCGACACGCTCGGTTTCAGCGAGGCGCTCCGCTCGGCACTGCGCGAGGACCCGGACGTGGTGCTGGTCGGCGAGATGCGCGACCTCGAGACGATCCGCCTCGCGCTGACCGCGGCCGAGACCGGCCATCTCGTGTTCGGGACGCTGCATACGAGCTCCGCGGCGAAGACGGTGGACCGCATCGTCGACGTGTTCCCCGCAGCCGAAAAGGAAATGGTCCGTTCGATGCTTTCCGAGTCGCTGCGTGCGGTGATTTCGCAGACGCTGCTGAAGCGGATGGGTGGCGGCCGCGTCGCGGCCCACGAGATCATGATCGCGACGCCGGCGATCCGTAACCTGATCCGCGAGAACAAGATCGCGCAGATGTACTCGTCGATCCAGACCGGCCAGGCGCAGGGCATGCTGACGCTCGACCAGTGCCTCACCGAGATGCTGGCCAAGGGCCTCGTCTCCAAGGAAGAGGCGCGCTACAAGGCCTCCAACAAGGACGCGATGTAAACGGCGCCGCGCGCCGATCGCAGGAGACAGGCAATGGATCGCGAACAAGCAATCAAACTGATGCAGGACCTCCTGCGGCGCATGGTCGACCGCAAGGGCTCGGACCTGTTCATTACCGCGGGCTTCCCGCCGGCGATCAAGATCGATGGCGAAGTGCGACCGCAGACCGACAAATCGCTGGCGCCCGAGCAGAGCGCCGTGCTGGTGCGTTCGATCATGAATGACCGCCAGACGCGTGAGTTCGACTCCAACAAGGAAGCGAACTTCGCGATCGCGCCGCCGGGCATCGGCCGCTTCCGCGTCAGCGCGTTCATCCAGCAGGGCTTCACCGGCTGCGTCATCCGCCAGATCAATTCGACGATCCCGACGATCGAAGAGCTCGAACTGCCGCCGATCCTGAAAGACATCGTGATGTCCAAGCGCGGTCTCGTCATCGTGGTCGGCGCCACCGGCTCCGGCAAGTCGACGACGCTCGCCGCGATGGTCGGCTACCGCAACGAAAAGACGCGCGGCCACATCGTCACGATCGAGGACCCGGTCGAGTACGTGCACGCGCACCGCGGCTGCGTCGTCACTCACCGCGAGGTCGGCGTCGACACGGAAAGCTGGCATACGGCGCTGAAGAATACGCTGCGGCAGGCGCCCGACGTGATCATGATCGGCGAAATCCGCGATCGCGACACGATGGAATACGGCATCCAGTTCGCCGAGACCGGCCACCTGGTGCTTGCGACGCTGCACGCGAACAGCTCGAACCAGGCGCTCGACCGCATCATCAACTTCTTCCCCGAGGAGAAGCGCGAGCAGCTGCTGATGGACCTGTCGCTGAACATCCGCTCGATGGTGTCGCAGCGCCTGATTCCGCGCGAAAAGGCGGAGGGGCGCATCGCGGCGATGGAAATCCTGCTCGGCACGCCGCTCGTGTCGGACCTGATATTCCGCGGCGAGGTCACCAAGATCAAGGAAGTGATGGCGCGCTCGAACCGTCTCGGCATGAAGACCTTCGACCAGGCCTTGTTCGATCTCTTCGAGGCAGGCACCATCTCCTATGAGGAGGGCCTGCGCAATGCCGACTCGAAGAACGAACTGCGTCTCCGGATCAAACTCGAAAGCAAGCGCGAAGATCGCCTGCAGGCAGAGGCGTCCAGCACGCTGAGGATCGTCGATGAGTCCAACGACGGCAAAATCTACTAAACCCGCCACCGATCACACGCTCGCGAGCGAGGCCGAGGACGGGCGGTTCAGCATCAAGCCGCTGCTGAAGCTGATGGCCGAGAAGAAGGCGTCGGACCTCTTCTTCACGTCCAACTCGCCCGTCAAGATCAAGATCGAGGGATTGATCTACCCGGTCAACAAGCAGGTATTGAATGCGGAGACCGTGCGCGAAATCGCGTTCGGTCTGATGAGCGCCGAACAGCTGGAGCATTTCCAGAACGAACTCGAAATCGATTTCGCGATCTCGGAGCCCGGCGTCGGCCGTTTCCGCGCCGCACTGTTCCACCAGCGTGGCTACCCGGCACTGGTCCTGCGCTACATCAGCGTCGACACGCCGAAGCTCGACCAGCTCGGGCTGCCCGACACGCTCTCCGATCTCGCGATGCTGAAGCGCGGCCTGGTCCTGATGGTCGGGGCGACCGGCTCCGGCAAGTCGACGACGCTCGCGGCGATGATCAATCACCGCAACGAACTCTGCTCGGATCACATCCTGACGATCGAGGACCCGATCGAGTTCCTGCACCAGAACCGCAAGTCGATCGTCAACCAGCGCGAGGTCGGCCTCGACACGCGTTCGTTCGGGCGGGCGCTCCGCGCCGCCATGCGCGCCGCGCCGGATGTCATCCTGATCGGCGAGATCCGCGACCGAGAGACGATGGAGGCCGCGATCACGCTCGCCGGCACCGGGCATCTCTGCATTGCGACGCTGCATGCGAACAACAGCGCCGAGACGCTTGATCGCATCATCAACCTGTTCCCGCGCGATCAGCACTCGCAGATCTTCCTCGACCTGTCGCAGTACCTGCGCGCGATCGTCTCGCAGCGCCTGGTGCGCGGCCGCAACAACCGGCGCTGCGCGGCGGTCGAGGTGATGCTGAACACGCCGCACATCCAGGACCTGATCAAGAAGGGCGACGTCATCGCGGTCAAGGAAGCGATGCTGTCGTCGAACGAGCGCGGCATCCAGAACTACGACTCGGCGCTGCTGCACCTCTATAAAGAGGGCCGCATCGATATCGAAGAAGCATTGAACAACGCCGACTCGCGGACCAACCTGGAAGCACGCATCAACTTCGGTTGATGCAGGGCGCGGAGCCGGGCGGGGGAAAGTCCCGAGCGAGCGAATTTTGCAATTCTTCTGAGCGCGCGAGCCGGGGTCCCGTCCGCACTAGAGCAAGCGTCGTGCTGCGTACTGGATACGTGCGCCGGCTACTGGAGCGTTCTGACGGTGGCCGCGTCGAACACCGGGCCGTCGACGCAGACGCGCTTCATCGCCGGCCCGTCGGGAGTCTCGACGAGCACGGTGCATCCCGCGCAGCCGCCGACCGCGCAGGCCATGTTTTCCTCGAGCGACACCTGGCAGGGCAGACCATGTCGCTTTGCCAGTGCCGCGACCGCGACCAGCATCGGGTGCGGACCGCAACTCATGATCTCGACCCTGGCGCGTTCCGCCGGCGCGAGCGCGGCGAGCCAGGCATCGGCAAGCCCGGTCACGTAGCCCCGATAGCAGCCGGGAAAACCCGAGAGGCTCGCCAGCCGGCTCGGCACGCCCTGCGTTTCGAGTAGCGGCATCGCGGCGGTCAAATCCGCGGGCAGTCCGGACACCGCGAGCCGCGATTCCGCGAGTTCGAACGGAAACGGAAGTTCCGATCCCATCAACACGAGCGGCTGCCAGCGGGCATCGCCCAATGCGGCGAGCGCTTCGGCCTGGAACACCATCGGCGGGATTCCGACGCCGCCACCGATCATCAGCACGCGCGGACGATCGGCATGCACGATGAATCCGCGGCCAATCGGACCGAGGCACGACAGCGTCTCGCCCGGCCTGCGCAGCGCCAGTTCCGCGAGCCCATGGCCGACGACCTTATAGAGCACCTCGATCCAGCCTTCGCGGGCGTCCGCTCGCATGATCGACAGCGGGCGGCGCATCGGCAGTTCGGGCCCGCAGGTCAGATGTACGAAGCTGCCGGGTGTCGCCCCGGCTGCGCAACGCGGCGCCAGCAGGCGCAGCACGTATTGTTCCGCGGCGAAGGCCTGCTGGCTGACGACGGCGGCGTCCTCGAGGAAGATCGTGCCGCGATGGCCGGGCGCGACGCTCACGGCGCGCGGCCGCGCGCCGCAGCGAAATGTGCGAGCACCGCCATGCGGACGGCGACGCCGTTCGCGACCTGGCGCCGGATCATGGATCGCGGGCCGTCGGCGACGTCGGACGTGATCTCAACACCACGGTTCATCGGGCCCGGATGCATGACGATGGCTCGCGCATGGGCGCGTTCGAGGCGGGCGGCCGTCAGGCCGTAATGCTGATGGTAATCGACGAGGTCGGTGGTGCCGGCTCCCGTCGCGCGCTCGCTCTGGATGCGAAGCATCATGACGACGTCGGCGCCCGCGATGCCTTCGTCGAGCGATGCGAAGCGTAGCGCACCGGCGAATTCCGCGGCATCGGGCATCATCGCCCGCGGAGCGACGATCCGCAGTTCCGCGACGCCGAGCGTCATGAGCGCACGGTGTGCGGAGCGTGCGACGCGGGAATGCCGAATATCGCCGACAAGCGTGACGACGAGCCCGTCGAATCCGCCCTTGCACTGGCGGATAGTCAGCGCATCGAGGAGACCTTGCGTCGGGTGCGACAGATGCGCCTCGCCACCGGAGACGACGCTGACTCCCGTTCCGACGTGGCGCGCGACATATTCGTGGATGCCGGGCTCGGCGTCGCGGATCACGAACACGTTCACCTGCATCTCCTGCAGGGTGTAGATCGTGTCGATGATCGATTCGCCCTTCGCGCGTGAAGACAGCATGACGTCCAGGTTGATCGTGTCCGCGCCGAGGCGCACGGCGGCCAGCTCGAATGACGCGCGCGTGCGCGTCGAAGGTTCGGCGAACAGGTTGGCGACCGTCCAGCCCGCCAGGTCGTCGCCACGCGGCGGCAGCGATCCGGCCGGCGTCAGATAGCCCTGCGCCCGCTCGAGCAGTTCCTCGACCAGTGGCCGCGGGACGTCGTCGAGGGTGATCAGGTGACGCAGCCGGCCATTCGCGTCCAGCTGCGTGAAACCCCCGCTCATCGCGCGGGCGGACCGCGCTGGGTGCGCAGCCATTGCAGCAGGAGCAGCCGGGCCGCCTCGCGGTCGACCTCGCCGCGGCGCACGCGGCGCGTCTTCGCGCCGCTTCGACGGCGCTCGCGCAGGTCGTCCTCCGCTTCGCGCGACGAGAGTCTTTCGTCCACCCGGTGAACCTCGATGCCGAACCGCTCGCCGAGATCGTCGGCGAACCGCAATGCCGCCGTCGTGATGGCGGCATCGTGACCGGCCATATTATAAGGGACGCCGACGACCATCGCGGCCGGCCGCCAGTCGGCCACGCAGCGGCCGATGGCGATCCAGTCGGGCTCGCCGTCCTGCGCGCCGACAGTCGTCAGCACTTCGGCGGTGCCGGTCAGCGTGTTGCCGACGGCGACGCCGATGCGCCGCAAGCCGTAATCGAAGGAGAGCACCGTCCTTGCGGCCGGCGCGTACATCCGTCAGGCGCGTCCGGCCTGCGAGCTGATCCGCGACAATTCGACGCCGAGCAGCCGTGCGGCTGCGTTCCAGCGCTGCTCGTATGGCAACTCGAAGATCAGCGCGTCGTCGCAGGGCACGGTCAGCCAGGCATTCTGCAGCACTTCCTCCTCGAGCTGTCCGGCCTCCCAGCCGGCGTAGCCGAGCGCGATCACGGCCTGCGCCGGGCCGTCGCCGCGCGCCATCGAGGCGAGCACGTCGCGGGACGTCGTCACGTGCAGTGTGTCCGATACTGGCATGGTCGATTCGAAAGCTTCCCGGCCCGGCCGGTGCAGCACGAATCCGCGATCCTTCTGCACCGGGCCGCCGCCGAGCACCGGCATCGCGAGCAGCCGCGCGTCCTCGCTGACGAGCGCGAGTTGTTCCAGCACCTCGGCCATCTTCATCTCGAGGGGGCGGTTGACGACGATGCCGAGCGCGCCGCGCTCGCTGTGTTCGCAGATGAGCGTCACGCTGTGGGAGAAATTCGGGTCGGCGAGCGCGGGCATCGCGACCAGCAATTGATTGGTGAGCCATGCGCCTTCGGCCATGGCGCTAGTATCGGCCGCGCGACAACGTCGGTCAAAGCGGAAGCAGGGATGCGAGCCCGGCTTTGCGAGCAGACTTATTCCGGACCCGGGCTTCCGGCCGGCAGTTCCACCGCCGACCCGGTGAGGCGGCCGGCGACGAACTCCCACTCGTAGGAGAACCGCAGCACGTCATAACGCGCCGCGAGCTCCGCCGGGAACGCCTCGAACGGCGTCGAGAGCTTCAGGATGTCCATGGCGGCCTGGTCCAGCTCCGAATGGCCGCTCGAGCGGCGCACGTCGGCCCGCACCAGTCCACCGTTCGAGGCGAGCACGACCAGCACCAGCGGATTGCCGGACAAGTGGCGGCGGCGCGCCTCGTTCGGAAAGTTGAGCGTGCCGACCTGCTCGACGCGGCGCTTCCAGGCGTCGAGGTAGATCGCGACATCCGACGCCCGCGTACTCGGCGTCACGAGCAGCTCGCGCCGTTCGGCACCCTTCAGCGCGAGTGCCGCAGTCGAGTCGGACCCGGAGAAGGGTGTCCGGATGCCGGCCTCGAGCGCCTGTGGCAGCGGCGTGCGGGCGGCATCGGCGATGAATCGCGTCGAGCTGCCGCGGCTCGCGAGCACGCTGAGGTCGGCTTCCACGGTGTCCGGAGCCGGTTCGCGTCCGGGATCGGCTTCGCCCGACTCGTACTCGGGAGCGGCGCCTGCGCCGGGTTCGCGGGTCCGGCCATCCGCCGCATTGCCGCTGCCCTGCTGGGTGCGTCCGGAGAGGTAACTCGCCCGCTCGTTTTTCTCCGATTCGGGCAGCGAATTGTCGATCAGCAGCACTTCCAGCGTCGGCACGATGGACGGGTCGCTGACGGGCGGGGCGAAGGTGACGCCGAGAATCACGATCAGGTGGAAGAGTCCCGCCAGGAACATCGTGACCGTCAGCCGGTCGTTGGACTGCGACATGGCGGCCCCGGACCGGTCCTTCAGGCGCCGGCGCGCGCCATGCGCGCCAGCACGGTGTCGATGAAGCGGCCCGAAATGTCCTCCCCGAACTGGGCCTCGAGCTCGCGGATGCCGGTCGGGCTGGTCACGTTGATTTCGGTGACGAAACCGCCGATCACGTCGAGGCCGACGAACAGCATGCCGCGCTCACGCATCGCCGGCCCGATGCGCGAGCAGAGCCAGCGGTCGCGCTCGGTGAGCGCGCGGCCGACGCCTTTCGCGCCCGCGACCAGATTGCCGCGGTGATCCTCCGGCGCCGGCATGCGCGCGAGGGCGTGCGCCACCGGTTCACCGTCGATCAGCAGGATGCGCGAGTCGCCGGTCTCGGCGATCTCAGGCAGGTAGCGCTGAACGATGGCGTAGCGGCGCCCGTAATCCGAGAGCGTCTCGAATACGACCCGCGCATTCTTGTCGCCGGTCGCAATGACGAAGATCGAGCGCCCGCCCATGCCGTCTAGCGGCTTGCAGACGATGCGCCCATGTTCGGTCAGGAAAGCCTGCATGGCCTTCATGTCGCGCGTGATCAGCGTAGGGGCACAACAATCCGGAAACCAGGCCGTGTAGACCTTCTCGTTCATGTCGCGCAGGCCCTGCGGGCGATTCACGACGAGCACGCCGTCAGCTTCGGCGCGTTCGAGCAGATAGGTCGCATAGACGTATTCCATGTCGAACGGCGGGTCCTTGCGCATCAGTACCGCGCCAATGCCGGCGAGCGGCCGCACCACGGGCGTGCCGGCCCTATACCAGCGTTCACCGTCGCCGACGGACTCGATCGGCGTGAGCCTGGCGAATGCGCGTCCGTCGCGCACCGACAGATCGGCCTGCCCGAAGCACCAGACATCGCAGCCGCGGCGCAGGGCGGCGGCCAGCATGGCGATCGTCGAATCCTTCGCGGGCTTGATGGATTCGAGGGGATCCATCAGCACGGCAAGGCTCGGTCGGGCTGGCATCAGGTGGTCTCCGGCCGATTGGCTGGAATGTGACGCGGATACTGCACGTGAGGGGGGCTTGTCATAGTACACCTGTCAATGGTTTCGACCGCCTGCCGGGCCGGTGCTCCGGCGTGGCAGGGGGTGGACCGATATGTTAAAAGGAGGCCGCTCCGGCGTCGAAACCGTGGGCGCCTCCAGACGAGCATTGCAGCGCCCGGTCGGAGCAGCGCCGGGGCTGGAGGTACCCGATGGATAGTGCAGCGGCCGTTAATGACGGGCACCGCCTGAGCGGTCTAAAAGTGCTCGTCATCGACGACAGCAAGACGATCCGCCGCACGGCGGAAACGCTGCTGGCCAAGGAAGGCTGCGAAGTCTTCACGGCCGTGGACGGCTTCGACGCGCTGTCCAAGATCGCCGATCACCAGCCGGACATCGTTTTCGTGGACATCATGATGCCGCGGCTCGACGGCTATCAGACCTGTTCGCTGATCAAGCACAACAAGGTGTTCCGCTCGATACCGGTGATCATGCTGTCCAGCAAGGACGGTCTGTTCGACCGCGCGCGCGGTCGCATCGTTGGATCCGAACACTACCTGACGAAGCCGTTCACGCGCGACGAGCTTCTGTCCGCGATCGAGCGGCACGTCGTGCGCGAATGACTGGAACGATGGAGGCAGGGCCATGGCGCTCATTCTGATTGTCGACGATTCGCCGACCGAGGTCTTCCAGATGCGGCGGATGCTCGAGAACCACGGCTTCCAAACCGAAGCGGCGGCCGACGGCGCCGAGGGCATCCGCAAGGCGCGCGAAATCCGGCCCGACCTGATCCTGATGGATATCGTCATGCCGGGCGTGGATGGTTTCCGCGCGACGCGAATGCTGGCGGCCGATCCGGCGACGCGCGCGATCCCGGTGATCATGGTGTCGAGCAAGGGCCAGGAGACCGACCGCACCTGGGGCATGCGCCAGGGAGCGGTGGACTACCTCGTCAAGCCGGTGAAATCGGCGCAGCTCGTGGAGAAAGCGCAGGCCGCGCTGCTGACAGGCTGACGGGATGCAGCCTGAGCCGTCCCTGAGGGCCCTGCGCGACCGGCCGTTCGAGCTGCTGCTCGCGCTGGAGCAAAGGGCGCGGAACGTCGCGGCGGGCGCGCGCGACGGCGCTGCCGCGCAGGAATGGATTGGCGTCGCGTTCCGGATGGGCGGCGAAACGTTCCTGGTGGAACGGGACGAAGCCCGGGAAGTGATGGGCGTGCCGACGCCGATCACCCGCGTGCCGGGCGCGCGCCCCTGGATCATGGGGCTCGCCAATGTTCGCGGCCAGTTGCTGCCGGTGATCGACTTGAAACAGTATTTCGGCAGCGGCGAGTCGGCCTCCGGGCGCAATACGCGCGTGATCGTGGTCAACCACCGCGAAATCCCGGCAGGGCTGATGGTCGACGAGGTGCTCGGATTCCGCCGGTTCGCCGAGCGCGAGTTCAGTTCCGAGTCGCCGCCGACCGTGATTCGGTGTGAGCATTATCTGGCCGGATCGTTCCGGCGTGGCAGCGAAGCGTGGCCGGTACTGAGCCTGAGGATGCTGGTGGAAAGCCCCGCATTCCTGCACGGATCGACCTGAGCCTCGGCGCGGGGAAGGGACGGTGCATGGTCAATTTGCCTGACAGGTACGTGGCGGCGAAGTGGATGCCGGTGATGCTGGTCGGCGGGCTCGTCGCCGCGCTCGCCGCGGCGATCCTGCTTTACCTGGCCGGCCGCGCGCAGCAGCAGGACCTGGGCTATCACGCGCATGTCGCGACGCTCACGATGCTCGCGGGCGCGATGCCAGGCCAGGCTGCAGCAGCGAGTCGCGGCGAAGCAGAGGCGTTCTCGAAGCTCGACGAATCCCGCCGGCAGCTCGAAAACGTGCTGGCCGAAATCGATGGTGGCCAGTCCGCATTCTCCTCGCTGTCGAGCGACAGCGCGCTGCGTCTCGGCGATGAGCCGGGCTGGAACAAGATGGTTGAAAGCGCGAAACAGGTGCTCGCGGCCCGCGAGTCTGCCGCTGCGCTGCGGGCGTCGGCCGGTGAAACGAAGACGGCACTCGGGCGCGTGCTCGCCGCGACCGGGGACGCCGTCTCGGCGCCTGGCGGCGCGGTAGCGCTGCGCGTCCTGCCGCGTTTCGAAACCATGGCGGGACGCACGACCGATGATCTCGGCGCACTCGCGGACGGCGCGACCGACTCGGCGCCAATCGCGCAGCGTCTCACCGAGAACACCGCGCTGCTCGCGCAGTTCCTCGCGGGACTTGAAGGTCTCGACCGTACGGCCGGCGTGCCGGCGGTCAGCCGCGAAGCCGCGACGCGCATGACCACGGTGCGCGAGGCATTCGCCGGCTACGAACGACAGCTGCAGGACACGCTCGAGCACGCTGGCGCGCTCGCGACCGCGGCGCGCGCCGCCAACGAGCTTGCAGACGCCGCGGAGGACGCGACGAAGTCGCTCGAACAACCTGCGGCTGGCGGCGCCGGGTCCTCCGGGCAGGCGCCGGCGCTGATCGCGATCCTGCTTGCGGCACTCGCCTTTGGCGGGGCGCTGGTCGCGTGGATCTCGGCGGCGGGCATGCGCCGCGTCGCGAGTCTCGAATCCGAGCGCAATCGCCGCAACCAGGATGCGATCCTGCGGTTGCTCGACGAAATGTCGAGTCTCGCCAGCGGCGACCTGACCGTGCAGGCGACGGTGACAGACGACATCACCGGCGCGATAGCGGATTCGATCAATTACGCGATCGAAGCGCTCCGGGAACTGGTCGCGACGATCAACGAGACCGCTGTCAACCTCGACGCGGCGACCAGGCAGACGCAGGCTGCGGCCGGACATCTCGCGAAGGCGAGCGTCGCGCAGTCGCGCCAGGTCGCGGCCGCGACGGATGCGGTCGGCGCCATGGCGGCGTCCATCGAGGAAGTGTCGGGCAATGCCGAACGCTCCGCCGACGTTGCGCGCCACGCGGTCGACGTCGCGCACAAGGGCGGCGACGCAGTGCGCCGCACGATCGACGGCATGAACACGATTCGCGAGAACATCCAGGACACCTCGAAGCGCATCAAGCGCCTCGGCGAGAGCTCGCAGGAGATCGGCAACATCGTCGAGTTGATCAACGACATCGCGGAGCAGACCAACATCCTCGCGCTGAACGCCTCGATCCAGGCCTCGATGGCGGGTGAATCCGGCCGTGGTTTCGCGGTGGTGGCCGACGAGGTGCAGCGACTCGCGGAGCGCGCCGGGCACGCGACGCGCCAGATCGAAGTCCTGGTGCGCACGATCCAGAGCGACACCAACGAGGCCGTCGTGTCGATGGAGCGGACCACGACCGACGTCGTCGGCGGGGCGCTGCTGGCCGAAAACGCGGGCGCGGCGCTCGGCGAAATCGAGGACGTGTCCAATCAGATCGCTCAGCTCGTGCAGAATATTTCCGCGAGTGCGCGCCAGCAGGCGGCAACCTCGGCGCACATCTCGCGCACGATGCAGGTGCTGCGCGAGATCAGCCAGCAGACCGCCGACAACACGAACGCGACGTCGACCGCAATCGGGCGGCTGGCCGACATGTCGGCCCAGCTTCGCAAGTCCGCTGCCGGATTCCGGCTGCCGCAGCAGCTGCCGGTGCAGAGCAAGCGCAAGATCGCCACGCCGCCGGCTGGCCCCGGCGACGCTCCGTCGCGCCGCGCGGCGGGCGCCGCGGGCTGAACGCCAGTGGCCGACTTCCCTTCGGTCAATGAGCAGGCGCTGCATCTCGTCGCGCGCGAGCTCGCGTCGACGCTGAACGACGTCCGCGTCGCGCTCGAAGCCGCGGCCGAGACGCCTGCCGACAAGACGCCGATCGGGCGCGCGGCCGAGCTGATGCGCGACGCGCGCGGCGTGTTGCGCGTGGTCGAGGTCTACGGCGCGGCGCTGCTCGCCGAGGAAATGGAGCAGACCTCGCGCTGGCTCGCCGGCAACGAAACCGACGCGCGCCAGTTTGTCGACGGACTCGATGCGCTGATGCGCTCGAGCGTGCAGCTGCCGACCTATCTCGAGCGCGTGCTGGGCGGCGGGCGCGACCTCGCGCTCGTGCTGCTGCCGCTGCTGAACGACCTGCGCGCGGTGCGCGGCGCGCCGCTTTTGTCCGAAGGCACCCTACTGTCGCTGAATCTCAGTTCCGAGAAGGCGCCGGCGGCCCCGGATGCGCAGGGTGGCGGCCAGCAGCTCACCGTTCCGCAGTGGTCACGTCGCCTGCGTCCGAAGTTCCAGGCGGGACTGCTCGGGCTGATTCGCGGCGGCGCCGTGGACAAGAGCCTCGCGTCGCTGCTGGAAGTGGCCGGCCGCATGGAGTCGATCGCGACGACGCCTGCCGCCTACCAGCTCTGGTGGGTGACGGGTGCGTTGCTCGACGCGCTGCAGTCCGGCGGTCTCGAACCGAGCGTGACCGTCAAGCGCCTGCTCGGCCACGCGGACCGCGAACTGAAGCGTCTTTATGTCGAGGGCGAGGACGTTTACGCGAGCAACCCGCCGATCGAGCTCCTGAACAACCTCCTGTTCTACGTCGCCCGTGCCACGACGCGCGGCGGGCGCATCGACGCGGTGCGCGCCTCTTTCCGCCTCGACGAATTGCTGCCGATCGACGAGTCGGTCGAGCAGGAGCGCGAATCGCTGTCGGCACCGTCCGTGCGCCTGATGCGCACCGTCGCCGCCGCGATCAAGGAGGATCTCGGCCGCGTCAAGGACGCGCTCGACCTGTACACGCGCAAGGGCGGCCCACCGGAAGAACTCGCGTCGCAGGTGGACTTGCTGAAGAAAATCGGCGATACGCTTGCGGTGCTGGGCCTGGGCTCGGTGCGCGAGCAGGTGCAGGGCGAGCTGGTGCGACTGAGCGACATCATCACGCGGCGCGCGCCGGCCGAGCAGGAAACGCTGATCGAAATCGCAGCGACGTTGATCGGCGTCGAAGACGGGCTCGACGACGCGCTGGTGCGCCTGATCATGCCGCCCGGGGCGCCGGCGCCCGGCGCCGAGATCGATCCTGAATTCCGCCAGGTCACGGAGACGGTGCTGCGCGAATGCATCGTCAACCTGGCGCGCATCAAGGAACTGCTCGGACATTCGCTCGAGCCGACCGCGGACCAGACGGGACTCGATGCAGCGCCCGCGCTGGCGCGCGGCATCACGGCGGGACTCTTGCTGCTCGGCCGCAATCGCGCGATGGAAGTGATGCGCCGCATCGGCGAGCACGTCGCGGTCCTGCTGGGCCCGGCAACCTTCGCGCACAACGACGTCTATGTTGATCGCCTCGCGGACGCGATCGTCGGCATCGAGTACTACATGGAGACGCTGCAGGTCGGGCGCGGCGATCCCTGGTACATGCTCGACAATGCCGAGCGCTGCCTTGCGTCCCTCGACCAGATGCGCGGCGCCCCCGCACCAGCGGCCGGCGCGGCCGCCGCACCGAGGCCGCGAGCGGCGCCGGCACCGCTCGCAGCGCGGGCCGCGACGAGGCCGGTAGTCGATCCCGAACTGCTCGCGCTCTTCATCGAGGAAGCCGGCGAGGAAATTGCGACTATTGGCCGCCTGTTCCCCTTGTGGGAGGAGAATTCGGCGGACCGCGAATCGCTGGCGCGCGTCCGTCGCGCATTCCATACTCTGAAAGGCAGCGGCCGCGTGGTCGGCGCGCGCCGCATCGGCGATTTCGCCTGGTCGGTCGAGAACCTGCTGAACCGGATCATCGACGGCACGCTCGAGCGCAATGCCGGCATGCTCGCCACGTTGCGCGACGCGATTGCGCTCCTGCCGGCCCTGGTCGCCGAACTCGATGGCGGAGCCACTGCGGATGCGGGCGTCGAGGCCGTCGCCGCGCGCGCCGAAGCGCATGCCGCGGGCCAGGTCGTGGCACCGCCGGCGCGTGAGGCCCCAGCCACGTACGAGCCCACACTCGTCATTCCGCGACTCGACGAAGAGGCGCTGAGGGCGCAGATAGCATCCATTCCGGCCGACACCGCGGCGCCGCCGGTTGCACCGCCGACCGCCGGACCAACTCCGGTCGAGCCTGCCGAACACGAGCCACCCGTGGACGATGCTTGGCTCGGCCGCCCCGCGGCCTACGCTGAAGGCGGGGATTCGTCGCTGCAGGAGATTTACCAGAAGGAAGTGCAGAGCCACCTCGAGGTGATCCGCGCCTTCCTGCGCCACGCCTGGCTCGCCGTCGGCACGCACACGGTGACCGAAGATCTCTATCGCGCCTGCCACACGTTGCGCGGCGCCTCGCGCACGGCCAATATCCGGCACAGCATTCGTCTCGCCGAGCCGCTGCACCGGTGGCTGCGCCGGATGTTCGATCACGACGCGGCATTCGACGAGACCGGGCTCGCGGTGCTTGCGGACTGCGTCGTCGGATTCGAGGACATCCTGGCGGCAGTGCACGAAGGATCGGGCCACTTCACCAATCTGACGAAGCTGGTGCTGCGCGTCGAGCAGCAGGACTCGCTGCTTGAGCGCCGTCTCGTCGAGGAACCGCCGCAGATGGCGGTGTCCCAGGAAATCGCGCCCGAGCCGCCGGCGCCGCCGCCGGTCGAAATCGTCGTACCGGAGCCGCCGCCGCGGCTGTCCATGGCGTCGCTCGTGCCGGGCATGGTGGCGGCCTCGGTCGTAGCCGAGCGCGACCACCGCGGCGTGCTGCCCAAGGCTCCCGGCGCGGCTGGCACCGAGGGCCGTCCGCCGTACCTGCAGGCGGAGGCCGAGCCGCCCGCGGCCGAACCGCCGCAGGCGCCGGCGCGCGCGGACGATTACGATCCGGACGTCGCCGCGATCTTCAGCGAAGAGGCGACGGAGTTACTGGAAACGGCCGACGCGGCCCTGGGGGCGCTGCGCTCCGAACGCGGCAGTCGCGATCGCGTGATGGAGCTGCAGCGCGTGCTGCATACGCTCAAAGGCGGCGCGCGCATGGCGGGCATCTCCGCGATGGGCGATCTCAGCCACGAACTTGAATCGCTCGTGATCCACGTGGTCGACGGCACGATTGCCCTCGACCAGCGCAGCCTCGAAGTATTGCAGTCGAGCCTCGACGAACTGAACCGGATGCGCGATTACGTCGGCGCCGGCCGGCCGGTCGAAGCGGCGCGCGACCTGATCACGCGCATCCGCCTCGTCGGGCGCGGGGTGCCGCCGGAGGTTCCGCAGGTTGTCGCTGCGCCTTTGCCGCCGCCGGCCGCGCGCGTAGTAGAAGTCGTGACCATTACGCTCGCCGAGCCGCCGCCCGTCGCGCCGATGACCGCCCCGCCGCCGGTTGCCGCGCAGGAGCCGGAGCCCGACGCAGAAGCGGAGTTCGAAGCTGAATCCGAACCGGAATCCGCGGCGCCCGCCGCCGCGGCCGTGGCGTCGCCCGCCGGGCCGCCGACGCGCGATGCGACCGCCGACCGCGCGGAGGTGGCGCGCGTCGACGCAGATCTCCTCGACAGCATGCTGAATGCCGCGGGAGAGGTGAGTATCTATCGCGCGCGGCTCGAGCAGCAGGTTTCGTCGATCGAATTCAATCTGGCGGAACTCGGGCGTGTCGTGCAGCGCCTGAAGGACCAGTTGCGCAAGCTCGAGATCGAGACCGAAGCGCAGATACTGCATCGCCATGTGGACTCGGGCACGCGGCGCGACGACTTCGATCCGCTCGAACTGGACCGCTACTCGTCGATCCAGCAATACTCGCGTGCGCTCGCCGAAACGTCGTCGGACGTTGCGAGCGTGCAGGGGCTGCTCGCGAGCCAGACGCGTGATGCGCAGAACCTGCTGACGCAGCAGGGGCGCATCGTCACGGAACTGCAGGGCGGGCTGATGCGCACGCGCATGGTTCCGTTCCAGCGCCACGTGCAGCGCCTGACGCGCATCGCGCGCCAGGCCGCGGCAGAGACCGGCAAGAAGGTCGAGGTGCGAATCAGCGGCGCGGCCGGCGAACTCGACCGCCAGGTGCTGGAACGGATGCTCGCGCCATTCGAGCACATGCTGCGCAACGCCATCGTCCACGGCATCGAGCTGCCGGCGGCTCGCGTCGCGGCCGGAAAGAGCGAGACCGGCGCGATCGACGTTGCACTGAAGCGCGAAGGCTCGGAAGTCGTCATCACGGTCGCGGACGACGGCGCCGGCGTCAACCTCCGGGCGGTGCGCGACCGCGCCGTGTCGCTCGGACTCACCACGCCGAAGGACGAGTTATCGGACGAACAGGCGCTGCAGCTCATCCTCGAGCCCGGTTTCTCGACTGCGGGCAAGATCACGCAATCGGCCGGGCGCGGCGTCGGCATGGACGTCGTCGCGACCGAGATCAAGAAGCTCGGCGGCTCGCTCTACACGGAAACCTGGGCGGGCAAGGGCACGCGCTTCACCGTACGGCTGCCGTTCACGCTGGCGATCAGCCAGGCGCTCGTGGTGCGCGTCGGCGAGGAACTGTTCGCGCTGCCGCTGCCGACGGTCGAAGGCGTCGTGCGCGTGCCGCGCTCCGAGGTGTTGAGACACCTGGACGAGGACTCCGCGAGCTTCGATTACGGCGGGCAGAAGTACCGCTTCCAGCATCTCGCGAGTTTCGTGGGCGGCACGCCGGCCGTCGATGCCGGAGCACGACACGGCGGTGCCCGTCATCCTGGTGCGCGCCGGCGAGCATTCGACGGCGATCGTCACCGACGAGCTGATCGGCAGCCGCGAAATCGTCGTCAAGACCGTCGGTCCGCAGATCTCGGGCATTCGCGGCATATCGGGCGCGACCATCCTGGGCGATGGCCGCATCTGCGTGATCCTCGATGTCGGCGCGCTGGTGCGGTCCGAGTGGCGCCAGCGTGCGGCGCCCGATCCGCGGCTCGCCGGCCAGGTGGACCGGCGCGTGTTCGCGCTCGTGGTGGACGACTCGATCACGGTGCGCCGCGTGACACAGCGCCTGCTCGAGCGGAATGGCATGCGGGTCATCACGGCGAAGGACGGCCTCGAAGCGGTCTCCGTGCTGCAGGACGAGGTGCCGGACGTGATCCTGCTCGACATCGAGATGCCGCGCATGGATGGCTACGAAGTCGCCTCGCACGTGCGCAATGATGCGCGGCTGAAGGACATCCCGATCGTCATGATCACCTCGCGGGTCGGCGAGAAGCACCGTGCGCGCGCGATCGAGCTCGGCGTCAACGAGTATCTCGGCAAGCCCTACCAGGAGGGTCAGCTGTTGCAGGCCATCGAGCCGCTCGTGCGGCGGACGGCCTCGTGAGCGTCGACCAGGAACTCTACGGGCTGCTGGTGCCGTTGCTCGACGAGCGGCTGCTGGTGCCGCGGGCCTGCGTCGCCGAAGTGACGGGCTTTCAGCCGCTGCAGGAAATGCCCGGGGCGCCGCCGTGGTATCTCGGCATCGCCGCCTGGAACGGCCGCGGCGTTCCGGTCGTGTCATTCGAGGGCGCCTGCGGCAAGCGTATCCCGGTGATCGGCGGCCGCACCCGCATCGTGATCTTCACCTGCCTCGGCCAGAAATTGCCGGCCGGCCATTTCGGCGTCGCGACCCAGGGTTTTCCGCAACTGGTGCGCGTGAGCCCGCAGGTGATCGCGCCGGACACGTCGCGGGTGTTTCCGGAGCGCAGTCCGGTGCTGTGCCAGGTGCGCATGGTGAACGAGCTGCCGCTCGTTCCCGACCTCGAACGGCTCGAGGAAATGATCGCCGACGAGACGACCGTCACCGCCTGACGAAAAAGGGGACGCACCCCTTTAGAGGAGTTCCGTCCGCTCTAAAGGGGTGCGTCCCCTTTTTCGTCAGGCGAGGGTCAGTTCCGGCGCAAGCCGCTGCAGCGCTTGCGCTCCAAGACGCACGGCCGCTGCCGGCGTCGAGACGACCACTTCCCGCTCGATCAGCGCCGACACCGACAATGGCCTGGACAGCCGGCCGAGCCAGCGTAGGTCGAATACGGACACGGGGCCGGTATCCAGCAATGCGCGCAGCCGCGCGAGCGAAACACCCGGGCGCCCCGCGCACTGCGCGAGCAGTTCCCGGGACACCGATGCGTGGCCGACGCGGACGACCCGTGCCGCCGCGGTGATCGCAGCGGAGCGGATGCCCTCGGGCGTACGCGTGTGAAAGAGGAGGAGCAGATCTCCCGCATCGGGTTCCTGCGGCGCGCGCGGGCAGAGCAGTTGCTTGCGCAACGGCGTGCCGAGCGTGTGCGGCACGGGCGTCGCGGAGAACAGCTCTGCCTGGGTATGTCCGGAGAGTTCCGGCATTAGGCGGTCGTGACTCTCGGCATCGAGCGGCAGCAGCCACGCGTCGCGTCCGGGCGCGGGACGGGCGGCGATGTCGGCGAGCGCATGGCGGAAGATCTCGCGACCATGCCGGTCGCGGCCCTTGCGTTCGAAGCCGATTTCGCCGAGTAGCAGCAGCACATGATCCTCATGAGGTGGCACGAAGACCGAGAGCGCCTTGCGCTGCCGGCGCGCGATTAAGAGCGCGGCGGCGACCACGGGCTCGATCGTGCGTTGTCCGCGCGTCGCATCGGTGCCCGCGAGCGCTGCCAGCGCGATTTCGTCGCTGTCGTTCGTCAGCACGCCGAGCGCGACCGGGCGGCCGAAGTCGTATGCGACCAGCACGCGCGTGCCGTCGGTCTCGAGCCGCGTCGCGAGGTAGGGATCGAATGGCTCGCAGTCCGCGGCCAGCATGGCCTCGAGCGCCGGATTCATCGCGGCCGCGCGCGGCTCGACCTCCACGACCGTAATCGCACGGGCCTGGCCCGCGAGCGCCTCGAGCCATGCCAGCGCGTCGCAGGGCGTCAGCACGCGGTTGCCGAGCCCCGCGCTGCCTGCGAGCCGGTGCAGGCGCCCGTCGTCGGCGATCAGGATCTCCACGAGCTGCGCATGCAACGCGCCGAGGAGCCGGAGGTCCGCGCGGTCGAAATCATTGCGCGCGGGTACGAAGCGCGCGGCGAGGTCGCGCCGGGACGGCATGGGCAGGTCCGGGATCTTGAGCAACGGCTCGAACCGCCAGAGCGCGACACGGCGGCGCAGAACGTCCGGATCCGTCGCCGCCTCATCCCAGCTTTTCTGCTCGACGCAGAGCGCCAGGCCGAGAGCCTCGCAGTTTCGCGCGATCGCGGCGAGCGTCGGGGCGTGGTGATCGGTGCCGGGCGCGAAGCAGAGATACGGATCCAGCAGCAGGCGCGCTCCGTCGTCGTCTCGGGCCTCGCGCGGAATTGCGGAGGGTTCGATCAATTCAGGTCACCCGCCGAGGATTGCAGGACCGCCAGCGCGGCAACCGCCGCGGTTTCGCTGCGCAGCACGCGCGGTCCGAGACGGCAGTCAAGATAACCTGCCGCGAGCGCGGCGTCGCGTTCCCCCTCGTCGAGCCCGCCTTCCGGTCCGACCAGGAGCTCGATACGCCGCGCGCCCGCGGCCGCACCGGCAAGCGATGCAGCGGCATCCGGCGCGAGCAGGATACGGCGGGTCGTTGCGTCACGCGGAAGCTGCAGCCACGCTGCAAACGCGACTGGTTCCGCGATCGCGGGCAGAGTCGCACGTCCGCATTGCTCGCAGGCCGCGACCGCGATTCCCTGCCAGTGTGCGAGTTTTTTCGCGCGCGAATCGTCGTCGAGCCGAACGACGCTGCGCGCCGTCGCGACGGGCCGGATCGCCGTCACGCCGAGTTCGGTCGCTTTCTGCACGATCAGGTCCATGCGTTCGCCGCGCGCGATGCCCTGCACGAGCACGAGCGCAAGTGGCGATTCGGCGCGGGCGGGCGCGACGGCCCGGATCGCGACGATGACGGAGCCCTTGTATAACTCATTAATTGTAGAAGAGTAATCGGACCCGTCGCCATTGAACAGTGTCAGCGTGTCGCCCGGCGCGAGACGCAGCACACGGGACACGTGTTCGGCTGCCTGGCCGCGCAATTCGACCTCGGCGCCCGGCGCGAGCGGTGCATCGACGTGAATGCGGATCAGGCGCACGCGGCGTCCACGGCGCCCCGCGCGACACCGGCGAGCCAGTCGATCTCCGTCGGTGCGATGACGTAGGGCGGCATCAGGTAGACCACGTTGCCGATCGGGCGCAGCAGCGCACCTTCCGCAAGCGCGTATTCGTACGCGCGAAGTCCGCGGCGCTCGCGCCAGTCGTAGCGCTCGCCGCTCGCGCGGTCCTTCACCGTTTCGATTGCGACGATCATCCCCGTCTGCCGGACTTCCGCGACATGCGGATGATCGGCGAGCCCTGCGGTCGCCTCCGCCATGCGCCGTGCCAGCAGCCGGTTGTTCGCGATCACGTCGTCCTGTTCGAAAAGGGACAGCGTGCCGAGTGCCGCCGCGCAGGCGAGCGCATTGCCGGTGTAGCTGTGCGAATGCAGGAATGCGGTCAGCTTCGTGTAGTCGTCGTAGAACGCCTCGTAAATCGCTTCCGTCGTCACGGCGACCGACAGCGGCAGGTAGCCGCCGGTCAGCCCTTTCGAGAGACAGATGATGTCCGGGCGGATGCCGGCCTGCTCGCAGGCGAAGAGCGTCCCCGTGCGCCCGAATCCGACGGCGATCTCGTCTGCGATGAGCAGGACGCCGTAACGGTCGCAGGCGTCGCGCAGCATCGACAGATATGCCGGATGGTACATGCGCATCGAACCTGCGCATTGCACCAGCGGCTCGACGATGACGGCGGCCGCTTCGTCCGCGTGGCGCGCGAGCGCTGCCTCCATCGGCGCGAACATCCGCCGGCTGTGGGTTTCCCAGCTGTCTCCCGGCTCGCGCCGGTGGCAGTCGGGGGAGGGCACCGTGATGACGTCCATCAGGAGCGGCCGGTACACCTTCTTATAGAGCTCGACGTTGCCGACCGCGAGCGCGCCGAGCGTCTCGCCGTGATAACTGTTTTCGAGCGTGATGAAGCGCGTCTTGCCGGGCTTTCCGCGGTTCTGCCAGTAGTGGAAGCTCATCTTGACCGCGATCTCGACCGCGGCTGAGCCGTTGTCGCCATAGAAGCATCGCGTCAGGCCCGCGGGCAGCAGGCGGACGAGCCGTTCCGACAGTTCGATGACGGGCTCGTGCGTGAAGCCCGCCAGCATCACGTGCTCGAGCCGCTCGAGCTGGGCGCGAACGGCGCCGCTGATGCGCGGGTTCGCGTGTCCGAACAGGTTGACCCACCAGGAACTGATGCCGTCGAGATAGCGCCGCCCGTCGAAATCGTAGAGCCAGACGCCTTCGCCGCGCGCGATCGGGATCGGCGGCAGCTTCTCGTGATCTTTCATCTGCGTGCACGGATGCCAGACGACCGCAAGGTCGCGGGCGGCGATCGCGGCGTTCTGCGAGAGGCGGCTCATCGCGAATCAGTGTATGCGATTGGAAGGCCGGCATGGCGCGGGCTAAGCTGTCGCGATGCGCAAGATCGCGGTATCGACGGGCTGGCTTTCCGATGCGCGCCGCGTCGAATCGCCGAACTGCGATGTCCGCCCGCCCGGCAATGGCCCCGAACTGATCGTGATCCACGGCATCAGCCTGCCGCCCGGCGAGTACGGCGGCCCGTGGATCGACCGGCTGTTCACGAATTCGCTGCCGGCGGACGCCGATCCGTATTTCGCGAAAATCCAGCACCTGCGCGTCTCGTCGCACGTGCTGATCGCGCGCGACGGCAGTCTCGCGCAGTACGTGCCGTTTCACGAGCGGGCCTGGCACGCGGGCCAGTCGTTCTGGCGCGGTCGCGGCGAGTGCAACGATTTCTCGATCGGCATCGAGCTCGAAGGCACCGACGACGAGCCGTACGATGACCGGCAATACGAAGCGTTGTCGGTGCTGCTGCTCGCCCTGCAGCAGACTTATCCGGCGCTGGCCGATGGCTGGATCGCGGGCCATAGCGACGTCGCTCCGGGCCGCAAGTCCGACCCGGGTCCCGCATTCGACTGGAGGCGGCTCGAACGCGATCTGCGCACCAATGGCGCGCGATTCCGCCGCGAGGTGCTCGCCTGAAATCCGGCGTGCTCGTCGCGGCACTCATTTTCGCCGCCTGCGGCAGGGAATCGCCGGCGCCCACGGCCGAACGGATCGTCAGCGTGGCGCCGAACCTGACGGAACTGCTGTTCGCCGCCGGGGCTGCCCCGCAGGTCGTTGCGGTCAGCGAGTACAGCGACTACCCCGAGGCTGCGAAATCGCTGCCGCGCATCGGCGACGCGTTCCGCCTCGACTACGAAGCGATCGTCGCGCTGTCGCCGACGGTCGCCGTGATCTGGGAAGGCGGCACGCCCGCGGGCGTATCGGAGCGCCTGACGGAGCTCGGCATCCGGGTCGTCGGCGTGCCGGCCTACCGGCTCGACGATATCGCGAGCGGCCTCGTCGAACTCGGCGCGCTCGCGGGAACGGAGGAAATCGCGGCCGTCGCTGCCGCGGATTTCCGCGGCCGCATCGAGGCGCTGCGCTCGGCCTATCGCGACCGCGACCGTCTGCGCGTCTTCATCGAGATCGACGACGCACCGCTCTTCACCGTCGGCGGCGGCCACCTGATCACGGAAATCGTCGAACTGTGCGGCGGCGTCAACGTGTTCGCCGAGGCGACGGCGCTCGCGCTGCCCGTGGATCTCGAGTCGGTGCTGGTCCGCTCGCCACAGGTGATCCTGTCCGCCGACGACGGCGATCCGGTCGAATTCTGGGCGCGATTCGAGGGTCTCGACGCGGTCAGGCACGGCAGCGTGTTTCGCGCGCCGGCCGACCGCCTCTCGCGACCGAGCCCGCGTATCGCCGAGGGGGCGGCCGTCGTCTGCCGCCTGCTCGACGAGGCGCGCGCCCGGAGAAAACCAACCGTCTGACCGCCGGTCAGCGGCGTTCGTGCCGCCAGAGCACTTCGCTGCCCGTTTCATGGCGCGCGAGCACGCGTGCGAGGACGAACAGCAGGTCCGACAGCCGGTTCAGGTATTTCAGCGCCTCAGGCGCGACCGCCTGTGTGGCCGCGAGCGTCCAGGTCCGCCGTTCCGCACGCCGGCAGATGGCGCGGGCGAGATGGCAGGCCGCGGCCGCCGTTCCACCGCCCGGCAGGATGAATTCCTTGAGGGATGGCAGCGTCTCGTTGAATTCATCGAGTGCGAGTTCCAGTGCGCCGACCTGGGTCGGTCCGATCGCGCGGTGTCCCGGGATGCACAGTTCGCCGCCGAGGTCGAACAATTCATGCTGGACCTCGACCAGGCACTTGCGCACGGCATCCGGCAGGCTCGGCACCGCGAGCACCATGCCGATCGCGCTGTTGCATTCGTCGACGCTGCCATACGCTTCGACGCGCGCATCATCTTTCGGCACGCGGCTGCCGTCGCCGAGGCCGGTCGTGCCGTCGTCGCCGGTGCGCGTATAGATCTTCGACAGCCGGTTGCCCACGCGGCCCCCTCAGCGGAATTCGTGTCGCAAACTGACGAACAGGCTGCGGCCCATCGTGTTGTAGCCGCTCGCCAGCTCGTAATCCTCGTCGAACAGGTTCTCCATTCTCGCGAGCATTGTAAAGCGCGGGCCCAGCGAAACTCTGGCTGACAGGTTGGCGAGCAAATACGCGGGCAGCTGCGTCTGCGTCGGGAACCCGATATCCCGTCGCTCGCCCGCATAGAGCAGGTCGAGCGTGATCACATGCTCCCGGATACGCCGCGAGATCGCGAAAGTGTAGTTCTCCCGGCCTCGCCGCAGGAGGCGCTCGTCGGTGATCTCGTCGCGAGGATCCTGCAGGGTCACACCGGCACGAGCGGCCCAGCGCTCGTCGTCATAGCGCCAGGCGGCCTCGACCCCGTCGATGCGCGCTTTCTCGACATTGCGATTCTCGCCCTCGAAGGTGTCGGGATCGAGCACGATGAATTCGATCAACTCGTCGATGTCGTTGCGAAACGCCGCCAGCGTGAACGACTGGCGATCGCCGATCTGCTGGCGATAGGTCAACTCGTAGCTCTGCGATTCCTCAGGTTCGAGTTCCGGATTGCCGCCGAATCCGTAGAGATCCGTCGCATCCGGCGCGCGAAACGCCGTGCCGGCACCGAATGTCAGGAGCACGTTGGCGCCGATCTCGATGCCGTACTCCGCATTCCAGGTCGCGTGCCCGCCGAAAACTTCGTGATCCGAGTACGCGCCGGCCAGCAGTAAGCGATGCGGGCCCAGCGTCGCCTGGTCCTGGAGATAGGCCTGGCTCGTTGTCGTGTTTGCGCTGAAGGGCAAGTCGAAGGATTCGGCGTCGGCTTCCTCGTCCTGCCACAGGAAGCCCGCGGTCACCGTGTGATGATCCGACAGCGTGAAGTCGTTCTGCCAGTCGAGGCTCAAGCGTTCCGTGCGCACGAAATCGCGCAACTGGTTCTGGTCGAAATCAGACAGCTGGTTCTGGTCAATCTCATCTTTCGTGTAGCCGGCCGTCAGCCGCGAATTCCAGGCATCCGCCGGACTGAATCCCGTGAAAAGAGCGATCGCAGAATTCTCGAAATCCTGATCCAGCTGCGCGCCAAACTGCGTGTATTCGGTCGTGCCCGCCGCATGCCAGATCCGCAAACCGAGCTCCGCGGCGCCGAGTTCGGCGTGGCCCGACGCGGTGAACGACAGATTGTCATGGCCGCGATCCGTCGCGTCGCCGGCGGCAGCCGGGAAGCCGTCGCTGTCAAGCCAGGAAACCCCGATCGAAGCGTCGCCGCGCTCGCCGTTGATGCCGGTGGCGACGCTGGCGCTTTGCGTGTCGTAACGGCCGAAGCCGACCTGCACGCTGCTGCCAGCGTCTGCGCCGCGGCGCGTGATGACATTGATCACGCCGCCGATCGCATCCGAACCGTAAAGCGTCGAACGCGGTCCCTTGACGATCTCGACACGCTCGACTAGCTCGGGCGCTATGTTCTGGATTGAAGCGCTGCCGATCGTGCCAGGATTGATGCGAAGCCCGTCGACCAGCACGAGCACGTGGTTCGACTCCGTGCCGCGGAGGAAGAGCGAAGTTTGCTGGCCCGGTCCGCCGAGGCGCGCCACTTCGACGCCTTGGATCAGCCGGAGCGCGTCCCCGAGATCCGACGCCGGCTGGCGCAGCAGGTCTTCGCCGTGGATCAACTCGACGCTTGAAAGTACATCGCGGACCGGAGTCTCGGTGCGGGTCGCCGTGACGACGACGGGACCGAGCGACTGGGCGCCGGCCACGGCCGGCAGGACGATGGATGACAGAAAAACGGAAACGGTGGTTTTTTTCACCGGTGCTCCTCCCCGAGCTGGTGGATACGCGCGCCTGACGGGCCGGTCTCCGGACTCACGGCGTGTCCCGGGGGACTTTCCGCATCGCCTTCCCACCGGAGTTGCCGGCAGTGGCTGCAGGTCGGCCTGCGTGATGCGGCTTGCGCCGTTTACCGTTGCGGGGGCAGTGCCGGGATGGCGATCGAATCGCGCACCGGCTTCCCGATTAGCCCGGGCTCGCGCCCGGGACACCTGTCATCGCCGGTCAATGTAGGCATCGCGCAAGTGCCGGTCAAGCGGCCGTTGACGCAACGGCGGTCGCCTTGCAGTGTGGCGCCATGACGAACTTGGACCGACTCGACGCCGCGCTCGAAGCCGCGGCGGCCGCTGCGGAGCTGATCCGCGGCAGCTACCGGCGGAACATCGGCGTACGGACGAAATCCGACGGCTCGCCGGTGACCGAGGCGGACGTCGCCGCCGAGCAGGTGATCCGGACGATCGTGCAGGGGAGGTTTCCGGAGGATGGATTTTTCGGCGAGGAGACCGCGGCCGATCGCATGGATGCGGAGCAGCTCTGGATCGTCGATCCGATCGACGGCACCAAGTCCTTCGTGCGCCAGTACCCGATGTTCTCCACCCAAATCGCATGGATGCGCCGGGGCAGGCTCGAGCTCGGCGTTTCGTCGGCGCCCGTGTATGGCGAAACCGCCTGGGCCGAGCGCGGACGCGGAGCATGGATGGATGGGAGCCGCCTCCAGGTCAGCCGGATTGCCGACTTTGGCCAGGCGACGCTGTCGACCGGCAACCTGCGATCGCTCGCCGCCGGTCCGCGCTGGGCGGCGCTCGGCCGCATGGTCGAGCGGCTCGACCGCATCCGCGGCTTCGGCGATTTCCTGCACTACCACCTGCTGGCAGCCGGCAAGATCGAGGCGGTCATCGAATCGGACATCGGCATCCTCGACATTGCGGCGCTGACCGTGATCGTCGAGGAGGCGGGTGGGCGTGTGACCGATCTCGACGGCGCGGCGATCGGGCTGAAGACGCGGAGCATTCTCGCCTCGAATGGCGCGCTGCACGACTCGATCCTCGCGGAACTCGCCGGCTAGCCGCTGACGAAGACGCGCCGGCCGCGCAGCGAAAACTCCTCGACGGCGACGCGATAGAGTTCGGACAGATTCTCCGCCGAAAGTGCCGCGCCCGTCTCGCCGAACTGCCAGCGCCCGTCGCCGTGAAGCAGAAGCACCCGGTCCGCGAAGCGCGCCGCCAGCGTCGCATCGTGCAGGGATGCGATCACGATTCCGCCTGAATCCGCTCGCGAGCGGAACAGCGCGAGCACTTCATTGCGGTGCTGCGGGTCGAGGTGATTGATCGGCTCGTCCAGCAGGCAGACTGAAGCGTCCTGCGCGAGCAGCATTGCGATGTCGAGGCGTCTGCGTTCGCCGCCCGACAGCGAATCGACGGCCCGGTCGCCGAGCGCCTCCAGTCCGACGGCGGCAAGCGCAGCGCGCGCGGCCGCGAGATCCTCCGCGCCTTCCCATTGCCAGAACGGCAGGTGCGGGTGCCGGCCGATCAGCGCGGCCTCGAACACGGTGGACGGAAACGGATCCTCGACCGACTGGGGCAGCAGCGCGAGGCGCCGCGCGCGGTCGCGGCCGGACCAGGCGCCGAGATCGCGCGCATCGAGCTGTACCGCGCCGGCGGAAGGCGCGCGCAGGCCCGCAAGGGTGTGCAGAGTCAGCGTCTTGCCGACGCCATTGCGGCCGAGGACCGCGACGAATTCACCGCCCCGCGCCTCGATCTCGAGCGCTTGCACCAGCATGCGGCCGCCGGCGGCGACGTCGAGCGCGTGCGCGGCGAGCGACGGCCTGCCGGCGCCGTTCAGGGCTGCAGGCGCTGGTGTCGCCATGACTCGGCGTGAATACGGCCCTCGCCGACCTGCGACATCTCGCGCATCCACCGCGCGCGATCGTGCAGGCGGTGTTCGCCCTCGACCCAGAGTTCGACGGACGCGGCCCACAGCCGATAGCCGCCCCAGTGCGCCGGGCGCGGCAGGCGCAGCCCGGGCTCGACATCGTCTTCGGGCGCGATGAGCGGATCCGGCGCGCCGTGACGCTTCGCGGTTTCGCGCAGGCGTTCGATCAGGAGCTGTCGCGACGCCACCGGCGCGCTCTGCTCGCTCATGATTGCGGCCAGGCGGCTGCGCCAGGGCCGGCTCGCGAAGTAGTCGTCGCTCTCGCTGGCGAGCGCGTGCACGACCGGACCCTCGATGCGAAGCTGCCGGCCGAGCGGATCCCAGAGAAAAACGGCCGCCGCCCACGGATGCGCGACGAGGTCGCGGCCCTTGCGCGAGTCGTAATTCGTGTAGAAGACGAGGTAACCGGGATCGGCGACGATTTCCTTGCAAAGCACGACGCGCACCGACGGCCGGCCGTCCGCGCTGACGGTCGCAAGGCTCATCGCATTCGGATTGCGCTGCACCTGCTCGTCCCAGGCCTGGCGGAACCAGGTGGCGGCGAGCGGCATCGGATCGGCGGGCAGCGGATCCGGCAGCGTCTGGAAGCGCGCGTGCATGCGCCGATGTTAGCGCGCGCGCGCCGGGCCGGTGTAACTTGGCGTCAGAATGCGAAAGATCCAGGTCAACGGCGCCCGCATCGCTTTCGTCGACGAAGGGCAAGGTGCACCACTCCTGCTGCTGCACGGCCTCGGCGGCAGCCACGACGACTGGCGGCTGCAGCGCGTGGAGTTCGCCGCGCGCTATCGGGTGATCGTGCCCGACCTGCGCGGTCATGGCGCGAGCGAACGTCGCGAGCCGTTCACGATCCAGCAGCACGCGCGCGACATGGTGGCGCTGCTCGCGGCCCTCGGCATCGCGCGCGCGCACGTCATCGGGCTGTCGATGGGTGGCGCGGTCGCGATCGAGCTGGCGCTGCGTGCACCGCCGGCGGTTGCCGCACTTGTGCTCGCGAACACGGCGCCGGGATTCCTTCTTACGAACTGGCAGCGCCGGAAGATGGCACTGAAGCGCGCCGTGGTGGCGACCGTGCTCGGCGTCGGCGCGGTCGCGCGCCTGTTCAGCCAGAAAATGTTCCCCGGCCGTGACCAAGGCCGCCTGCGCAGGCGCCTGATCCAGCACGCGAGCCAGACGAGCCGCTGGGTGTATCTCGCGTCGCTGCGCGCTCTGACGCGCTGGAACGCCGAGGCCCGCCTCGGCGCGATCGGCGCCCCGACACTCGTGCTCGGTGCCGAATTCGACTTCACCGGCAGCCGCGAGAAACGGCGCTGGACGGCGCTGATTGCCGGGGCCCGGTTCGTCGAGATTCCCGGCAGCCGCCACCACAGCGAGCAGGACTCCCCGGTCCGGTTCAACCGGGAAGTCCTCGACTTCCTTGGCGGGCAAACCACTGATTAAGGTCCGATTCAGGTAGCCCGGCCGACACTGGCTCCAGCACCCTGAGGAGGAGCCTTCATGATCAAGTCCACATTGATTGCTGCGGCCCTCGCGATGCTGTTGGCGGGCCCCGCGATGGCCGACGATGACGACGATCACGATCGCCGCGGCCGGGGTGATGACCGCGATGAACGTTATGACCATCGCGACGACTACCGGCTCCACGACCGTGGGCGCGACGACAACGACTGGCGGCACTACGACTATTGGCGGCGCGACGGCTGGCGCTATGACCGCGGTCGCGACGATAACTACTGGAATCGCGGCCGTGACTGGCGCTACGTGCCGCCCGTGCGCTACCGCGCCGACTACAGCTACCGCAGCGCGTATGAACTGGCCTGGCGCGACTGGGATCGCTACGGCCGCCGCGACCGCAACTGGCGCCGTCGGCTGGCGGATCGATACCGTCTGAACTTCGGCTACCGGTCGGGCTACGAGGATGGCTGGCGCGATGCGGCGCGTTACTACGGTTCCGGTTCTCGCCCGCGTTACTGGGCGCAGGACCCGTACGGTGGCTGGTTCTTCGGGTTCAGCCGCGACGGCTGATGGCAGAAACACCGGTCCGCTTGCGCCTGAGCAGGCGGGCCGGTACACAGGGCGGACCCTGCATAAGGCGACCGCCCGATGGAACTGAAGAAACTGCGCGACCGGCTGACGGCGCTCGACGCCGAACTGCTCGGTCTGATCGCCGAGCGGCAGCACCTTTCCGAGGAGGTCGCGAAAGCGAAACGTGCGACCGGCCTGCCCACCCGCGATTTCCAGCGCGAGCGCGAGGTGCTTCTGAATGCGCGCGCTGCTGCGGCAAACCTCGGCCTGTCCCCCGCGCTCGCCGACCAGTTGCTGAGGCTCCTGATCCGCAGTTCCCTCGCGACGCAGGAACAGGCGCAGGTCGCGGCACGCGGGCAGGGCGCCGGCCGGCGTGCGCTCGTGATCGGCGGCTGCGGCAAGATGGGACGATGGTTCGTCGAATTCCTGAACTCGCAGGGGTTTGCGGTCGACGTTGCGGATCCGGCCGGGCCGGCGGATGGCCGCGTGCACCGGGCCGACTGGCAATCCGACGATCTCTCGCACGAGCTGATCGTGGTCGCGACGCCACTTGGCATCACGGCCGCCATACTCGAACAGCTCGCGCGGCATCGTCCGCCGGGTCTCGTTTTCGACATCGGCTCGCTGAAGACCCCGCTGCGCTCCGGACTGGAGGCGCTGCATCGCGCCGGCGTGCGCGTCAGTTCGCTGCACCCGATGTTCGGTCCCGACACGGATCTGCTCTCCGGCCGCCACGTCATTCACGTGGATGTCGGGCGGCCGGATGCGGTCGCGGATGCGCAAAGCCTGTTTGCCTCGACGATGGCGGAACAGGTCGTCACGACGCTCGACGATCACGACCGGCTGATCGCCTATGTGCTCGGGCTGTCGCATGCGATCAACATCGCCTTCTTCACGGCGCTCGCGGAAAGCGGGGAGGCGGCGCCCCGACTGGCGCGACTGTCGAGCACCACCTTCGACGCGCAGCTTGCCGTCGCCTCACTGGTTGCCGGCGAAAGCCCCGCGCTGTACTTCGAAATCCAGGCGCTCAACCAGTACGGTGGCGAGTCGCTCGCGGCGCTCGCAGACGCGGTGGGGCGCTTGCAGGCCATGGTCGCGGACCAGGACGCCGCGGGCTTTGCCCGGCTCATGCGCCGGGGCCAGGCCTACCTGCAGGACCGTGCTGCCGCCCGGCAGACCTGATATGCTTAATGAGAGTGATTCTCATTAAGGATATGGGGCGATCATGGATTCAAGCCTGAAGCTGGCCGGCCGGCTGGCCTCCCTGTTGCTGTTCCCACTGTTGTTCGCCGGCGCCGCCCGGGCCGAGGGCGAGCCGCTCGTGGTTTACACGGCGCGCAAGTACCAGCTCGTCGACGAGTTATTCCAGGAGTACGGCCGGGCTCGCGGGATCGAGGTGAAGTTTGTAACGGACGATGGCGCGCCGCTCATCCAGCGCCTGACTGCGGAAGGCGCGAACAGCCCGGCGGACGTGTTCATCTCGGTGGATGCCGGCGACCTGTGGCGCGCGACCGAGGCGGGTCTGCTCGCACCCGTGAAATCCGCGATGCTCGAGGCGGCGATCCCGGCCCATCTGCGCGATCCGGAAGGACACTGGTTCGGGCTCGCGGTGCGCGCGCGCACGATCGCCTATTCGACCGAGCGTGTGAAACCTTCCGAACTTGCGACCTACGCGGCGCTCGGCGACGCGCGCTGGAAGGGCAAGCTGTGCCTCCGGACCGGCAAGGCCGTCTACAACCAGTCCCTGGTCGCGATGATGATCGGTGACATTGGCGAAGAAGCGACCGAGCGCCTGGTGCGTTCGTGGATCGCGAATCTCGCCGCGGAGCCGTTCTCGAACGACACGCTGCTGCTGAAGGCGATCGCCGCGGGCCAGTGCGACGTCGGCATCGTCAATAGCTACTACCTCGGGCGGTTGCAGAACGAGACGCCGGGCTTTCCAGTGCAGCTCTTCTGGGCGAACCAGAAAGCCGGCGGCACGCACGTCAACATTTCCGGCGGCGGCGTGACGAAGCACACGAAAAATCGCGCGGAGGCAATCCGCTTCCTCGAATGGCTCGCATCGCCCGAGATCCAGAAACGCTTCGCGGCCGCCAATTTCGAGTTTCCGGCGAACGCGAGTGTCGAGCCCCTGCCGGTCGTCGCGGCCTGGGGCAAGTTCGAGCCCAACCTCGTCAATGTGGGCACGATCGGCAGGACCCAGCCCGCCGCCGTCAGGCTCCTGGATCGCGCCGACTGGCGCTGACGCCTTAGCCGCGGGATGAAGTCTCCCGTCCCATGACCTCATCCTCACGACTGGCTTCGACGCTCGCGGCGCTCGCCGTCGCACTGCCGATGATCGCGGTCATCGTCGCCGTCGTGCACGGCGCAACCGGTGCCGATCCCGAGCTATGGGCGCATCTGCGCGAATACGTGCTCGGCCGGGTGGCCTGGAACACAGTGATCCTGGTAATCGGCGTGGTCGGAATCGCGATGGCGCTCGGCACCTCGCTCGCCTGGCTCACGGCCGCCTGTGACTTCCCGGGCCGGTCGTTCTTTTCCTGGGCGCTGCTGCTGCCGATGGCGATGCCAGCCTACGTGCTCGCCTTCGTCGCGGTTGCGACTCTCGACTACGCCGGCGCCGTGCCGGTCGCGCTGCGTGGCTGGCTAAGCGCTGGCCTGTGGCTGCCGCCGATCCGCTCTGCGGGCGGAGTGATCCTGGTGCTCGCGCTCGCGGGCTATCCCTACGTATACCTGATGGCGCGCGGCGCGTTCATGACGCACGGCGCGCGTGCGCTCGAAGCGGCGCAGTCGCTCGGGCTCGGACCGTGGGCCGGCCTCTTTCGCGTCGCGATTCCGCTCGCGCGGCCCTGGCTTGCGGGCGGCGCGGCGCTCGTCGCGATGGAAACGCTGGCGGACTTCGGCGCAGTGTCGGTCTTCAATTACGACACCTTCACGACGGCGATCTACAAGGCCTGGTTCGCGCTGTTCTCGATCGAGACGGCGCTCGGCCTGGCGCTGCTCCTGCTGCTCCTGGTCGCGGCGGTGCTGACAATCGAGCGCTCGGCACGCGGGCGGGCGCGTTTCTCGGCGGCGGACTCCGGGGCGCGCGCTGCGCTCAGGATCGAGCTCATGGGTGTGCGCGGCTGGTTCGCCGCTGTTTACGCCGGGCTCGTTTTCGCGCTCGGCTTCGCGCTGCCGGCGGTCGCGCTCGCGCAATGGGCCTGGCAGGTCGCGCCCATCGATCTCGACACGCGCTACGTGGACTATGCGCTGCGCACGCTCGGGCTCGCCGGCATGGCGGCGATTCTCTGCCTCGCGCTCTCCCTCGTACTCGGTTACGCGACACGCCGGGCGGCGGGCCCGGTCGCGGAGGCCGCCGCGCGCGTCGCGACGCTCGGTTATGCGGTGCCGGGTGCCGTCCTCGCGGTCGGCGTCGTCACGGCGCTTGCCGCCGTCGATCAGGGGTGGCGTGCGGTCGCCGGCGGCGAAGGCCTGTGGCTGCAGGGCACGGTCATTGCGCTGCTGCTCGGCTACGTCGCGCGCTTTCTCGCCGTCGCACACGGTCCAGTGCAGGGCGGCTTCGAGCGCATCCGGCCTTCACTCGAGGAGGCAGCGCGCGGCTTCGGACTCGGCGCGCGCGAGGTACTTTCGCGCCTGCATCTGCCGCTGCTCAGCGCCGGCATGGGCACCGCTATCCTGCTCGTGTTCGTCGACGTCATGAAAGAGATGCCGATTACGCTGATGACCCGGCCCTTCGGCTGGGACACATTCGCGGTGCGGGTGTTCGAGATGACCGCGGAAGGCGAGTGGGAGCGCGCGGCGCTGCCGTCGCTCGCGATCGTGGTCGCGGGTTTGCTGCCGGTCGCGTTGCTGACCTGGAGGATGGAGCGTGCGGCTCGAACTGCGTGACCTGACGAGGACCTTCGGCGCGACCGTCGCGGTTGACCGGCTTTCACTCGTCCTCGATGCCGGCCGCATCGGCTGCCTGCTCGGCCCGAGCGGCTCGGGCAAGACGACGGTGCTGCGCGCGATCGCAGGCTTCGAGCGGCCCGATGCCGGCGAGGTGCTGGCCGGGGGCGAACGCCTGTCCGCGCGCGACCGGTGGGTGCCGCCGGAGCGGAGGCGTATCGGCATGGTGTTCCAGGACTACGCATTGTTTCCGCACCTCGGAGTCCTCGCCAACGTCGGTTTCGGGCTGCGTGATGGCGACCGCGCATCGCGCCGGCGCCGTGCGCTCGAGATGCTCGAACTGGTCGGCCTCGCGGATCAGGCGGGCAAACTGCCGCACGAACTGTCCGGCGGCCAGCAACAGCGGGTCGCTCTGGCCCGCGCGCTCGCGCCGCGGCCGCGGCTCGTGCTGCTCGACGAGCCGTTCTCGAATCTCGATGCCGAGGTGCGCATGGAACTCGCACAACAGGTCCGCGCGGCGTTGCTGGCCGAAGGCGCAACCGCCTTGCTCGTCACGCACGACCAGCGGGAGGCGTTCGCGATCGCGGACGAGATCGGCGTATTGCGCGCGGGGCGCCTCGAGCAATGGGATGCGCCGTGGAAGCTCTATCATTCGCCGACCACGCGCTTCGTGGCGGATTTTGTCGGCGAGGGCAGTTTCATCCAGGGCACGGTGCTCGGGCCCGGCAGGGTGTCCACCGAGCTCGGCGTCATCGAGGGACAGTTGACGCGCGGACAGCCGGCGGGCACGCACGTGGACCTGCTGCTCCGTCCCGACGACGTGATCCATGACGACGACAGCGAGTTGCGCGCCGAGGTGGTCGAGCGCGTGTTCCGCGGCGCTCAGTTTCGCTACAAGCTGAAGCTGCCTTCGGGTGCGACGGCGCTGTCCTTCGTGCCGAGCCATCACGACCACGCGATCGGGGAGCGCATCGGCATCCGGCTCGACGCACAACACCTGGTCGGTTTTCCGCGCGAGTGAACGGGCCGCTGGCGGCTCAGCTCGCGACCTTTTCCACCACGTAGGCGATGCGCGACAGGCGCCGTTCGCTGGTCAGCCGATGCACCGCGGAGAAAAACCGCTGCAGCCCGGCGAAGCGCTCTTCGCCTTCGATCCGGAGCAACTCGTCGTGGTGGCGCTGCCGGGCGGCGTGCCAGCGGGCGGACACGATTGCAGCGTTCTCCGTGACGTCTTCCTGGTCCACGAGCCGCAGTCCCGCGCGCGCAATGAGCCGCTCGTTGACACCGGGTGGCGCGAACAGGAACAGCCCGACGGAGCTGCGCAGCGCAAGTTCGTCATTGGTCACGGGCCCGGTGACCACCACCGGATCGGTGAACACCGCGCGGCGGCCGGAGCGCAGCACACGACACCACTCCTCGAGCACCGCCAGCCGGTCGGGAAAGTGATTCATGGAATCGATGCACAACAGGGCATCGAAACACCCGGCTTCGAAAGGCAGGCTGGCGTCGGCGTCGCCGACTTGGAAGGTACTGCGTTCCTCGAGACCTGCGGCCCGCGCATTCTGCGCGGCGGTCGCGATTCCGCTGCGATTCGCGTCGATGCCAGTCACGCGGCACCGTACGCGCTGCGCGAGGCGCAACGCGGGGCCGCCGGATCCGCTGGCGACTTCCAGTACGTGATCTGAGGGCGCGATGCAGAGCCGGTCGACGAACCGGTCGTACTCATCCGCCGTCAGCCAGCTGTTCTGGCCGATATCCACGCCGAATGTCTCGCGGCGCACCGCCGCAAGAGCCTGCTCCGCGAAGTTGGCGTACGTGTTGTCGAACAGGTCGATGCGCGCGGCCATCACGCGTTCCTGCCTGCCGACATGCGAGGACGGGAGGCATCATCCCGCTTGCCGAGCGGCAGGATCATCGGCACCCGCCGGCGATAGTCCTCGTACTCCGGATGGGCGTCGATGAGGTCGCGCTCCTCGAACTGAATCGCGATGAAGATGTACGCCGTGGTTGCAATGGCGAACAACAGGTGCGCCACGGTCATGGTGGGAGTCGCCCAGAAAGTGAACAGCCACCCCAGATACAGCGGATGTCGCAAGTGGCGATACAACGCGGGCATGCGAAAGGGCACCGGCCGGTACGGCTGACCCAGAAGGTACAACCAGACCTGGCGCAGGCCGAACAGGTCGAAATGATTGATCAGGAAGGTCGAGTAGAGCAGCAATGTCCATCCGAACGCGAAAGCGGCGTACAGGGCGCCGCGCGCGATCGGCGCATCGACGTCCCAGATGACGCCGCCGATGGGTTGCCAGAAGGCGAACAGCGCAATCATCGCCAGGCTGGAGAACAGCACGTAGGTGCTGCGTTCGGCCGGCTCGGGCACGACCCGTGTCCACCAGCGCTTGAATGCCGGGCGGGCCATGACGCTGTGTTGCACGGCAAACAGCGCCAGAAGGGCGAGGTTCGTGAGCAACGCCATGGCGAGCGACACTTCGCGGGCCGAATCGATCGACTTCGGCACGCCGATATTGCCGAGAAAACCAACGGCATACAGGAACGTGGCGAAGAACACGGCGTAGCAAGCGACGCCATAAATGAAGATCATCAGACGTTTCATGGCGGGTCCCCTAAAATGCGGTGCCGGGAGGCTACGGACCCGGTGCGCACATGTCCCGGGCGAACGCCGGGATTTCGCCAGGCAATCCATGAGCGACGACCTCACCTTCGACCGTTTTCGCTTCGAGCCGCGCAGCGCCCGGCTGTCGGCCGACGACCGCGAGATCAAGCTCACGCCCAAGGCGGCGGCCCTGCTCGGCGCGCTGATCGCGCACGCCGGTCAGCCGGTCACCAAGCAGGAACTCTTCGCGACGGTGTGGAGCAACACCGTGGTCAGCGACGATGCGCTCGTGACCTGCATCCAGGAGCTGCGCAAGGCGCTCGGCGACGACGCGAAGCAGCCGCGCTTCATCGAGACGAGGCATCGCACGGGCTACCGGTTCGTCGCCGGCCTGTCGCGGCCCACGGAGACGCCGGCTGCCCTGTCGGCCATCGCCGTGCTGCCCTTTTCCGACATGAGCCCCGGCCGCGATCAGGATTTTTTCTGCGATGGACTCGCCGAAGAGCTCATAGACGCCCTCACGCATGTGGAGGGACTGCGGGTCGCGGCGCGCAGTTCGTCGTTTCAGTTTCGCGGCGGCGGGCTCGACGTCCGCGACGTCGGCCGGCGCCTGCGCGTGGGCGCTTTGCTGGAAGGCAGCGTGCGCAAGGAAGGCGGACGCCTGCGAATCACGGTGCAGCTCATCGAGGTCGACAGCGGCTTCCACAGCTGGTCACAGAGCTTCGATCGCGCACTCGGCGATCTGTTCGCCGTGCAGCACGAAATTGCCCAGACGGTCGCGACGAAGTTACGCGGCGGCAGCCTCACGGCGCGAGAGCAACACGCGGTGAGACGCCAGCCGACCGCCTTCGAAACCTACGAATTCTTTCTGCGCGGCCGCCAGTCGCTGCACCGCATGCAGCGTCCGGATCTGGATCACAGCCGGCTCATGTTCGAGAGTGCCATTGCGCTGGACGCCGAGTACGCGCCAGCCTGGGCCGGCCTTGCGACCGTGCATGCGACACTTTATGAATGGTTTGGCGCCAGCGACGAAGACCTCCGTCAGGCCACGAGGGCGAGCGAGATCGCGATGCAACTGGCGCCGGATCTGGCCGACGCGCACGTGGCGCGGGGCCTCGCCCTGTCACTGCAGCGGCATTACCCGGAGGCCCGGCAACACTTTGAAACCGCAGCCCGAATCAACCCGCAACTCTTTGACGCCTATTACTACGACGGCCGTTCGAGCTTTGCCAGCGGCGAGATCGCGCGCTCTGCGGAGCTCTTCGGCAGAGCCGCCGAGGTTCGGCGGGAAGATTTCCAGAGCGCCATGTTGCAGGCGCAGTCATTGCAAATGCTGGGGCGGATGGAAGAATCCGCGGAAGCCGACCGGGGGGGCATCGCGCGCGCCGAACGCGTACTCGCGCTGAATCCCGCCGACGGCCGCGCGCTCGCCCTGGGTTCCGGAGCCTTGTACCGGACCGGGGACGCCGGGCGCGCGATGCAATGGTCGCGTCGCTCGCTGGAACTGTACCCCGACGACATGAACACGCTGATCAACGCCGCCTGCCTGCGCAGCAAGGCCGGATTGAAAGAGGAAGCGCTCGGGATTCTCGAGCGTGCTTTCAGCCGCGGCTGGGGCAAGCGCGACTGGATCGAGCAGGACGCGGACTACGATCTGCTGCGCGACGATCCGCGATTCATACGACTTCTGGATAGACTCAAGTAGTGTTTCGGCGCGCCTGAACGGTTTTCTTGATCGCGTCCTGGAAGGTCGCCATCAGCGCGGCGGTGGACACGCCGATCATCAGCACGCCATTGATGGCCTCCAGCGGGCCGAGAAACCGATTGCGCTCCGACATGATGAGGTCGCCATAGCCGAGCGTGGCGAAGTTCACCGCCGAGTGATAGACCGCGTCGCGCAGCGTCTCGAATTCTCCCAGCATCCTGAAGACGACGCCCCAGATCAGGAGCTGCGCGAGATTGCCGAATAGCAGGATCATCATGACGCTGTTGATGATCAATAGCGTCCGCCAGTGAGTCGTCGGAGTCACCTCGGCGTCGTGGCGCGCGTAGTAGCGAAGCGCCCAGACCAGCAGCAGCGATTGCAGAAACAGGCACAAGGTCATGATCGGCAGGCCGATCAGCAGGATTCTGACCATCAGCGGGACTCCTGTGCCAGTGACAAGGCCGGCGCATTGCCGCTGCGGCGGGCGCGCAGCCATTCCAGCATGACAATCGCGAACCAGGCGTACAAGGCAACAGCCACGAACAGCCCGAACCGGATGGCGAACCGGCGGTAGACATCCTGGCCGGTTGCGCTGTCCAGGACGGCCGGGCCGATCAACACCAGGATGTTCACGACCACGTCCGACCAGAAGGCCGGTGGAAACCGGCTGGCGATGACGCCATACATCTTCCCCGCGCAGTAGATGCCGATCAGCAGCGTCCACAGGAAGAACATCCACAGGCTCGGACAGATTTTCAGCAGGAGCCAGAACACGATCGAAACTCCGCCGGCGAGGAACACGGCAGCGACCATGTCGCGACCGGCGGATCGTGCGCTGACAATCGATGCCTGCTGGCCCAGCAATACGCTCTTGGCCATGATGGGGACGTAAAAACTCGGATTGGTCAAAAACAGCAGGAAGGGCGGAAATATGATCAGCACCGCGCGCAAAGCAATCCAGCGGCTCTCTCCGACATCGACTGCCGGAGGTTTTGCCGCGGCTTGCTTGCGCGGGTCCTCGGGAAAGAAGGGATAAACGATCCACTGGCAGACGATCGCGATAGCCGATGCCGACCAGAAACGCCTGGACCATATCGAGCGCGAAGTCGTAACTGACCAGCCCGAGACCGGTGATCAGCGAAAAGCCGAGCGCCACAAGCAGCCCGAAGAATGGCCTTGCCGAGCCCGATGGCGATGTACGTACTCAGATAAAGGCCCACGGCAATGATCAGCAGCGCGGACACCGGATACTTGATCGAGGAGCGGGCACATCACCAGCCCCACGCCCAGCGCGATGGCGACCACGAGCATCAGGCGACCAGCCCTTTCAGTCCCAGTCGGCGGCGCCGGCGCGGCCGTGAGCAGCAACCCGAACACCGGGGCGAAAAACGGAAACTGGTCTTCCATGCCATAGGAGACCGCGAGCGACAACGCCACGACAAGGCCGAGCCGGAACGCGCGCCTGGCGCCGATCGGCATCATGGTGTCAGTCCGGCTCAATAGGCATAAGACAGCCAGCTCGCCACGCGAATATAGGCCTTGCCCAGCAACCGCAGCAGGCGCGGCGCCCTTGCCGTAGGCGATGACCGAAGCCTGCCCGCCGATGCGTAGTTGCTTCCGCAGCTCCGCGTCCTGTTGCGTGTCGAAGCCGATGATGACCGGGAAGCGCTGCGATTCCCGCAGCCAGTCGCGATCGTTCGTGAATCGTCGGCAGCGCTCCCGCGGGCTGCTTGCTGCTGGGACTGGTGCCCAGGCCAATGCTGCGGACTTCGCCGCGAAACACCCGTCCCGGCAGCGCATCGAACAGGATGTCGACCGGCGTGCCGACGGTCATGCGACCGAGATTGTTCTCGGTGAACTCGGCGTTGATCCAGACCTGGTCGATCACGATCAGCGTCAGCACCGGGCTGCCGGTGCCGGCAAACTGGCCCACATCGGTCCTGAGATCGGTGATGACGCCGCCAGAGACGCCTTGACCACGGTATAGGAGAGATCGAGCTCCGCCTTCGCGACCGCCGTCAGCGCCGTCTTGAGAATCGTGTTGTTCTCGGCATCGTCGCCACCCATCTGCTCGATTGCGCGCTGGATGTCGGCCTGGGCGGCCGTGATCTGTGCCTTCGCCTGGTCCCAGTTAGCCCGCGCAACTTCCAGGAGGCGTACCGAGATGGTGCCGGGGTCGTCTTTGTACAGCCGCTCAAGCCGAGTGGCATTCTGCTGTTCCTTGAGTTCATCGGCGCGCGCAGCGACCAGTTTGGCCCTTGCCGCATCGACGGATGCGCTGCCGGCGCCGACCTGCGGCTGGCGCTGTCGAGGTCGGACCGCGCCTTGTTCAATGCGATCTGGTATTGGGAGGGGTCGATCTCTAACAGCGGCTGGCCCTCAACGACTTCCTGGTTGTTCGTGACCAGGACCCTCGACACTATTCCCGCGACCTGCGGAGCGACGGCGACGACGTATCCCTCGATCCTCGCCTGCCTCGAGTAGGGGGTGAAGCGATCGGCGAGCAGATACCAGATAAGGCTCAGCACAATCGCCAGAACCACGCCGAGAACGTCCTTTCTTGACCGTGCGCTTGGCGTCGTTGCCGTGGCGAGAATCGCCTTTCTTTTCGGCGCCGGCCTTTTTGCCGCCCGGCTGTCCTGGCATCGACCACGTCGTCCTCGCTTGTCGTCACTCGCTTTGTGAGTTGCTCACGGCGTGTCGTTGGCACCGGCTCGTCCAGCACTTCGCCCCAGTTCGTCCGACTCTCGCATTTGTCGCGCACGGATTCGGGGATCATTTGCTCCATCGGACATGTCGGTCCAGCCGCCGCCAATGGACGTGTACAACGTCGATGATGGCGCTGATGTGGTGAATTCTGATTGAGCAGCTGCTGCTCCGCCTGGGCGAAACAGCGCGCTGCTGGGCGTCCATCACCCGCTGAAAATCCGCGTAACCTTCCTGGTAACGCGTATTCGCAAGTTCCAGTGAGCGCTCCGCGGCGACGCAGCGCATCGTCGAGAATCACTTGCTGCTCGGCGGTTTTCACCACGCTGATCGCGGCGTCGTCGATCTCCCGCGCTGCCTGCAAGCACGCTGTTCTGAAAAACCTCGATCGACTCCTGCAAGCGGGCGTCCTGCAGGCGCACATTGCCGCGAATCCGGCCGAAGTCGAACACATTCCACTTCAGGGCCGGGCCGGCGACGAGACTGCGGGTGTCGGGCGTGGCATCCAGCGAATCCCCGGACCAGCCGATGCTGCCGAGCAGCGTGATCGCCGGGAAATAATCGGCTTTCGCGATGCCGATCTGCGCCGACTGCGCGGCGATCTGCCAGGCGGCCGTGCGGATATCGGGCCGGCGCAGCAGCAGTTGGGCTGGAATGCCCTCGAGGTTCAAGGCGGCTCCAACGGCCGGCAGATGCCCTGTGACCGACGCGAGCTCCGGCACTTCGCCAGGCAGTCCGGCCGAGCAGTGCGGCGAGCGCGTTGCGAACTGGATCAGCGTCGCTTCGAGATCCGGAATCGTTGCCAGTGTGGCGAGGTATTGCGTCTTGGCCTGCTGCAGATCGAACTCCGCGTCCTGGCCCGCCTTGAATATCCTCTCGGTGATTTCGAAACTGCGCTTCTGGATTGCCGCGTTGTGTTGTGGCGATGTCGATCCGCAGCAACGTTGTCCGGTAGCCAAAGTACAGGTCCGCCACTTGTGCGCTCAGCAGGACCTGCGCGTCCTGTTGACTGGTGATGGACGCAAAATACGCGGCGTTGGCGGACTCGATGCCGCGACGAAATCGTCCCCAGAAGTCCAGTTCCCAGCCGATGTCGAAGCCGGCCTGGTAGCTGTCAAAGTCCAGGTCCTGCGAGGCCAACTCCGCCGCTCTTGTTCCTGATCCACATGGGCGGCCGACCCGCTGACCTGATTCAGCTGCGGATAGCGATTGCTGCCGGCAATGCCGAGGAGCGCCCGGCTCTCCAGTAATCCGGAGTCCCGCGATGCGCAGGGATCGGATTTTCGCGTCGCGCCGTCTCGACCAGATCGTTCAGCACCGGTTCGTTGAAGAGTCTGTGTCCAGAAGCGCAGGTCGGTCCGCGTCTGTTCCTCGGGTTGTCCGATCTGGCCGTACAGGTCCGACTGCCAGTCGTTGAGCCACGCGACATCAGGCTCCTTGAAGTCGGGACCGAGGGTGACGCAGGCGCTCAACGCCAGCGCCGCCAGGAGCACGAACGATCCGACGATGCGCTTCATTCGAGCCGAGCTCACAGCAACGGAATCCGGGACGATTACGTGCCCTTGCTGGTTTCGGACTCGTTGACCCATTCCATGAACAACTGGTAGCTGACGGCCAACAGCACGCCACCGACGAAGAGCCCAATGATGCCGCCGGTCACCATGCCGCCGAGTGCGCCGATCAGGATCACCAGCATCGGTGCATCGACGCCGCGGCCGAGCAGGAGCGGCTTCAGGACGTTGTCGGCCATGCCTCCCACCAGCAGGACAACGGTGTATACGACGTTGTGCGTGGTGGAGCCGTCTCCGGACATCCACATCCAGGCGACTGCCGGCAGAGAGACGATCAGTGCCGGAATCTGGAGGATTCCGAGGAGCATCACGATGAGCGCCAGCACGCCGGCTGCCGGAATACCCGCCAGGATGAAACCCACACCGAGTAGCAGCGCCTGAATGAAGGCGACGCCAATGACGCCGGCTGCGACCGAGCGTACTGTCGCCGTCGCGAGCTTCTGCAGGCGGGGACCCCGGATCGGGTCGGTCAGCCGAATGCAGATGCGCTCGATCGCTCGGCTGCCGGATTCGCCATAGGCCATCATGATCGCAGCGACGATCAGCGAACCGAGGAACATCAGCAGTGCACCGGCGGTGCTCGCCGCAGCGGCGAGCGCCCTGCGCGCCAGGTCCTTGATCGTCACCTGGTTCTCTGCGACGAATGCCGGCAGGTTGGTGGCGGCAGCATTCCAGGCTTTGTACACGCGCTTGCCGACGATCGGCCAATCGGCCACGGCTGGACCCGGCGGCTTGATGGCCAGCTTGCCGTCGTGGACGGCGGTGTAGAGGTCCTGCGCATGGCTCGCGAACGAACTGCCCAGCATGGCGGTCGGCACGCCAAGCAGCAGTATGGCCGCGAGCGTCAGCACGGTTGCGGCAAGACCCTGCCTGCCGCCCATGCGCGCAGCCAGCCTCCGGTGCAAAGGTGCGAGCGCGACCGCGAGAATCAGCCCCCAGATGACCAGGTTGGCGAACGGCGCGAACACGCGCACGCACATGATGGCGAGGACGACGATCAAGCCGACGCGGATCAGGGTCTCCGCGAGATCCCTGGAAAATAATTTGCGTAGCGTCGCTTCATTTGCCGACATGTCAGTACCCCTTGCCGGCGTTTCTGCCGTCAGGCGAGCCGGCGCACGAACCTGACGATCACCTCTTCGACAATCAACATCACTACAACGACGACAATCAGCATCACCAGTCCATGGATAGGTCCGCCGAAATGGACCTTGTCACCGAACGCGAAGACGAGGGCCTCGAGAATCACGAACTTCGATCCAAACAGCACCAGCCACATGCAGAAGTAGCGCATGAATTTCATGAAGCCGCCGGGCTTGGCCTTGAAATAATCGGAGACCTTGTGCTCAACGGCGATGGTCAATTTCAACAGCAGCTGCAGCAAGACAGCGGCCAGCAGCGAGATGGTGAAAGAGCTGACGACAACGTACTGCGAATACTCAACGAACAGGTTCAATACGACCAGATCGATCAGGATCCCCGTGAAATAGCGGATGAACAGTTTTTGCCTGGTCGAAGGCGCCTCAGCAGAGGCCGGATTCAGCAAGCTCTTGTCGTCGTCTGTCATGATGGGTTTCCAACAGTTGGGCTGAAACTGGCGCCAATGTTGCGGCCGCTCGCCGGTGATCTGGCATCGTATATTGAAGCTGCGAGGCGGTCCACGCAATCCGGCGCCTGCTGGCCGGCCGCGGACTTGGGCGCGGACGTACCTGATCGGATAGACTGCACGCGCCGGGGAAGGGGATGCTCATGGCACTGCGCACCGCACGCGACGCCCTGTCGCACTTTTTCTATCAGCGCTGCTTCTGGCTGTTCGCGATGCTGCTCGCGATGATCGCGATCATCCCGTTCATCCCGCCGACGACGCAGGGCCGCGTGGTCATCAACTGGGTCAATGCATTGGTCCTGGTCTCGGCTGTCGCGGCTGTCGGCCGCACGATGTTGTCGTTCGTCATCGTGCTGCTGCTCGCCGCGCCGGCGCTCGCATTCCAATGGCTTGCCCTGGTCGAAGGCGAGACGCAATGGCTGCTCGATTCGTGGGCGTTCGGGGCCGCGCTATACCTCGCCACAACCGGGTACCTGCTGCGCTACGTCTTCCAGCCGGAAGTCATGACGGCAGACAAGATGTACGGGGCCGCGGCGAGCTTCCTGATGCTCGGCATGTTATTTACCTATTTCTACCTGCTGGTCGGTTACTTCTATCCGCTGTCCTATTCGATACAGGGTCAGCCCGCCACGCTGGGTACCGTCGAGGCGATCCTATTCAGCATATCGCTGCTGACCACCTCGGGCTTCGGCGACATTGCGCCAATTACGCGTCAGGCGCAGGCGGTCTGCATCGTCGAACAAGTGACCGGCGCGCTGTTCGTCGCAATCCTGATCGCGCGATTGGCCGGCGTCTATCCGCCGCGGCGTACTCGATCCGAATAAGCGCTAGGCGAACCTTAAAGCCATTTTTGAAACGTCTTCAGGGTCCGCCGCAGCCAGGAAGGCACTTCGCCCGGTCCGAACAGCTTCGCGGCCAGCGACAGGCGAGTGCGGACCACCGCACGTTCGTGGCTGAATGCCCTGAAGCCGAAATGGCCATGGGCATTGCCGATTCCGGACTGGTTGACGCCACCGAACGGCAGGCGCGGGTGCAAAAACTGCATCACCGAGTGGTTGATGCACGCGCCGCCTGAAGTCGTCTCCCGCATGATGCGCTCGATATTCGATTTGTTGCGGCTGAAAACGTAGAGCGCCAGCGGCTTCGCATCGGCGTTGATTCGCCGGACGACCTCGTCGAGGCTTTTGAAGCCGTAGATCGGCAGCAGCGGGCCGAATATCTCTTCACGGTCGATCTTCGCGCCGACCGGGACGCTGTCGAGCAGAGTCGGTGCGACGAAGCGGTCCGCGACCGACACCGTGCCGCCGGCGAGCACTCGCGCGCCGCCCGACATTGCATCATCGAGCAGGCCCTTGATGCGCTCGGTGTGGCGCTGGTTGACGATGCGTGCCAGGTGCGGGTTCGCCTTCTGCGCGTCGTCATCCGTCCCGTAGGCCGTTTCGAGCAACGTCTTGCACCGGGCGACAAATGCGTCATTGACGTTCTCGTGCACGAAGACGTGGTCGGGCGCGATGCAAGTCTGGCCATCGTTCGTGAATTTGCTCCAAAGGATGTTCTGCGCGGCGAGCTCGAGATCGGCGCTCTCGTCCACGATGGTGGGACTCTTGCCGCCGAGTTCGAGCGTGACCGAAGACAGGTGCTTTGCCGCCGCCGCCATCACGACCTTGCCGATCGCCGGGCTGCCCGTGAAAAAGATGTGGTCGAACGGCTGGTCGAGGAGCGTCTGCGATACCGTCGCATCGCCCTCGAACAGCGCCACTTCGTCTTCGGGAAAGACCTCGCGTATCAGTTTTGCCATGGCAGCGGCCAGGTGGGGCGTCATCTCCGATGGCTTGATGACTGCCGTGTTGCCCGCTGCGATTGCCGAGACGAGCGGCCCGAATGTCAGGTTCACCGGGTAGTTCCACGGCGAAATGATCAGGCAGCAGCCGCGCGGCTCGTACTGAATGTAGCTCGACGTACCGGCCATGAGCAGGGTCGGCCAGACCCGTGTCGGATTCATCCACGACTTCAGGTTGCGGATCGCGTCGTTCGCTTCGAGGACGACGGGCAGGATCTCCGTCAGGTCAATCTCACCGGGGGGTTTCCTGAAGTCGGCATGACCCGCGTCATACCAGTTCTGCGTATTGGCGATGACCGCGTCGCGCAGCCTGACCAGTTTTGCAATGCGTTCCGCCGCGGTCGAGCTGCGAAGGCGCAGGGCAGACGCTCGGTGGCGCTCGAAGACCTCGGCGATGGGCTGGGTTTCGCGACCCGAGGTCACAGTGGGACTGCGCCGATGGCCATGCGCCAAGGATACGCCGGCCTCGACTGCCGGATTTGGCGAACGGGAATTGCGGTCATCGAGACTCCCCGCTGCTTCCGGCAGGTGCCATAATCTCGCGGGGGAGGCCGTTGTCCGGGCTCAATCGTCGCGCCAGGCCGGAATACCCAGAACCAAGGAGAACTCGATGAAAGCGAATGCGAGCGCGATTGCGCTGGGCATGGCATTGGCCCTGTTGCTTGGATCGACGGTTGCGGTCGCGCAAAGCTCCGAAGGATCGTTCCTGAGCGATTACTCGGGCCTTGAGCCCGCGACGGACAATCCTTTCGACGAAATCTACATTGCGCCCGGTGCGCTGGAGCGCGCATCCCAGTACAACGCGGTCATGTTGGATCAGCCGGAGGTTTTCGTGCACCCGGATTCGAAGTACCAGGGCATGAAGCCGGACGAGATGAAGCTGATTGCTGATGGATTGCGCCAGGCCGTAATCGCCGAACTCGAGAGCGGCTACAAAATGGTCGATGCGCCGGGTCCGGGCGTGCTGTACGTCCGGCTCGCCGTCGGCGACCTGTCGTTGAAGAAAAAGAAGCGCCCGATCCTCGCCTACACCCCGGTGGGGTTTGTGGTCAAGGCCGGCCGGGACGCGTTCAAGGACATGTCCGAAAAGGTTGATGTCAAAAACATGAAGATCGAAGGGGAAGTACTCGACAGCCAGAGCCAGGAGCAGCTTGCAGCGATCACAACGAGTCGCGGCAGCCTCAGCGGGAAGTCGGACGACGGCAGCGATGTTTCCTGGGACGAAATGAACGGCCTGTTCAGCGTCATCGGCAAGCGCTTGCGCTGCCGCCTGGACAATTCGAAAAAGCCGGAAGCGGAGTGGACCAAGTGCGGCGCGATCGGACTCGAAGCGCCAGCAACGCCACAGTGATCGGTACGGGCATTCGTACAAGGAGCGGTCAAGTGACAACGATCAGGATGATCTCCCGGCTGACGGCCGTTCTGTTCATGGCCGGTGCGGTGACGCTCGCCACTGCGCAGACTCCGCCGCCGCAAGGCAAGTCGCTCGCCGCGTCGGCGGGTGTCTTCGCGTATCCGTCGAAGGGTCAGAAGCCCGACCAGCAGGCCATGGACGAAGCGGAGTGCTACAACTGGTCCCGGGACCAATCCGGCTACGATCCGATGAATCCGCCGCAACTGGCCGCCGCCCCGGCGCAGCCAACGGAAACGCCGAAAGACCGTGAACGCGCAAAGGGCGCAGTAAGAGGCGCGGCCGCCGGTGCGGTCATCGGCGAAGTCGCCGGCAACGATGCGGGCGGGGGTGCCGCGATCGGCGCAACCGTCGGCCTGCTCGCCGGTGGCAGAAGGAGCCGGATGGCGCAGGCGGAGCAGAAAGAGCAGGCGCAGGCGCAGCAGCAGGCATCCGAGGCTGAGGTCAAGGCGGCGCACGAGGAAATGGCGAGTTCGTTCAGGCGCGGCATGAGCGTGTGCCTCGAGGCTCGCGGCTACGCCGTAAAATAGGGGCTTAAGAAAGCCGTCGCGCGCGTGTAGCGCGCAACGGCTGAACGCGAAGTCTGCGGCTGGATCCTTACTTGACGGTGAGGATGTGCTTGATCATCGCGCGAAGGTCTTCGTCCGGCACGGCTGCTTGCGGAGGCATCGCCAGCGTACCCCAGTTGCCCGAGCCGCCTTTCTTGACCTTGTCGAACAGCATCTGTTCGGCATCTTTCTTTCCGCTGTATTTCGCCGCCACATCCTTGTAAGCGGGTCCTACCGTCTTGACGCTTGCCTGGTGGCAAGCGATGCAGGCGTATTTTTTCAGCAGGGCTTCCGCCCCCGCTGCGGCAGGCTTCGCTACTGGCGCTGCTGGCTCTGCGGCGAAGGCTGCGACGGACACGAAGGCCAAGGCCAGAGCCGTAATGGAGATTTCATTTCACTGTGTCTCCCAAGATTGCGTCTTGTTGTCAGGAACCGGCAGCGACTTCAGGTAAGTCACCAGGATCCAGATGCCGTCTGTGCCCAGGGCACCCCCGAACGCTGGCATGCCCTTTGGCCGGCCGTAGTAAATCGACTGAAAGATCTCTTCATCGGAGTCGCCATACCGCCAGCGCCCATCGGCGAGGCTCGGTGCGGCAAAACCCGATGCACCGCCGCCATGACAGCCATCGCAGTTCATCGAAGCGAATAGCCCGACACCTGCGGCAGCCATATCCTTGTCGTCCTTGTAGGGATTGGTGAGGGCCCCGGCTGGCGGCGGGCTGTGGCCCGCCGGTATATGAGATGGCGGTTGAATGGCCGGTGGAGCGGCCGGCGTCTCTGCGGGCGGCGTCTCTGCAGGCGGAGTTTCCTCGGATTGCACATGCATTGCCGGCAACAGCAGCGCCAGGATCGGCAGTGCCACAGCCAGTTTCAGTCCCGATTTCATGAGTCTCTCCCGTGTCAGCGTCGCTGCGAAACGTTACAGGCCGAAGAGCCAGATCATCCCGCCCTGGCTGGTATGGCGACCCATTTCCGGCGTGAAGTCCGCTGCCGGCCGCACGTCCGACTGGTCGCCCGATACAAAATCCGCTGCGAACAGGTATGGGTCACCGCCGATTCCCGCGTAGATGGCCACGTACTGCTTGCCATCGGGGCCGCGGAATGTGATCGGGTTGCCAACGACGCCGGAGCCCACCTTGAATTTTGAAAGAACCTCGCCGGTCTTCGCGTCGACCGACTTGAACCAGCCGTCCAATGTGCCGTAGAACGCCACGTCACCCGCGGTGACCAGGGCGCCGCTCCAGCCCAGGAACGGCTCGAGCGATTCCCACACCCGCTTTCCGTTCACCGGGTCCCAGGCGATGAAGCCACCCAGGTCCTTGCCAGCGGGGCCGGGATGATAGGGCGTGCTGCCACCGATGAACGGCGTCGCAGCCATGCGCGCCACCGGGGTGACGCCATAGTCCATGCAGAGATTGTTGATGGATGTGTAGAAGTAACCCGTGCGCGGCGAATAGGCAGGCGGCGACACCGGGCTCACCCCGCCTTCCAGGCTCGGGCAGATGTTTTTCACCATGCCTTTCGATGCGCCGGTCTCTTTCGCGGGATCGACCATCGGTCGGCCGGTCTTGAGGTCCACGCCCTTCGCCCAGTTGACGTGCACATAAGGCGCCGTCGCAATCACCTCACCGGTCGCCCGGTCGAGCGTGTACTGGTAGCCGTTCTTGTTGAACGTGACCAGGGTCTTTCTCAGCTTGCCCGCGATCTTCAGGTCGACCACCACCATGGTCGAGGTCGCGTCATAATCCCAGCTATCGTGTGGAACAAACTGATACGCCCACACCAGCGACCCGTCTGACGGCCTGCGCGCCAACACGCTGTTCGACCACTTGTTGTCGCCGAGACGCTGTTCGGTGTTGTATGGCCCCGGATTGCCGGCGCCGTAGTACACCAGGTCGAGTTCCGGGTCGTAGCTGACAAAGCCCCAGACCGGTGCGCCGCCAATCTTCCAGGCGTCCTCCGGCCACGTCGTTTTCCCGGTCTCGACGTCGTTCTTGTCATAGAAGGAATTGAAGACGCCTTTCTTGATCAGCATCTCGGCATCGGGTCCGATGTTGCGGCCCGTCCAGACGATCTTGCCGGTTTGCAGGTCGAGGCCCTTCAGCCATCCGTAGATCCCGAACTCGCCACCGGAGGCGCCGACGATGACGCGGTCCTTGGTCACGAGCGGCGCCATCGGCGTAGTCTCGCCCTCGGTCATGTCGGCGATCTGGGTCACCCACAGCTCTTTACCCGTCTCCGCGTCAACGGCAACGGTGTGGCCATCGAGCAGGTTGTAGATGATTTTCCCGTCGGCATAGGACATGCCGCGATTGATGGCGTCGCAGCAGGCGATGCCCGATGCGCGTTCGGGCTCACGGACGGACGATATTTCCACCTGAGCGGATAGCCTTCCTTGGTGAGGTCGAACGCATACAGCACATTCGGATACGGCGTCACGACGTACATCGTGTTCTTCACGACGAGCGGCTGCCCTTGATGGCCACCCAGGACGCCGGTGGAGAATGTCCAGACCGGGTGCAGCCCCTTGGCATTCGTGGCGTTGATTTCGTCCAGTCCGCTATAGCGCGTGGAAGCGTAGTTCTTGCCAGGCATCGTCCATTGGCCGTCTTCTGGCTCCTGAGCGACGCCGCTCTGCGCGGTCAGGAGGAGGGCCGCAAGGGCCGCGAATGCCAGCCTGCCGTGCGAATTGGTTCGACACATCGTGGACTCCGTATCTTGAATCACTGAGCGGCGCGCTCGCTTCACGCGAGTGGCCGCCAGGTAATACGTGGATGCAGCATAAATCGGGATCTTGCTGGAATCCCTTGATTCCGTGCCCGCAGCCAATTGGCTAACATGCATCTTCCCTCCAAGAGCCAGCCGGACGCAATACAAATTGTGAATACATCCGAGCGCTACACCAGCGTCGCCAAGGTTCTGCATTGGCTCGCTCGTCGCGCTCGTCTTCGGTCAGATCGCATTCGGCTGGTTTCTGAGGGACGTCCCACGCGGGCACACCTGAGCGTTCGTTATTCGTGAACTTCCACAAATCGACCGGCATCACGATCGGCCTCATCATTCTCTTCCGGCTGTATTGGCGATTGACGCATCCGGCGCCGCCGTTGCCCGCGACGCTGCCCGCGTGGGAACGCGCGGGTGCGCGGGTGAGCCATGTGGCGCTCTATGCGTGCATGGTGATCATGCCGGTCGCCGGTTATCTCGCATCGAATTTCAGCAAGTATGGCGTCAAGTACTTCAACGCCATCGCCCTGCCGCCATGGGGCGTCGACGACAAGCAGATCTATGCCGTGTTCAATACGACGCACGTCATCACGTCGTACGTGTTTGTAACCCTGATTGCCATTCACGCCATCGCGGCGCTGCGGCACCTCGCGCGTCGCGATGGCATCTTTGAGAGAATGTGGCCGGCAAGTAAATCGAGGTAGGAGCACGGATGCCAATCTCCATGAATGATCGCGGTCTCGTCCGCTGGCCTGCTTTCCTTGTCCTGCTGATGGCGAGTGTCGCTGCCCAGGGGCGGAGACGATTCTTCGATACCGTTCACGGTGTATGTCACGAACGAAGGCGCAGGCACGCTGAGCGTGATCGAAGGCGGCACGCATCGGGTCGTCGCGACGCTGCCGCTCGGCAAGCGGCCAAGGGGGATTCAGCCGAGCCCGGACGGCAAGCTGCTGTATGTCGCGCTTAGCGGCTCACCCATCGCGGCACCTGGAGTCGACGAGAGCACGCTTCCGCCGGCCGACAAGCAGGCGGACGGCATCGGAGTCGTCGACGTTCGGCAACGGCGGCTGCTCCGGATCATCAAGGGCGTGTCCGACCCGGAGCAGATGGCCGTCAGTCACGATGGCAAGCGGCTGTACATCGCGAGCGAGGACACCGGGATCCGTCGTGGTCGTCGATTCCGCGAATGGCAAGCTCATCGCGACACTGCCAGCGGGCGGGGAACCGGAGGGGATGACGATCAGCCCGGATGGCGCGGTCGTGTATGCGACGTCGGAAGAAGACAACCTGGTTTCGGCGATCGATACGACGCTCAATACGGTTGTGGAACGGATTCCCGTTGGAAAGCGGCCGCGATCCTCGGCATTTTCACGAGACGGCCGACGGGCCTACGTCACCAATGAACTCGACGCGAGCGTTTCCGTCGTCGACGTCGAAACGTCGAAAGTCATCCAAGTGGTACAGATCCCGGGCGAACAGGTACGACCGATGGGCGTCGTCGCATCCGATGACGGAAAGACGGCCTACGTCGCCACGGGGCGCGGCGGAACAGTGGTGGCGATCGACACCGCGACCAACCGGATTCGTGCGACCGTGAAAGTAGGACAGCGTCCGTGGAGCGTGGCGCTCAGTCCGGATCAGCGCTACCTCTATACGGCAAACGGCCCGTCGAACGACGTTTCGGTCGTTGAAGTCAGCACGATGACGGTGACCGCGACGGTCGGCGCTGGCGAGCGGCCATGGGGCGTTATCGCGCTTCCTGATCGTTAGCCGCCGAGAGCAATCGCCACGGCAACCAGCCCGATTCCGCCGACCAGGAAGTACAGGCCGATGAGCCACGGCTTGCCGAGCGTAAATCGCGCCCACCAGTATCCAGTTAAGAACAACAGCGTGAGCAACACGGCATTCGATACGCGTAGTGCCAGGTGCGGCTCATCAATCAGCAGAAACGGAATTGCGGCAGGAACGCTCGTAAGGAACACCAGCCAGAAGCTCGCCAGGGCGCCCAGAAAGTCTGCCTTGCCAATCCGGTTTACTGCGGCGTCTTTCGAACGCATATTTTCGGCAATGCGTCCGTACAGGGTCCCTCGTTCGGCACCCGTTGTCACGGGACCCAGCAGTTCATCGAGCTCGCCGGCGACGAACTCCGTGGCAGCCTGCACACTGGGAGCCTGGCGTACCGCCTGACCCAGAACCCGGAGTCGACCGCGATCGAACAGCTGGCCCACGAGGAAGAGCGCTCCATCAATGATGCCCCAGGCGATGTTGCAACCAATGGTCGCAATCAATAGCTGGCGCGCTCCTTCCCGGCCTTCCTCCTGAATCATGAGCCCGGCGCCCAGAGTGAACGTCAGCGTCATGATCAAGCCGAACAGCACCTCGCTGAGGCTGGTGCCCGGATCGAGGTAGCGATGCTTGAGGATGCTCATTGCCCGGCGAATCCTAAAGGTTGGCACGCAATCGCGTGCGTGATTGCGGGGTGCCGACGTTTGCCAATTTATTCTATCAGTTGACAATTCCGCCCTGACACGTGTGTCCAGTCTCCAGCGAGCGCAAAGCGGCGAGGCTTGCGGTCTGTGCCGGCGCGTCGCCCGACCTCCCGCTTGCAAAGAAAAAGTAACCAATTTCGGGTTTCCATAATCTTGGCACAGGTCTAGACTCTGGGGCCTTCTCCCAGTTTCCAGGTCAAGGTAGGGGCAAAATGTTGCAGCGCACAAGCCCAGGCACGCTGGCCCGGCGCGTCCTCATTGTCGACAGTGGACTCCAGGAAACGGCGAGCGCTGCTGCACGTAGCATCCGCGCCTTGGAATCGGAATTGCTAGCCCGCGCAATCGAAGTGGTCGAAGCCACTTCCTTCGACGACGGTCTCGCGACGGTGGTATCCGATTCCGGCATCCACTGCATCCTGCTCAACTGGACCCAGGGTCAGGACGACAAGAAGGCAAGCGCACAGGCGACCGAATTGCTCCGCGCGGTGCGGAAACGCAATGCGAAATTGCCGATTTTTCTGATGGCCAGCCGCGATCTCGCGGGCTCGGTCAGCGTCGAAGTCGCAACCCTGGCCGATGAGTTCATCTGGATACTCGACGACACCGCTTCTTTCGTCAGCGGGCGCGTGCAGGCGTCAATTGACCGTTACGTTTCCAGCCTGTTGCCGCCCTACGCAGCGGCACTGGCGCGCTACGATCGTGAGCGCGAATATTCCTGGGCCGCGCCTGGCCATCAAGGCGGCGTCGCATTTTTGAAATCGCCGGTCGGCCGGGCGTTCTTCGAGTTCTTCGGCGAGAACCTGTTTCGCACAGACATGGGAATCGAGCGGGGTGCACTCGGCTCGATGCTCGGGCACAGCGGCCCGGTCGGTGAAAGCGAGCGATTTGCGGCCCGCGTGTTCGGCGCGCAGCGCTCCTACACGGTAACCAATGGGACCTCCGCGTCGAACCGCGCCATCATGTCGGCCTGCGTGGGTGATAACGAAATTGCGTTGTGCGACCGCAATTGCCACAAGTCCATCGAACAGGGGTTGGTAAACACCGGCGGCATCCCGGTATTCCTGATGCCGACACGCAATCGCTTCGGCATCATCGGGCCGATTCCTCCGGAGCAACTGGAGCCCAAAGCCATAGCGAAATGCATTGCCGACAATCCGCTGGCGAAAGCCAGCGGGCACAAGCGGGCCGTGTACTCGGTCCTGACCAACTGTACCTATGACGGCATGTGCTATGACGCGGCTGACGCGGAGGCGCGTCTCGCCAAGAGCGTCGATCGAGTCCATTTCGACGAGGCGTGGTACGGCTACGCGCGATTCAATCCCATGTACCGCGACCGATACGCGATGCGTGGCGATCCGGCGACGCACCCGAAGGACGGCCCGACCGTCTTTGCGACGCATTCGACGCACAAACTGCTCACCGCGCTGTCGCAAACCTCTTTCATTCACATCCGCGATGGCCGCGGTGCCATCGATCACGGACGTTTCAACGAAGCGTATTGCACGCAGGCGAGCACTTCGCCGCTCTACGCGCTGATTGCGTCGAACGATGTTGCGGCCGCGATCATGGATGGACCCGCCGGACAGGTACTCACGCAGGAGACCATCGATGAGGCGGTTGCGTGTCGACTCGCGGTCGCGCGCATTCGGCGGGAGTTTCTCGCGAAAAAGGATTGGTTCTTCGCGCCCTGGAATGCGGAGAGCGTGCGTGACCCGAAGAGCGGGAAACGCATCCCATTTTACGAAGTGCCCGCGGAAGAGCTCGCAACCGATCCGAGCTACTGGGTCCTTCACCCGGGCGAAAGCTGGCACGGCTTCGAAGATCTGCCGGATGGCTGGTGCATGCTCGACCCGATCAAGTTCGGCATCGTCTGTCCGGGGATGAAAACGGACGGCAAGCTCGATACGAACGGCATCCCCGCCGATATCGTCACGGCCTATCTCGGTCGCCACGGCATCGTGCCGTCGCGCACGACCGACCACATGGTCCTGTTCCTGTTCTCCATGGGTGTTACGAAGGGCAAGTGGGGAACACTGCTCAATACGCTGCTCGACTTCAAGGTCGACTACGATCGCAACGCGCCGCTCGCGGATGTCGTGCCGCAGGTGGTGGCAGCGGCGCCGGAACGCTATGCGGGAATGGGCCTCAAGGATCTCGGCGACGAGATGTGGGCCCAGCTGCGCAAGAGCAGGCAGGGCTACTGGCAGGCACAAGCCTATGCAACGCTGCCGAAGCCCGAAATGACGCCGCGCCGCGCCTTCCAGTTGCTGATGTCCGGCGACGCCGAGAAGGTTCCGCTCGACAAGATTGCAGGCCGCGTCGCTGCGGTCGGCGTGATTCCCTATCCTCCTGGCATCCCGATCGTCATGCCGGGAGAAAACATCGGCGGCGCCGACGGCCCGTGGCTCACCTACCTCCGCACCTTGCAGGAATACGGGCATCGGTTCCCGGGGTTCGCCAAGGAAGTCGAAGGCGCCGAAGAGCACGAGGGCGGCTACCGCGTCTATTGCCTGAAGGGAAAATCTGCCCCGCGCGCGAGCGCGAGCGCAAGGAGAAGAAATGATCGAGCACGCGGTCAGTACGCCCACGATCCCGATCCCATTCCACCGGCTGCTCAAGGTGGTCGCGGTGGTCGATGGCGAGGATCCGCAGGTGCGGCCGCTGCTTGATCGCCTCGCGGCGGAGAAGTACGAAATCGAGATAAGCGATCGCTATGACCGCGACGTCAGTGAGGATGCCGAGGTTGGCGCCTATATCGTTGCCGCCGACGGCGATCGGCTCGAGCCGGCGCGCAAGTTGGGGCAAGCGGTCCGCGGCATCGGCTTCCGCACGCCGCTTTGGGCGCTCGCGGATTCGCGCAAGATCTCCGACATGGCCGTTACTGGGAGCGACCGGCGAAATCGACGGCTACATCTATCTCGGCCAGCAGTCGGCCGCGTTCTATGCCAAGCAGGTTTCACGAGCATCGTCGATTACGGCATGAGCCTGCTGCCCCGTTCTTTGGCGGGATGATGGCCTACGACGCCGAGGCGAACGTTTCCTTCGCCTGCCCGGGGCACCAGGGCGGGCAGTTCTACCGCAAGTCGCCCGCCGGCCAGCTGTTTTTCAAGTACTTTGGCGAGCAGATTTTCCGCAACGATCTGTGCAACGCCGATGTCGATCTCGGCGACCTGCTGATTCACGTCGGGCCCGCGGTCGATGCGCAGCGCCATGCGGCGCAGGTGTTCGGCGCGGACCGGACCTACTTCGTCCTGAATGGCACCACGACGGCCAACAAGGTCGTTGCCAACGCGGTACTGCGCCGCGGCGACCTGGTGCTGTTCGACCGCAACAACCACAAGTCGCTGCACCAGGGTGCGCTGGTGCAGGCAGGCGCGATCCCGATCTTCCTCCCGACCGCGCGCAATCCGTTCGGCATGATCGGCCCGGTCGACTGGGACGCATGGGACGAGGACGCCCTGCGCGAGCGGATTCGCGCGCACCCGATGGTGACGGATCCCGAGCGCCACAAGGCCAAGCGCCCGTTCCGGCTCGCCTGCATCCAGCTCGCGACCTACGACGGCACGGTTTACAACGTCCGCAAGGTGCTGGAGCAGATCGGGCAGCTGTGCGATTACGTGCTGTGGGACGAGGCGTGGATCGGCTACAACGCGTTTCACCCGCTGTTTCACGATCACAGCCCGATGCGACTCAAGGACCTCGGGCCGGAGATGGCCGGCCTCTTCTCGACGCAGTCGGTGCACAAACAGGGCGCCGGTTTCTCGCAGGCCTCGCAGATCCACAAGCGCGACGAGCACATTCGCGGCCAGCGACGCTACGTCGAGCACAAGCGCTTCAACGAGTCGTTCCTGATGAATGCCTCGACGTCGCCGTTCTATCCGCTGTTCGCGGCGCTCGACGTGAATGCCAAGGTGCACGAGGGCAAGGCCGGGGAGATGCTGTGGGACCGCTGCATCGAGCTCGGTATCGAGACGCGCAAAAAACTGCGCGAGTTCTGCCGCCACTACGCCACCGCCGGCCGCAACGCCGAGGAAGCCTGGTTCTTCGATCCGTTCGTGCCCGACGTCGTCACCATTCGCAAATCCAGCTTCACCCCGGACGTCACGGGTGTCGCCTGGGAAGACCTGCCGACCGATGTCATCAAGCGCGAGCAGCAATGCTGGACCTTCGACCCGAAGAGCGCATGGCACGGGTACTCGGGCATCGCATCGAACTATGCGATGGTCGACCCTAACAAGCTGATGCTGCTGACGCCCGGCATCGACCGCAAGACAGGCGCCTATCTCGATTTCGGGGTGCCCGCGACCGTGCATCGCGAACTACCTGCGCGAGCAACGCATCGTTCCCGAGAAGTGCGACCTCAACAGCATCCTGTTCCTGATGACGCCGGCGGAGGACGAGAGCAAACTCAACGCGCTGATCGCGAAGCTCGTCAAGTTCAAGAACCTGTGGGATCGCGACGCCGCGCTCGGGGAGGTTCTGCCGACGCTGTATGCCCAGAACCGCGAGCGCTATGACGGATACTCGATCAGGAAGGTCTGCAAGGAGATGCACGATTTCTATCGCCAGGCAAACGTGAAGGAGCTGCAGAAGCTGTCCTTCCGCGCCAGCAGCTTCCCGGAGTTTGCGATGACGTCGAAGGACGCCTATGAGGCGCTCGTCGCGAACGAGGTCGATTACGTGCCGCTCGAGGGCATCACGGGCCGCATCTCCGCGACGCTCGCGCTGATCTACCCGCCGGGCATCGGCGTCGTGGTGCCTGGCGAGCGCTGGGACGAGCGCGCCAGGCCGATGCTCGATTACTTCCTGACGTTTCAGGAGTCATTCAACCGCTTCCCCGGCTTCAACTATGAAGTGCAGGGCGTGTACCAGGAACACGTGGACGGTCGCATCAAGTTCCACACCTACGTGGTTCGAGAGTAAGCCTCGCGAATCGGAATAAGGAATAAGGAGAGCGCAATGGCAGAGCAGAAGAAAAAGATGAACCTGATGCAACTCACGTTCATCGTCGCCGTGAACATGATGGGTTCCGGCATCATCATGCTGCCGACCAATATGGCCCAGGTCGGGGCGATTTCGCTGCTGTCCTGGGTCGTCACCGCAGTCGGCTCGATGGCCATCGCCTACGGCTTCGCGCAGGCGGGAATGTACAACCAGCGCCCCGGCGGCATGGCGGCGTACGCGGAGGACGCGTATGGGAAGCCCGGCTATTTCCAGGTGTTCATGCTGTATTTCCTGTCGCTCGCCATCGGCAACGTCGCGATCGGGATCTCGGCCGTTGGGTATCTCGCGACGTTTTTCCCGCTCGCTGTCGTCGACGCCGATCATGACCTGCATTAGCGTGATCGCCCTGCTGTGGCTCACGACGGTCGCCAATTTCGGCGGGCCGAGCGTGACCGGAAAGATCGGCTCCGTCACCGTATGGGGGGTGATCATCCCGGTCGGCACGCTCTCCCTGATCGGCTGGTTCTGGTTCAGCCAGGACACGTTCGCGGCAGCCTGGAATCCGCAGGGTCTGAGCATCGCGCAGGGCATGGGCTCGAGCATTTCGCTCACGCTGTGGGCCTTCCTGGGGATGGAATCCGCCGCCCAGAACTCTTCCGCCGTCGAGAATCCAAAGCGCGACGTGCCGCTCGCCTGCCTGTTCGGCACGCTGGGCGCGGCCGTGATCTACGTGCTCTCGACGACGGTGATCCAGGGCATCGTGCCGAACGCGGCGCTTGCGGACTCGACCGGTCCGTTCGGCCTTGCCTATGAGTACATGTTCAATCCGGCGGTGGGCAAGGTCATCATGGCGCTCGCGGTGATCGCCTGCCTCGGGTCGCTCCTGGGCTGGCAGTTCACGCTGGCACAGACCGGCAAGTCGGCAGCCGAGGAACGCATGTTCCCGGCGTTCTTCGCCAAGGTGAACAGGATGGGAGCGCCGATCACCGGCATGATCGTGCTTGGCGTCGTCCAGACCGCGCTTGCCTTGTCGACCATCTCGCCGACGCTCAGCGAGCAGTTCAGCGCGCTGGTCAATCTGGCGGTCGTGACGAACGTCATTCCGTACGTCGTTGCGCTGTCCGCACTGGCGATCATGATGAAGAGAGCGAATGTCCCGGAAGGCAAGTATCGCTTCGACGTCACCATTGCCGTGGTCGCAATGGGATACAGCGTCTTCGCACTCTACGCCTCGGGCATGGAGGCGGTGATGGGCGGCATGCTGGTGCTCGGCGTCGCATATATCATCTGGGGCTTCATCGCGCCGCGCTTTGCCGCACCCAGTGCACCGGCCGGGAAAGTCTGACCGTGGCTGGCGCAATCAAACGAGAGGAGAACAATCATGCAATTTGAAAGATTCGCAGCCTCGCGCGGCCATCTGCATTGGCTTGGGGGTCGCGCAATTGCGGTATTCGCGGTCGTCTGTTTCGCCATGGCCGCGATGCCGGCGTCGGCGGCAACTCTGGACCGCATCAGGAATACGGGCAGCATCAAGTTCGGATACCTGAGCCGATGCCCGCCCGTTTTCCTTTCGAAACGATGCAGGGGCGGCCGAGGGTTACGCCGTCGCGCTATGCCAGCAGGTCGCCGATCAGGTCAAGAACGGACCTCGCGCTGCCGGGTCTGAAGGTCGAGTGGGTGGCTGTCGAGTTCGAGAACCGCCTGAGCGACGTGCAGCAAGGCAATATCGATCTGCTGTGCGCACCGACCAGCGCAACACTGGCGCGGAGACAGGACGTCTCGTTCTCGATTCCGATTGCCGCGGAGCGGCAATCGGGCGGTAGTCCGTGCGGATGCTCCCGCTGTATTGCGTGAAGCACTGGGTGAAGCGAAGAGTACTCGGGCGGTATGGCGCGGTACACCCGCGGCCAAGGTCCTGAAGGGGACCTCATTTGCCGTCGTCTCCGGAACGACGTCCGAGAAATGGCTTACAAGCCAGCGGGAGGCGTTGCAGGTGGACGCCCGGATCGTGCCGGTCGCCGACTATCGTGCCGGATTGCAGCAGGTGCTGGACGGGAAGGTGGATGGTTTCTTTGGCGACCGCTCGGTCGTTCTGGGCGCCATGAGCGATGCGGAGCGTGAGGAGCTCGTCATCCTGGATCGGCAGTTCACGCACGAACCGATCGCGCTCGCGTTGGCGCGCGGGGATGAAGACTTCCGGCTCCTGGTCGATCGTTCGCTCAGCCAGTTTTACGCATCGAGTGGAATCGGTGAGCTGTACAAGCGGTGGTTTGGCGAGTTCGACGACACTGCACGCACGTACTTCCTGTGGAACTCGCCGGGCGAATGATCGCCGCCCGCACCCAATGAAGGAGTTGTCAAGATGATTCAGAGTCAAGTCCAACCGGCTGAGCATGCGCGTTCTCGTTGTCGACGACGAACTCGGCACTTCCACGGCCGAGGGCCGCGCGATACGTACGTTGGTCCAGGAACTGCAAAGCCACGCAATCGAGATTGTCGAGGCAACTTCGCCCGAGGACGGCAACTGCGTCATCACCTCGGACTCCGCCATCCACGCCGTGCTGGTCGACTGGAACCTCGGCGAGGACAAGGATCATGAGCGGGCCCGCACATTCATCCGGTTCGTGCGCTCGCGTAATGACAAGATTCCGATCTTCCTGATGGCGGAGCGCAGCGAAGGATCCGCCGTACCCATCGAAGTGATGGAAAATGTCGACGAGTTCATCTGGACGCTCGAAGACACGGCGGCATTCGTCGGCGGTCGCGTGGTGGCGGCAATCCGCCGCTATCTGGTGGCACTGCTGCCTCCGATGGCGACCGCCATCGTGAAATTCACCCGGGAATACGAATACTCTTGGCATACGCCGGGCCACCAGGGTGGCATCGCATTCCTGAAATCGCCGGTCGGCCGCATCTTCTTCGATTACATCGGCGAAAACGTGCTGCGCTCCGACCTTTCGATCAGCGTCGGCAGCCTGGGCTCGCTGCTCGATCATACGGGGCCGATCGGGGAGCACGAGAAGTATGCGGCCCGCGTATTCGGCGCACACCGGACCTATTGCGTCACCAATGGCACGTCGATGTCGAATCGCGTCATCTTCATGGCAGCGGTGGGTCGCGACCAGGTCGCGCTGTGCGACCGCAACTGTCACAAGTCCATCGAGCACAGCCTGGTGATGACGGGCGGCATTCCCAATTATCTCGTGCCACTGCGGAACCGCTACGGAATCATCGGGCCAATCCCGCCTTCGCGACTCACCAAAGAAGCGATTAAGGCCTCGATCAAGGCCAATCCGCTTGTCAAGAAAGGAATCGAGACGCGAGCAGTCTACTCAGTCGTCACGAATTCGACGTATGACGGCCTCTGTTACAACGCACGGCACGTTGAGAAACTGCTGGATCCGAGTGTCGATCGCATCCATTTCGACGAAGCCTGGTACGCCTACGCGCGGTTTAATCCGCTTTATCGCGACCGCTTCGCGATGCATGGCGACCCCAAGGATCACAAGGGTCCTACGGTCTTCGCCACGCATTCCACGCACAAGCTGCTGGCGGCACTCTCGCAGGCATCGCTGTTGCACATCCGCGATGGACGAAGCGCCATTCCTCATTCGCGGTTCAACGAGTCATTCATGATGCAGTCGTCGACCTCACCGCTCTACGCAATCATCCTCTCGAACGACATCACGACCGCCATGATGGATGGACCGGGCGGCCGCACGCTGACCGATGAGTCAATTCATGAGGCGGTGGCATTCCGGCAGGTCATGGGCCGCGTTCACGGCGAGTTTGCCGAGAAAGGCGAGTGGTTCTTCAAGACCTGGAATGCGGAGACCGTCAAGCACCCGAAGTCGGGCAAGAAGATCAAATTTGCGGAGGCGCCCGCGGAGCTGCTGGCTACCGATCCGCAATGCTGGGTCCTGCATCCCGGCGAGAACTGGCACGGCTTCAGCGATCTGGAAGACGACTACTGCATGCTCGATCCGATCAAGGTGTCGATCGTGACCCCCGGGGTCGCCGACAAGGGTGGCCTCGACAAGCGCGGAATTCCCGCCAGTCTCGTAACCAAGTATCTGAGCACTCGCGGCGTCGAAGTGGAGAAGACCACCGACTTTACGATCCTGGTCCTGTTCTCGATCGGCATCACGAAAGGCAAGTGGGGAACGCTCCTCAACGCACTGCTTGATTTCAAGCGTGACTACGACAGTAATGCGCCATTGGCGCAGGCATTGCCGCAGCTCGCCAAGGACTATCCGGACGCCTATGGCAGTCTTGGGTTGCGTGAGCTCGCTGACCAGATGTTTGCGCAGCTGCGCGACTCGCGGCAGACCCATTGGCTGGCCGAGGCGTTTTCGACCCTGCCGAAACTGGTCATGACTCCGAGCGCGGCTTATCAGCACCTGGTTCGTGACGAGATCGAGCACGTGCCGCTCGACAAGCTGGCCAATCGGACACTCGCCACCAGCGTCGTGCCGTATCCGCCGGGCATTCCGATGCTCATGCCGGGTGAGTCGACGGGTGCCAAAGACGGCCCCTATCTGGGGTACCTCAACGCCCTGGCGTTCTGGGACAAGCGATTCCCGGGATTCGGACACGATACCCACGGCATTGAGCACCGCGACGGCGTGCAGTATGTCCAGTGCCTGAAGGCGGGTGCAGGGCGATCATGAGCGAACCTGGCCGCAAGATGTCGCTGACGCAAGCGACAATGCTTGTGGCCGGCAACATGATCGGCACAGGGCTCTTCCTGCTGCCCGTCAATCTTGCGCAGGTCGGTGGCATCGCCGTCTTTGGTTGGGTGATTGCCACCGTCGGTGTGGCAGCGCTCGGTCTCGTGTTCGCGAAACTCGGCGAGCTCAATCCGCAACAGGGCGGCCCGTACGCCTACGCGCGCGATTTCCTTGGCCCCTATGCGGGTTTTCAGACCAACTACGTCTACTGGTTCGGCAACTGGATCGGCAACATCGCAATTGCCGTCGCGGCCGTAGGTTATCTGGCTGAACTGATCCCTGGAATCAGCGGCCCGCCGGCGAGCGTCTTTGCCACGGCCGTAGTCATCTGGTTGCTTACGTTTGCCAACATTCTCGGTCCGCGCGTCGTCGGTGCACTCGAGACCTGGACGATGGCGCTCGCTTTGATACCGATCATGGCGATCGCGTTGCTGGGCTGGTTCTGGTTCGACTCCGAGACGTTTCTGACGGGCTGGAACGTGACCGGCGAGTCGAATATGCATGCCATCTCGCGCGCCGCCTCGATGGCCTTGTGGGCTTACATGGGCATCGAGAGTGCGGCCGTCTCGGCCGGCGTGATCGAGAATCCAAAGCGCAATATCCCGCTCGCCACGCTCATCGGTCTGAGTCTTGCCGCGGTGGTCTACATGCTGAGTTCGACCGTCATCATGGGTATCCTGCCGAATGCAGAATTGCAGACTTCCCACGCGCCCTTCGCCGAGGCGGCGCGACTGGCGCTTGGCACTCCTGGAGTGATCATCATCAGCGTGTGCGCGGTGCTGAAGTCGTTGGGATCGCTTGGCGGCTGGATGCTGCTGGTTGGTCAATCGTCAAAGGCTGCTGCCGACGACGGGATGTTTCCGCGCGTCTTTGCACGCCTCAATGGCAACGGTGTGCCTGGCCGCGGGCTCATCATCGTGGCGGCATTGATGACTGTCGTACTGTTCGCGACCATGTCGCCGACACTGGCCGGCCAGTTCAACAACCTGGTCAATCTGGCGGTCATCCTCATCATCGTGCCCTACATCTACTCGGCGGTCGCGGTCGTGAAAGTGATTCATGACCACGGTCTTCCGGCCAAAGTGTTTTACACCTACAAGTGGATCGCGATCGCCGCAGTCGTGTATTGTCTGTGGGTCATCCTCGGTGGTGATCCTCCGACTGTGGTCAGCGCGATGGTGGCGCTGCTGATCAGCGTACCGCTCTATCCGTTCTTTATCCGCTCAATGGAAGCAGCTGCGAAACGCAAAGCGCTGCAAGAATGACCCAAGGAGTTTAATCATGCAGCCGCATTCTGTATCCACGATTTCGCCAGGTGTCGCCGAGCTGCGTGCGCTCACGGCTGCAGTCGCGCTTGTACTTGCGTCGGCGCCCGCCTATGGCGAGGAGAGCCCGGCGCCGCGGTCAACCGGATTGCCGGAGGCCGTAGACTGGGAATTCAACCTCGACGCGAGTCTGTCCTCGTTTGGCTTCGACGACTCCCTCTATACTGACCCGAAGCCGGACCAGCCCTCGGGCGATCTCAGCGACAACTGGACCGAGGCTTCCGTCAAGCCGGCGATCAGCGGCGTGTACACGACCGCGAGCACCGCGCAGGTGTATGGGAAGCTGAGCGTCGTCGGCATGCGCACCTTCGATGCTGCGCCCAGCCTGGTGGGCGACGATGCTTCCTCCTTCGACCTGGAGGACTTGTACATCGGCTGGCGCTCCGGGAACAGGTTCGCTGATCTCGGCGAAAACGCACTCGATTTCACGGTCGGCCGCACTCAATACAAGCTTGGCAACGGCCTGCTGCTGGGAAGCGGCTCGGCCAATGGCGGTTCACGGGGCGGTTACTGGACCGGCACGCGCAAGGCATACGACTTAGCCGCCATTGGCCGGTTCAAGCCCGGCTCCCACACGCTCGAAGCATTTTATCTCGAAAAGGACGAGCTGCCCGAATCGGACACCGACAGCGAGCTCTGGGGCGTGAACTACCAGTACGCGATCGGCGAAGACACGACGCTAGGCGCCACCTACATGGAATGGAACGCGGACCCCCTGGTGGCGCCGCAACGCGACGGGTTGGAGGTCATCAACCTGCGCGCCTATACGGCGCCATTTCCCAGCATGAAGGCGCTCTCGTTCGAGGCGGAGTATGTCGAGGAGGACAATGGCGCGGCGCTCGACTCGACCGCGTGGAACGCGCTGGTCGCCTATCAGTTCGAGACGCGCTGGCAGCCGAAACTGTCCTATCGCTACGCGTTCTTCGAGGGCGATGACCCGACGACCACTGACAACGAGGCCTTCGACGGACTGAACACCGGATTCAACGACTGGGGCACCTGGTGGCAGGGTGAGATTGCGGGCGAATATTTCCTCGCGAACTCGAACCTCATTTCGCACCAGGTGCGCCTGCACGTGACGCCAAACGACGCCATTTCGACGGGACTCATCTGGTACGACTTCCGGCTGGATCACCCGGGTTCCGTCGGCCCCGGGGTCACCTCGGACAAATTGGCGCAGGAACTCGACTGGTACATGGACTGGTCCCTCAACGACAACTTTCTCGTCAGCTTCGTGGTTGCTTATGGCTGGCCGGACGATGCCGTTGAGCAGGACTCGGGCCGTACCAAGAACTTTCACTACGGCATGATCTCCGCCGCCTACAGCTTCTGAAGCAACCGGATCGTGGCGGTGCTCGCGCCTCGTTCAGCGCCGCCTGGACCGCCCGCCCATGCTGCGTCCGCCGCTGAAGCCTCCGCGGTTGCGCTCGAAGCTCGACGTTCCACGCTGCCTGGCCATGGAATCGCGATTCAACTGGGAGACGTCGCGCGATCCGGACTGCGTGATCCTGGACGACTGCTTCGAGTAGTCGCTTGGCCCGTACATCGATGCGCTCGAATTCAGATTGCCGGTATCGCGGGATTGGGCAGTCGGCCTGGTCGTCGCGCCGGTGCCTGCGTCGCCGCGGCCGTCCCCCGGCCGCTCCGGTACCTGGTTCCAGCTGCCGTTGTCACGGTCGTACGATTGCCAGCCGTCATCCGTCTTCTTGTAGACATTGCCGTTGTGGCCCGCATACAGGTCGCCATTGGCGCCTTGCCCGACGGTCGTGCGATTCCCGTCGTTCTTGACGGACGTGCCTGTGCCGCCGCCGGCAGTCTCGAATTCAGTGCGCGTATTCCGGCCATCGCGATCAATCGTCGCCGAGCCGCCTTCCGATCCGGTGATGCTCGTCGATCCCTGGCCGCCTTGGCCGCTGCCTTCGACGGTAGCCGTCCGGCCGTCACCGGTTTCGATCGTGCCCGACGTCGTGCGGTTGCCGGCGTCGTCCACCGTGCGGGTGATCTCCGACGATCCGCCTTGGGAAGTCTCGCGCTTCGTCGTCGAGGTCCCTTTGTCGAAGTCGGTCTTCCGTTCGGTTTCGATCCACTCGTCGCCACGCTGGACGGTCCGTTCCATCTTGCCTTTGTTGGAATCCTCGTTGTACTTGCGCTGCGTTTCGGTCGCGACGCCGGTGCGCGGATTGTAGGTCTCGCCGGAACTCGCCCACTCATCGCCGTCCCAGGCAGTTTCGACATAGCCGTAGCGCCCGGTCCTCGGGTTATAGCCGTTCGTATAGGAGTAGCCGCCGTAGGGCCCGTACCACACGGAACGCGAGCCGTAACCGCCGGTGACGGAGTTGTAGTAATTCCCGTGGCCGTAGGCGATTGGATAGGGGTAGTAGTAGTAGCCGTAGGAATACGGGTAGTAGTAGTAACCCGTTCCGTACCACGGCACGCCGTATACGACGTACACGTTTGAACTGTACGAAGGCGTCTGTTCGTAGACGATCTCCGTCGTCGTCGTCGTTGTTGTCGTCGGCGGTGCAACGACCGTCACTTGGGTCACGTGATACGAAGGCGAACTCGGCGGAATCGCATAGATCTCATTCGGCACATGCTTCGCGACCAACCACGGCCCGTTCGGCGCCACGGAGGCGTACCAGACGCCCGCGTAACACAGGTAATAGCCGTCCTTGAACTGGATGACGTCGTAACCGGTGTTCACGGCTCTGGCAACCAAGGTGCCTTCGATCGGCTCGAACTGCGGGTCGCCCGCATAGCTGACCTGGATCGCCGGTTTCGCATCCAGGGCGACGGACTTGCGTTTCGGCAGCAGGGATTCGAGCGCCGCCACTTTCGCTTCGGGCGTGCCGCGGACCGAGGAGCGGACATAGGCGATCGCGTGGTCCTCCGGAATGGCCGCGAAAGCCTCGGGCAGGGATTCAACGAAGGTCCAGGGACCCTTGAACGGATCGGCAGTCGAGAACCAGCGGCCGGCGACCGGGAAGTACCAGGTCGCTCCGGACTTGAAGAGCGCGCTCTCCGAGTTGGTGATGTAAGACAAGCCGGTCGCGCCCGGAATCTCCTCGAGCGTGGGCTCGCCATCAATGACCACAATTTCGGTCGGCACTTCGCGCACATGCACGGTCGATGTTGCCTGCTTCGTCTTCGGCGCCGGCACCGCGGCAGCGATCAATGCATGATCGCCATTCTTGTCGAGATCCTGGAGTCCCTTGGGTAATTTCCGCGTCGCGGTCCAGGGACCGGCCAGCTTGGGTGCGGTCAGCCAGACCTCGCGGTCCAGCAGGTAATACACGCTGGATGTCGCGTCGGTGACCAGCGGCCAGTTCGCGTTCACGACGAGCTTCAGGTCGGTGCCCGGCAGGTCCGTGAGCACGGGCTTGCCGTTGACGAACAGCACGATGGCGGGAGTCGTCGACACGATGATGTCCGGCGGCGTCTTGGTGAAGCCGGCCGGAGGCGGGCGGTCGAGGATCGCATCGTCCAGACTCAACAGGAAAATATCGAGCGGCACTTCGTGCGGGCCCTTGCGCACGCCGGCGCGTACCGCCGCCTCATACTCCTTCGCCATATCCGCCTTGAGCGAGACCTTTTCGATCGTGATGTCGGTCACATGGACCAGGCGCTCGGCCAGGTCCACCTCCGTATTGCCGGAAAGCGCGATGGTGCCAAGGACCTCCTTCGTGCCGGTATCTGGGAAGAATTCGATCGCCATCACGCCGTTGAACCGGGTGAAGTCCCACGACTCGATCTGCGGAGCGTGAAGGATCGCCTTGTAGGCGCCAAATATCCGCTCCTGCGGGTAGACATAGTTGGGCTGCTCGACCGGAGCGGGCGCTTCGACGGCCGCGGCGGCCCAACCGCAGTACAGAATCGCCGACAGGCCGGCGAATGCCTTTCGAATGGTGCTCATGAGTGCCCCGGTCTTCGGTCAGACTGGTCGTCAAATTGCGATCGCCGACAGTGTATCGCGATCGTTGGGCCGGGGGGCGCGAGTCTAGCGCAAGGCCTCAATCGCCTTTGCGGGGCAGGCGCACGCATGAAAGCGGCTGCTGATGAGCACACCGTCGTCGCCAGGAGAAACAACAAAACCGCCTGATTTTCACCGACCACCACTCGTGATGCCTTCGACCGCTTTTTCCCTGGCCGCTCTATTCTCCAGGACCAATCGGTAGGCGATGTAGTACTTGTAGATGTTGCTGACATAGGTGACCGTTTCTTGGCCAACCTTTTCAGCTGCCACGTATTCCACATTGTGAAACCAGACGTTGGGGTCGAGTCCGCGCTTCCCGGCTTCCTTCCGCAGCTTGCGAACGCGGGCGGGGCCGGCGTTGTAGGACGCGAATGTGAACAGCGCCTTGTCGAGCGGGGTCATGGGCTCGTCGCCGTAGTAGTGATCGATCATCCAGCGCATGTACTTGATGCCGGCATGGATGTTCGCCTCCACTTCCTTGACGTCCCCGACGTTCATTTCCTTGCCGGTGGCGGGCATCAACTGCATGACCCCGACCGCGCCCACCGAACTCTTGGCATCCTGGTCTAGTTGCGATTCCTGGTAACCCTGCGCGGCCATGAGTAGCCAGTCCACGTCGTACTTTTCGCCGTATTTCTGGAAGTACTGGACAAGAGCGATGAACTTGCGTCGCTCTGCTTCAGAGGTCGAGTCTTTCAGGTACTGCGCATTTTTCAGATAGCGGGTCAGGAGCTGGTTTCCGATCGAAGACCCGACTTTGTATCGCGCCGCGAATCCGTCCAATTCCGCCTTGAGCAGCGGGCTGCCCTTGCGCACTGCCCACGCGATCTCGCCGCCGGTGCGGACGGCGACGTCGCCGTGCACCGTGATGTCCGGGAAAATCTGTTTCCAGAAATCCGCCTGGTGCTTGTTGACGACGATGATCGGCACGATCCCCGCGTTCAGCATTTCGATCAGGTCCTCGTCCTCAAGGACCTCTGGTGCTTCCTTGAGCGTCACCGGCGCTTTTTTCGCGGCCTTGAATTTCTTATTAAGTGCAACGAGGCTCTCGTAGTAACTCGACGACTTGCGGACGAAAACTTCCTTGCCCGAGAGATCGTCGACGCTCGTGACTTTCGGGGAGGCAGGGCCCGTCACGACGACCTCGCTGACGCCGGTCATGCCGGCGGCCGTGAAGTCAACCAGTTTCCGACTCTCTGGCGTGATCGTCAGGCCCGCGGCTGCGATGTCGCCCTCGCCTTCGACGAGCCCCTGCAGCAGCTGGTCGCGCCCGAGTGGGATGAAAATCACGCGTACCTTCAGATTCTTGTTCCTGAGCTTCTTCTCCGCAGCGAGTTTCTTGTTGAGTTCCTCTTCGAACAGCCGGCCGTAGTCGACCGCGGTGCCGCGCAAAACGCCCTTGTCGACAAAATGGATCGTCTTGCTGTTGACGGTCAATACTCGGATGAGGCGCCGCTCGATCATTCCGTCCAGATCGCCGGTCCAGAGCCTCCGGGACTTTTCGAGATCGATCGTGAGCGTGCGGTCATTCGTCGGGGCCGGTGCCGCCGGCGGCTCCTTTTGCGCCTCGCCGGCGCCGGTCGTCTTCGCGTTTTCCGCCTTGTCGCCACAGCCCGCAAGTGTCATCAGGGCAATCGTCGCCGTCGCGGGGAGCACGCGGCGTCCGACGATTCTCGCCATCTGTGACTTCATCAGAATTCTTTCTCGGTCTCCGAATGGGTCCGCAGCTTGTCGACCTGGTAGAACTTCGCCCAGGTGTTGGATAGCGAGTACAGGATGGGTTTACCGATCACGTTGCCCAGGCCGCTCGGCAAAGCGAAGTAGCGCTTGCTCGAGAAGTAATTGAAGTACTTCCTGTAGTCCTCGTCCGCCTCGCCGAGCACATTCCTCGCCGCGAAGCTTCCGCAGAAAGTCGCCCAGGGAATTCCCACGCAGCCTAGGATAAATCGCACATGCTCCTGGCCGGGCGGTCTCGCGATCACCGGGAGCAGGTCGCGCGTCATGTCGATCTGTCCGGGCCAGAACTGCATGAAGGAAAGATCCGCCAGCTGCGGGAAATGGCTGAAGAAGTCCTTGATGACCCGCCTGATGATGCCGGGGTTGTTGTAGGCATCCTTGAGGAAAGTGGTGATGGGCGTGCCGCCGCCGAGCAGAAGGCGGTTGTCCGCGGTCAATCTGAAGTACGAATACACGAGCTTTGAGTCCCAGCACTGCATCTGCTCGCCCGCGGGAAACAGGATTCGAAGTTCCCGGTCGGTCAGTGGCTCGGTCATGCTCAGGAATGTCTGTGCGTGAAATGCCTCGTCGGCAAGCGGACTGATCGAGTCGGTCAGCTTGTCGACCGCGATGATGATGTTGTCCGCGGTCACGCTGCCGGCATGCGTGTACGCCGTGTGGTCGTCAAGCCGCTCCATCTCGGTGCTTTCGAAGATCTGCATGCCGTTCTCGATCAACAGGTCCTTAATCCCCTGCAGGCAAGCGAGCGGGTTGACCGAATAGGTGCCGCCGTACCGGATGCCCGCCGTGTATCCCTGAGCACCGAGAATTGTGTGCAACTGGTTTTCGTCGTACGTGCGCTGATCGGTGAACCCGACGCTTTCACGGCACTCGCGCTCGGATTCGACGTCGTCCACGCCGCCCTTGCCGAGCCCCAGGAACAGGGAATCCTGTTTCAGCAATCCGCACGGGATGCTGTGTCTCTCGATCGTGCCGACGAGCCGCTCAATGCCGCGGACAGGCGCTTCCCAGATCTCCGCGGCGGCCTTGACGCCATAGCGGCGCACCAGCTGGTGCAGCTCGAGCTCGCTGTCCGGCGTGAGCATGCCGGCGCTGCGACCCGAAGAACTGCCGCCGATGATGTTCTTTTCGATGAGAACGACGCTCAGGCCCTTGCGCAGGAATTCCGCGGCCGCGCTCACGCCGCTGAATCCGCCGCCGACGATCAGCACGTCGCAGTGGATGTCCTTCGTGAGCGGCGGGCAATGCTTGTACTGCCTGATCAGCAAGGTAGTGATCCACCAGTTCTGATTGACCAGTCTCACCCTGGTGGTCACTCGTTACCCGCCTGTTGTTGCCGATCTCTGGTATCAAAAAGGATCCGGCGCGACGCGCCGGATCCTTCCCCAGGCACTCACTTGCGTGTCAGGGCTTCGGCAAAGGCGGCAGCACCGCCCAGGATGTCTCGGTCGAACCCGGCAGTTCTGAGGCTTCCATGCGGTCCTCGGGTACCCAGAAGGTGATTTTTTCGCCTTTGCGCAAATCCGAGAATTTCGTGTCCTTGCCATTGACCTTGATCTTCTGGTCCGGACCTGGCTTCAGGCTGAACGTGTCCAGCGATTCGCCTTCTGCGTTAACCAAGGTCACGGTCGTGATCTCGGGACCGGTGATGTATACCTTGGCATCGAACTTTGCATAACGCTTGCCATTGTATTCGCGCCCTTCGAGGCAAGCGGCAGGTGCGTGCGGGTACTTCGACAGGAACGCTTCACCGAATTTGACCTCGGAGCACTCAACCTTGGGAAGCTTGGAAGGATCGACGGGCTTGGCGGCTTGTGCCGCGCCGATCGACAACGGCATTGCGAGTACGGCGAGCAACGCCGCGGCATTCTTGCGTTTCATCTGGATTACTCCTTGTGATGCAGCGCGCCCACCCCATGGGCGGCCTGCGTAGTGACACTATTCAATCCCCTCAACACAATCTTCTCATTATCTTATCTTGCTTCGGCCACTTTGCATTGGCCAAATACGACGTACGCGCCCTGACTGTCCGCAATGGACACGGTCAGGGCTCCGGTCTTCCGGTCGATCAGCGCGCTCCACGCAAACTGCAGGTCGGCGCCCTGGAGCACTATTGAATCCTTGTTCGTGGTCGTATGGCTGGCCTTAAGGAGTGCCGTGCGATAGGGCGAGCGGACTTCCTTTCGGGCGAAGTCGACCCCGAATACGGGGGCGATGTCGGTTTCGGGTTTCAGGCGGCCGCACGCCGTTTGCGTCGGAAGGCAGTCGTGCCCCCTCTCGGCCGTGCAGGTCAGGGGAACCGTGCCATCGAAATCTGCGGCCGCCACCGCAGTCGCGAATGACATCGCCAGGAGGACCGAAGCGGTTTGAAGGGCGCACATGGAAATACTCCTGTTACCTGCGGGAGTTATGGCACGCATTATCGCGGAAATCCAGCCTGATATAGTGAAAAAGAGCCACCGGCTCACGGCGCGGTCTGACGCCGCATCAAGAGCAGGAATAGCGGCACGCCGATCAGGGCCGTCAGCGCGCCGACCGGTAGCTGCCGCGGCGCAACAATAGTGCGTGCCAGCAGGTCGGCGACGACGACCAGCGCGCCGCCTGCAAGCGCGGCGGCAGGGATCACGACGCGGTGCGAGGAACCGGCCGCGAGCCGCACGAGGTGTGGTGTGACGAGACCGACGAAGCCAATGCTGCCGGCGGTGGTGACCGCGGCGGCGGTCAGTACCGAGGCCGCGACGTAGATTCCGATGCGCAGTCCGCGCACTGGCACGCCGAGCAGGCGCGCCTGCAGTTCGCCACGCGCCAGGGCGTCGAGCGGCCGTGCGACGAGCAGTCCGGCCGGAATCGCAATGAGCGCGAGCGTGAGCAGCGACCAGGGTGTACGCACGTAGCCGAAGTCGCCGAGCAGCCAGAACAGCATGCCGCGTAGCCGCAGGTCATCGGACAGGGACAAGAGGAGGCTCACAATCGCGCCGCAGCCGGCCGCGACGACGACGCCGGTCAGCAAGAGCCGCGTCGTGGTCCAGCCGCCCGGGCCGTGTGCAACTGCGAATACGAGCAGCATCGCCGCGAAGGCGCCTGCGGCGGCGCCGGCATCGACCGCGATGCCCACGAGGCCGGCCAGCATCACGCCAAGCGCCCCGACCGCGGCGCCGCCCGACACGCCGAGCACGTACGGATCGGCGAGCGGGTTGCGCAAGAGCGCCTGCATCAGCACGCCGGCGAGCGCGAGCACGACGCCCGCGCCGAATGCCGCGAGCGCGCGCGGGAGGCGCAGTTCGAGCACGATGGTGCGCACCAGCGGATCGCCGGCGGCGAATCGCTCCCACGGCGCGTCGATGCCGGAACTGCCGAACGCGATCGACGCGGCGACCGCCGCCAGGGCAGCGATTGCCAGCATCGCGATCAGGACCGGTGCCGGAATCCGCTTCATGTCATCCCCTCCATTAAGATAACCCGGCATGGACGGCGAAACCGACTTCATTGACGCCGACGGTTATCGAGCGAACGTCGGCATCGTCCTGATAAACGATGACCGCCAGGTATTCGTCGGCGGGCGCGCGGGCGCGCGCGGCTGGCAGTTTCCGCAGGGCGGCATCCGTCGCGGCGAGCGTCCGGAAGACGCCCTTTACCGCGAGCTCGCGGAGGAGGTCGGGTTGGCCCGCAACCAGGTCGAGGAAGTGGCGCGGACCCAGAAATGGCTGCGCTACCGGCTGCCGCCGCAGTTCGTGCGCCGCGATTCGGCGCCGCTCTGCATCGGCCAGAAGCAGCGCTGGTTCCTGCTGCGGCTCGCCGCCCAGGATTCCGCATTGCGATTCGACTCGACCGAGCAGCCGGCCGAATTCGACCGGTGGCGCTGGGCCGGCTGGTGGGACGCCGTGCGAGACGTGATCTACTTCAAGCGCCGCGTGTATTCGCGCGCGCTGCACGAACTTGGCGAGCATGTATTTCCGGAGGGACTGCCGGCCTATCCGGAATGGTGGGGCGAGCGCATGGGCTCACGCCGCCGTGCAGGCCCGGAAACCGGCACCTGAATCAGAACGGCTTCGCAATCGCGAGCAGCACGATGCCGATCAGCGCGAATGACGGAACCTCGTTCAACAACCGATACCAGCGCTCGCTGCGGACGTTCCGTCCCGTTGCGAGATTGCGCATCAGTCGCCATAGCCAGGCGTGGAAACCGATCAACAGCACGACGAGCGCCAGCTTCGCGCGCATCCAGCCGGCGTCGAGCAGCGCCGGATTGAGCGCTACGAGCCAAAGGCCGAACAGCGCGGTGAGCAGGGCGCCGATCGTCATCAGCACGAACAGCCGCCGTTCCATGACGCGGAAGCGCTCGATGCCCGGCGAATCGGTCGCGGAAGCGTGGTATACGAAGAGCCGCGGCAGGTAGAAGAGCCCGGCAAACCAGGTCACCATGAAGATCACGTGCCACGCCTTGATCCACAGCATGCGCCGTCTCCGTTGCCGCCGCCCCAATTCTAGCGACCGGAGCCCGCCTTGAGCGACGACGACGGCAGGCCGCTGCCGCGCTGGCACTGGTTGTTCGGCATCGCAATTGCGCTCACCCTAATTTATGCCGGTTTCGAGCTCGGCCGCATGAGCGCGGGATACTCGATCGCTGCCGCGATGATCGAGCGCATCGATCTGCGGGTGCGCAACCGCGCGCTCAAGGACGAGAATCGCTCGCTGCAGCATCGCGCGGCGACCGCCGAGGTTTCCCAGCGCGTGGACCGGCAGGCGCAGACGGATGCACAGCGCATGATGGGCGAGTTGCAGGCGGAGACCGCGCGCCAGCAGCAGGAGTTGCAGTTTTACCGCGGCCTCGCCGTGCGCCAGTTCGGCAGCGGGACACTGCGCGTGCAGGAGGTGCGCATTCACGCAGCGGAGGAGAGCCGCTATCGCGTGCTGATCACATTGGTGCAGGCAGCGACGCGCGACACGCTGGCAAACGGCACTGTGACGCTTAGGATCGAGGGCCGGCAGGGCGACGCAGTGCGCGTGCTGCCGCTGGCCGAGATCGAGCCGGCCAGGAGACGCGAATTGCCGTTTTCGCTGCGGTTCTTCCAGCAGATCGAGGTACCGGTCGAATTGCCACTGGATTTCGAGCCCGCGAGCCTCCATGTCGAATACCGGCTCCGCCGGGCTGCCGAGCCTTCGCGGCAGACATTTGGCTGGCGGGTCGAGGGCGAAACGGAGACACCCGTTCTTTGACCCCGGGGTACCCGGAACCTACAATCGATAGAGCCACTATGAACGACGCCGCTACCCCGACCGATGGATTGGTATTCACCGATGCCGCTGCCCGCAAGGTCGGCGAGTTGATCCGTGAGGAAGGCAATCCGAACCTGAAGCTCCGGGTTTTCGTCTCCGGCGGCGGCTGCTCGGGATTCCAGTACGGCTTCACCTTCGACGAAAAGATCGAGGAAGGCGATGCGGAATTTCCGAATCAGGGCGTGACGCTGCTGGTGGATCCGCTTTCCTTCCAGTATCTCGCCGGCGCGGAAATCGATTACCGCGAGGACCTCGAAGGCGCGCAGTTCGTGATCCGCAATCCGAATGCGTCCACGACCTGCGGTTGCGGGTCGTCGTTTTCGACCTGAATTAAAAGGGGTCGCATCCCTTTCTAAAAGGGGTCGCATCCCTTTTCCCATTCCGACGGAAATAGATGGAAAGGGATGCGACCCCTCTTAATCAGCGCCCGGATACTTGCGCGACGCGCACCGGCGGGGACGCCGGTACATCGAGACGCGCGAGGAGCGGCGCGGTCTTTGTCTGGAAGTCGGCCATCAGGCTCGCCGGAATCGGATCGGCCTTCGCGATCGTGACCTTCGCCGGATTCTTGTGCACACCGTTGACGCGGTACTCGTAATGTACGTGCGGACCGGTCGCGAGGCCGGTCTTGCCGACGAAGCCGATAACTTCGCCCTGCTGAACGCGATCGCCGACACCGAGGCCCTTGGCGAAGCGTGACATGTGCCCGTACAGCGTGGTCACGCCGTTGCTGTGCGCGAGCACGACGACATTGCCGTAGCCGCCGCTCCTGCCGCGGCTCACGACGCGTCCGGAACCCGCAGCCTTGATCGGCGTGCCGGACGGTGCGGCGAAGTCGATGCCCTTGTGCGCGCGCACGCGATTCAGGACCGGGTGGCGGCGCCTCAGATTGAAGCCTGAGCTGATGCGGGCGTAATCGACCGGATAACGCAGGAAGGCCTTCCGCACCGGGCGTCCGTCCGGCGTGTAGTAATCCACGCGACCATCGGGCGAGACGTAGCGGACCGCCCGATAGGTGCGGCCCGAATTGACGAATTCCGCGGCGAGTATGTCGCCATCGCGGACGAACTCGCCGTCCTGGTACTGCTGCTCGTGCGCGACGACGAAGCTGTCGCCCGGCTGCACCGAGTTGACGAAATCGATGTCGTACTTGAAGACGTCGGCGAGAGAGACCGCGAGCCGGTCGGTGCCGCCGACCTCATTGACCGCGAGGTACAGCGAGCTGTCGACGGTGCCGCGCAGCATCCGTTCTTCTGTCTCGAGCGGATTCTCGACGATGCTCGCGTTGAAGCCAGCTTCTGCGCGCGTTACCGAGAGCGTCGCCGTCTCGTTGATGCGCCGCGTCAGCGACTTGATCTCGCCGTCGAGATGCGTCAGCTGGATCACATCGCCGGGGCGGATCATGTCGAGGCTGCGGCGCACGTCCGGAACGTTGCGCAGTTCCGCGAGGTCGGCAATATTGAGCTGCAGGCCGCGGAACACGTGATCCAGCGTGTCGTCGCGGCCAATCGTGACAGCGACGAATTCGAACGGGGCGCTGGTTGTCGCGGACTCGGGCGCCGCGACGGCATCGGACGGGAACTCAGCCAGACCGGTTTCCGGCATTGGATTCCGGATCTGCGCGCCTACGGCCGAAAAAATGGCGCCGGCGACCACAAAGGCCGCAATCACGCCGAGTCGCCGCGGTTGCAAATCCACGTGGGCGAACACCATCGAATTCGAATGGAAGGGGCGTGACAACAGGGCATCCCCAGCGACCTGAGTCGCGACGGTAAACGCCAGCGGCGGAGCCGTCAACCCATTGATTGCCCGGCCTTTGTACTACGTCACAGAACACGGGCAGAATTGGGCCTGCCGCAGCGGGCTGCCGGCAAGGGGGACCCATGCTGCCGCCGGCAAGACAAATCGAGGAATTGCGCCGGGGCGCCTCCGAATTGCTTACGGAAGCGGACCTTTTGCGCAAGCTTGCGCGCGGCCAGCCGTTGCGGGTCAAGGCCGGATTCGACCCCACTGCCCCGGACCTGCACCTGGGCCACACTGTGCTGATCAATAAAATGCGTCAGTTCCAGGAACTCGGCCATACAGCGATTTTTCTGATCGGTGATTTCACCGGAATGATCGGCGACCCGAGCGGCAAGAACACGACGCGCCCGCGCCTCACGCCCGAAGAAGTGCAGGTGAATGCACTCACCTACCAGGAGCAGATCTTCAGGATTCTCGATCCTGACAAGACCGTGATCGACTTCAATTCGCGCTGGTTTGGCCGGATGGATGCGGCCGGCCTGATCGAGCTAGCCGCGAAATACACGGTCGCGCGCATGCTCGAGCGCGACGACTTCGATAAGCGCTACAAATCGAAACAGCCGATCGCGGTGCATGAATTTCTCTACCCGCTGGTGCAGGGCTACGATTCGGTGGCGCTCAAGGCCGACGTCGAGCTCGGTGGCACCGACCAGAAATTCAACCTGCTGGTCGGGCGCCAGCTGCAGGGCGACTACGGCCAGGAACCCCAGGTCGTGCTGACCATGCCGCTGCTCGAGGGCACCGACGGCGTACAAAAGATGTCGAAATCGCTCGGCAATACCATCGGGATCCACGAGCCGCCCACGGAAATGTTCGGCAAGCTGATGTCGATCTCCGACGACCTCATGTGGCGGTACTTCGAATTGCTGTCCTCGCGGCCGCTTATAGACATCCGAAACTTGCGTAAGTCTGTGACCCAAGGGGGAAATCCCCGGGACGCCAAGTTCGAGCTCGCCGCCGAGATCGTGGACCGCTACCACGGCGCGGGCGCCGGGGCGGCTGAACGCGAACGCTTCATTGCGCGCTTTCGCGACGGGGCGCTGCCGGAGCAGATTGAAGAGCGCACGCTCTCCTGCAGGGCCGATTCCGCGAAGCTCGCGAACGTGCTGAAGGACCTCGGGCTGGCCGCGAGTGCGACCGCGGCCTACCGGCTGATCGAGCAGGGGGCCATCCGGGTCGACGGCGAGCGCGTCGGGTCCCGGGACGCGGTCCTGAAAGCCGGATCCACCTATTTATTGCAGGCCGGAAAGCGCTCTTTTGCGCGCGTCACGCTGACCCGCGCCTGAGTTTTTCCGGAACCGTTGACTCACGGCAAAGGGCCGCTATACTGCGCGCCCCCGACCTCGGGCGGCCCTGAAAAGGACGGCCCGGGCGGATTCGTGTCGCACGTAATCGTGTTGACTCCCC
>CAWIWZ010000001.1:115000-150801 GCA_963839885.1 uncultured Gammaproteobacteria bacterium
CTCCTGAAGGGCCGTCGGAGACTACGACGTTGATAGGCTGGGTGTGTAAGCGCAGCAATGCGTTCAGCTAACCAGTACTAATTGCCCGTGAGGCTTGACCATATAACACCCAAGGAGCCTGAGCTCCGTGGATGCGACACATAAGGTTTTCCACAGATCCGACCATGCCGGCGCGGCTTCGATCAGCGGCGCGGGCGACAGTTTTCCTGGCGGTCATAGCGGGCGGGTACCACCCGATCCCATTCCGAACTCGGAAGTGAAAACGCTCTGCGCCGATGGTAGTTTGGCCGTAGGCCAGGTGAGAGTAGGTCACCGCCAGGATTCAAAAGCGAACCCCCCGACGGAAACGTCGGGGGTTTTTTTTTGCCGAAGCGGATCGCGTCAGCCGCCTTTCCGCCTGGCTCGATCTTTTTCAATAATCACGTATTTGTATCGATGTCGGCGGCAAGGACCATGCGCACCAGCTGCGCGACGGAAGTCGCCTCCGTCTTGTGCATGAGATGCGCGCGATGAATCTCGATCGTGCGCTGGCTCACACCGAGATCGCCGGCAATCTGTTTGTTCGACTTTCCGAAAGTTAGCAGCTGCAGTACCTGCATTTCCCGCGGCGTCAGTGCCGCCAGCCGGCACCGGATCGCGTTCCGGGCGCCGAGTTGCAAACGATTACTCTTGTCGAGCAACAGCGCTTTTCGGACACGATCGATGAGATCCTCGTCACGAAACGGCTTCTGGAGAAAATCCAGCGCGCCGCGCCGCATAGACTCCACTGCCATCGGCACGTCGCCGTGGCCGGTAATGAAGATCACAGGAATCATCGCTCCGCGACGATTGAGTTCGTCCTGTAGCTCGAGTCCGTTCATTTCAGGCATGCGGATGTCGAGGACGAGGCAGCCGGGCTGATCCTCATCGTACACCGCCAGAAAATCCGTGGCGGAAGCGTGCGCAAGCGATATCAGACCGGCGGACTTGAGCAGCAGCTTCAATGAGTTACGGACCGCTTCGTCATCGTCGACGACGAATACGATCGGCGCCGGTGTCACCGCGGGATTCATTGCACACCTTCCGGGACCGGCAGGTTGATCGAGAAGCACGCTCCGCTCGGCATGTTTGGATGATGGACCAGTCGGCCGCGGTGAGCCTCGATGATGGACTTGCTGATCGCCAGACCGAGGCCCGTCCCATGTTCCTTGGTCGTGCAGAACGCATCAAAGATGTGCCCGGATAGTGCCGGATCGACACCGGGACCGGAGTCGATGACACTTATCGTGAGCTCCGTCGGCGTTGGTCGCCCGGTTCGTATCGTCACGCGCCGCTCGGCGCTGCCAACCATCGAGAGCGCCTCGATTGCGTTGTGGATCAAGTTGAGCAGGACCTGCTGGATCTGGATCCCGTCGACCTCTACCGGCGGCAGTCCGTTGGCGAGGTCGAGTGACAACTGTATGCCCTGCGGGCGCGCTTCGCTGCGGATCAGAGCCGAGACCTCCTGTATCAACGCATTGATGTCGCAAGGCTCTCGGCGTGGCGCGCGCGCCCGGATGAGGCTGCGCACCCGGCGGATGATCTCAGCAGCGCGCAGGGCCTGGCCCGAGATCTGCTTCAGGGCGTCGCGAATCTCGGCAATTCCCGGATCGGTGGCATTGAGCAGTCGTTGACAGGCCAGCGCGTAGTTCGAAATGGCCGCAAGCGGCTGGTTGATCTCGTGCGCGATCGCACCCGCCATCTCGCCAAGCGTCGCCAGGTGCGAAACGCGGGTCATTCGCTCGCGCATGAGCTGCTGTTCCTCGGCGGCGCGGCGCCGGACAGTCAGATCGTGCAGGAATCCGACGAATCGCGCGGGATCAGTGTCTCGAATGCGGCCGACCGCCAATGCCACCGGAATGATACTGCCGTCCTTGCGACGCGCGTCGACCTCGCGGCCGATGCCCAGGATGTGCGGGATCCCACTTCCGAGATAGCGCGCGATGTAAGAGTCGTGAGCGCTCTGGTCGGGCTCGGCCATCAACACGCTGACATTCGATCCGAGAGCCTCGCTTGCTGTGTACCCGAACATTCTTTCGGCCGCGGGATTGAAGGACTCGATGATGCCGCGGTGGTCAATAATGATCACCGCATCGATGGCGACGTCGAGCAGTGCCTGGACTTCGCGGTTCGCGGACGATGGATGCATCTGACTCCGATCGAATTACGAGGAAGTCCCGCGATTCGTAAGATTGGCCCGATCCAGCACGCTGCGGATCTGTTCGACGACATGATCGACCGCGGTCCCGCGGTTCATGTCGACCTCAATGGTTTGTACCATTTCCGCCGGACTCAGCGGCTGCTTGCTTTCCAGTTGATCGGCAAGAACGGCTCGCGTTGCTTCGGAGGGATCGAGGCCACTTCGGTCGCGGCTGTCGAGCCGTTCCGCGAGAGTGGCAGGATCGGCGACGCACGAAACTATCAGGAAGCGACGTCGGCGCAGCTGCGCTAGCGAACGGAATGCCGCCCGGTCCGTCGTCCTCAGGAATGTCGCATCGACGATGATGCTGCAGCCGGCCTCGAGCGCCACGCCGGCACAGGCCAGCAGGCGGTCGTAAGTCTGGCGTGTCGCAGCCTGGGAGTAGTTGCCTGCACCGACCGCGAGGCCGCGGTGTGCGAGCTCATCGACGCTAGTCAGTCGCTTGCGCTCAAGATCCGACCGAACCCGCACGGCCGGAATCGCGCCGACCAAGCGTTCGCTCAGCCAGGACTTACCGGACGCGGTCACGCCGTGCATGATGACCAAAATCGGCTGCGGCGTATCCATGAATCGCGCGGCAGCCGCCAGCCGGCGCGCGAGCCGAGCTTCGAGGTCCTTGCGTTCATGTGGAGCGGCCGTGTCAGCCCACAGTGCGTCGACCTTTGCGCGGACGAGTGCCCGGTAGCTGTAGTACAAGGGGAGCAGACTCAGGCCTTCGTAATCGCCGCCAACTTCCAGGTATCGGCTCAGGAAATGAGCGGCGAGATCTTCTCGCGACCTCGAGACCAGGTCCATGTAGAGATAGGCGGCATCGCTCATCACGTCGATCCAGCGCAGGCGAGGATCGAATTCCAGACAGTCGAAAGGCAGCCACCGTTGCTGCCAGCAAACAATGTTGTGCGCATGCAGGTCATGGAAGCAAAGGCGTGAGCCAGTCGGGCGACGTTCCCACCATCGCCGGTATCTCGGCGCCGGTACACGGGGATTTCCTGCTGGCCTATCAGGAGAAGACGCGGCCCTGCCGTTCGTCCAAGTTCCGGCGGGGCGATACTTCGCGTCCCGAGACCGACATGTGCGTGTTGGCCGCCAAGCTGAGCGCTTCGGATGTCGAGGCGCTGGCAGCCCATTTTGCGGCGCAACCGTTCGCCGCCGCAAAGCAGTCCTTCGATGCCGGAAAGGCGGCCGCGGGCAAGGCGCTGCACGCGCGCGATTGCGCCAAGTGCCATGCCGACGGCGGCCGCAAGCCGGACGATGACGCCAGTATCCTAGGCGGGCAGCATCTGAAGTACCTGCAGCAGGCGCTTTCCGACCTGAGGTCTGGCGAGCGCGAGGCCAGCAAGAAAATGGCCGAAAAACTCTCCAAGTGGACCGACGCTGACGCTGAAGCAGCAGCCCACTACTACGCCAGCCTGCAGTAGGTCGCTGCGGCCTGGCCCGGAGCGGGATCGGGGAATGAAGCCGGAAAAGGAGAGCCTCTGGACTCGCCTGTGGCGGCGGCCGAAAAGCCGCTGGCTGCTCGGGATTCCGACCGGCGGGCTCGTGACGTTCGTCGCGGGCGTCCTGTTCTGGGGGGGATTCAACTGGACGCTCGAGATGACCAACACGGAGACGTTTTGCGTCTCTTGCCACGAAATGGGCACCTTCGTCTACCCGGAATACAAGGAAACGATCCACTACTCGAACCGGACCGGCGTGCGCGCGAGCTGCCCCGACTGCCACGTGCCGCGCCCCTATTTTCACAAGCTGCAGCGCAAGGTCTATGCGACCAACTAGCTGTTTCACAAGATCAAGGGGACCATCAACACGCGCGAGAAGTTCGAGGCCGAGAGGAGAGCGATGGCGGAGAGGGTCTGGAGGGGGATGAAGGAGACGGATTCCCGCGAATGCCGGAACTGCCACGAGTTCCAGCACATGGATCTCGAGCGGCAGGAGCGGGTCTCGGCGCGTCGCCACGAAAAGGCGTTCAAGCAGGGCGAAACCTGCATCGATTGCCACAAGGGCATTGCTCACCACCTCCCGCAGGGATACGAAGAGGAACAGGAGGCGAGCGCCGGCACGTCTTGATAAGACCGGCGCCTGCGAGGCGCGCGGACAGCAAGAAGGCGCCTGGCCCTGACAGGACCAGGCGCCGTGAGCGGTTCAATCCTTAGTTGACCTTGATCTCGACAGCCTTTGCTTTTTCGACTGCGAGCTTCGGTACATGGACGCTCAGGACTCCATCCTTGCTTTCGGCACGGATTCCATCGGCCTTGGCATCGTCCGGAAGCGTGAAGCTCCGATAGAACTCGCCATAGAGGCGCTCGATCCGATGAACCCGTTCGTCCGTCAGCTCCTTCTCCTGGCGCCGCTCCCCTTCGATCGTCAGGACGCCGCTCTCAAGCGTCACTTTGACGTCTTCGCGGGTAAGGCCCGGAAGTTCCGCTCTAACAAGGTATTCCTTGTCCGTTTCCTTGATGTCAACCGCAGGCGACCACTCGTACTTCGTCGCGAACTCGTCGCCGAACACGCCCGGCCATCTGCCGAACATCGGCCGTGACATGCTGCGGAAGAAATCACCAGTGTCCCGGAAGGGCTCCCAACGCATGATGTTCATGATTTCCTCCTTTCCACCTGGCTCGATCTTCTTCAACATCATCAATATTAGTTCGGCGCGCAGGAGGATCAATACGTACTTGTACCGGTCTCGGCGGCGAAGAACTGCGCACCCTGTAGGGCCGTCGGAGACTACGACGTTGATAGGCTGGGTGTGTAAGCGCAGCAATGCGTTCAGCTAACCAGTACTAATTGCCCGTGAGGCTTGACCATATAACACCCAAGGAGCCTGAGCTCCGTGGATGCGACACATAGGTTTTCCACAGATCCGACCATGCCGGCGCGGCCTCGATCAGCGGCGCGGGCGACAGTTTTCCTGGCGGTCATAGCGGGCGGGTACCACCCGATCCCATTCCGAACTCGGAAGTGAAAACGCTCTGCGCCGATGGTAGTTTGGCCGTAGGCCAGGTGAGAGTAGGTCACCGTCAGGATTCAAAAGCGAACCCCCCGACGGAAACGTCGGGGTTTTTTTTGTGTTTGATGCGATGATGAGGGAATTATCCCGGGGCCACGGCTTCCAATCGGGAAACACGAACAGGAAAAAAATGGTCTCCGCGATAATCCCTGCATATAACGAGGGCCAGACGATCGGCGGCGTGATTGGAGCGCTGCTCGGCCATCCCCTGATCGACGAGATCATCGTCGTCGACGACGGATCGACCGACGATACCGCCGGGCGCGCCCGATCCGGCGGCGCCACGGTCATCTCATTGGCGCGCAACGGCGGCAAAGCCTCCGCGATGGCGCGTGGCGTGCAGGCGGCGCGGAACGAAATCATCTTTTTCTGCGATGCGGACGTCGTCGGCCTCACGCCGGCAACTGTCACCCAGATCGTCACGGCCGTGACGGCGGACGACTATGGCATGTACGTCGGCATCCGCGGCCGCAAGTCCTACTGGGCCAACCGGCTGCTGCATTTCACGCCGATCCTGGGTGGCGAGCGCGTGCTGACCCGGACGCTCTGGAATCACGTGCCGCGAACCTACAAGAAGAACTTCCAGATCGAGATCGCGCTCAATTTCTTCGCCAAGCAGCTTGGCCAGAGAATGGGTTTCACGGTCGTGCACGGCGTGAGCCACGTCATCAAGGAAAGCAAGCGCGGGTTCTGGCTCGGCCTGTGGCAGCGGATCCTGATGATCTACGACATCGTGCTCATCGGCTGGCGGCTCTACGTGGTTCTGCGCCTGCAACTGGTCTTCGAGCGCGTGCTGCCGCAACGCAAATTGCCGGAAATAAAATCGCCTCCGCCGTAATCGATTCCCGGGACTGGGTCCCGGATCGAATCGATATCACTCCTTGAACTGCCACTGGCTTTCGTCGTGGCGCGCCATCTCGTCCAGGTCAGCTGGCGTCGCTGCGGAATCGTCCACCCACTCGCGGAGCGCCGTGCCCCCGTTGATCAGGTCGATCGCGAGTCGGCCGGTTTCATACTCGTACGGAAAGTCGCGCCACAATGGATAGTCGGGCCGGATCGAACGCAGCGCCTTGAACGCGAGCGCCATCAGCCGCCAGGGCCGGAACTTCGAATGGTTGTAGCCCTGGTCGTCCACGTGGATCTGGATGCCGGCGCAGAGTTTTCTCGCGTGCTTGTGAAAAGTCGGCTCGAACCAGCAGCTCCTGAGCCGGCAGCCCGCCAGCCAGTCGGGCGCGAGCACATGCATTCGCTCTAGCAATGCGGTTGGATCTAGATCCGGCGCGCCGAAGAGCTCGAGCGGCCGGGTCGTGCCACGTCCTTCGGACAGTGTCGTGCCCTCGACCATCACGGTACCGGCGTAACAGCGCGCCATCGACACATTCGAGGCGTTCGGGCTCGGATTAATCCAGGTCCGTTCGCCCGTCGGCCAGCCGTAACCCGGCGCCTTCACCGGATGCCAGCCTTCGAGCCCGACCACCTGGTATTCGACGTCGAGCTTCAGCTCGCGCACGAACCATTCGCCGAGTTCGCCCAGCGTGCGCCCGTGGCGCATCGGCATCGGCCCGGCGCCGACGAAACTCTCCCAGCCCGATTGCAGCAGCATGCCCTCGACCGGTCGACCCGCCGGATTCGGCCGATCGAGCACCCAGACCGCTTTCTTCGCTTCCGCAGCGGCCTCGAGGACGTAACGCAGCGTCGTCACGAAGGTATAGACGCGGCAACCGAGATCCTGCAGGTCGACGAGCAACACGTCGAAATGCTCCATCATCGCGGGCGAGGGCCGGCGCAGCGCGCCATACAGGCTGAACACGGGAATGCGGTGCACCGGATCGGTGTAATCCCCGGACTCGATCATGTTGTCCTGCTTGTCGCCGCGCAGCCCGTGCTGCGGACCGAAGGCGGCGGTCAGGCGGAATTCCTCCTGCGCGGCCAGCGCATCCAGCGAATGTGTGAGGTCGGCCGTGACGGAGGCTGGATGCGCGACCAGACCCACGCGGCGGCCGTCGAGCCCCCGGCGCACGGCGCGATCCGCGAGCAGCCGGTCGATGCCGCACTTCATCGCGCGCCCAGCCGGATTCGGAATGTCGCCGGATCATGGAAATCGGGCTGCGCCGCGCCATGCGCGAGCGCCCAGTGTGAAAGCCTGCCGCGTGCGTCCTCGATGACCGCGGTGAGCCCGGCGTGTAGCACCCCGGCGCCGGCGAACTCGGGCAATGCATCCAGCGTCAGGTCGACATTCATGACGAATGACTCCGTATCGCGGCGGCATTCGATGGAAGGTGCCGCGACTTCCGGCGCGGAGCCGCCGCGTCGGCGCGCCGAGAAGCGATACGCAGCCCAGGCGCCGGTTGGCGCGAAATTGAACTCGTGATAACTGTCCTCTCCATCGGCCCTCAGAAACGCCTCGAAGCAGCTATGTTGCCAGAGTGAGTCCGCGCGTTGCGTTTCGGCCGCTAGCGGCAGCCGGAGGCCCACGATGTCGCCTTCGATGCGGTACGAAAGTCGCAATGCGGCGTCATCGCGCCGGATCGAGACGCTGACGCGACGCACGGCATCGCATGGCGTGGCGGGGTGTATGACGAGCTCGGCGGTTTTTCTCATGGATGCCGCTTTCTGGCACAGGCGTACGGCCGCGCGCAAGCGGCATTCATAGGGCGATCAACCTAAACCGGCCAAACCGGCGAAATGTTTGCGCCGGGGTTGCAAACGCCCGCGCGGATGGCATGGTGTCGCCGGTGACGTTCGACTACGTGATCGTGGGCGCCGGTTCGGCCGGTTGCGTGCTCGCCAATCGCCTGAGTGCAGATCCCGCGCGCAGCGTCTGCCTGATCGAGGCGGGGCCGCGCGATCGCTCGCCGCTGATCCACATCCCGGCCGGACTGCTCGGCACTCTGCCGACGCGGCATCTGAATTGGGCCTATCTGTCCGAGCCACAGGCAGGGCTGAACGGCCGGCGCAGCTATCAGCCGCGCGGCCGCACGCTCGGCGGCTCGAGTTCGATCAACGCGATGGTCTACATGCGCGGCCATCGCGGTGATTACGACGACTGGGCGGCGCTCGGCAACGCCGGATGGTCCTACGAAGACGTCCTGCCGGTTTTCCGCCGGTCGGAAGATCAGCAGCGCGGCGCGAGCGACTATCACGGAGTCGGCGGCGAGCTCGCCGTGTCGGATCTCGCGAGCCCGGTCGACGCATCGAGCGCCTTCGTCGAAGCGGCCACGCGCTATGGCCTGCGGGCAAACGACGATTTCAACGGCGCCGAGCAGGAAGGGGCGGGGCTTTACCAGGTGACGCAACGCCGCGGCCGCCGCTGCAGCGCTTCGGTCGCCTTCCTGAATCCGGTGCGTGCACGCGCGAACCTGACGATTCTGACCGGCCATCGCGTGTCGCGGCTGCTGCTCAATGGCCGCCGCGCGGTCGGCGTCGAGGTGAAAGGCGACGCTGGCACGGCACGCATCGAAGCCGCAGGCGAGGTCGTGGTGTCGGCTGGTGTTTACGGATCGCCGCAGCTCCTGTTGCTGTCGGGCATTGGCGGGCGCGAGGAACTCGCGCGCCACGGCATCACCCTGCGCCACGAACTGCCGGGCGTCGGCGAGAATCTCGTCGACCACGTCGATCTCGCGCTCGTATACCGCTCTTCGGACAATCGGCTGATGGGCATTACGCCGCGCACGGCGCTGCGCGCTATTCCAGGTTATTTCCAGTGGCGGCGCACAGGCAAGGGGCTGCTGACGACGAACTTTGCCGAAGCCGGCGCGTTTTTCCGGAGCCGTGATGGTCTCGAGCGGCCCGACATCCAGTTGCATTTCGTCAACGGCCTGGTCGACGACCATGCACGGCGGCTGCATTATGGCTATGGCATCACCTGCCACGTCGCCGTGCTGCGGCCGAAGAGCCGTGGCAGCGTGCGCCTGCATTCGGCCGATCCGGCCGCGGCGCCCCGCATCGATCCGAACTACCTCGCGGCCGATGCCGATGTCGAAACGCTGCTAGCGGGCATCAAGACGGCCCGTGAAATCATGGGTGGCGCGCCGCTCGACCGTTATCGTGACGAGGAACTGTTCGTGGACGGTCGGTCGGACGAAGCGCAAGTCGCTCACATCCGTCGGCGCGCGGACACGATCTATCACCCGGTCGGAACCTGCCGCATGGGTCACGACGAACTCGCCGTGGTCGATCCTTTGCTGCGGGTTCGGGGCCTCGAGTGCCTTTCCGTCGTCGATGCATCCGTTATGCCGACACTCGTCGGCGGAAACACCAACGCGCCGACGATCATGATCGCCGAGAAGGCGGCGGAGCGGATCGGCCAGACGCCCCGACTCATTGCGAGTTGATGATCCGGGGCGGAGAAAATTGCGCCAAGCCGTTGTCGTTGCTGGAAACGCTGCCGGACACCAGGCGACACAGTGGAGTGCGCGCATCAGTTCAAGTCGTCGGTCGCCAATGGCGGCTGACGGCCTGTAACATTCCGGCACCATCGTGGTCCTGGTGCAATGCCAGTCACTGTTGCGTTCACGAGAATTTCGGGGGAGCCATCCATGTCCGATCGTCGCCGCTCGGTGCGCCTCGCCGCCGTTTCGTCGATTCTCTTTGCGCCGGCCGTTGCAATGGGTGCGGGTATCGCGATCACGCTCAGCGCGCCATTAGCCCTCGCGCAGGAAACGACAGCGCAACTGACAGGCTATGTGGTCGGCGCCAACGGTCAGCCGATCGACGGCGCGGTGGTTTCGGTGGAGCATCTGCAGTCCGGCACGACGGCGACGTCGACGACCGGCGCGTCCGGCCAGTTCGCGGCGACGGGTCTGCGCGTCGGCGGTCCGTATCGCGTCACGGCGAAGGCCGAGGGCATGCAGGACGCGGTCGTCGAGGATCTCTACACGCAGCTCGCGCAGCGCACCTCGGTGACGCTGGTCGCACAGCCGATCGCGCAGCTTTCCGACGTCGAGGTGATGGGTGTCTCCGAGCGCGACCTGACGATCGGCGCGGGCAGCCGATTCGGCGCACAGGACCTGCGTGAATTGCCGTCCATCAGCCGCGACATCAAAGACGTCGTACGTATCGACCCGAAGGCCTGGGTCGACCCGACAAACTCCGACGCGCTCGAAGTGGCGGGCGTGAACAACCGCTATAACACGTTCACGGTCGACGGCGTGCGCCAGAGCGACGACTTCGGCCTGAACAACAACGGCTACCCGACGCAGCGGAGCCCGTTGTCCATCGACGCGATCCAGGACGTATCGATCCTGACGGCGCCGTTCTCAGTGGAATATGGCCTGTTCCGCGGCTCGACTATCAACGTCGTGACGAAGTCCGGCACGAACGATTTCTCCGGTTCCGGATACTACTTCTCGAGCGGCGATGATCTCGCGGGCGATCGGACCAAGGATACCGACGTCACGCTCAGTTTCGAGGAGGATACTTACGGCGGCACCTTGGGTGGCCCGATCCTCAAGGACAAGCTGTTCTTCTTCCTGTCTTACGAGAATCTCGAGCGCACGGCGCCACAGGACATCGGCCCGACCGGCTCCGGCTTCCCGGTCGAGGTGCCGAACGTGTCGCAGGCCGACTACGAGCAGATCCTGCAGATCGCGCAGGAAGTCTACGGATTCGATGCCGGCGAGGCATTTGACGAGCTGGTCGAGGAGGACGAGAAGATCCTCGCGAAACTGGACTGGAACATCTCGGACTCTCACCGGGGCGCGTACTCCTACCAGCGCACCGAGGGCAACGAGATCATCGTGACGAACAACATCCCGGCGCTCAGCCGCGCGAGTGCCCCGTCGCAGTGGTACAACCGCGCGATCACGATGGAGTCGAACTCGCTGCAGTTATTCTCCGACTGGAACGAATGGTTCGCGACGGAAGTGAAGTTCGCGCGCAAGGAAACCGAGGTCCGCCAGGACTCGCTGTTCGGCACGGAATTCGCCGAGATGCAGGTAATCACTTCGAACCCGCTCGGCCAGATGTACCTGGGTCCGGACGAGAGCCGTCACGCGAATTTCCTGACGAACGACCTCGACCAGGTCAAGCTGAAGGCCAATTTCTTCCTCGGCGACCACACGTTGACGGCCGGTTACGAGCGCGAGATGCTCGACATCTTCAACATCTTCCTGCCGCGCAGCCGCGGCCAGTATGTGTTCTCGAACATCGCGAATTTCGAAAACCAGATCGCGACCTCTCTCGTCTACAACAATGCGTTCACGAATGACCCGAACGACGGCGCGGCGAACTTCAGCTATGACGTCGACAGCGTTTATTTCCAGGATGAATGGCAGGCGACGCCGGACCTGAAGCTGCAGGCGGGCGTGCGCATGGACAGCTATTCGAGCGGCGACAAGCCGCCGCTGAACTCTAACTTCCAGTCGCGCTACGGCTTCAGCAACCAGTCGACGCTCGACGGGCGCGATCTGATCATGCCGCGCATCGGCTTCAACTGGCAGTGGCGCCCCGAGACGACGATATACGGCGGCTGGGGACTGTTCGGCGGCGGCTCGCCGAACGTCTGGGTCTCGAACAGCTTCTCGGTCGACGGCGTCAACGTCATTCAGCAGACGATCGACTCGCTATCGCCGGCGCCCCTGCAGGTCGCGTTGAACAACATCGACGGCTTCAATATCAACCAGGTCGTGCTCGACAATCACGAATTGCTGCGCGGCGACAGCCAGGTCAATGCGATCGATCCGGACTTCGAGATCCCTTCGCAGTACCGCTGGAACCTCGGCATCAAGCAGACCCTGCCCTGGGACATCGAGATGACGGCCGATGTCGTGGTGTCGCGCGTCAAGGACGAGGTCGTTTGGCACGACCTGCGCCTGATCCCGGACCCCGTGTCGCCCACGGCGCCGGATGGTCGCCCGCGCTATATCTCGCGTGCGGACGTGTCGCCCTGCAACCCGGGCCAGACGCCGCCCTGTAACCGGCCGTCGGGCCAGGACCTGCTGCTGACCAACACCGGCGGCGGCGACGGCACGGTGTTCGCGATCGACTTCGCGAAAACCTGGCGCACCGGCGCGGGTCGCTTTGACGCCTATCTCGGCTACGGCTATCAGGACGTCCACGACGTCAACTCGGGCACGAGCTCGACGGCACTTTCGAACTGGGACAGCTACGCGACGGCCGATCCGAACGACCCGGAGCTCGAAACCTCGAACTACGAGATGCAGCACCAGTTCAAGGGCCAGTTCACCTGGCGCAAGGCATTCTTCGGCGATTATGAGACGAGCGTTGCGCTCGTCGGCGAACGCCGCTCGGGCCGCGGCTACAGCTTCACCTTTGGCGCCGGCACCAGCGTATTCGGCGACCCGCGCCAAGGTACGCGGCAGCGGGCGCTGTTCTACGTGCCGGACGGCGACGTGATTTACGAAGCCTTCTGCACCAGCGCGGACGTGACGGCCGATCCGACGAGCTGCCCGGACATCACCACGATCAGCGCCGCGCGATCGGCGCAGTTCGAGTCGGATGTCGATGCTTTCGTGGAGCGGCACGGACTCGAGCGCTATCGCGGCAAGATCGTGCCGCGCAACTCGCAGTCGAGCCCGTGGCTGTCCATCCTCGACCTGCGCCTGCAGCAGGAACTGCCGATCTGGGGCAAGATGCGCGGCGCCGTCACGCTGGACGTGGAAAACCTCGCCAACATGATCGACAACGACTGGGGCCAATTGAGCCAGGTCTCATTCATCTACGTGGCGCCCGTGCTCGATGTGAACCGCATCGCGACGACGGGATGCCCGAATGGCGCGGCGGAATGCTACGTCTACCGGCCGCGCGCGGGCCAGACCGGGCCGACCGGTCCGGTGGAGACGCTGTCGACGCTGCCCTCCGTGTGGCGCATGCAGCTCGGCGTTCGCTTCGAATTCTGAGCGGTCTTCGACCGGTGAAGGCACGGCGGTCATCCGCCGTGCTTTTTTCTCTGGGGCAGATACCGGCGGCTAGCTTGCTAGACTGAGGCAATGAATACCGCCCCGGAAACTGCAGACCAGTGCGCGAACGCGGTGTTGATGATCCGCCCCGCTCGCTTCGGCGCGAATCCGGAGACCGCCGCGTCGAACCGTTTCCAGCAGGGCGGTGCGGATGCGGGCACCGCGACGATCGCGCGTCGCGAATTCGATGGGCTCGCGCGGGCGCTGCTTGACGCGGGCGTCGCGGTTCACGTCGTCGACGACACGGCGGAGCCGCCGAAGCCCGATGCCTGCTTTCCGAACAACTGGGTCAGCTTCCACGCGGACGGCAGCGTCGTGCTGTATCCAATGATGGCGCCGTCGCGACGCGCCGAACGGCGTCAGGAAGCGCTTACCGCCTTGCGCGACGCGGGCTTTCGCATCGCGCGCACCGTGGACCTTTCCGGCTGGGAGGCGCATGGCGAATTCCTGGAAGGCACGGGCAGCCTGGTGCTCGACCGCTGCCATCGCACGGCCTACGCCTGCCGCTCGCCGCGAACGACGCCGGCGGCGCTCGCCGATTTTGCGGCGCGCCTGCATTACCGCGTGATCGCCTTTGCGGGGACCGGCGCCGCCGGCGAACCTGCCTATCACACGAACGTGCTGATGGCGATCGGCGAGGGATTCGCCGTGGTCTGCGCGGAGGCGATCGCCGATGCCGGCGAGCGTGCGCAGGTGCTTGCGGAATTGGCGTTGGCCGGCCATGAGCCGGTCGAGATCAGTCGGCCGGAGATGCACGGCTTCGCGGGAAACCTGATTGCGCTTCGCGCCGCGGACGGCGGTCAGGTGATCGCGATGTCGGATACGGCCTGGCGGAGCCTCGCGGCGCCCGTGCGCCGCGCGCTCGAGCGGCGCGGGCGGATCGTGACGACGCCGATCCCGACGATCGAGCGCCATGGCGGCGGCAGTGTGCGCTGCATGATCGCGGAAGTCTTCCTGCCGCACTGAGTGTCCAAGGCCCGATGGTAGTATTCGGGCTTGCTGGAACTCGGCCTCAAGACGCTGCTCGCCTACCTGCTCGGTTCCGTCGTCGGAGCCTTGCTCGTCGGCACATTCCGAGGCGTCGACATCCGCGAACTCGGTAGCGGCAACGCCGGCGGCACGAATGCGCTGCGCACCCAGGGTTTCTGGTTCGCGGCGGCGACCGTCGTCATCGACGTCGGCAAAGGCTGGCTCGCAGCGGGCTGGCTGCCCGGCATTGCGCTGCCCGGCGTCGACGCCGACCCGGCCGTGGACCGCGACTGGCTTGCCTCCACATGCGCAGCCGCGGCGGTCATCGGGCATGTGTGGCCGCAATATCATGGATTCCGCGGCGGCAAGGGCGGTGCGACGCTCGCTGGCGCCCTGCTCGCGCTAATGCCTGCGCTCGTCCCGTTCGCGCTCGGTGTGTGGCTCATCATCGCGATGCTGACCGGCTTCGTCGGGCTCGCGACGATGGCCGCGGCCGCGGCGATGCCGCTGGTATTGTGGTTTCGCGGCGATGCATCGTGCGCGCTCTTCGCATTCACGCTCGCCATGGCAACGCTCGTCGGCTTCGCGCATCGCGACAACATCCGGCGCATGCGCTCCGGCAGCGAACCGAGGCTTACCCGACTCTGGCTGCTCCGCCCGCGCAAGCGTTCGCCATGACGCGCCGCGGCGAACTCCTCGGACTGCTCGCCGACGGGGAGCGGCATTCAGGCGAGGAACTCGCGGCGGTGCTGTCCGTATCGCGTGCGGCCGTATGGAAGCAACTCCGGCAGCTCGCGGAATGGGGCATCGAGTGCGTGGCGGAGCGCGGACGAGGATACCGGCTCGCGCAGCCGCTCAATCTGCTCGATTCCGCGGCAATCCGCGACGGGATGCCGCAGTTCGCGGCGGGCCGACTACGAAATCTCGCCGTGCACGAAGCGCTCGCCTCGACCAGCGACACGCTGCTCGACGTCGACGACTTGCCGGCCGGCCGTTTCGACGCCTGCCTCGCAGAATTCCAGACCGCCGGCCGCGGGCGCCGCGGGCGGCGCTGGCTCGCGCCATTCGGGTCCGGTCTCTGCCTGTCGGTCAACTGGTCGTTTCGCGACGCGCCAGCGGCGCTCGGGGCCCTGTCGCTCGCGGCGGGCGTCGCGGTACTGCGCGCGCTCGCACGGCAGGGCGTCGCCAACGCCGGGCTGAAGTGGCCGAACGACATCGTGCACGAGGGCCGCAAGCTTGGCGGGATCCTGATCGACCTGCGCGGCGAAGCGGCGGGTCCTGCCTATGTCGTGGTCGGCGTCGGCCTCAATACTTGTCTGCCCGCGCAGACGATGGCGGCGCTCCGCGCGGCCGGCATCGAGGCGGTCGATCTCGCGACGCTCGGCGTCGTGCCGCGCCGCAGCGCTGCAGCCGCCGTGCTCATCGGCGAGCTGGCGCTCGCCCTCGAGGAGTTCGACGCGCGCGGTTTCGCCGCCTTCGCGGAGGAATGGCAGGGCGCGGACGTTCTCGCGGGCCGCCCGGTGCAGGTGCAGCAGGGCGAACAGTTGCAGGAAGGCGTGGCCCGCGGCGTTGACGAGGACGGCGCGCTGCTGCTCGATACCGCTGGCGCGCGCCGTCGTGTCCTGTCCGGCGAAGTGACGGTGAGACCGGTTCGATGATTTCGCCTGAACCGCTGGCGATCGATGGCACGAGCGCATAAATTCAATACCGATGCGCTTGCTCCTTGCCCTGCTGCTGCTCGCCAACTTCGCCTGGTACGCCTGGCATCACTGGGTGAATGCGCCCGCGGAGGCGCCAGCGAGCGTCGCGGCGCCGGGCCCCCAGCTCACGCTCGCGCGCGAGGCCCCGCCGGCGGCGCCATTGCCGCGCATCACGACGCGGCGTGCGGGCAACTGCGTGAGCCTCGGCCCGTTCCATGACCTGACCGAAGCCGCGCGCGCATCGACGCTGCTGCGCGAGAACGACCTTAGGCCGCGCCAGCGCGCCGGCGAAGGCGTGGTCTGGAAAGGATATTGGGTATCGCTCAGCGGCATCGCGGATCGCGCGACTGCTGACGGCGTCATCGAGCGGTTGCGCCGCTTCGGCGTGGGCGATGCTTACGCGATGCCCGGCGACGGGCGGCAGATCACGATCTCACTCGGCCTCTACAGCGAACGCGCGCGCGCGCTCACACGCATGGACGAAGTGCAGGCGCTCGGCTTCGAGCCGGGCCTGGCCGAAAGGGAGCGCAACGGCACGGTCTACTGGATCGACGTCGATCTTGTGCCACCCGCGGAACTGCCGGATGCCGCACGGCTGAATGGTGAAGGCGGCCGCATCCTGCGGCTCGAAGTCAGGCCCTGCGGGGCGGAGCCGGGCTAGAATGCCCGCCGTTGCCGGCGTAGCTCAGCTGGTAGAGCAGTGGTTTTGTAAACCTCAGGTCGGGGGTTCGACTCCCTCCGCCGGCACCACGTGGGGATCCCCGGAACGCACGTCGAAGGATGCAAGCACGCTGCGCGTGCTGCGCGGATCCTCGCGATCCGCGATCGCGACGATGTCCGTCCGCAGGCCATCGCGGCGGAGTTCGCAGCGGACATAGCCGTTGTGGCCGCCGTCGTGAAACTTTGCGCCCGGGTTCATCGACAGGTGCGCGCTCTTGTCGACGGTCGTGGTGGCGATCGAAGAGGCGACGAGTTCCACCGCGACCGGCCTGCCGGCCGCATTCGCGAGCTCGTTGACCCAGAAAGAATGGATGTCGCCCGTCAGCACGATTGGATTGGCGGCGCCGCTCTTCAGGAGCGACGCGAACAGGCGTTCGCGCGCCGGCGGATACCCGGCCCAGGCGTCGCTGTGATGGCGCGGAGATTCGGCCGTGCCTTCGGCGACTGTCATGACGATCACGTTCTGTGCGAGCACATTCCAGGCGGCGCGGCTGTCCGCGAGCGCGGTGTCGAGCCAGCGCTCCTGCTCGGCGCCCAGCACCGTACGTGACGGATCCGCGAGCGCGCCCTTGCAGGCGGATTCCGTCGGATCGATGAAATTCGCGCCGCCCGCGCCGCCGAACAGGAGCTTGCGCCCTTTCTCGAAATCGCAGCGCTCGGCGGTCGGCGAATTGGGGCAGACCTGCACCGAGCGATACTGGCGCGTGTCGAGGACATAGAAGCGCGCGAGCGTACCCCAGTCGACCGATCCGTAGATCTGCACGCCCATGTCCGGACGCAACCGTGTCGGGCGCACCGGCATGTGCTCGAACCAGGCCTGATACGCCGCGGCGCGTCGCGCGGGGAATGCGGCGCGCACCGGCTCGCCGCCGCAGAGCTCGTGCTCGCTCGTCAGCGCGACGTAGTCGTTGTCGACCTCGTGATCGTCCCAGGTGACGAGCCAGGGGCAGACAGCATGCGCGGCCTGCAAATCCGGGTCAGAGCGATATTGCGTGTACCGGCGCCGGTAATCGGCGAGCGTGACGGCCTCGATCGGGTCGAACTGTCGCACACGCCGGTCGCCCCAGGCGTCCTCGTAAATGTAATCGCCGAGCATCAGGATGAGATCCGGACGGTCCTCGGCCATGTAGTGGTAGGCGGAGAAGAAACCCTGCTCGTAATGCGCGCAGGACGCGAACGCGAACTTCATCGATGCGATCGCGGCGTCCGCGGCCGGGCAGGTCAGCGCGCGTCCCACTGGGCTTTCGTAGCGACCGATGCGGAAACGGTAGAAATACTCGCGGCCGGGCGCGAGACCTGCGACCTCGACGTGCACGGCATGGGCGAGATGCGGCCGCGCCCAGGCGACGCCGAACTTCGCGATGTGCGAAAAGTCCGCGTCCTCCGCGACTTCCCAGGTCACTTCGAAGATCGTTTCGCCGAGCACGCCCGGATTGAAGGGTTCCGGCGCGAGCCGGGTCCAGATCACGAAGCCGTCGGCCGCCGGATCGCCCGAGGCCACGCCAAGCTGGAATGGCGGGGAGCCGAAGCGCACCTGCGCGCTGGCCAACGGCGCCAGCGCGAGCGCACCCGCAGCGGCCGCCATTCGATTGAATGCGCGGCGGGAAATGCGGCCCATGACGGACTGTCCCCTAGATCCCTGCGCCGTGCTCGAATCCGCTCTGCAGCGGCGCCGCCTGCGCGACCCGCGATTTCGGCGGCACGCTGTGCGTGAGCCACACGTTGCCGCCGATCACGCTGCCGCGACCGACCGTGATGCGGCCGAGCACCGTGGCGCTTGCGTAGATCGTGACGTCGTCCTCGACGATCGGATGACGCGGCAGACCCTTGACGAGCCGGCCCGTCGCATCCACCGGAAAGCTTTTGGCGCCGAGCGTCACGCCCTGGTACAGCGTGACGCGATCGCCGACATTCGCTGTCTCGCCGATCACGACGCCGGTGCCGTGGTCGATGAAGAATTCGCGGCCGATGGTCGCGCCGGCGTGAATGTCGATGCCGGTCTTCTGGTGTGCGTCTTCCGCGACGAGACGCGGCAGCAGCGGCACGTCGAGCTCATAGAGAATGTGCGCGATGCGGTGGCGCGTGATCGCGAACACGCCCGGAAATGCGTACAGCGCCTCGATCGGATGGCGGCAGGACGGATCGCCGCGCCAGGCGGCCTGCGCATCCTCGAACACGCGCTCGCGCAGCATGGGCAGCCGGGACAGCAGTTCGCGCGCGAGGCGGCTGCTGTCGCGATCGAGCGCGGCGTCGTCGGGCATCGATTCTTCGCCGAGCCGCGACGGAAACTCGAGCGCGAGCCGGATCTGCGCGGCCAGGACCTGCTCGATCTCGGCGAGTTCGCACGCGACGCGGGCGGCCGGTTCTTCGCCGGCGGCCGAAGGCGGCAGGGTCTCTGCGATCAGCAGCCGATGCAGCCGGTCGATGGTCGCGAGCACCAGCGCACGATCCGGCCAGCGACCTTTCTTGAGGGCCTGGAATTCCACGGCGTCACCGGAGGCGACCAGCCGTTCGGCGAGCGTGGCGTGATCGCCCGCGGCGTCAGCTGACGGCGACGATGCGGGGCGCACCTACGGGAGCCTCTTCGTAGAGCCAGGTGGAGAGATACCGCTCGCCGAAGCTCGGGATGACGACAACGATCAGCTTGTCGCGATTCTCCTCGCGGCCCGCGACCTGCAGGCCCGCATAGAGCGCGGCGCCGGAACTGATGCCAACCAGGATGCCTTCCTCGCGCCCTAGCCGGCGTGCGTAATCGCCGGCGTCCTCGTTGGTCACCTGGATGATCTCGTCGATGATCTTGGTGTTCAGGATCTCGGGGATGAACCCGGCGCCGATGCCCGCGATCTTGTGCGGACCGGGCTCGCCGCCTGACAGTACCGGACTCGCCGAGGGTTCGACCGCAACGGTGCGAAACGACGGCTTGCGCGCCTTCAGCACCTCGCCGACGCCGGTGATCGTGCCACCGGTGCCGATGCCTGAGACCAGGATGTCCGCGGCGCCGTCGGTGTCGTTCCAGATTTCCTCGGCGGTCGTGCGGCGGTGGATCTCGGGATTCGCGGGATTCGTGAACTGACCGACTAGCAGGAAGCGTTTGGGATCGCTGGCGACGATTTCGTTGGCGCGCGCAATCGCGCCCTTCATGCCTTTGGCGCCTTCCGTCAGCACGAGCTCGGCGCCGAAAGCCGTCAGCATGCGCCGGCGTTCCATGCTCATCGTGTCCGGCATCGTCAGCACGAGCCGATAGCCCTTCGCCGCGGCGACAAAGGCGAGCCCGATACCGGTGTTGCCGCTCGTTGGCTCGACCAGCACTGTCTCCGGGCCGATGCGGCCCTGCTTTTCAAGTGCTTCGATCATGCTGACGCCGATCCGATCCTTGACGCTCGCGCAGGGATTGAAGAACTCGAGCTTCAGGACGATCCGTCCTGGCAGGTCGCGCCCGATCTTGTTGAGGCGCACGAGCGGCGTGCGCCCGATGGTCTGCAGGATGTTGTCGTAGATGCGAGCCATGGTGTCCCTGTGTCGGTGCCGGAAAAAAAGGGGAGGAGCCCCGGCCCGGTCTGGACCAGGACCCCACCCGACATGGAAATCGGTTCGGCGCTCGCGACTCAACGCGCCGCGTAGCACTCCATTTTAAGGCCGGTGCCGCCCCCCGACACATGGGCGACGATGGCCTTGCGCCGGTGAATCTTGGTCACCGCTCCCAGGTTGATCGCAAAGGCGAGTTCAACGATGGATCCCTTCGCAAGGCTGAGATTCCGGGTCTCGACGAAGACGCCGTTGGCGCTCAGGTTATGGGCCTTGCACAACGAACCGCGACGGCCCGGCGCGACCAGGTAGACCGTGGCGCGGGCGCGATGGCGGCTGTGCAGGCGGCGTTCCATCTCCGGATCCCCCAAATATTTCTGTCACTGGAGAGGATGACTCCACGCAGTATGCCGACCCGGCTACGGCCTGAGAAGCACAGCCGCCAAGACTGGTTTTTGCACTGCAGTAAGGCGCCTTTCCGGGCCGATCCGATACCATGCCCGGCGATGAACGCCGAACCGGCCGCCGTGCCAATCCCGTCGATCGGCGATATTCGCGCGGCGCGCGCGATTCTCGGTGACCGCGTCAATGTGACGCCGCTACTGCCGCTCTCGGGACCGGCGGTGGAAGCGGCGCTCGCGCCGGGAACGCGCGCCGTGCTGAAACTCGAGTTGTTCCAGCAGACCGGCAGCTTCAAGGCGCGAGCGGCGCTCTTGAATGTGCTCGCGCTCGATGCGGCGGAGCGGGTGCGAGGCGTCTGCGCCATCAGCGCCGGCAATCACGCGATCGCGACCGCATTCGCGGCGCGAAGCGTCGGCATCAGCGCGAAAGTTGTGATGAAGGCGGACTCGAATCCGTTTCGCATCGCCGAGTGCCGGCGCTACGGCGCCGAAGTCGAGCTCACGCCCGACGTGCACGCGGGGTTTCGCCGCGTGCAGGAAATAGCGGAAAAAGAAGGCCGGGCGTTCATACACCCGTTCGAGGGTCCGCGTGTCGTGCTTGGCACCGGCACGCTCGGGCTCGAATTTATCGAGCAGGCGCCCGATCTCGATGCCGTCATCGTTCCCATCGGCGGCGGCGGACTCGCGTCCGGCGTGTCGACGGCGATCAAGCTCGTGCAGCCGTCCTGCGAGGTGTTCGGCGTCGAGCCCTTCGGTGCCGACACGATGTACCGCAGTTTTCAGGCCGGCCGACCGGAATCGATCGACAAAGTCGATACAATTGCCGACAGCCTGGGCGCACCGTATGCGTTGCCCGGCGGTTTTGCGCTCTGCCGCGCGCACATCGACGAACTCGTGCGCATCACGGATGCCGAGATGATCGCGGCGATGCGTTTCCTGATCGAGCATGCGCGCCTCGCGGTCGAGCCTGCGGGCGCTGCGGCGACCGCGGCGCTGCTCGGCCCCTTGCGCGACCGGCTGGCCGGACGCCGGGTCGGGCTGATCGTCTGCGGTTCGAATATCGACGCCGCGAGTTTTGCGCGTCTCGTGGCCCGATAGCGATGCAGGCCGAGCTCCCGGTCATCGCGGCCCTGTTCGCCTGGCTGCATCTCGTGGCGACGGCCATCGCGGCGGGCCTGCTGCTGACCGAATACTGGCTGTGCCGGCGCCTGCCCGACCGGACCCAGGCGCGGTTGCTCGGCCAGGTGGATCTCGGCTACTTCCTGGCTCTGATCGCGAGCCTGGCCACGGGGCTCGCGCGCGTGCTTTATTTTGGCCAAGATCCCGCCTATTACGCCGATAACAGATTGTTCTGGTTGAAGATTACGCTTTTTGTCGCCATCGGGCTGGTGGCGGTCGGGCCGAGCCTTCAATACATTCGCTGGAACCGGGAAGTGCGCCGCGCCCCGACCTTCACGCCGCTGATCCGGGACGTCGAACGCGTCCGGGCGAGCATCGCTTTTGGTCTCGGCCTCTGGTTGATCCTGCCTTTGCTCGCCACGCTGATCGCCCGCGGCTACGGCCTGCCGGAATCCCATCCCTGGTTTGTGGGCGGTCCCTGACCCGGATCAGTCACTTACGGCTCTTTCGACGTTGACACCGGTGGCGCCGCACCCGAAAATACGCGGCTCAATTTGGGAGGGGTACCCAAGCGGCCAACGGGGGCAGACTGTAAATCTGCTGGCTCATGCCTTCGTAGGTTCGAATCCTACCCCCTCCACCAGATGTCGTCGGAATCGGTGGCTCGGCTGCTTTGGCGACCCACGTTACCTGCGTGTACGCGGCGTGAAGGAATGCGGGTGTAGTTCAATGGTAGAACCTCAGCCTTCCAAGCTGATGACGTGGGTTCGATTCCCATCACCCGCTCCAGCCGGGTTGAACCAGGCCCACGTAGCTCAGTCGGTAGAGCACGTCCTTGGTAAGGACGAGGTCACCGGTTCGATTCCGGTCGTGGGCTCCACAACGATAGAAAGAGAAGAGGTGTGTCGTGGCCAAGGAAAAATTCGTTCGCTCCAAGCCGCACGTGAACGTGGGGACGATTGGGCACGTGGATCACGGGAAGACGACGCTGACGGCGGCGTTGACCAAGGTGATGGCGGAGAAGAACGGGGGCGAGTTCACGGCGTACGACCAGATTGACAAGGCGCCGGAGGAGAAGGCGCGGGGTATCACGATTGCGACTGCGCACGTGGAGTACCAGTCGGCGCAGCGTCATTACGCGCATGTGGACTGTCCGGGGCATGCGGACTATGTGAAGAACATGATCACCGGGGCGGCGCAGATGGACGGCGCGATTCTGGTGGTGTCGGCGGCGGACGGGCCGATGCCGCAGACGCGCGAGCACATTCTGCTGGCGCGCCAGGTGGGGGTGCCGTTCATCGTGGTGTATTTGAACAAGTGCGACATGGTGGACGACGCCGAGCTGATCGAGCTGGTGGAGATGGAGGTGCGCGAGCTGTTGTCGAAGTACCAGTTTCCGGGCGACGACACGCCGATCGTGCGCGGTTCCGCCTTGAAGGCGCTGGAAGGCGCGGCGGGCGAGCTGGGTACCGATTCGGTGGTGCAGCTGGTGGCGGAGATGGATCGTTACATTCCGACCCCGGTGCGGGTGATCGACAAGCCGTTTTTGATGCCGATCGAGGACGTGTTCTCGATCTCGGGCCGCGGCACGGTGGTGACCGGGCGTATTGAGCGCGGCATCGTCAAGGTCAACGACGAGATCGAGATCGTGGGCCTGAAGCCGACGCTGAAGACCACCTGCACGGGTGTCGAGATGTTTCGCAAGCTGCTGGACGAGGGCCAGGCCGGGGACAACGTGGGGGTCTTGCTGCGTGGCACCAAGCGCGAGGAAGTGGAGCGCGGCCAGGTGCTGGCGAAGCCGGGCAGCATCAACCCGCACACCCAGTTCGAGTGCGAGGTGTACGTGCTGACCAAGGAAGAGGGCGGGCGGCACACGCCGTTTTTCAAGGGCTACCGGCCGCAGTTTTATTTCCGCACCACCGACGTGACCGGCAACATCGAGCTGCCGGCCGGGGTGGAGATGGTCATGCCGGGCGACAACATCAAGATGGTGGTGGAGCTGATTGCGCCGATCGCGATGGAGGAGGGGCTGCGCTTCGCGATCCGCGAGGGCGGCCGCACCGTCGGCGCCGGCGTCGTCTCCAAGGTACTCAAGTAAGGAACGCGACAACGGAAGGGCAGTAGCTCAATTGGCAGAGCGGCGGTCTCCAAAACCGCAGGTTGGGGGTTCGATTCCCTCCTGCCCTGCCAGCGCCACAAGCGACTGGCAAACCGTCCGTAACGGAAGCAGATGAACGAACAGGCAGCCAAGACCGGCGTCGGATTCGTCGACGCCTTCAAGCTGGTGCTGGCCGCGGCCGCGCTGGTCGGCGGCGTCGTCGCGTATTACCTGTTCGGCGCGTTGCCGCAGGTGGTGCGCGTGTTGATGGTGCTTGCCGGGCTCGTGCTCGGCCTCGTGCTGATGTACCTGTCGCAGCCGGGCCGCGAGCTCTGGAATTACGTGCAGTCCTCGCGTGTCGAGCTGCGCAAGATGGTCTGGCCGACGCGCCAGGAAACCTGGCGCACGACGCTCGTGGTGTTCCTGTTCGTCATGGCGCTCGGCGTGTTTTTCTGGCTCGTGGACATGGGTCTCGCCTGGGGCGCCCGGCACGTGACCGGACAAGGGGGCTGATCTCGTGTCGCTGAACTGGTACGTCGTGCACGCCTACTCGAACTTCGAGCACAAGGTCGCGAGCAGCCTGAAGGAACGCATCAAGCTGCACGGACTCGACGAGAAGTTCGGCGAAGTGCTGGTGCCGACCGAGGAGGTCGTGGAAATGCGCGCCGGCCAGAAGCGCCGCAGCGAGCGCAAGTTCTTCCCCGGCTACGTGCTGGTGCAGATGGCGATGGACGACGAAGCGTGGCATCTCGTCAAGGAAACGCCGAAGGTGCTCGGCTTCATCGGCGGCACGCCGGAGAAACCGGCGCCGATAACGGAAAAGGAAGCGAACGCCATCCTGCGCCGCGTCGAGGAAGGTGTCGAGAAGCCGAGGCCGAAGGTGCTGTTCGAGCCCGGCGAGGTCGTGCGCGTGGTGGACGGCCCGTTCAACGACTTCACCGGCGTGGTCGAGTCGGTCAATTACGAAAAGAGCCGCCTGCAGGTCGCGGTTCAGATTCTCGGCCGGTCGACGCCGGTCGAGCTGGACTTCGGGCAGGTGGAAAAGGTCTGAAACCGGGGAGCCGCAAGGCGCTTGCACCCGGGAGCGAGGAACGATGGCTAAGAAAGTACAGGGCTATATCAAATTGCAGATTCCTGCGGGCGGGGCGAACCCGAGCCCGCCGGTCGGGCCCGCGCTCGGCCAGCAGGGCGTCAACATCATGGAGTTCTGCAAGCAGTTCAATGCCGCGACCCAGAAGGAAGAGAAGGGCCTGCCGATTCCCGTGATCATCACGGTCTACAGCGACCGCAGTTTCACATTCCTGCTGAAGACGCCGCCGGCGGCCGTGCTGGTGCGCAAGGCGATCGGCATCGAGAAGGGCTCGGGCACTCCGAACACCAAGAAGGTCGGCAAAATCTCGAGGAAGCAGCTCGAAGAGATCGCGAAGGCAAAGATGCCCGACCTGACCGCGTCGGATCTCGACGCGGCCGTGCGCACCATCGCGGGCAGCGCCCGCAGCATGGGCGTCGACGTGGAGGGCGTCTGACATGAGCGCCGTATTCAAGCGCCAGAAGCCATGGACTGATCGCGTGAAGCCCGGCCAGCAGTACACGATCGAAGAGGCGCTCGCGATCCTGAAGGAATTCGCGAACGCGAAGTTCGACGAGACGGTCGACGTCGCGATCAATCTCGGCATCGACGCGGCGAAGTCGGACCAGCAGGTGCGCGGCTCGACCGTGATGCCGAACGGCACCGGCAAGAAAGTCCGCGTCGCGGTGTTCACGCAGGGCAAGAACGCGGACGCCGCGCGTGAAGCGGGCGCCGACATCGTCGGTTTCGAGGACCTTGCGGAGAAGGTGAAGGCGGGCCAGATGGATTTCGACGTGGTCATCGCGAGCCCGGATGCGATGCGCGTCGTCGGCCAGCTCGGCCAGATCCTCGGACCGCGCGGCCTGATGCCGAACCCGAAGGTCGGCACGGTGACGCCGGACGTCGCGGGCGCGGTCAGGAACGCGAAGGCGGGCCAGGTGCGCTATCGCTGCGACAAGGCCGGCATCGTGCATTGCTCGATCGGCAAGGCGAGCTTCGCGCCGGCGGCGCTGAAGGAAAACCTCGTCGCGCTGATCGCCGACATGCAGAAGCACAAGCCGTCGACGTCGAAAGGCGTCTATCCTGCAGCGCGTGTCGGTGTCGTCGACGATGGGTCCCGGCATCGCCGTGGACCGCGCGTCGCTGGGCGTATGAGTTAGCGGGGACTGTCACTTTTTCCGCTCTGGGAAAAGGGACTGTCCCCTCGAGAAGTTTCGAACGTCCGGGTTGTGAACCCGGGCCATCGAAGACCGCAGGCGGGGCGACGGCCCCTTAATGGACGCCTGCGCAGATGGTGGAACCCGAGTCGGGTATCACTGGCGAGGTCTCCATCAGCCGGCCGGCAGCGGCCGGCACAAGGGTGGGCACCCGGCGACGGGTGTTCGTGGATGGATCTTCTGCCAGGAGGAAGGAATGGGACTGAGACTGGAAGACAAGCAGGCGATGGTGACCGAGGTACAGGCCGTTGCGCAGACCGCGCATTCGGTCGTCGCGGCGGAATATCGTGGCTTGACGGTGACGCAGTTGACGGGGCTTCGCGCGAAGGCGCGACTGGCCGGCGTCTACATGCGCGTCGTCAAGAACACGCTGGCGCGTCGCGCGGTTGCGGGTACGCCATACGAGTGCATCGCAGGCAGTCTCAAGGGGCCGCTGATCCTCGCGTTCTCCAAGGAAGACCCGGGCGCCGCCGCCCGCGTCGTCAAGGAGTTCGCGAAGGGCAACGACAAGCTGGTCCCGACGCTGGTTTCGCTCGGCGGGCAGGTTTATCCGGCCGCCGATATCGACCGCGTCGCGAGTCTGCCGACCAAGGCGCAGGCCCTGTCGATGATGCTCGGCGTGCATGAAGGCGCCGGTCACGAAGTTCGTGCGCACGCTGGCCGAGCCCGCTGCAATGCTGGTTCGCACCGTGGACGGCGATCAAGGCGACGAAGGCCGCCTGACACGGGCGACTGATTCGGGTTCAACGACACATATATATCTGGAGAGATGGACGATGGCTGCTAGCAAGGAACAGATTCTCGAGGCGATTTCGAACATGACGATCATGGAAGTCGTCGACCTCGTGAAGATGATGGAAGACAAGTTCGGCGTCACCGCCGCGGCCCCGGTCGCGATGGCTGCCGCCGCCGGTGGCGGCGCCGCTGCGCCGGCCGCGGAAGAGCAGACCGAGTTCACGGTCATCCTGAAGGCGTACCCGGCCGACAAGAAGGTCACCGTCATCAAGGTGATCCGCGAGATCACGGGTCTCGGCCTCAAGGAAGCGAAGGACCTCGTGGAAGGCGCCCCGTCGACCGTCAAGGAAGGCGTGTCGAAGGCGGACGCCGAGAAGTTCAAGAAGCAGCTCGAAGACGGCGGCGCCCAGGTCGAGGTCAAGTAACGACCTCCATGCGAGGGCATCTGCCTCGCAGGCCGCGGCATCGGACACGGCGCGCCGCCTCCCGGGAGGGAGGCGGGCGCGCCCGCGTCTGCGCGTGAGATTGGCTGACCAAGCTGACAGGTGATGAAGATGGCCTATACGTTCACCGAGAAGAAGCGGATCCGGAAGAGCTTCGGCAAGCGCCAGGGAATCCTGGACGTGCCGCCGCTGCTCGCGATCCAGACCGACTCGTACGCGCAGTTCCTGCAGCTCGACGAGTCGCGCGCGCTGCACGCGGAGCTGTCCGCGCACGCGGGCGGCCAGGTCGCCGGCGGCCGCCTGCTCTCGGAGGACCAGGAACGGGCCATCATCGAGAAGCACCTGAAGCGCGCCGGACTGCACGCCGCGTTCAACAGCGTGTTCCCGATCAAGAGCTACTCGGGCCATGCGACGCTCGAGTACGTCTACTACTACCTCGGCGAGCCGGTGTTCGACGTCAAGGAATGCCAGATGCGCGGCCTCACGTACGCCGCGCCGCTGCGCGTCCGGCTGCGCCTGCGCGTCATGGACAAGGAATCGCCGGGCGCCTCGCGCGTCAAGCGCGCGATCGAGCAGGAGGTCTACCTCGGCGAGCTGCCGCTCATGACCGAGAACGGCACCTTCATCGTCAACGGCACCGAGCGCGTGATCGTCTCCCAGCTGCACCGCAGCCCGGGCGTGATCTTCGACCATGACAAGGGCAAGACCCACAGCTCCGGCAAGCTGCTGTTCCAGGCGCGCGTGATCCCGTATCGCGGCTCCTGGCTCGACTTCGAGTTCGACGCCAAGGACTGCGTGTTCGCGCGCATCGACCGCCGCCGCAAGCTGCCGGTCACGATCCTGCTGCGCGCGCTCGGCTATTCGAACTCCGACATCCTGCGCCTGTTCTTCGACCACAACACGGTCTACCTGACCAAGAAGGGCCCGAGCTCGAGCTCGTGCCCGAGCGCCTGCGCGGCGAGATCGCGATGTTCGAGATCAGCGCGAACGGCAAGGTCATCGTGGAGGAAGGGCGCCGCATCACGGCGCGCCACGTGCGCCAGCTCGAGGAAGCGGGCGTCAAGCGCCTGCACGTCCCGGTCGAGTACCTCGAGGGCAAGGTCCTCGCGCCACGACGTCGCCGATCCGTCGACCGGCGAGGTGCTCGCCAGCGCGAACGACGCGCTGACGACGGCGCTGGTCGAGCGCTTCGTGACCGCCAACGTGCCGGAAATCCGCACGCTGTACGTCAACGACCTGGATCGCGGCCCGTACATTTCGGACACGCTGCGCATCGACGCGTCGACGACCCGGCTCGAGGCGCTGATCGAGATCTACCGGATGATGCGCCCGGGCGAGCCGCCGACCAAGGACGCGGCCGAGAACCTGTTCCACAACCTGTTCTTCAACGGCGAGCGCTACGACCTGTCGGCCGTCGGCCGCATGAAGTTCAACCGCCGCGTGAACCGCGCGGTGCCGGACGGCCTCACCGAGGCCGGGCACCGAGCGCTGGCTCGAGGAGCCGGGCATCCTGTTCGACGGCCGCTATTTCTCGACCGTCTCCGAGCAGCGCAAGGACGAGAACGGCAAGGCGCTGGTCGCCAAGTACGGCGAGGAGATGTCCGACGTCGTCGACGTGCTGCGCACGCTGATCGCGATCAAGAACGGCGACGGCAAGGTGGACGACATCGACCACCTCGGCAACCGCCGCGTGCGCTGCGTCGGCGAGATGGCGGAAGTGGCCTTCCGCATCGGCCTCGTGCGCGTCGAGCGCGCGGTCAAGGAGCGCCTGACGCTCGCCGAGAACGAGGAGATCAACCCGCAGGACATGATCAACGCGAAGCCGGTGGCCGCCGCGGTCAAGGAGTTCTTCGGCTCCTCGCAGCTCTCGCAGTTCATGGACCAGAACAACCCGCTGTCCGAGATCACCCACAAGCGCCGCGTTTCGGCGCTCGGCGAGGGCGGCCTCAAGCGCGAGCGCGCCGGCTTCGAGGTGCGCGACGTGCACCCGACGCACTACGGCCGCGTGTGCCCGATCGAGACGCCGGAAGGCCCGAACATCGGCCTGATCAACTCGCTCGCCGTCTACGCCCGCACCAACAAGTACGGCTTCCTCGAGACGCCGTACCGCCGCGTGCGCGAACGGCGCGTGACCGGCGACGTCGACTACCTGTCGGCGATCGAGGAGAGCGAGTTCGTGATCGCCCAGGCGAATGCGCCGCTCGACGAGAAGGGCCGCTTCACCGACGAGCTCGTCTCCTGCCGCTTCCAGAACGAGTTCACGCTGATGCCGGCGGAGCGCATCGAGTACATGGACGTGTCGCCGCGCCAGATCGTGTCGGTCGCGGCCGCGCTGATCCCGTTCCTCGAGCACGACGACGCGAACCGCGCGCTGATGGGCTCGAACATGCAGCGCCAGGCGGTCCCGACGCTGCGCTCGTCCACGCCGCTCGTCGGCACCGGCATCGAGCGCACCGTGGCGATCGACTCCGGCGTCGCCGTCATCGCGCGCCGCGGCGGCGCGGTCGACTCGGTCGACGCGTCGCGCATCGTGGTGCGCGTCAACGAGGGCGAGGTCACGGCCGGCGAGCCGGGCGTCGACATCTACAACCTGACCAAGTACACGCGCTCGAACCAGAACACCTGCATCAACCAGCAGCCGCTGGTGCGCGTGGGCGACTCGATCGCGAAGGGCGACGTGCTGGCCGACGGCCCGTCGACCCACCTCGGCGAGCTCGCGCTCGGCCAGAACATGCTGGTCGCGTTCATGCCGTGGAACGGCTACAACTTCGAGGACTCGATCCTGATCTCGGAGCGCGTGGTCGAGGAAGACCGCTTCACGACGATCCACATCGAGGAGCTGACCTGCGTCGCGCGCGACACCAAGCTCGGGCCCGAGGAAATCACCGCGGACATCCCGAACGTCGGCGACACCGCGCTCGCCAAGCTGGACGAGGCGGGCATCGTGTTCATCGGCGCCGAGGTCAAGGCCGGCGACATCCTGGTGGGCAAGGTCACGCCGAAGGGCGAGACCCAGCTGACGCCGGAAGAGAAGCTGCTGCGCGCGATCTTCGGCGAGAAGGCCTCCGACGTGAAGGACACTTCGCCTCCGCGTCCCGCCGGGCATGGACGGCACCGTGATCGACGTGCGCGTGTTCACGCGCGACGGCGTCGAGAAGGACAGCCGCGCGCTCGCGATCCAGAAATCCGAGATCGAGAAGGTCCGCAAGGACCTGAACGACCAGCGCCGCATCCTCGAGGACGACCTGTTCTCGCGCCTGCGCGCCGCGCTGGTCGGCGGGACGGCCGCGCGGCGGCCCGAACCGGCTGAAGGCCGGCAGCGCCGTGACCGCGGAGTTCCTCGACGAGCTGCCGCACGAGGAGTGGTTCGAGATCCGCATGCGCGACGAGGCGCCGTCCGCGGCGCTCGAGGGCGCGCGCAAGCGCCTCGCCGAGCAGCACAAGGAGTTCGAGCGCCGCTTCGAGGCCAAGAAGGCCAAGATCACGGCCGGCGACGACCTCGCCCCGGGCGTGCTCAAGATGGTGAAGGTCTACCTCGCCGTGAAGCGCCGCATCCAGCCGGGCGACAAGATGGCCGGCCGGCACGGCAACAAGGGCGTGGTGTCGACGATCGTCCCGGTCGAGGACATGCCGTACCTCGCGGACGGCAGCCCGATCGACATCGTGCTGAATCCGCTCGGCGTGCCCTCGCGCATGAACATCGGCCAGATCCTCGAGACCCACCTCGGCTGGGCCGCGCGCGGCCTCGGCACCAAGATCGGCAAGATGCTCGAGGCGCAGGAGGCGATGACGGAGCTGCGCAAGCTCCTCGATCGCATCTACAACGCGACCGGCGGCCAGAAGGAGGACATCGCGTCCTTCACCGACGCCGAGATGCAGGAGCTGGCGCGCAACCTCACGGACGGCGTGCCGATGGCGACGCCGGTGTTCGACGGCGCGAGCGAGGCCGAGATCAAGGGCCTGCTCGAGCTCGCGGACCTGCCGGTGTCCGGCCAGACCATGCTGACCGACGGCCGCACCGGCGAGGCGTTCGACCGGCAGGTGACCGTCGGCTACATGTACATGCTGAAGCTGAACCACCTGGTCGACGACAAGATGCACGCCCGCTCGACGGGGCCGTACAGCCTCGTCACGCAGCAGCCGCTCGGCGGCAAGGCGCAGTTCGGCGGGCAGCGCTTCGGCGAGATGGAAGTCTGGGCGCTCGAGGCCTACGGCGCTTCGTACACGCTGCAGGAGATGCTGACCGTCAAGTCCGACGACGTGAACGGCCGCACCAAGATGTACAAGAACATCGTGGACGGCAACCACTCGATGGACGCCGGCATGCCGGAGTCGTTCAACGTCCTGGTCAAGGAAATCCGGTCGCTCGCGATCAACATCGAGCTCGAGCAGGAAGGGTGATCGAATGAAAGACCTCATGAAGTTCTTCAAGCCCCAGGCCCAGGTCGAGAATTTCGACTCGATCCGCATCGCGCTGACCTCGCCGGAGATGATCAAGTCCTGGTCATACGGCGAGGTGCGCAAGCCCGAGACGATCAACTACCGCACGTTCAAGCCGGAGCGCGACGGCCTGTTCTGCGCCAAGATCTTCGGGCCCGTGAAGGACTACGAGTGCCTGTGCGGCAAGTACAAGCGCCTGAAGCACCGCGGCGTCGTCTGCGAGAAGTGCGGCGTCGAGGTGACGCAGTCGAAGGTCCGGCGCGAGCGCATGGGCCACATCGAGCTCGCGAGCCCGGTCGCGCACATCTGGTTCCTGAAGTCGTTGCCGTCGCGCATCGGCCTGATGGTCGACATGACGCTGCGCGACCTCGAGCGCGTGCTCTACTTCGAGGCCTTCGTGGTCGTCGACCCGGGCATGACGCCGCTCGAGCGCGGCCAGCTGCTGTCCAACGAGATGTACCTCGAGGCGATCGAGAAGTACGGCGACGAGTTCGACGCGCGCATGGGCGCCGAGGCGATCCTCGAGCTGCTGAAGACCATCGACCTCGCGACCGAGACCGGCAAGGTCCGCGGCGAGATCGAGGGCACGACGTCGGAGACCAAGATCAAGCGCCTCACCAAGCGCCTGAAGCTGCTCGAGTCGTTCATCGAGTCCGGCAACAACCCGCAGTGGATGGTGCTGACCATGCTGCCGGTGCTGCCGCCCGACCTGCGCCCGCTGGTGCCGCTCGACGGCGGCCGCTTCGCGACGTCGGACCTGAACGACCTGTACCGCCGCGTCATCAACCGCAACAACCGCCTGCGCCGGCTGCTCGAGCTGAACGCGCCGGACATCATCGTGCGCAACGAGAAGCGCATGCTGCAGGAGTCGGTCGACGCGCTGCTCGACAACGGCCGCCGCGGCCGCGCGATCACGGGCACCAACAAGCGCCCGCTGAAGTCGCTCGCCGACATGATCAAGGGCAAGCAGGGCCGGTTCCGCCAGAACCTGCTCGGCAAGCGCGTGGACTACTCGGGACGCTCGGTCATCGTGGTCGGCCCGACGCTGCGCCTGCACCAGTGCGGCCTGCCGAAGAAGATGGCGCTCGAGCTGTTCAAGCCGTTCATCTTCCACAAGCTCCAGCTGCGCGGGCTCGCGACGACGATCAAGGCCGCCAAGCGCCTGGTCGAGCGCGAGGGCCCGGAAGTGTGGGACATCCTCGAGGAGGTCATCCGCGAGCACCCGGTGCTGCTGAACCGCGCGCCGACGCTGCACCGCCTCGGCATCCAGGCCTTCGAGCCGGTGCTGATCGAGGGCAAGGCGATCCAGCTGCATCCGCTCGTCTGCACCGCGTTCAACGCCGACTTCGACGGCGACCAGATGGCCGTGCACGTGCCGCTGTCGCTCGAGGCCCAGCTCGAGGCGCGCGCGCTGATGCTGTCGTCGAACAACATCCTGTCGCCCGCGAACGGCGACCCGATCATCGTGCCGTCGCAGGACGTCGTGCTCGGGCTCTACTACCTGACGCGCGAGCGCGCCGGCGCGAAGGGCGAGGGCATGATCTTCACCGACGTGCGCGAGGTGCACCGCGCCCACGAGACGCGCGAGGCCGACCTGCACGCCGCGCGTGAGGGTCCGCATCGTCGAGTGGACCAAGTGCGGCCGAGGGCGCGCTGAGGGAGAAGCGCCGGCTGGTGAAGACCACCGTCGGGCGCGCGCTGCTCTCGGAGCTGCTGCCGCGCGGCCTGCCGTTCGAGCTGGTCAACCAGGACATGACCAAGAAGCGCGTGCAGGCGGTCATCAACTCCTGCTACCGCGCGCTCGGCCTCAAGGAGACCGTGATCTTCGCCGACCGCCTGATGTACACCGGGCTTCTCGTACGCGACCCGCGCCGCGATCTCGATCGGCGTGGACGACATGATGGTGCCGCCGCAGAAGGCGAAGATCCTCGGCACGGCCGAGCAAGGAAGTGAAGGAGATCCAGGACCAGTACGAGTCCGGCCTCGTCACCAACGGCGAGCGCTACAACAAGGTCGTCGACATCTGGTCGCGCACGAACGACCAGATCGGCAAGGCGATGATGGACCAGCTGCGCTTCGAGGAAGGGACCGACCGCAAGGGCCGCAAGGTCCAGCAGGGCTCGTTCAACTCCATCTTCATGATGGCCGACTCCGGCGCGCGCGGCTCCGCGGCGCAGATCCGCCAGCTCGCCGGCATGCGCGGCCTGATGGCGAAGCCGGACGGCTCGATCATCGAGACGCCGATCACCGCGAACTTCCGCGAGGGCCTCAACGTCCTGCAGTACTTCATCTCGACCCACGGCGCCCGCAAGGGCCTCGCGGACACCGCGCTGAAGACCGCGAACTCCGGCTACCTGACGCGCCGCCTCGTCGACGTCGCCCAGGACCTGGTCGTCACGCTCAAGGACTGCGGCACCGCGAGGGGCCTCGAGGTGACGCCGATCGTCGAGGGCGGCGACGTGGTCGAGGGACTCGGCGAGCGCGTGCTCGGCCGCGTGGCCGCGACCGACATCGTCGAAGCCTGGCACCGACGACGTGCTGATCGATGCCGGCACGCTGATCGACGAGCAGTGGGTGCAGGAGCTCGAGAGCCACGGCGTCGACCAGATCACCGTGCGCTCGCCGATCACCTGCGACGTGCGCTACGGCGTCTGCGCCATGTGCTACGGGCGCGACCTTGCGCGCGGCCGCCTGATCTCGATCGGCGAGGCGGTCGGCGTGATCGCCGCGCAGTCGATCGGCGAGCCGGGCACGCAGCTCACGATGCGCACCTTCCACATCGGCGGCGCGGCCTCCCGCGCGGCCGCGATCTCGCTGGTCGAGATCAAGGGCAAGGGCACGCTGCGCTTCCACAACGTGAAGTCCGTGCGCCACGAGAAGGGCCACCTCGTGTCGACGTCGCGCTCGGGCGAGATCGGCGTGATCGACGAGTTCGGCCGCGAGCGCGAGCGCTACAAGATCCCCTACGGCGCGACCATCGTCGCGGACGAGGGCAAGGCGGTGGTGCCGGGCCAGATCGTCGCGAACTGGGACCCGCACACCCACCCGGTCGTCACCGAGGTCGCGGGCTTCATCCGCTTCAACGACTTCGTCGACGGCGTGACCGTGCAGTCGCAGCTGGACGAGGTCACGGGCCTGTCTTCGGTCGAGGTGCTCGACCCGAAGCAGCGCGCCGCGGCCGGCCGCGACCTGCGCCCGGTGCTGAAGCTCGTGAACGCGAAGGGCAAGGAAGTCACGTTCGCGAACACCGACATCCCGGCGATCTACACGCTGCCGGCCGGCGCGCTCGTGTCGCTCGAGGACGGCGCCAAGGTGTCCGTCGGCGACGTCATCGCGCGCATCCCGCAGGAGTCCTCGAAGACCCGCGACATCACCGGCGGCCTGCCGCGCGTCGCGGACCTGTTCGAGGCCCGCAAGCCGAAGGAGCCGGCGATCCTCGCCGAGGTGACCGGCACCGTGAGCTTCGGCCGCGAGACCAAGGGCAAGCGCCGCCTCGTCATCACCGGCGAGAACAACGAGCGCTACGAGGAGCTGATCCCGAAGTGGCGCCAGCTCAACGTGTTCGAGGGCGAGCACGTCGAGCGCGGCGAAGTGATCGCGGAAGGCGAGCCGAACCCGCACGACATCCTGCGCCTGCAGGGCGTCGCGGCGCTCGCCAACTACCTCACGCGCGAGATCCAGGACGTGTACCGGCTGCAGGGCGTGAAGATCAACGACAAGCACATCGAGGTCATCGTCCGGCAGATGCTGCGCAAGGTCGAGATCAAGGAATCGGGCGAGTCGACGCTGCTGCGCGGCGAGCAGCTCGAGCGCGCGCGCATCCTCGAGCTCAACGACCGCCTCGAGGGCGAGAAGAAGCAGCCCGCGGTGTACGAGCCGATGCTGCTCGGCATCACCAAGGCCTCGCTGCAGACCGACTCGTTCATCTCCGCGGCCTCGTTCCAGGAGACCACGCGCGTGCTGACCGACGCGGCCGTCCGCGGCATCAAGGACGACCTGCGGGGCCTCAAGGAGAACGTCATCGTCGGCCGCCTGATCCCGGCGGGCACGGGATTCTCGTTCCACGCCCAGCGCCGGACGGCGCGCGGCGAGGACGAGTCCCACCGCGGCTTCCTCGATGCTCGAGCGCCGAGGTGGTGGCCGAGGAGCCGGTGGTGCAGGAGGCGGTCGGCGAGTAAAATCAACGGGTTGAATGCGAGGGGGAATGGCCCCACCGTCAAC
>CAWIWZ010000002.1:0-34123 GCA_963839885.1 uncultured Gammaproteobacteria bacterium
AACGACAGCGGCGGCGGCATTAACGATGAATGGCTGATTGCCGGTGCAGTCGTTGCCGCGATCATTGGCTATGAATTGCTGACTGACTGAACATTAGTCTTTACTCGTCGACGGCCGGAACGATGAACCCGGGAACGTAATCCCAGTACGCCTTCCGGCCGCCGACGCAGTTTTTCAGGAACGCAGCAGCCGCCACAGGCCGATCGTGAGCACCGGCACGATCAGCAACGCGATGAATGCGTACGTGAGATACCCGTAGCCCTTCGCGATCAGGTCGACGAGTCCGATGGCGGAGGCTGCATAAACCGATACGATCATGATCCCCACGGCGAGCGCGGGGCGGAGCGCCCTCGGCATGGGTCGCGCCTTTTCTTCATAGACCTTCGCCACTCTTCATTGATCGCGTGCAGCAACGCAACCCCGGTATCAACGAGCGTCAGCAGCACGGCGATCTGGAACGCCAGCTCGAACCAGGGAGCCTGGAGCTTGCCCAGCAGGAAGGCCGACGGTAGCGCCACGTCGGCAAGCTCGCGGTGATAGCCGATCATCGCAATGTAGAAGAGCACTCCGGGAAGCATTCCGAGAGGCCCCGCGAGGAACCCGGCAACGAGCGTCTCGCGCGGCCGCTTGAGGTGACGGATGCAGAACAGCACCGCCGGCAGCGTCGCGACGTTATAGCCTGCATACGTGATCCCTGCCTTGAACCAGTTGTCGCCGACCGGCTCGGTCGCCAACGCATTTTCGATCCTGTCGCCAAAACAGCGATGCTCCAGACCACGAACACGATGTAGACCAGGTACAGGTAGCCCACCGAGTAAGTGAGGAACCGCTCGATGGTCGCGCTGCTGTAAAAGAGCAGGAGACCTGTTAGCCGATCATGCCGAGGAGCCCAGCAGCTTCGGCAGGCCGAAAAGACTGTGCACGATCTCGCCGGCGGCCGCGCCCATGACCGCGAGGATGATCACGAGCAGAAGCAGGTATGCGATCTCGAACAGGAACCAGCCACGCCCGAGCAGCAGCTTGAAGAAGGAGCGGTAATCGTAGCTCTGAGCGCGACGCGCCAGCTCGAAGCTGATCATCAGGACAGCGCTCCAGAAGAGCATGCTGACCATCATGCCGAGCAGGCCTCCCCAGGGGCCGGCCGGCAGGAAGAACTCCACGAGCTCGCGCCCCGTCGCGTAGCCACCGGCGATGACCGCCGCTTCGAACACGAATCCAGGCAGCAGATAGCGTCGGAACCAGTCGCTCATGATCGACCCCTCCCAGGGACCTCGGCGGCGACTTTACGCGATTTGGCGAACAGGCGCATACGGTCGACGGCCAGCAAGCCAAGCGGCCGCGGCAGGGACCGAACCTGTGACCCCTACCCTATCAACTTCAAAGCAAAAAGGCCGGACACGCAGTGCCCGGCCTTGATCAGTCTAAACGCCTGATTACTGGGCGCCCGGCTTGTCCGTCGTTATCTTCAACTCGTCCTTGGTGACCTTGCCGTCCTTGTTGGCATCGAATTCCGCATATTCCTGCTGCGTCAGGTTTGGATTCGTGGCACGGACTTCGTCCAGCGAGTAATTTCCGTCCTTGTTCGCGTCCAATTCGCCATAGTGATGCCCTTGCCAGGCAACGTGCTCCACTCTTCGTCGCTCAACTGGCCGTCGCGATTAGCATCAGCCTTGTTGAACTGATCTTGTGTGAAATCCGGACGCGCGGCCTGCGCCTCGGCGAAATCCACTTTGCCATCGCGGTTGACATCGAACTTGGACCGATCCGGATTGCCTGCAAGCGCCGGCGCGGAAACCAGCACTGCAACTGCTGCGGCCAGGCTCATGGCGAGGCCGGTCTTCGTTCCATGAAACATTGCGAGATCCTCCTGGGAAATTTAATTGGGGGCCAACTCAATTGACTGCGCAGGACAGTCGCTAGTTCCAGTCGCACCGACTAATGGCATAGTGCGGCCAAGATGAACCGTCTCCTTTCGCCGACACAGCAGTCCCGCATCGTACTGCCCCTCATTGGACTGGTCGGCGGCCTCTCGCTACAGCTCAATCACCTTGCATCGACGCGCCAACTGATGGAACTGCGTAATCCGAAGGTGTTTTTGATCGTGGGCCTGTTGACGGTCACCTTCACCGGTTTGCTTTACGTCGTTCGTGGCGCGCTGCGCCGAACTGTCAGGAACTCGCGCCTTCCCGAAGTGGTACGGCAGGCCTTTCCGCGCTGCGAGAATCTTGGTTTTCTTCCACTACTGCTGCTCGGCCTCGGCGGCTTCGGAGTCAGATTTCCAGCTTTCTCTGTCGTTCTCTTCGTGCTCGCCTACCTTCTGATTATGGGAACGGCGCTCTGTTTCCTCGTCGGTCGCGAGCAACGCAACAAGGTGCTTCTGTCGTTTCAATGGCTGGCGGTGCTGTTCTTCCTGTCCGGTTTTGCGGCGATCATCTACCAGATCGTCTGGCAACGCGCATTGTTTTCGGCATTTGGCATCAACATCGAGTCCGTCACGATCGTCGTATCGCTCTTCATGTTCGGGCTCGGAGTCGGTGCGCTGGCCGGCGGATTCCTGTCACGCCGGTTTCCCGACAGCGCGGCACTTCTGTTTCTGCTGTGCGAGGTGGCAATCGGCCTGTTCGGACTCATCAGCCTTGCGCTGATCAAATGGGCGAGTGCCGTGACCCTCGATGGATCGGTGGCGGAAACGTCGATAGCGATCTATGCGGTGTTGAGCCTGCCGACGATCGGCATGGGGGCCACGCTGCCCATCCTGGTCGGACACCTGAATCGCCATTATCGAAACATCGGAAAATCGGTCGGCGTGCTCTATTTCATCAATACTTTCGGCTCGGCCTTCGCCTGCTTCATGACGGCCGAGCTGTTGTTTGCACTGATTGGTCTGCACGCGACAGTTTACGTCGCAGTTGCCTGCAATCTCGTCGTGGCATGGCTGGTATTTCGTTATATCCGTGGAACGACCCGCAACCGGTCCTCGGGCGTGGCCTCGGACCACGACGAGCCGGGGCGGCCGACCACCAAACGCGCATCGCACCTGCGCTTCGCGCTGATACTGATGCTCGTGACGGCGACCGGTTTCATCACCCTGAGCCAGGAAATCCTCTGGTTCCGCTCCATCTCATACATTTCAGGCGGTCTCCCGCAGGTCTTTGCGCATTTGCTCGGCTTCTTTCTGGGCGGCATTGCCTTGGGTGCCTTGTTCGCAAAGTGGATTTGCGAGGAAAGGCGGAGCCAGGCCGTGCTGTTCATCGCCGGCGCACTGACGCTTTCCGCCCTCGTCTATTACTTCTCCATGCCGCTCACCGCTCAGATCCTTACCGTGTCCGCGGTCGCCGGGTACCTGACCTGTTACCTGCTGCTCGGTTTCACGGCCCTGACCATGGGTGCCGTATTTCCGATTGCCTGCGATCTTGCGATCCACTCGAAAGTCGCTGCCGGCTTCCAGCTCTCGTTGATCTACTTCGCAAACATCGTGGGGTCCATGGCGGGACCATTATTGACCGGCTTCGTGCTGCTGAACCTGTACTCGCTTGAGGACAATGTTCTTTTTTTGAGTCTGGCGACGCTGGTGCTCGCCAGTGCTGTCTGGGTGATCGCGCTGCGCTCGAATTTCCTGCGCTGCTTCAGTGCCGCGACCATCGTCGTCGCCGGCGCCGTCATGCTGCTCACCCATGATTACAGCTATTCGCATGTGCTGGAACGGATGCAATTCAAGTCGCAGTATGTCGCCGAAGGACCCTACAAATATGTGGAACAGAACCGCAGCGGCATCATCGCAGTCCAGCCCGTGGCCCCGGACATCATCTATGGGGGCGGTGTATACGACGGCATGTTCAACACCGACCCGCTTAGAAACAAAAACTGGATCACGCGTGCGTACATGTTCGCGGCGCTCCATCCCGCGCCCGAAGAAGTGCTCGAAATCGGGCTTAGCAGCGGCTCGTGGGCCCGGGTCGTGGCGGACCATGCGGCCGTCCGCAGGCTGACGAGCGTCGAGATTAACCCGGGGTACGCGAAGATCATTCGCCACTATTCCGAGATCAATACGATTCTCTCGGATCCGAAAGTGACACAGGTGGTCGACGACGGACGCCGCTGGCTCAACCGGCACCCGGACGCGAAATTCGACTTCATTCTGATGAACACCACATTTCACTTCAGGGATCATGTAACTAACTTGCTATCCGCGGAATTTCTGTCGCTCTGCAGAGAACACCTGCGGCCCGCGGGCGTTGTGTATCTCAATACAACGGATTCTGACCACGTGGTCCGGACGGCGGCCCTGGTGTTTCGACACGTCGTGCTGCACGGCAATTTCGTGGCTGCGAGTGATGCGCCATTTGCCATGAATGCGGACCAGAAGCGGGCGAACCTGCTTCGTTTTCGGAGAAACGGATCACCCATCCTGAATCCCGATCAACCGGACTCGAATCGCGTGCTGGAGATGCTCGTGGCCACTGACACCACGGATGTCGGAGACAAATTCAGGGCCCGCACGGAACTCGGTGTCATCACGGACGACAACATGCTCACCGAGTACAAAATCTCCAGAAAGTGGTATGACCGGCGAGCGGCTTGGTTTCATCGATTCCTGAGGCGTGTCTTTTGAGCGTGGTTGCCGCGCCCGAATCGATGGCTAAAGCTCCTGATCGAGTGCAACGGCTAATTCAGTACCTGGTACCAACAACGCGAGCACGCGGAGTCGCAAGTCGCGATCCTCAAGGACAAAGGTCGAAGCCAATGTTTGACCATGAGCTTCAATTGTTACTTGCAGCTCGTCTGGGTCCACGGGCCGAACCGACCTGATCTTCGCGCCGCGCAGCTGGGGCATACGAGTCCCGCCATAGCGATAGTTGGGCCATGATTCTGGACTTCCTATTACATCGCGGACCGTTCGCGGAGCCATTCGCGCTACCTTGAGCCAATGCTTGAGTGACCGACAAGTTTCAGTCAGAGTCCGCCGCCCCAACGATACTGCCAGTAGACTACAACCTGCGTGTAGCTATTACCCGTCCGCGCCGACACGCCATCGGTCGCGACAAGCTTGATCGATTGACGGGTGTTGATCGGTGCCGAGAAAGTGGCGCCAACGCGCCAGTTTCGCTGCAGGTCGTTTCCTGCCTCCCCATTGATCGTCGTGCTGCCGCCCCAGAAATAAGTGGCGTTGACTGCGCCCCATGTACCGGACTTGAAGCCGCGGATCAGGTGCCCCTGTATCCCATACAGCGGGTCCTGCGATCGCCGGTTGTCATTGAAGAATTCCGTGTTGTCCGTGAAGAAGGTGGCTGCCGCCGTTGCCTCCATGATCCACGGGCCTGCGGACTTCGAGATCCCAAGGCTCGGTCTGAAGAACCAGCGATTCGTGCCGATATTGATCAGGCGAGTTTCGTCGTACTGTCCGGCAGGTACCGACACCTGCAGTGCCGCACCGACGATCAGGTCCTGTTTGTAAGCTGCGAAATTCTTCGCATCAAGTGATGGCGCGCCGTAAAGGTTGACGGACAAACGAATCACGGGATCGTTGAATCCGTCGACCTTGCGCTCGACCGGGTCGCCCAGGAAATCGGCTGAGCCGGACAACCAGGTGTACGCCACGCCGGCGTCGATCTTCCCGGAGCGGCCCCAGAAATCCAGCGCCCGCGCGAAGCCGAGTACACCCGAGTTCGTATCGAGTTGCGGGTCGCTCAGCGGCAACGAAGAGTCGAACGCCAGGCCACCGTCGGTATGGGAATAGCCGCCGACCAGGAAGTTGACACCGACCGGAACGTTCGAGTACTGGCGTGGCTCGATTTCCTGGGCCTGCGCAGCATACGTGGCAACAAAACATGCGAATGCGATGAGCCTCCCGACCGATCCCGGTCGCGCGCGGCGAGCGCGAACGTGGCGACTCAACATGTCAGACCTCTCACATACCGGTCTGAAATCCTAACAAGCGGACAAGGCCGCCGGATGATTCCAAGATTTGGGTTGCCTACACGCGGATTTTCAGTACCGAACGGATATCCGCAATCTTAACTGCATCAACCGGTTAGCGGCGGCGCCCGCACGCGGGTGCATAGACGCCGTTTGAATTTCCTATCCCTAACCGTTTCCAATTACGATTGCCCAGACCGACCATCGGCCCGCCGACAGGACCGGTTAGCGAGCGTCGTTCCTGGAAGGAAGAAAGCATATGCAATCGATGAGCCGGCTGGTGGGCCTGTTCGCCACACCGCTGCTGCTGGCACTGGTCGCCACAGCGACGGCCCAGGATGCAAACATCACGCAGCCGGTCGCAGACCTCGAACGGTTGCTTGCCGCCGAACCGCTGGTGATTACGCAGGCAGAGATCAGCCGGCCCAAGGCCAAGGGTGACATTACCTTGCGGGCCGAAGTCTCCTTTGGAGGCGCAGCGCCACTGCGCGTGAAGTTGCGCAAGGCCGAGCCCGGCGCGGATTCCTTCAACAATGTCCCGAGGTACGACCTCGCGGCATACGAACTACAGAAGCTATTCCTCGATCCTGCCGAGTACGTGGTGCCGCCCACGACACTTCGCATGGTACCGCTAGCGGACTTCGCGAAATATTCGCCCGGTGTCCAGCGCACGTTTTCCGCCGCCGACCAGGTGGTGGCCGTGGTGCAGTATTGGCTGAGTGACATCAAGTTGGCCGCGGACGTTTACAGCCCCGAACGTTTTGCCGCCGACCCGGTCTATGCGCGCCACATTGGCCAGCTGAACGTGCTCACGTATCTGATCAAGCATCGCGACTCGAACCTCGGCAACTTTCTGATAGGCAAGGCGGAGGTCGGCGCACGCGTGTTTTCGATCGATCACGGTGTCGCTTTTGCGTCGGTCGACGGTGATCGCGGCGAGCTATGGAAGGATATGCGCGTGAATCGACTTCCGGCCGACACCGTTGAACGGCTGCGCCATGTCACACCGCAACTGCTGGCGGATCGCCTGGGCGTGCTTGCGCAATGGCAGCTACAAGGCAGCAGCTACGTGCCTGTGACGGGCGGCAAGAATCTGTCGCAAAACCGTGGCGTCCGCCGCGCAGGCAACGAGCTGCAAATGGGCCTGACCAAGTCGGAGATTCGCTCGGTGCACGGACTGTTGACGAAACTGCTCGAGCGCGTCGATCGCGGCGAGATCACCCTGGTGCCTGCAGCAGGCGTCTGAGAATTCATCGATGTCCACTGCACACCGCCCGAGACTCGCTACCCTGCTTACCGTATTGATCGCCCTGATCGCCTTCAGCAGCCCGGGGGAGGCGCAGGCGCAATCCGCGCCGTTGCAATGGAACGGAATCGATCGCGTCGTAGCTTTCGCGGACGTGCATGGCGCGTACACCGAATTGCTCGAGTTGCTGCGCGAGACCGGGATCGTCGACGCGCAGGACCACTGGGCGGCTGGCCAGACGTATCTCGTGAGCCTGGGCGACCTGCTGGACCGCGGCGCCGATTCGCGCAAAGTCATGGATCTGTTGATGCGCCTGCAGGGCGAGGCTCAAGCAAAGGGCGGGCAACTGCACGTCGTACTGGGCAACCACGAGGCGATGAACATCCTCGGCGATCTGCGCTACGTCGAGGCCAGCGAATACGCCTCCTACGAGGACCTGGAATCGTCTGCCGAGCGCGCGGAACTGCGGCAGGCGTGGGAGACGACGCAAGGCGCGGGATCCGGCGCAGCCTTCGACCAGAAGTTTCCGCCTGGGTATTTCGGGCACCGCGCCGCTTTTTCGCCCAAGGGCAAGTACGGCCAGTGGCTGCTGACGCTGCCCGTAGCGATCGTGCTCAACGACACGCTCTTCATGCACGCCGGGCCCTCGAATATCCTGCGGGGCATGAGTCTGCAGGAACTGAACCTGCGCTACCGCACGGCACTCACCGATTATCTCGAGCTTGCCGGGCAGCTTGAGCAGGCGAAGCTGCTGCAGGCGGGTGACGAGTACCACGCTAGATCGCAGCTCGCCAAAGATCGCCTGGCGGCTACCGCGGCTGCGAATGGTGGCACGTCGGATGCGGCGTTGACCGACACGACCCAGCGCTTCGACGCGGCTGCCAGTAGTGCCCTGCTCTCGCAGGATGGTCCCAACTGGTACCGCGGAGCCGCGTTGTGCAACGAGGCGGCCGAGGCCGACGTGCTGTTGCCGCTGTTGCAACAGTTCGGCGCCGCGAGGCTGGTTGTCGGCCATACGCCGACCCGGGATTCCCGCGCGGCCACTCGCTTCGATGGCCGCGTCGTCAAACTCGACGCCGGCATGAACCGGGCGGTGTACAAAGGCCGTGCCGCTGAACTCGTCTTCGAGCCGTCCGGACTCAGTGTCCGCTACGCAGGAGAGCCCGACGCCACGCCGCTGAAGCCTGAAGGCCTGTTCGTCGCGCCCAACGAACTCGATGACACGAGCGTGCTTGCGGCGCTGCGCGACGGCGAGGTGACCGTGACGGGCCCGCGCGGCCCGAACGAACTGAACGTCTCCGTGAGCCAAGGCGGCAAACACATTCCGGCCGTATTTCAGGTTCGTAGCGAACGCTCGGTCCACAAGGAAGTGGCAGCCTACCGGCTCGACCGTCAGCTGGGACTCGGGTTGGTGCCGGTCACGGTCGAGCGCGAGGTGCAGGGCCAGCGTGGCGTGCTGCAGGGACGTCCGCTCAAGTGGGTCACGCAGGCCGAAGTGAAGCAGCAATCGTTGCGCAGCGGCGGCTGGTGCAGTGCCGAACCACAGTTCCAGCTGGTCTACGCTTTTGACGCGCTCATTGGCAACGAAGGCCGCACGGCCGAATCGTTACTGTTCGATTCGGACGACTGGTTCGTCTACGTTACGTCGCACGAGCGCGCCTTCGGCACGACCGAGGGCCTGCCCGCGTATCTCAAGGCGCGGCCGCCGACGCCGGGCGCGGAAGTCCGTCGTCGCCTGGAGACGCTCGACGAGTCGCGCTTGCAGGCAGCGCTGGGCGATCTGGTCAGCTCACGTGAACGCAAGGCAATTCTGAAACGTCGGGACGCGTTGCTGGCCCTGCCGGCAGCAGCGGCTACCGCGCAGCCACCCTGAACAAGCGTGGCAGCACGCCGGAATTCAAGTAGTCCTGCGTCTGGCCACGAAAGTGCTGCGCGCCTCCTGACCATCCAGGTTGCTGGCAATGACGATGATGCGCAGCTCCGTGATTTCGACATGCGCCGGCACCTTGCCGACGAAAGTCTGCTGGCCGGCATCGAAATGCATCCAGTGCGGCAAGTGACGGCCGTCGTCGCAGCAGGCGCGCAGTTTCAGAACGTCGCCGGGTTCTGCGTCATAGAAGGCCGTCGGTGAAATCGGGTGCATGAACGGTACGCCCGGAGAATACAGCAGGTCGGGAATCGGCTCGACCGCTGCAGGCGGGACGTTGACCAGGTTCTCATGCGACTTGCGACTGAAATCTCGCCCCATCACTACCGCGAGCCAAATCCACACAAGCGCCAGGATGAAGGTCAACACGGCAAACTCGTGCGACTTCCAGTCCAGCACGTGGAGCCCGACGTAGATTCCGCCCGCCTGGATGAGGTCGCCGAAGCGCCAGAAAAACGTGTCGATGGCCGTCTTACCGTCATATTTCGAGTCGCGGTCGACCGGCAGGAACAGCGCCTGCCGCGTGGTGTTCATCAGCGAGTAATCGAGACCATTCTCGGCAAATTTGATCCGGCGAATCATGGAGAAAATAGGAATGAAACCGCCGATCAACGGCGCGAGCGCCAGCACTCCATATCCCGCCGCAACGATGATCGGATGGACCAGAAGCGCGCCGCGCACGCCAACAGCCTGGTAGATGCGTGCAACCAGGAACAGCTGGATGCCGAGGCTGATCAGCGTCACCCAGAAGTTGAAATTGCCATAGAACGCGGTGATGAGCGTGCCCAGGTCGAGCGTACCGCCGCTTTCCGCGACGCGCGCCACGGCATCGGCTTTCACGTAGTCGGCAAGGATGTATTCGCCCGTGGTGTTGATCCAGTTGAGCAGCACCACGAACAGTGCAATCGTCAGCAGGTAGCGGTCGCGCAGCACCAGGCCGATGCCGCCGAGCAACTTCGGCACAGGGTGGGCGCGTTTGATCGCGACCGCGCGCGATCCCTCCGGGATGGCGGCGCGTGCGGGATTGGCGAGGAACAGCGTTGCGCCGAGGGTCACGGCCGCGAGAACCATGAGCCCCATGGGCGACAGCGCCGCCACCGCCATTTCCGTGATCTTGGAGCCGGCGAGCGCGCCCAGGTTGGCACCCAGCATGATCACGACGAACAGGCGCTGGCCGCTCCTGATGTTGAACGAGTCTGCAGCAAAGGCCCACATCTGCGACACGACCATGACACCGTAAATGCCGACCCAGATGAAGAACGGGAATGCGATGGGTACGCCATAATGGGCGAGCACCGCGAACATCGGTAGCGTCAACACGAAAAACAGCGTGACGGCGCGCAACAGTTGCGCACCCTCGAGGTGGTGTCGCAACCGGCCATACAACGGCACGACCACCATCAGCACCAGTGCCATGGCCGCCACCGCGTACGCGCGCTGCTCGGCCGAAAACTTGGTGAGCATGAATGCTTCCCGCAACGCCTTCATCACCTGGTACGACGCGAGCAGCAGGAACCCGTGCAGGAAGAACAGGAACGCGGTGCGACCCTCGCCGGGCGCCACGCGAGTCACGTGCGACAGTAACCGCTCGAAGCGCGTCAGGCTGGCGTGGTGGTCGGAGCTCAAGCGGTGTCCAGCGACTTAACCATGTGGCCAAGTTCGCGCAATTTCATCTTGGGTGGTCCCAGTTATTGACAAGGATTATTGGCTGATCGGCTTCCAGCTAAGCATAGCAGCCGCCGTGTGGCCGGACCACTTCCACGGACGCTCTTGGTGATATCGTGACTCAAATGCGCCGACTGGAAAGCCCGCGCCGCTCGCCTTTTTCGGTCGTGAGTGAATTACTTCGACTTGTAGCCTGCCGTTACCTCCTTCTTATGCGCTGCAAAGGCGGCGAGGACTTCTCCCTTCTCACGCGGAGGCACTTTGGCGAAGTCAAGGCTGCGCCCCAGCTCGGCCGCCACCTCGTCGAATTCTTCGGGCGAGATTTTGAGATCGCGATGCGCCTCCTCAAGTCCCAAATGAGTTTGCCCCGGCTTTGTTGGCGAGAACTTGAATGGGCCGCCCGCCACTTCGCAAACCCACAGGGTGCGCATGAACTTCAGGCCCGGCAATCTATCCAGGTTCTTCGTGTGCCATTCCCTGAGGGCCGGATTCTTCGAAGACTTTCCGACGATCGGATTCTGCACAACCGCGTCGCTAAAGTGATCGACTACCGCGGCGATCGCGAAGATGCCGCCAAGCCGTTCATACAGACTCTTCTCGGGCACTTTAGCTGCTTGCGACGCAGTCTGTGGAGCCGCTACTTGCGGCAGCATCAGCGCCATCGTGAATACTGTAAGTATTGCGATAAGAGACTTCTTCACAGGAAACTCCTTCATGCGACTCATTGCGCCGTAAGATTCACGCATGAAAAAGGTAGAGGTGAGCGTAGCGCTCGTCTGTAGGACCAAGCACGAAGATGATGCAGACATCGTCCAATTCCCGGGTTACCACACCTCGCAGCGATCCGCCTTTGGTCGAACCATCGCATCACCGGACTTGCAGCTGAAAGCCTTGCTGAAGGCAGGCAGGTTCGACAGCGGACCGTTGACGCGGAACTTTGCGATCGGGTGCGGATCGCCCTGAACCATCGTGCGTTGCGTTTCCGGGCGGATCTCGTCGCCGCGCCACTGACCCCAGGACAGGAAAAATTGTTGTTCCGGCGTGAAGCCATCGATCGTGGGCTCCGGCCCCTTGCCCTCGCGCGACTTCTGGTAAGCCAGATAGGCCAGCTTGGCTCCGGCGAGATCGCCGATCGATTCGCCCAGCACCAGCTTGCCGTTGTGGTGGATGCCAGGCTCGATGAAGTAACCCTCGAATTGCTTGACCACACACTCTCCGCGCGCCTTGAATTTCTCATTATCGGCGGCTGTCCACCAGTTTTTCAGCCGGCCCTGCGCGTCGAATTTCGCGCCCTGGTCGTCAAAGCCGTGACTGACTTCGTGGCCGATGACCACGCCGATCGCGCCGTAATTGACCGCATCGGTCGCCGTGACGTCGAACGCCGGCGGCTGCAGGATGCCGGCCGGAAACACGATCTCGTTCATCGACGAACTGTAGTAGGCGTTTGAGGTGGGCGGCGTCATGTACCAGCGGCTTCGATCGACCGGCTTGCCGATCTGCGAGAGGTCGTCATTGATGTTCCAGCGCGTGGCCGCGACCACATCGGCAAAGTACGAGTCGCGACTGATCGCAACCCCGGCGTAATTCTTCCACTGGTCCGGGTAGCCTAGTTTGGCGTTGAAGGTGGAAAGCTTTTCCTGCGCTTTGGCCTTCGTGGTGGAGTTCATCCAGTCCAGGCCTTCGATCGTGTCATGCATCGCCAGCTGGATGTTCCGAACCATTTCCTGCATGCGGGTCTTCGCTTCCGGCGAGAAATACTTTTCCACGTATGCGCGGCCGAGGGCCTCGCCGAGCTGTTTATCGGTCGCTTCGGCGCAGCGCTTCCAGCGCGGTTTCATCTCGGTGGCGCCGCTGAGGTACCTGCCATAGAAGGCGAAGTCCTGCTCCACGAATGGCGCGGACAGGGAGTCGGCGAAGGTATGCACGACGTGCCAGGCCAGATAGCTCCGCCACTGTTCAATCGGCGCTTTTGCGAGTTCTCGAGTGAATGCCTGCAGGAACTTCGGCTCGGTGACGTTGAGATCGACTCGCGGCAGCCGGGCGGTGTCGAAGTAGGCGCCCCAGTCGAAATCGGGGGCCATTGCGGACAATCCGTCGAATTTCGTCTTGTGGTCCTGCAGAAGCGGATCGCGGCTCGCGACATTGTCGAGCGTTGCGTCGGCAAATTGCTTTTCCAGCTCGAACACCGACTTTGCGGCCGCATCCGCCGCTTCCGGTGTCGATCCAGCGAGAACGAACATCTGTACGAGGTGCTCGTGGTATTTCGAGCGCGCTTCGACGAAACGGTCCTCCGGCTTGAAGTAATAGTCGCGGTCCGGCAGGCCAAGGCCTGACGCGTAGATGTGCGCAATCATCTGGGTCGGGTCGTGCAGGTCCTGATCCGCAGTAATCCCGAACCCGACGTCGACGCCGATCGCATGCAAGCGGCCGATAAGTTGTTGCACGTCACCGCGGGTCTTGATAGAGCCTATCTCGTCCAGCAGTGTTTGCACCGGCGCAATGCCTGCTTCGTTGACGCGGCCTTCATCCATGCAGGCGCCGTAAAAATCGCCCGATAGCTGCTCGGCACTCCCGACCGGCCAGTCGCGACGGGCCGACACGTCATCGAGGATGCCGCGCACGTGCTCCTTGTTGATCTCGCCGGACTGCCAGCGCCGGCTCCAGCGATCCATGTAGTCGGGAATCGCATTTTCCCGACGCCAGGTTCCGTTGGCGTAGTCGAAGAAGTCGTTGCACGCGTTGCCGTCGCGATTGATGTCTCCCGGCTGGATGCCATGGGGACCTGCGGCAGCGATGGTAGCCAGGCTGAACAATCCGGCGATCACGAAACAGCGCTTTTTCACGGGAACGACTCCCAATGACCAGCGAGAAACGTACCATAATGAGCGACCGCCCAGCTGCGGGTAAGCTATTCCCGGCAATCGCCAAGGCAATTCGTGCAGGAGATTACGCATGGCACTGACGCTTTACATGAATCCGGTTTCGACTGCGTGTCGTCCCGTCAGCCTGTTCATCGCAGAAAAGAAACTGCCAGTCACCGAACAGTTCGTGGACCTGATGAAGGGCGAACAGCGCGGGGCCGCCTTCACGGCGATCAACCCGTGTTGCCTGGTGCCTGTACTTGAAGACGGCGATTTCCGTATCGCGGAAAGCTCCGCCATCCTCAAATACCTGGCGTCCAGGTTCGAAGCACCCGAGTACCCGAAGGACGTAAAGCAACGCGCGAAGGTGGATGAGGCGATGGACTGGTTCAATACGCAGTTCTACCGGGATTTCGGCTATGGACTCGTGTACCCCCAGCTCTTCCCGCACCACAAGCGACCGACGGACGACCAGCAACAGGGCACCATTGAATGGGGCAGGAACAAGGCGAAGACTTGGTTGGAGATTCTCGACCAGTACATGCTGGGCAAAGGCGACTACGTCGCCAACAACCGAATCTCAATTGCCGACTACTTTGGCGCCTGCCTGGTCACAGCGGGAGAGTTGATCGGTTGTACCTTTGAAGGCTACCCAAACGTCCAGCGTTGGCTCGCCCGAATGAAGGAGTTACCGAGCTGGGCAAAGGTGAACGAAGTCATGTACGGCTTCGCCGCCTCACTGCGAGAAATGAAGTTTCAGACCGTCTAGACCTGCAAGCAACTAGGGCGCCTTGGCGAACGAGAGGACTTTGGACTCGATATCCTCGCCGGCTCCCGCGGCGGCTGGCGCCTCGCCCAATCGCACGAGCTTGCCGTCGACGGTGGCACCACAATCCAGTTTCAACGTGCGGTAGGTAATATTTCCGGTAACGCGCGCGCCGACCTGCAGTTCGAGGAAATGCTCGACCTCAAGGTCTCCTTCGACGCGACCGTTGATCACTGCATCGTGGACTTTGACCGTACCGACGATGACGCCCTTTTCGCTCAGGACCAGGAGGCCACGATCGTCGGGTTTGCCCAGAACATTGCCTTCGACCCGCCCGTCGATCCGCAGCCCACCGGCGAACATCACGTCGCCTCGGACGCACGTGTCGTGAGCCAGAAGGCCCGCTAGCCGGCTGACGTCAATGGCCATGGTGTTCTTTTTTCGGAACATGGATCTTTCCTCGGGTGTCGTGTGTAAATCTACTCAGCGCTCATGCCGGGTCCCGTGCGGGCCCTCAGAAACCCCACCTGTCCCTTGAGTTCTGCGACCTGCGCATTCAATTCCGCCGCTTGCCGCTCGAGTTCAAGGCGCGTTGCGTTCGCCATGGCCAGTTCTGTCTGTAGCCGTTGGACCTCGGCCGCAAGCAACTCGCGTTCTTCGCGCAACGCAACAAGATCACGTGCCGCCACATAAAAGTCAGCCGCGAAACCGTAGCCACCCGCGATGAGCAGCAGCAATACCAAGCTGGCGGCAATTTGCCACCGCCGCCTGCCTCGACGCGGCGCAGTGGGTTCGAATCTGGCGCTTGTAAGCCAACCTGTGTCGATGACGCGGTCCTCAACTGGCGGGCGTCAGGATTCGTCGCTTGCGAGATACAGGCGCGGATGCACCTGCGTCCCGTCGCGCAGGATCTCGAAATGGAGATGCGGGCCGGTGGAGCGGCCGGTCGAGCCGACCGTTGCGATTTGCTGGCCGGGCAGCACCAGGTCTCCGACCCGCACGAGAATCTTGGATGCGTGGCCATAGCGGGTGACGAGACCATCACCGTGGTCAATCTCGACGGTCTTGCCGTATGAGCCGTACGGACCGGCGCGGCGAACACGCCCGCCGGCGCTGGCCCGTATGGATGTACCGTACCAGGCCAGGTAGTCGATGCCGGCGTGCTGGGCGAGTCGTCGAGTGAACGGGTCGATCCGGCGACCGAAGCCGGACGAAACCACGACGCCGGGAATCGGTGCCCGGCTCGGAAATGCCATCTGGTCCAGGTCGCGCCGTGCAACCAATGAAGCTAACTTGTCGAGACTCGCCTCGACTTGGTCAAGGCCTCGATCGAGCCGCAGAAGTGATGCTCCAGTGCCTGAACCAGCGCCCGATAGTGGCTCGAGCAGCGGCCCGCCCGCCGGTTGTTCGGTGACTGTGGCCGGCGAATCCGCCGCGTCTACAGCTGGCGGCGGTTTCGCGCCGATGCGTTTGACCAGGCGGCCGGTCGCGGCCTCCAGGCGAATCAAACGGCCGGACAGGCTTCCAATTTCATGGATGAGCGCCTGGCTCCCGGGCTGTTCCGGATTGAGATTCGAAAATTCGTGCGCTCGGCTATCGTCCGCATGCGAGGCACCGCCGAGTTGGAAACCCAGGGCGAAGCCACCGAGTAAACCTGCCAGCGCCAGCGCGCCCGCCGCGGTCGCGAGCGCACGCATCGTCAATGTGCGCATCCTGGAGCTCGCCAGGGCGCCCGCTGAAACGATCACTATTGCCATCTGGCGGTCCTCGTGGCTGGCCGGAGCCACAGTCGGCAATGGCTTACAACACGGCTTCAATTCCGCAGGTTGCCGCAGTGTCGGCAACAGCAGACAACGAGATCCTGTCAGGCCCCAGCGAAGGGCAATGTGACGGACGCCGCAATGTCAGGAACGGCGATCAGCAACATCCGAATTGGCACTGTCAATCCCGGCACGCGGATTGTGAGGCGCAACAAATGTGATGAAACTCTCACTCCGCTACAATCTGCGGCACTGCAGATTGAGGCGATTGCATGCGAAAGCTCGCATCTTTGCTACCGAGCTGGCTCGTGAATCTCCTGCGGCGCACGCGAAAGTCCCTGGATAACCTGGTCTACGCCAGGAAGGGGCGGTTCTGCCCGGTTTGCGGCTCACATTCGCGTCAATTCCGTCGCGGGGGCATCAACTCGCGGGAAGATGCACGGTGCATTCAATGTGGCGCACTCGAGCGGCATCGCCTGCTCTGGCTTTTTCTTACTCGGCAAACCGACCTGTTTGACGGTAAACCCAAGAAGATGCTGCATGTGGCACCGGAATCGTCGCTCGAACCCAGATTTCGAAGCGTGCTTGGCAGCAATTACATAACGGCCGATCTGTCCAATCCGCGCGCGATGATCAAGATGGACATCACCGACATCAAGCAGGCCGAGCGCTCCTTTGACGTCATCTATTGCAGTCATGTGCTGGAGCATGTTCCGGACGACCGGAAGGCGATGCGCGAATTCCGTCGAGTGCTCAAGGACGATGGCTGGGCAATCCTGCTCGTGCCGGTCATAACTGACAAGACATTCGAGGATCCATCAATAGTCGAGCCTGCGGAACGCCTGAAAGCCTTCGGCCACACGACTCATGTGCGGAGTTACGGCACCGATTATGTGGACCGGCTGCGGGAAGCCGGTTTCGACGTAAAGATCGCGACCCCGACTGACCTGGTTGGCGCAGACGATGTCGTGCGAATGGGGTTGACCGCGGCGGCAGGCGAAATCTACTACTGCACCAAGTCGAGTCGTGTCTAGGTTGGCGCCATCCGCATTTGCTAATTGCATCGCGACGATTGCAAGAGCATTCTCGCTCATACAGGGGGCATCGTTAATGAGCGGCGCGTGACCGCGCCGATTTCCTGATCGCGTGGGTCAGGAATTAGGAGGGATTCTATGAACGGTGTTACCCGGCGTACGTTTCTCGGCACAGGCGCGGCAGGTAGCGCGGCGCTGCTCGCTGGCGGGTTGAATTCGCTTTTCACTCCCTCGATCGCTGCGGCCGCCCGACCCGGCGCCGACGAGGTCTGGATGGAGAAGTCCATCCTCGAACTTCAAGCGTTGATGGCGACTGGCGAGCTGACAAGCCGCGAGCTGACGCTCGGTTATCTGAAACGGATTCGGGCGCTTAACCCCCTCGTGGGCGCGGTCATCGAAACCAATCCCCAGGCGGTCGCGCAGGCCGCGCGCCTGGACAACGAACGCAGGCGCGGCCATGTCCGCGGCCCGCTGCACGGCGTGCCGATACTCCTCAAGGACAACATCGCAACTGCCGACACCATGGAGACGACGGCCGGGTCGCTCGCGCTCGTCCACAGCCACGTGCCTGCGGACGCGACAGTCGCCAGGCAATTGCGCAGTGCGGGGGCGGTCATCCTCGGCAAGGCCAACCTGTCCGAATGGGCGAACTTCCGCGGTTTCGCGCCGTTCAACGGCTGGAGCGCCCGCGGCGGCTTTACGCGAGAGCCGTACCTCCTGAGCTTCGACCCCTGCGGATCGAGTTCGGGGTCCGCTGTGGCGCCCGCTCTCAACCTGTGCGCAGGGGCCGTGGGCAGCGAAACCGACGGGTCCATTGTCTGCCCGGCCGGCAACAACCTCGTCGTGGGACTCAAGCCGACTGTCGGGCTCCTGGCAGGCGACGGCATCATCCCGATCGCCCACAGCCAGGACACTGCCGGGCCGATGTGCCGGACGGTCACGGACGCGGCGATTCTGCTTGGAGCCATGCAGTCACCTGTCCCACCCGTAGCCGGCCACACACTGCCTGCGGACTACACGCAATTCCTGCAGCGCGGTTCGCTCGCGGGCAAGCGTATCGGCGTTGACCAGCGCTACTTCACGCCCGCATACGGCGGTGAGCCCGACCTGGTCGCCGTGGCGCAGCAGGGCATCGACGCGATGGAGAGCCTCGGAGCCACGATCGTCGAAGTTGATACTGGCGATGCGTTCGCGTTTTTCGACGCGGAATTCACAGTGCTGCTCTTCGAGTTCAAGGTACACATCGCCGAGTACCTCGCAGGTGTGAGCCACACCTCGCTGCGCACGCTCGCGGACCTGATCGCTTTCAACCTCGCGCACTGCGAGGAGGAAATGCGGTATTTCGGTCAGGAGCTTTTCGAGCTCGCCGAGTCCACGAGCGGCGATCTGAGCGATCCCGCCTATCTGGATGCCCGCGCGCTCTGCCTGCAACTGACGCGGGCCGAGGGCATCGATCGCGTGCTGCAGGACGACGTCGTCGATGCGATCATCGCGCCCAGCTATAGCTTCGCGTCGGCACCGGCGGCCGTGGCGGGCTACCCCAACATCGCCGTGCCGGTCGGTCTCACGCCGGAAGGCAAGCCAGCCGGCCTGTGGATGTACGCCGGATTCCTGCAGGAGCCGCAGCTGCTCGCAATGGCCTATGACCTCGAACAGGAAATTCAGCCCCGGAGCGCGCCGGGGTTCCTGGGCGCCGTGCCGGACGAGCCCCCTGATGCGGGGCTGTGCTCGACGGCGCTAGCCAAGACGCGTCGTGCAAGCGGTCGGTTCAGGATGCCCTATCACCTCGGCACGGGAAAGCCGTTCAAGTCCTGAGTTGTCAGTTACGCCGCAGCACGCCGATTTCCTCGAGCGCCTGCAGATATCTTTCCACGTGTCCGATGGGAATCGGTCCGAATTCCGCCGACAACGCATCCCGGATCGCCTGCACGGTGCGCACGCCGTCCACGAAGTTGAGGGCCTCGAGCGCGTAGACCGCACCGTCCCCACGTAATCCCTCAAAGCGCGGGAGTTCGAGTGCTTTGGCCCGCTCCGCGCCGAGATGGTCGGCGAGGTAGTCGTAGCCGAAAACGGCCATTGGCCCTTTCGGAGTGGGATTGCGCCGATAGACAGGCGCGCCCTCCGCCGCTGCGCGTGTTGGCTCGCCGCCGCTGCCATAGGCTGATTCGAGGGTCCGGAGCCTGGCCGCAAGAGCGGCGCCCTGCTCGGATGCCAGCGGCACGAAGCGATTGATCGAGTCGATCACGCCGCGTTCGTACGCCCAGTGGAAACGTGTCTGCGCGTCGGACTCGTCCGCCGAGGCGGCGGCACGCAGCCCCACCATGTCTGCCGTGCGTTCGAGCTGCTTTCGCTCCAGCAGACTCGAGAGACCTGGGATATCCGATTCATCGAGATTCGCGAGATACCAGGCGGAGGCGGCACCAATGAATCCCGCCCGCTTCAACTTCGTCGGATCGATGTTCGCCGGCAGGTCATGATCGGTATGGATGTAGCGGTCCGGCCAGTCGTTCAGGTAAATCGCCGGTATCCGGAATGCGCTGTCGGTGTACACCTCGTGGTCGCTGCCCCCGGTGAACTGGCTCTTCTGCGCGAGCAGCGCGCCCTTGCCGCCTTCCGGCGCAACCAACGGATAGTGCACCCACTCGCCGCTGGCATGCGCCAGCGACTGCTCATTCACGAATTCCGCGAATGCTTCCGCCACATCATTCACGAAGGTCGGCAAGCTCGCGGGCGATCTCGTCACATGAAAGACCGCCCCGGTCTCCGGCCCGCCACCGACCATGTCCATGTGCACGACGGCCGCGATGTGCTCGGCGAAATCTGGCCGCGCGTTCAGCAGTATCGTGCTGCCCTCGATTTCAGGTGGCCAAATGAAGCGCAGCGACCGCTGCGGCCGTGCGAGCCGGCCCTCGCGAATGAGCTTGGCAAGGGTGCGAGCGACTTCCAGTATCGTCGCGCAGCCGCTCACGTTGTCGTTCGCTCCGGGATGCGGATGGTCCAGATGACAGCTGAACGCGATCTGCTGATCCGCAAGGCCGGGATTGGTACCCCGGATACGGGCCGTGACAATGTCGTAGTGCCCGATGTGGCGGCGGGCCTCTACGTGCCCATGCAGCTGTACGGTTTCACCGGCCACCAACCGGGATTGCCACGACCGCGCCTGCTTCATGGTGACCATGAATGCGAACGTCGGTATTTTTGCAAAGCTGTCGAGATGCCCCCAACGGAGCAGATTCGGGTCGTCGCCGCTCCAGGCGGTGCGCTGGTTCTGCGCGTAGCTCACGATGCCGGCAGCTCCATGCTGGTCGACGGCAAGGGCCTGCACGTCCTCGGGCTGCGATGACACGAGGACGAGCTTGCCGCGCACGTCTTTTCCCCGGTAGTCCGCCGGCTCGATCCCGGTGCCGACATCGACCAGAGCGGCGGTGACGTCGCCACTCTCGCTGTCCTCTGCGAGCGCAAGCGGCACCGACTCCCAATGCCCGATTCGTTCGGACCTCGTCCATGCGCCGTTCGTGTGGGCGAGTTCCCAAAGTTCGGCCGATTCGACGTCCCAGGCGAGCCGCGACTTCTGTGTCCCGAACATGGTCTTTCCATCCGCCGGGAACTCGAGGATCTCGACGTCCTCGAGCCCATAGTCGCGCAAGCGATCCGCTATAAAGTTCGCCGCGTCGCGGAAGCCCTGCGACGCGCGCATGCGGTGGGCGCCGGAAATCACATCGAGATTGTGCTTTGCGGACTCCCCGGAAAGCTCGCCGACCAACGCAGTGACTATCTGCTCATCGAGCAAGGGCGGCGGTTCCGCTGCATCCGCGATTCCCGCGGCGAGTAGACCCAGCAGGACCGACACGCGGATTTTCAACGCTCCACCACTAGCGTGACTGACCGACTTCAGACCGGCTCCAGATGTCGAAGATGTCCGCAACCTGATTGAACGCATCAGGGTCCACGCGGGTAATCCCCGCAAACGGTTCCTCCAACGCCAGGATCGAGACCAGCACGAGCGCGATTGTCATTGCGAGAGCAGAGGTCATCAATACCTGGGCTGTGGCGCTTCTCGTGCCGAAAAGGAAGCTGAAGCCAATCGTGATGCCGCCGGCGCCAAGTAGCGCGACCCACATCACGACGGGTATGCCCTTCGATTGGCTGCTCAGCAGGCGCAGCCGGCGCTGATCGCCCAATTGATTCAGCCGCGTGAGCGACTGCGCATACCAGGTCCTTTCATGATCATTCTGCGGTTGGAACCGGTGGTAGGTGCGCCAAAGCTGGTTGTACATTTCCCAGGTTTCAGGACTTGATGTCCGTTCGGCCATGGCCGGCCATTCCTTCTCCACTACGAGCCTGGCGTAGGCGCGGAGTTGAGATTCCAGCTTTTTCCGGGTGGCGTCTGGAAAGGCTTGCGCATCGCGGTACAGGTCGGCAAGTTCATTTGCCTCCTGGTCGACTCCGGCCTGTGCTTTATCGAACTGCTCCCAGACGATGATGGCCGTGAATCCAAGCAACACGGCGTAAAGAACCCCGATGACGCCATAGATGAAGCCGGCCACCTCGTTGTTGAGTTTGAGAACTTCCACGCTGACCCAGCGCCGTGCCAGGACAGTGCCCGCGACCGCGATCAACACCGTCCCCCCAACGAAGAAGATGCCCCACAACCACCCTAGTGACATCACCGCACCTCCTGCCTCCCAGGCAGACCCCTTGTAACGGTTCAAAAGTAGAGCCCCTATCGCTCACTGTTGAGCATATGCCCAAACGCGTTCTCAGAATTTTAAAACCGAGGCGGGAATGGTGGCCAGGGGCGGAATCTACTGTTGAGTTGCTCCCAAGGTCCATTGTCGGTCGAATCCGACACCAACTGGCACGCCTTTCGAAGAGGGTCGGTGAACCGGGTGCGCGATGATGGCGTTCACTTCGTCGCAGAAAATTCGTGAGCAACGACAATGATCAAATGGGCCATCATTTTCTTCGTGATCTCCCTGGTCGCCGGGTTGTTTGGCTTTTCGGGAATCGCTGCCGGATCTCGGTCGATCGCAAAGGTCCTGTTCTTCCTGGCATTGACGATTTTTCTCGTCATTCTCATCTTTGGCGTCATGCTCGGGAAACTGGTGTTCTAAGGGATGTTGGCCAATGGCGGAATCGAACCGCCAACACGCGGATTTGCTGTCCGCGCACCCCTTCAGGACTTCATTGACGAGTCGGCGCCGCGACGAATGTCGCTGCGCCCGCCAGGCAGCGCACGGTCAGCATTGCTGCATCGGCGGGCGGCTCCACCGAAGGCCAGTTTTGGTCGTCCAGATGCCACCGCACTCCGGCAGGCGCGACAATCTCGATCTGCCGGGCACGCGTGCCGCGCAGCTCGGGCAGTTGGCCGCTGGCCTGATGCATTCGGTTCTCGAGGTAGGCAAGCAACGGCTCACGATCCGTCTCGCCGAGCAGAACGACGTCGAGGAGACCATCGCCCGGAAAGGCGCCGGGGGCCAGCGGCAGGTTGGGGCCGACGAACCGGATGTTGAGCACCTCGACTGCGAAGTATTCGCCGGACAGTTCGATGTCGTCTGCTCGGACCTGCCAGTGGCGCACCGGCGCCTCGCGCGCGAGCTCGGCCAGCAGGTGCAGGGCGCGATCAGTCTCGCTACCCAGTAGCGTCGCATCGGCGGCAATCTCTTCCTCGCGGCTGATCAGATCGGCCACCAGTCCGCCGCCGACGCCTTCGACGAAACGCTCACGGCCCCACGGCGCGACCACCTCGCCGAGATCGAACGGCTGCTCGGAACGAGGCGACGTCGACCAGGTTTCGATCAGTTCGTCCGCATTTCCGAGCACACCGATCGTCTTCGCGATGTTGTTGGCTGTGCCGATCGGAATCGCCGCAAACGGCAGCGCATGAATGGCCGCCGCCAGCGCCACTTTGCGAACCGTTCCGTCGCCGCCGGCGGCCACCACCAGGTCGACTCGATTCTTCAGCAGCCGCTCCCAATCCTGCTTGCTCGACTGGTGACTTACTTCATGGCCGGCATCGGTGATCAGACGGACGAGACTTTTCACGTCCTGGCCGTCTCCGGCGCTCGGGTTGTGAATCAGGGTAATCTTCATCGGTAGCACCACGTCAATCGCAGGATCAACCCGGCATGCGCATCCTAGTCGCCAACGACGACGGCATCCATAGTCCCGGCATAGCGGCCCTTGCGCGTGTTGCGTCGCGCTTCGGCGACGTGCGCGTCGTTGCGCCCGACGTCGAGCAATCGTCGGCCAGTCACGCGATCACTATCGCGCGGCCGCTGACCTACCGGCGTGCGACCCACATTCGCGGGATTGAGGCGTGGCGGGTGAACGGAACCCCCGCCGATTGCGTCGCGCTGGGCGTGCACAACTGGGATCACGTCGACATCGTTCTCTCAGGCATCAATCAGGGCGTCAACCTGGGCAACGGCATCTGGCACTCGGGCACGCTGGCAGCCGCGAAGCAGGCGACGCTGTTCGGCATCCGTGGCATCGCGTTCAGCGCGCCGTCGGGTGCGCCGGACGGAGCGGAGCCGAATTACGACGCGCTCGAACCGCACGTCGAGCGGGTGCTCCGCGTTCTGCTGGCCGACGCCTCGCCGCGTCTGGTCAACGTGAATTTGCCGTTGACGCCGCGCGGCATGACCTGGACCCGGCAGGCCGTACGCCACTACGACGGCCGCGTCGTTCCCGGCGAGGATCCGATGGGCCGAAAGCACTTCTGGTTCGCCGTCGCGCCGATCGAGCAGATCGAGCCCGGCACCGACCTGTGGGCCATGGAACGTGGCTACATATCGATCACACCACTCACGCTCGACTTGACCGATCATTCGGGGCTTTCGCGGCTGACCGCCGCGCTGCCGCTGGATGCGCCGCCCGCCGAAGACGCGACCGAAGCGGTAGAGGAAGACGAGTCATCCTGAACGACTTATGTCACCGGACTCTGTTTTTGACTCTATTTTGTGACGCCGGACCTGCGCTCAAAAGGTCGAAGTTTTCTAGTCTTAGTCAATGCGCGAATTCATTCGTAACACGCTCAGTCGCCGGAAGCTGCAGCAGCTGTGCGTCAATACCGCGCTCAGCAATTTTGTCGGTTACGTCGCCGGCTCGCTCGTGATGGTGCTGACAACCTATCATTCGGTCGAGCGCAGAGCGCTCAAGAACCTCTTCGGGATCTTGCCGCGACAGACTGTGGTTGTGCACCGGCTGCCCGAGTGGCTCGAATGGACGATAGCCGTTCTACTTGGATATCTCGTCATGGAGCTTGTGCGGCACATCATTAAGAGCAACAAGTTCCTACGGTTAATCGATGGGTCAGCGCGAGATAACGCCATTTCGTCAGACGCTTTTAACGGTCGCCAGCCCCGGCTTTGAGCCAGGCTGCAAGCAGGCGAATCTGTGTTTCGTCGAGGCGCGTGCCGAAAGCCGGCATCGCTCCATTGCGACCATTCGCAATTGAATCGACCACTTGCGTGCGCGCGCCGCCGTAGGTCCAGACGCGATCATTGAGTGCCGGTGCGCCCAACTGAGGATTGCCGGCACCGTCCGGACCGTGGCAGGCCACGCAAAACTGCTGGAACAATGTGCCGCCGTTGACAACTGTGGCGGTGTCCGTCTCGCCACTCGATAAGGTCAGCACATAGTCGGCAAGGTGGCTGACGCCGGCTTCACCGGCAACCGCAAGCCATCCGGGCATCGCCGCTTGACGACCCGAATGAATCGTCTCGATGATTTGCGATTCGTCCGAGCCCCATTGCCAGTCAGCGTCCGTCAGGTCCGGGAACTGCTGCGCCTGACCGGCCGCCTCCCGTCCGTGACAGGAACTGCAATTGTTATTGAACACGCGCCAGGCGGATCGCATGGCCGAATCGCTTTTGGCGAGCTCGGCAAGCGGCAGCTTGAGGATGACCCTGCGCTGTGTGCCGAATTGCACTTCGTAATCGACGAATCGCTCCTCGATCCTTCCGCCCATCGACCAGCCGAGCGCGCCCTGGTACCTGCCGAGGCCCGGATACAGCATCACGTAGATCACCGAGATAATCATCAGGGCCAGGATGAACCAGAACCACCAGATCGGCGCCGGCTTGGCCCCTTCGCGCAGCGTCTCGTCCCAGACTTGCTCCTCGTTCCCGTCAGGGCCGCTGCGATAGACGTCGATCACGAGCCATAGCAGCGCGATGAAACTCGCAACCGTGATCGTAGCGATCCAACCGCCCCAGAATTCCGATGGCAGGTCAGCCACGGCTTTCCTCGTCCTCGAGCGGGATGCGCGCTGCGGCATCGAGCCGGTCGCGCGTAGAGCGCATCGAAACCCAGACAACGACCAGGATCATGAATGCCATCACCAGCATGTCCCCGACGAAGATGAACCAGGTCACGGTTGCGGCTTCCCGGCGCTGCTGCGTCCCAGCGCCTGCAGGTAGGCGATCACCGCGTCGAGTTCGGACTTACCTTCGAGCGCCGCCGGCGCCGTCGCAATGTCTTCCGAGGAATACGGATGGCCGAGCGTTGAGAGAGTGAGCATGCGCTCCTGGATGCTGCCGTGGCGATCTGCCGGATGGCTCGCGAGCCACGGATAGGCTGGCATGATCGACGCTGGAACGACCGAACGCGGATCGAGCAGGTGCAGGCGGTGCCAGACATCGCTGTAGCGTCCGCCGACGCGATGCAGATCGGGACCGGTGCGTTTCGATCCCCACAGGAATGGGCGGTCGTACGCGAACTCTTCGGCGCGTGAATACGGGCCGTATCGCTTGACCTCGGCGAGCAGCGGCCGGATCTGCTGCGTGTGGCAGGTGCTGCAGGACTCGCGAATGTAGATATCGCGTCCTTCGAGCTCGAGCGCTGAATAGGGGACCGACACCGACGGTCCGTGCCCATGTGCGTCTTCCGTGACGATCGGCAGCAACTGCACCATCCCGCCGATCGCGGACACCAGCAGGATACCGAAGATCAGCAGTCCCGCGTTGCGCTCGAGCCGGTGGTGCAGCGACAACCAGCTCATGCAGGCACTCCGGCCGGCACGACAGCGGGCGGCGCGACCAGAACCGTCCGCCGGCCGGCGACGGTCTTCGCGAGATTCCAGGCCATCAGCACCGCACCTGTCAGAAACACAAGCCCCGAGCAGAAACGCAACAGGTAGTACGGCTTCATCGCCGCCATCACGTCGTTGAAGCTGAAGCGAACCTCACCGATGTTATCGAGCGACAGCCACAGCAAGCTTTGTGACACGCCGGCGCCCCACATTGCGAGCACGTACAGCACCGTGCCGGCAAGCGCCAGCCAGAAGTGGATGTTCGCGAGTCGAACACTATAGAGCGGTGCCCCCGCCATGCGCGGCACCATGAAATAGAACGTGCCAAACGTGATCAGCGCGTTCCAGCCGAGCGCTCCCGAATGCACGTGACCGATAGTCCACTCGGTAAAGTGGCTGAATACATTGACGCTCTTGATCGCGAGCATCGGTCCCTCGAACGTCGCGAGCCCGTAGAAAGCGAGCGCCAGCACGATGAACTTCAACGCCGGATCGGTCTTCAGCTTCTTGGCCGCGCCGCTGACAGTCATGATGCCGTTGACCAGCGTCGCCCAGGACGGCGCGAGCAGGATCAGGCTCATGACCATGCCGAGCGACTGCAGCCATTCCGGAATCGCGTGATAGTGCAGGTGGTGCGGCCCCGCCCAGATGTAGGTGTAGACGAAGGCCCAGAACGCTAGGATCGAAAGCCGGTAGCTCCAGATCGGCTGCTCCGCCTGTTTCGGAAGGAAGTAGTAGAGCATCCCTAAAAATCCGCCGGTCAGCAGGAAGCCGACAGCATTGTGGCCGTACCACCACTGCACGACGGCATCCTGGGCGCCCGCGAACAACGAATAGGATTTTCCAATTGTGACCGGCAGCGCCAGGCTGTTGACGATGTGCAACATCGCCACGACGATGATCAGCGCACCGTAGAACCAATTGGAAATGTAGATCGCTTCGACCTTGCGCTTCGCAATCGTGCCAAAGAATACGACCGCGAAGCTGACCCACGCCGCGGCGATCGCGATGTCGAACGGCCATTCGAGTTCCGCATATTCCTTGCCCGCATTCCAGCCGGCGAGGATCGAGACCGCGCCGAGCACGATGGTTGCCTGCCAGGCATAGAACACGGCCCAGGCAAGCTTGGGCGCGAACAGCCGAACGTGCGACGTGCGCTGCACAGTGTAGAACGCGGTCCCGATCAGGGCCGAAACACCGAATCCAAAGAGCACGAGGGTCGTATGTGCCGTGCGCAGGCGGCCAAACGACAAGGCGGCCCAACCGTTGTCGATCGTCGGCCAGACGAGCTCGGCCGCGACATATACGCCGGCCGTCATTCCGAGCAATGCCCAGAACACGGAGCAATACGTGAATGCCGTGACGACGCGGTCCTCGTAGTGCGTCACGTCAGGTACCGATCCGCGGTCCAATTCCGCTGCCCCACAATGCGACTGTAACGCCAAGCAGACTGACGATCGCCACCATCAGATAGGCAAGCAGGGCCGAGGCCATCATCACTCCGCGATTCGGCCCAGTGCTGAGCACGACCGGGAGCCCGCGATAGAGGAGAAATACGCACCAGATAAGTACCGGCACCAGCACCAGCACATTCAGAAAGGCATGCGGGTAAAGGTGGATAACGCTGCCGACTGCGAGCGGCGCGCAGACGATCGCCATCAGGGCCAGGCAGCGGCCGAACGACTGGCTCGCGTCGTAGGTCGCGGCCATCCAGCGCGCAATCACTGCGCTGCTCAGTAACCCCAGCAGTAGTGCCGCAAAATACGCGGCACAGAGGGCGAAAACCACGGGCTGCGGGAAAAATACCGGCTCGACGCCAAGGCGCCAGCCGAAAGTGACCGTCCCGGCATAGGCGAAGAGCGGCGGCAGCAGGCTGATCCATAGCGCGAAACGGAAAAACACGCGGGCTGCTGGCGGGGATTCCGCCGCGACGGCGCTGAACACTTCGCCAGGGGCGAAGAGAACTTTGCCGATCTGCAGTATCGAAAATCTGGCTGGCATGGCCCCACGTTTCGCGGAGTTTACATCTTGTGGCATGAATCGCCAGCGGCTGCGAGCTCGGCTCTGCAACCTGAACTGCATCAACCGGTTAGCCGGGCGGCGCGATGACGGACGAAGCCCTGATCAACTGTTTGACTGAGCTTGCTGCACGGTAAATATCAATTAAGAAAAAAGGGTTGGCACGCAAAGTGCCAACCCTTGAAGAACGAACCTGACCTTGCCACTTACAGACTCTTCGACCTGGAGGCTGCCGATATGATCGCGTCCTTCTGGGCACGCGTAATCAGACTTTCCTGCCTCCAGCCTTCCGCAAGCTTGGTGACGGCGCCGACAAACTGGCGGAGATTCCGTGCCGCAGCCGCCTGATCGGCTATGACGTCGGACATGGTGCTTCCGTCGTCGAGGAGCTTATTCGGCACACCTGTGTCGATGCGGTCGATTGCGATCGTCGGGGTGAAGACCGAATTGGCCACGCGATCCGAAGCGTTGGCAACGCCATCCAGGTCGGAATCCGGGAACCAGCCGATGTCGAGGAACAGCTCGTGAGTCAGGTCATCCGGGGCTGATACCTCGTGCGTCAGGTCCGGATTGATCGCCGGCTCCATCAAGAGGTTGCGCCTCGCAATGGAGTCGTAGTGAGAGACCGACGAGCCGCCGACGAGAGGGTTCGGCGCATACAGCCGCGCCCTGCCCTCCGGATCCGCTCCGGCCCGAACGTTCGGGTCGACAATGAGCTGCGCTGTGACGCCCGCACCGAGTTGGCCGACGATCGCCAAGCCATCGGCCCGCGTCAAGCTCACAGTCGGTATCGTCACGAACTCGCCATTGATTCCATCATCCGCCATTCCGGGCGGTGCAGCTCCCGCATTCGCTGCATTGTTGTAGATGATGACGGCACTGGCGCCGGCGGTGGTGGCGTTCCTGGCCTTCAATGCGAAGCCGCAGGTGCCTCGCTCGATCAACGCGATGCTGCCGTCGATCGCGAGCGCGTTCGTGAATGCGCTGCAACCGTCGGTTGTCGCAGGACCTGCCGCATCCGCAGGGTCTTCAGCCGCAACCACCGGAGCGGTGACATCAGGACTGCCGACGGGTGGGCCAAATGCCGCGGTACCAAACTGATAGGTTCGGGCGATCGCAGGCGGTGAAAGGACATTCACTTGCGGGCTTCCCAAGAACAGAACGACAGGCACCGCCTCCGTGACCGTGTTGCCGCTCCATACCAGATTGCCGAAATTGATCGCGGATGCGGCCACTTGCCCATTCGTCATGTCGGGCCACGTAAGACCAACCGTCCTGTCAAGCAGATATCGGGCGTAGATATCGGTGTGCCCGAGAAAGGGCTTGCCGTTGGAAGTGTTGTAGAACGCCTGGAAGTTCAGCCCGTGCGCGAACTCGTGCAGCAGCACTGCCACCAGGTCCGGAAGTACCCCGTGCTTGTTATCGAGGCCAAGGTAGAAATTGAAGTTGCTGTTGAACTGGGCATTGATGTCGTTGCCGGTCGGCTCGAGATCCACACCCGCACGCTTGTTGGCGAGGGCCGCGCCATACCACGTAGCGGGAAACTCAGCGCCCGGAAACTGCCCAATGCCGCTGAAGTCGCGGGATACCGAAATGGCGCCTGCGCTTCCCAGGATTCCCGCTGCCAGCGGATTGAATGCGGCCTGAATGCGGATCACGACGTTGCTATCGAGCGTCCCTCCCCAGATTTCCGCGGCGTGCTGGAATGCGTTCAGCCGCTGTTGTCCGAGCGTCTTACCCTTGTTGCCTCCCACCGGCGGTGAGCGCGTCGGGTCATTGAACCCCTCCCCCGGGCCGTCGAGATTCACGATGACAATGGTTGCGTCAGCCGCGGCCTGGCCATTGGCCATGACCCCCAACATCAGGCTCAGGGTAAGCGCGCTGAGCTTCGTGGAATTTTTCCTGCTCATGTTTGCACTCTCCCTTATTTCGAGTCGTCGGCAACGAGGCCAAGGAACGAGGCGCCCTCTTCAAAAGTGAAGACGCAACGCGTTTCGATGCTGCCGTCGGCCCTGGGCCGCGCCAGGACAACCCCTCCAAACTGGCCATCGAGCTTCGCGGTGATTCCGCCGGTATCGCGGGCAGTGCTGGTCATCGCAGCCGCAACCGGGCGTCTGGTCATGGCCCTGAGGTCCCCGACCAGCTTTTCGATTTCCGCGGCATTTGGTTTCCGGAACTTTCCGGTCACGCTATCGACCGCAATGTCCCGGGTCGCCTTGAACTTCACGCTATTGGCAGCGGCATCTGCCGCTCCCACACCGAGCGAGAGCGCAAGCGCGCAACTCGCCATTCCCAACAGGGTATGTCGCATGGAAGTGTCCTCCAGAGATTGATTCCCTTTGGAGAGCGGCCGTCCTACACCCACTCTCCTCCTGCTCCCTGTTTCCTCGCCCCTCCCTTTCATGAGGGCGCGGATGACACGCTATGCCCGGGAGTCGTCCGAATCTGTCGGACAAAGTCCTAAGATTGAATCCATCATCGTCGAAGCCTTGCTGATCGGTCAGCCTCCGTAATGGTTGAATATCCCGGCCAGTCGCCGTCCAGGCGACGGTCCGCACTTGTCTGCTTTGGATCCTAGGCGGCCATTCAGAAGTTGCGCGAACATCGCATTCCGTAGGAACTGAAACTTAACAACAGCCCGGCGATGCCGGGTAGGGAAGGGGGAAAACGCATGAACAGCATATTTCGGCCGCGTCCGGTATCTCTGGTGGCAGCAGCGGTCGCATTCGCGATTGGCGGTATTGCGACTGCTCAAGACAAACCACCCGACTCTACGGACCAAGAGTCGGATCGCGCGATTGCGCTCACTGAAGTCATTGTTACCGGCACGCGGCGTACGGACCGGACGGCGGCGGAGTCCTCGGCGCCGAGCGACATCATCAGCGGCACCTAACTTGGGAATCCAGCTTCTGGAAACATGCTGGATGCACTGGCCCACGTGGTACCGTCTTTTAGCATCGGACAGAATTCCATTTCCGATGACATTCTTCTACGCCCGGGTCGGTGTGAAGTTCTAAGGTCAATACCTTTCAAGCCTGCAAGGGGGCCGACATCAGTCGGCCCCTTTTTTTATCTTAGGATTGGGATGGAGCGAGCCGCAACGCGGCTCGCTTCCTTCTGGGCCTCCCGCTATTCGTCGAGGATCGGCTTGAAGCCGCCCCAGAACATGCGCTTCCCGTCGAACGGCATCTTGTCGCGATTTGTCATGCGCTTGTCTTCCATGATCTTCGGCCAGGCTGCGTCGCGGGTCGCCTTGTCGGGCCATTCAACGAACGAGAAGACCACATTCTCGCCTTCCTGGGCCTTCACGGCGCGCCTGAAGTCCGTAACCTTGCCCTCGGGCACGTCGTCGCCCCAGGCTTCGACGACTCTCGTCGCGCCATATTCCTTGAATACGTCTGCCGCCTTGGCGGCCATCTCCCGATAGACCTGCTTGTTGCCCTTGGGGACAGGCACTACGTAACCGTCGGCATAACCCGAGGAGCCTCGGCCGGCTTCGTCGACGATCGAATCGAAGCCGCCAAAAATCATGCGCTTGCCGTCGAACGGCATGTTCGCAAACATCTCCTTCATGCGCGGGTCGTCCATCATCTTCTTGTTGGCGGCCTCGTAAGTCGCCTTGTCGGGATACTCAATCCAGGAGAAGACGACAGTCTCGTCATCCTTGGCCTGTACCGCACCCTGGAAATCGGTCACCTTGCCCTTGGGCACATCGTCGCCCCAGCCTTCGACCATCCGCTTTACGCCGAACTGCTTGAACAGCTGCACGGCGTCCGACGCTTGCTTGAGGTACTTTTCCTTGTTGGCGGTCGGCACCGGTGTCACGAATCCTTGGACGTAGTTCATCGATATTCTCCTCAGTTGGCGTTAAACGCTTGATTGCGCATTCGGATTACGTGGCCTCGCGCGAGCGACGGTTCGCGACGTCGCGGGCCACAATGATCACGAAGCGTGCGGTTTAGCGGACACTGGGAATGCCGGTGAGTTCCCCAATTTTCTTGTAATACGAAATCCCAACTAGAGGCGGCGAGTTAGAATCTCCTTCGAAAACAAAGGAGTTGAAGAGGCCATTGACATGGAAATTCCACTACCCCAGGCGATTGAAACATATGTGCATGGAAACGCGACTCTTAAAGCCCAGCTCAGTGGCAAGTTTCCCGGCAGTCCGATTACCGCCAATTTCCACTTCGCGCTGGTCGACGATCAAATCGCCTCGCTTCAGATTCGCTGTTAGCTGACGAGTTCCACTGCACACATAGTCCTACGCGCCCAAGGTCTTCCTGCCTGACATCGCGATGCGCATGCATCGTTGTAAGTTTGCGCTGGCATGAAGCCTTTTCGCCTGCACGAGATTGAAACGTTCGAGTCACGCTCGAAGCGGATAAATGTAATTATCGATACCCCGAAAGGCAGCCATAACAAATACAAGTACGACGAGGCGTTAGGGCTCTTCCGCCTGAGTCGGGTCCTACCAGCCGGATTGCAGTTTCCCTATGATTTCGGCTCCATTCCGCGCACCCGCGCCGAGGACGACGATGCGCTCGATGTGCTCGTGCTCATGGATGCCCCGACGTTTCCGGGGTGCCTTATCACGGTACGTCTTGTCGGTGTGCTTTGCGCCAAGCAAAAGGAGAAGCGCAAGACGATCCAGAACGACCGATTAATTGCCGTTGCCGAAACACCCGTAAATAGGCCTGCAGTTCAAAGCATTGACGAACTAGGTGATGACCGATTGAGCGAGATCGAACATTTCTTTGTCTCATACAATCGCGCCCATGGGCGTAAGTTCACGCCGACCGGAAGGCTGGGACCGCAGGCGGCAGAGAAGCTGCTGAAAAAAGCCATGCGCGCGTTCGCTCAGGCTGCCGACAAATGAGCAAGGCCACACTCGAGCTAAGCCGCTCCGAGCCCGGCACGCAAGGTGTCCGTCGCATAGCGCGGCGACGCATTGCCAAAGCTCTCGACTCTCTTCAGGGATCGAAGGTCTCCGACCGGAACGTTCACGCGGCACGCAAAGAGCTAAAGAAAGCTCGCGCGACCTTGCGACTCCTGCGCGACCCCCTAGGTGACTCCACCTACGAGCGGGAGAATTCTGCTCTGCGCGATACGGCTAGGCCACTTAGCGAAGTTCGAGACGGCAAGGCGCTGATCGATGCGCTCGACAAATTGGTGGAGCGCTACGGGGCGCCTGCGCGTGCCTTACCGGTGGACGGCTTGAAGCGCGCTTTGCGACGCCAACGCACTGATGCGCGCCGACGCATTCTCAAGCGGCCGCCTGGGTTAAGGCCCCAACGCATTGCACTTCAGAAAAGCTGCGAACGGGCTGCTCGCTGGCGCGTCGGCCGCCACGGATGGAGCGTCATCGGCCCGGCACTCAAGCGAACCTATCGCAATGGACGCAAGGCACTCGCAGTTGCGGAGACCGACTGCTCCGTGGAAAAGCTACATGAGTGGCGTAAACAAGTTAAATACCTGTGGCACCAGTTGCGGGTTCTGCAGCCGTTGTGGCCTGGACTTGTCGGCGAGCTTGCCGATCAAGTGCACAAGCTGGCCGATTACCTCGGTGACGATCACGATTTGGCTGTGTTGCGAGAAAAGACGTTGGAAAACGAAAAAGCCTTCCAAAACTCAGCGGCGAGCAGCGCGCTCATTGCATTGGTCGACCGCTGCCGCAGCGAGTTGCAAGGCAAAGCCGTCGTGCTCGGCCGCCGCATCTATGAAGAGAAGCCGAAAGCGTTCGCGGTCCGATTCGGAAAGTACTGGAGGGACTGGCAATCTCAGCCAGACCCATGAAGCTCCATGAATGCGCGCTAGCGGTTTCGGACTAGGACATCGGCAGCCTCACGAATCTCCATCTGCGTCGGATCGCCTAACGGCCGCGTCGGCGATCAACTT
>CAWIWZ010000003.1:0-369136 GCA_963839885.1 uncultured Gammaproteobacteria bacterium
CAACTGAGTAGGAGTCTGGAGTAATCAATCCGGTAACGCGAAAGCGATCAGCTCATCACCCGGCGGCGCGTCAATGTTTGAGTATCCGCCGGCAAATATGACGACATACTGTCGGCCGTTCCATTCAACGTCATCGGCGTCGCCGTCGCTGCGGCAGGCAACCGGGCCTTCCACAACTCCTCGCCTGTGGAGACGTCGAAGGCGCGGAGATAATAATCGAGGGTAGCGCCGATAAAGACGAGTCCGCCCGCCGTAATCATCGGGCCGCCGATTGTTGGCGTGCCGAGCTCGAACTTGGCAAAACCGCCGGTCAGGTCCTCGATGGTTCCCAACGCGCGTCGCCAGATGATTTCTCCATCCTCGAGATCGACCGCCGCCAGAATGCCCCACGGCGGCGGCGTACACGGAAGGTCGAACGGAGAGAGCAAGAGTCGCGCCTCATGCCGAACGGCGCGCCCGTCTGCGGCGCGATTTCGGAATCGTGCATGATCTCTTCGGCTTCGGCGACCTTGTCCGCGGGGATGAGCTGAATGAGATGCGCCAAGTTCGACATGTTGACGACGAAGAGATTCCGCGACGGGTCAAAGGCGCCACCGCCCCAATTGCCGCCACCACCCGTGAAAGGCAGCAGGAGCGTGCCGTGCTCTGTCGGCGGCGTGTACAGACCGTCGGCGCGCAGTGAGCGAATTGCCTTGACACAGGCGCGCCTGTCGAACCAAGTCAGGCCGAATGCATCGTTCGCATCGACTGTATTCGGCACGAGCGGCGGAGTCGCCGTTGGAAATGGTTGCGTTGGCGACAGCCTTTCGCCGGCCGCAGCGCCCTCTTGCGGCGTCGCATGCTCTTCGACGGGAAGCACGGGTTCGCCGGTGTCGCGATCCAGAACGAAAAGTAGCCCGGCCTTCGCTGCGATGACGACCACGTCTCGCGGTGCGCCGTCCTTTGTAATCGTCAGAAGTGCCGGCTGCGCGGGGACATCGTAATCCCAGACATCGTGATGAACGGTCTGAAACGACCAGACCACTTGGCCGGTGTTGGCCTGCAATGCGACGATCGAATCGGCGTAGCGATTGTCGCCGGGGCGAAGGCCGCCGAAGAAGTCCGGCGACGGGCTGCTCGTTGAGATGTACAGCAATCCTCGGCCTTCGTCGAACGACATCGGCGCCCAGGCATTCGCATGCCCTTCTTGCGGTGGAAACTTGCCGAGCCAGTCGGCCGCGTTTGCGGCGTCGTCGCTTCGAGGAATGGGGTCGAACTCCAGCGCGGCTCGCCGGTGCTCGCGTCGAAAGCGCGAACGGTCCCTCGGGGGGCTTTGACGCGCGCGTTGTCCGAGATCGACGAACCGACGACGACGATGTCGCCGGCAACGGTTGGCGCGGATGTGATCTGGAACTCGCCTGGCCAGAGGAGCTCCATCCCGGGATCGATTCGAAGCTCCCCATTGGTGCCGAAGTCCATGCACGGGGCGCCGGTCTTCGCGTCGATTGCGAAGACGCGTCCGTCGTTAGTCCCACCGAAAATGCGCGACGCGCAGTGCCCGGCGGCGGCCTCCTGCCGCCAATGGGCCACGCCGCGGCACACGAACTGGTTCGCAGGACGCTGTTCGAGATTGATATTCGGATCATAGCGCCATCTTTCGGCCCCGGATTCGGGATCAAGCGCAATCACTTCGTTGAATGGTGTGCAGAATACGAGGTTGTCCTCGACGAGGATTGGTGTCGACTCGCCGGCACTGCGCCATATTGCTTGCGGTTTCGATCGAAGGTCGCCAGTCGAATAGACCCAGGCGCGTTCGAGCGTACCTACATTGGCCGCCGTGATCATCGCGGCGCCCGAATAGCGCGACCCGCCCGCGTCGGCGCCATAGTGCCGCCACTGGCCGGATGTCGGCGCTGCTGCGACCAACCCGGCATGCCCCTCGATGTCGAGGGTATGCGCGCCGCCGAGGTTCCAGACCGCGGATCCGCCGAAAATAGCGGCCAGGACTGCGACGACAGAAATCGCGACTGCGCCGGCCACTACCCTGAACATTCTCCGCATGAACTACCCACGGCTGCCGCAGAATTGCCCGTAGTCGGAAACTGGGAAATCCTGCCCCCGATTTGAACCTGTGCTCCCAGAAAAGTCGAGCAGACGGTGGACTTTCTGCGGGAGTCAGCCCTGCACGGTCCTGCATCGTGGGGCATTCGCTGCGACGGGCGCCCCGGCCGACCGGTTGATGCAGTTGATGTTGCGGATGTCGTTCGTGACTGAGAATCCGCGTGTCGGCGGTTCGATTCCGCCCCTGGCCATCATCCAATCTACTTGACTTGTCTTCAGCGCGAGATGGCGTAATTGCCATCGGGCCGTTGAAACGCCTATCGTTCTCTATCCCTCGACATCATCCTGGCTGGGAGGATTCCAATGGGAAGGCAACGCCGACTGTTGGCGGTCACGCTTGCCGCCAGTTTGCAATTCGTAGGACCTGCATCGGCGCAGGACTGGCCGACCCGGCCTGTGACCATGGTGATTGCGTTCCCAGCCGGGGGCGACACCGATATCTTCGGGCGCATCTTCGCGCCGCGCCTTTCCGAACTTCTGGGTCAGCAGGTGATCGTCGAGAACGTCGTCGGCGAGGGTGTCATGGGCGGCGCCTATCGCGTGGCCAAGGCAGCGCCTGACGGCTACGAGTTCATGATCGGCCATTTGGGCACGCACGCCCAATATCAGACGATCTACAAGAATCCGCTCTACAACGCCGCGACCGATTTCGCGCCGGTGGCGCTGCTCGTCGAGCAGCCACAGGTGCTGGTGACTCGCAAAGATTTGCCGGCCAACGATCTGTCGGAGTTTGTTGCCTACGCGAAGGCTAACCAGGCGACGATGCAATACGGCTCAGGCGGAGCGAATTCCCCGACCTATCTCAACTGCGTACTGCTCAATACGGCGATCGGGGTCAATGTCACGCATGTCCCTTATCGCGGCAGCGGGCCGGCTGTGCAGGATTTGATCGCGGGCCGCATCGACTACATGTGCGCCGGCCTTGCGTAAGTAAAGCGGCAGATCGAGGGCAACCGGATAAAGGCCGTCGCGATTTTGGCGAAGAACCGCTCACCGGTACTGCCGAACCTGCCAACCGCGCATGAGCAGGGGCTGACCGATTTCGAAACCTCTATCTGGTTTGCCTTTTTCTTGCCCAAGGGCACACCCGCTCCGATCGTCCAGAAGCTCAACGACGCGACCGTCGCAGCGATGAACACATCGTCCGTGCAGCAGCAGCTGAAGGAACTCGGCGTGACCGTGGTCGCACCCGAGCGCCGGTCACCGGAGTACCTGCAAAAATTTGTCGTGAGCGAGATCGAGAAATGGGCTCCGACGATCAGGAGGGCAAACGTCAAGGCGGACTGAGATCAGTGTCGCGGCCGACCCTGCGAGCGTCGCGCGTGATACTGCAGAACGGTACCGAGGCGATCGGGCGGGATTCGGTCAGGCTGCCAGTAATTCGCTGTTCGCGTTAGAGGTTTGCGAAAACCGGCCGCGTTTTCGGTGTTCTGGTTCGGAATAGGGTCGGTCGGGCAAGGGGCGGGACGCCGCCTGCGGCTAGGCCGTGCCCGATCTTCGGCTTGTGAGCGGCGAGGGCGACTGTGGATGCGACTGAAAATCCGCGTGTCGGTGGTTCGATTCCGCCCCTGGCCACCACCCGCTCCAACCGATGGCGCAAGTCCAGCGCCGGAATTCAGGGCGCGCAGAAGTAGTTACCTCGACCGCCTGCCTCGGGTGGTCTGTCGCTCCCTCGTGAGGCCGGTCAGTTCATGCCAGAACTCATGCCGTGCGTTGTCCCACTTTTGAGTCACCGACCACTCGCCTTGCACTTCCTTCACCCATCCGCCGGCCTGTAGGTCAATCAGGGTGCGCGACACGGTAGATTTGGCGAGCTTGAGGTCGGTCGCAATTTCCTTTTGGCGCGCAGGGCCGTAGCACGACAGCCACGAGAACACGAGGAAAACCGAGAGCGGGGTATTCGAGCGGAAGTGCTGATGCCAGCTGCGGAGCACCGCGAGAAGTATCTGCGGCGTCTTCCCGAACTCGGTCCGCCCCGACTCGGCCATGAGGGCGAGCCTAGCATGTGCGCGTGCTGCTTCGGTCCCGCACCCGCGATGTCTGGCAAGGGCGTTGAGCAGGCCGCACAACGCGGCCGGTGGGCGACGGATAGGGGGAGATAGGCCGAGGGAAGGCCTCAACCGACCCGGCCGCGACAGCCGCACTTTCCCGCGCAATAGACACCAACTTCTTTATGCCAGCACGGTATTTGGTCCACAGAATCACCATTGCCGGCCGTTCCGGTCGAGCTAGGGGAGAGCCGGATGGGGCCCGAAAGACTAATCCCAGGTCCAGGGAGGGGATGCATGGACTATTTTGTCGACATCAAGCTGCGGAGCCGCCGTCCTTTGACTAAGCGAATGCTGCTCGCTACTGCGCAGATTGGCGGAGTGGCCACTGGGAGAATCGGCGGCAGAAGGCTCGAAACGACGTTAACTGTCACCGCCGACGATTCGAAGCAAGCTGAAACCTGCGTTACTGACTTCATCCGTAGACGCTTGCCCAGTGACATCGAAGTCATTGAAGCGATAGGCATTGCCGCAGCCGATGTATTCGCGCACCGATTGCCGAGCCTCAGCGCGAAGCGCCATCAGCAGCCCGCCTGACCAAGTATGCGAAAGTAAAGTCAGCCCGGTCGAGGGCGCGGCGGCTGGAACGCTAAAGCGAGTGAAATGGGTTGGTGCGCGCATACCCGCGAATGCCACGGTTACAGTGCTTGCGGCGAGTCGGCCGGCAACGGCCCACTGAAACTCCAGATCCCAACCTTGCCGCACTTTCACATGATGCTGCGCGACCGCCAAGGCGGACTGAAAATCCGCGTGTCGGTGGTTCGATTCCGCCCCTGGCCACCATCCCCTTACCGGCTTTCAGGCTCTCCGCGCGTAAATACTGAACGCGGGATTGCGTGAGATCTGGGACAATTTCGTCGTGATGTATGCCGAAGGCGCACTTCTAATATTCGTTGCGATTCAAGCCGCAGTCATTGTCGTGCTGCTGGCTCGGGCTCGCGTGCGTGCCCGTACCGAGCATGCACTGCGTGAAGGGTCGCGGCGTTTCCGATACCTGGCAGATCGCCCGCCGGTCATCATATGGTCCGCTCGTTTGGACGGAACGCTTGATTATCTCAATAACACCGCGGTCGAGTTCACCGGTCAGGCGATCGAGAAACTGCTGGAAAATGGTTGGCTCGATGTTTACTCCACGCTGCCCAGCGCAGAGTTTCAAGGAAAGTCGCGCATCGGCATTTTTTGCGACTCGATGATGGAGCTCGACCATCGAACCGGCCAGGTGCTCGACGCGATCAAGGCCGCAGGCATCGAGGACAACACCAACGTGATCTGGGTCTCGGACAATGGATCCACATCAACCGAGGGCTCTCCGGAATCTCGCGGCAGTTCGAGCGGGCCGTTCCTAGGCGAAACCGGCGACGCGCTCGAGGGCACCGGGATCTCGACTGCATCAGCGGAATTCGGCAAGCGAGCCGGACCAACGCAAGCGCCATGGCTGGCCTGAAGTCAATTCTCAACGTCGCCGCAATTCTGCTGCTGGCCCTGCTCATTGTCGTGAGCGCAGCCTGGGGGACACTCGCCGTCCACTATTCCGATCTGGGAAGTACCGCACTGCGGAATAGTCTCGCGGGAATGTTCGGTCTCTTTAGCCTCATCGTGCTGGCGGGACTCGCCTTGCGGCGCTGGCGTTGGCGCGCGCTAGTAGCTTACGGGGTCATATTCGCGGGCCTGCTCGCGTGGTGGAGCAGCATTGCGCCGTCTAATGATCGCGACTGGAAGCCTGAAGTAGCGAGATTGCCTAGCGCCACCATCGATGGTGACCAAGTCACCGTTCGCAACATCCGCAATTTCGATTATCGCACCGAAGCGGATTTCACGACCGCCTACTACGATAAGACCTTCAATCTCCGCAAGCTCGACTCGGTAGACGTGATCGCTTCCTACTGGGCCGGCCCGGCAATCGCACACATTTTTGTGAGTTTCGGTTTCGGAGCGAACGATCATCTCGCGATCTCGATCGAGCGGCGCGATGAGCTCGGTGAGTCCTACTCCACGATCAAGGGACTGTTCAAGCAATACGAGCTCTTCTACGTCGTGGCCGATGAGCGGGATGTCATTCGGCTGCGCACCAACGTTCGCCGCGATCCGACCGAGGATGTGTATGTTTATCGAGTGAAGGCGCCGATCGAGAACGTCCGACGCGTGTTCTTCGAGTACATGAACAAGGTCAATGCGCTCACAGCGGAGCCCGAGTTCTACAACACTCTCACCACCAACTGTACGGGCAACATCTGGCTGCACAGTCGGGTCAATCCGGGGAGCGTGCCGTATTCCTGGAAGGTGCTTCTCAGCGGTCACGTCCCCGAATACCTCTATGGGCTCGGCAAACTCGACACCAGTTTGGCGTTTCCCGAGCTCAAGCGTCGAAGTCGCGTGAATGCGGCCGCACAGGCGGCCGACCAAGCAAGGGATTTTTCCCGGCAGATCCGAGTGGGATTGCCAGGTACGGTAGCTGCAACATCTCCGGAATAGAGGGAGGCACTGCAATGCAACGACCTGCACGGTCCTGCACCGTGGGGCATTCGTTGCAACGGGCGCCACGGCCAACCGGTTGATGTAGTTGATGTTGCGGATAGCAGTTTGTGACTGGAAATCCGCGTGTCGGTGGTTCGATTCCGCCCCTGGCCACCATCTCCCGTCTGAGGCTACCCTGACCTTGGGCCGCCTATAATCCGAGCGCTGTTGTTATGAGTCCTTAGTCGGGACGTGTGAGCAAGCGCCAATCCATGCCGGAACAGTCTCTCCCCACCGGTGCTGTCTTCCTTTCCTACGCTTCCCAGGATGTAGATGCAGCGGCGCGCGTCTGCGAAGCCCTGCGAGCTTCGGGCGTTGAAGTGTGGTTCGACCAGAGTGAACTGCGCGGCGGCGACGCTTGGGACTCGCAAATCAAGAAGCAGATCCACGATTGCGCACTATTCGTACCGCTGATTTCTGCGCACACCAATGCGCGGACCGAGGGATATTTCCGGCGCGAGTGGAACCTCGCCAAGCGCCGGCTATTGGACAGGGCGGATGACGCGGCTTTCCTGCTGCCAATAGTGATCGACGAGACTCGCGAAATGGAAGCGCGGGTACCCGAGGAGTTCCTGCACGTGCAATGGACCCGCCTGCCGGTCGGTGAGACTCCACCAGCGTTTGCACAAAGGGTCCGCCAATTGCTGGGCGGGGAAGGCGCGACCGTACCCACAGCGCAGTCAGCGGCAAGCGTGAAGATTGAGTCGAGCTCTGGAAGAGTAGTTTCCGCTCGGCCGTGGCACAGATTCGAGGGCAACCGTGGCAAGCATCGTGCGCTGGGTATCGGACTCGCTCTCATTGCGCTGCTGGTTCTAGGCTCTGGTGCCTTCTGGTACTACCAGCGGGCGAGTGACCAGAACTTGGAGGCGGCGACCAATGCGGGCTCGAAACAGTCAGCAGCCGCCCGTGAAGCGACCATCTTGCGACTCGCTGTGCTGCCGCTGGAGAACCTGAGCCCGGATCCCGCCAACGCCTTCTTCGCCGACGGCCTTCACGATGAGATCCTTTCGGCGATGTCGGCCACACCGGACCTCCAGGTCGTATCGCGTACGACAATGCGCACATATGCGGGCACGCGAAAGACTGTGAAGCAGATCGCCGTCGAGCTCGGCGCGAGTCACTTGCTTGAAGGCGCGGTGCGACGCGCAGGAGATCAGGTCCGCCTCACCCTTCAGCTAATTGACGCCGGCACGGACAGCAATATCTGGTCTCATACCTTCGACCGGCCGTTGCGTGATGTGCTCAGCCTCCAATCCGAAGTTGCCGCCGACGTGGCGACGGCACTCAATGTCCGCCTTCTCGCGGGTGGTGGCGCGGTCAAACCAAGCGCGACCGCGTCCGCCGTTGGGACAGACCCACTCGCGTACGATCTCTATCTTAAGGGCAAGGTACAGCTCGACATCGAATTCAGCGATTTGCAGAAGGGCTTTGATTACGATCGGCTGGAAGCGCTTGTGACGCGAGCCATCGAAATCGATTCGAGCTTCGCAGACGCGTATGCATTGCGCGCGCGCGTGGTCCTAAACCGGCTCTGGCAATTGCGCGGACTTTCGAAAGACCAGTGGCAGTCGATCGTCAGCGACATCAATGCGGCGCGCCGGCTAGTGGGAGAAACCGCTGCAGTCCGCGCAGCTCAGGTCACGCTCGAATATTACGGCGAAATGAACTACCAGCGCGCGCTCAAGACTACACGCGCGGCGCTGAGTCAATATCCGAACGACCTCGATCTGCGCGAGCTCGAAGGTTTGCTGCTGCGCAGGCTCGGTGAGTGGGACAAAGCTACCACGGTGTTCAGGGAATTAGTCAACCGTGAGAGTGCGAACGAGAATTATGTCAGAACTCTTGTGGAGCTACTGTTCAATTCGCGGAGGTATCGCGAAGTACTGAACGTAGCAGGTGCCTTCGAGCTTCGCGCTCCGCCCGAATACGATATTGCAGCGTATCGTGCGCTTGCCACTGAGGCGATCGAGCAAGATCCCGAGTTGATCGCTCGCTACATCGATACTTGGCGCGACCGCCTCGATCCAGGACTCTTATGGGGCTACCAACAAATGTATTTGCGCGATACTGGGCGCACCGAGGAACTCGCCGCGTACTTGGTCGCAACGAAACTGGACATGACTGTTGCCGGGGCTGGCTACGGTTCCGAAGCTGGGTTGCTGCTACCCATTGCAATCTTTAAAGGCTACGGCCAATTATTGCGCGGAGCAGAGACGGCAGCCGAACAGGGACGTGATGTGCTTGCGGCGGCTGCCCGGATCAATTGGGTGCCGTCGCGCGAGTGGAACGTGGCGTTGCTCGAGGCGCACGCTGCGCTGCTGTTTGGTGATAGGACACGCGCGGTTGCACAAGCACGGCGCGCTTTACGGATGATGGCCGTGGAGCAAGACGCCTGGTTGGGCCCGTCAAGCATGGCAGCGGCGGCCACAGTGCTCGCATGGGCCGGTCAAGGCAGCGAGGCAGTTGCAATCATGCGGCGTTTGATTGAAGTACCCAGCCCGTACCTAGGATGGGCTCTGGTTCGCGACCCTCTGCTCGCAGTGCCATTGTCTGGAAATCCGGAGTTCATCGCGTTCAAACGGGAGGTCGATCGGCCCAATTAAGTGCCGGAAGCGCAGCCATCCGATCCCGGCGCGTGCCGCTGCGTAACTCCTGTAGGGCGCGCTCATCATTTGCATTGTGGCGCATTCGTTGCAACGGGCGCCCCGGCTAACCAGTTGATGCATTTGATGCTGCGGATATCAGGTCTGGACTGAAAATCCGCGCGTCGGCAGTCAGGTACAACCTACGGCGCGCCAAGCCGCATCCACAGATGCGTGTACGACAACGCTAGCCTGTGCGCGAGTTGCTCGTTCGTGACGCTTGCGCCGTGACCACCCTCGATCTCCTCGTAATACGAAACGTCGTATCCCAGCTCCTCCAGCCGCGCCGCCATCTTTCGCGCATGACCCGGATGCACCCGATCGTCCCGTGTCGAGAGATAGAAGAAGATCGGCGGGTAACCCAGCCCGCGCTTCGCGTTCTGGTAAGGCGAGTAGGGCGCAATCCACGCCCATTCATCCGGCTTGTCCGGATCCCCGAACTCGTCCATCCAGCTCGCGCCCGCGAGTAGCTGGTGATAGCGACGCATGTCCGCGAGCGGTGAGCCGCTGATGACCGCGCCATAGAGATCCGGCCGGCGCACCATCGTCGATAGCACCAACAGCCCCCCATTGCTCCGGCCCTCGATGCCGAGATGCTCCTTCGACGTCACCTTCCGCGCGATCAAGTCCGCCGCCACCGCCTCGAAGTCCTCGAAGGAGCGAACATGGTTTGCCTTCACCGCGCCCTGGTGCCAGGCCTCGCCAAACTCGCCGCCGCCACGGATGTTCGCCAATACGAAAACGCCGCCGCGTTCGAGCCACGTCCTGCCGTAGGCGCCGTATAACTGCTCGTAACTGCCCGAATAGGACGGCACGAGCGCGTTCCGATACCCGCCGTACGAGAAGATGTGCGTCGGCCGGCTACCGTCGAGCGTCATGTCCTTCGGCGCCACCTGGAAGTAGGGCACTCGCGTGCCGTCAGCCGAGGTCGCCCAATGCTGGCTCACCTCGAAGCGGCTGCCGTCGAAGGTGGGCGACTGCTGCTTTACCAGCTCAGGAACAGGATTTTCATCCGCCACGTAGTAGAGCGTCGGCGGCGTCACGAAATCCTCGAACGTGACGAACGCGTCACCGCTCGTGCTATCCACCGACTCCATCCCGAGGCTGCCGTTGTCCGGCAGGGCGATCTGCCGCCGCGTCCACCCCGACGCCGACTCTTCGTAGCGATAGAGACGGCCCCGCACATTGTCGAGCACGGTGACCAGGATCCCGCTATTCGCCGCGGCGGCGCCGAGCACCACCTCGCTGCCCGTCGATTCCGCCAGCACCTCGATCCCGCCGCTGCCGGCTCCTTCGCCGGTCGCTGCGCAATGCCGCCGGATCGGCAAGCAGGATGCTGTCGCGCGCGAACTTCCGGTCGCCGCGCTGCCAGTCGTCCTTCAGCGAGACGATCAGCCGTCCCGCGTACACATCGTTGATCTCAGCGGTCGGCGGCAGCTCGAGCCGGTGCAGGCTGCCGTCGGGGAGCAGCTGGTAGTAGTCGGTTTCATAGAACGTGCGACCGTCGGCTATCAGGTCCACGTCGCCGCCCTCGGAGCGCAGGCGGAAGCCATTCACGCCCACCGATTCCGGTTTTGTCTCGAACAGGACCGGCGCGTGGGCGCGCGGCGTGCCGCGCGTCCAGAGCCGGACCGTGCGCGGATAACCCGAGTCCGTCATCGAACCCGGCCCGAAGTCCGTACCGATGAACACGCTGTCCTCATCCCGCCACGCGATCGAGGTCTTGGCGGTGGGCACCGAAAAACCGCCAGGCACGAAGGCAAGCGTCTCCGGATCGAACTCTCGGACTTCGTCGGCGTCGCCGCCGCCCGGCGAGAGCGACACCAGGCACTTCTTGTATTCCGGAGGCAGGCAATCCATGCCGTGGAAGACCCAGGGCGTATTCTCGCGCTGCGCGAGCTCGTCGATGTCGAGCACCGTTTCCCAGGCAGGCTCAGGCTTCCGAAATTCTTCCAGCGTGGCACGCCGGTAGATGCCGCGCGGGTGCTGGTCGTCCTTCCAGAGGTTGTAGATCCACGGGCCCATCTGGTCCACGTCCGGCAGGCGCGAAGGGGAATCGAGCGCGGCCAGCGCCTCGCGTCGCAGTTCCTGGTAGATCGGCTGCGACGCCAGTTTCTGATTCGTCGCAGCGTTCTGTGCGCGCACCCAGTTGAGCGCGCGAGCGCTGTCGATCTCCTCGAGCCAGAGGTAGGGATCCGTCGCATCGGTGGACGCAAAGCCTGCGCCTTCGCCGCGCGGTTCCCCTTCCTCGAACGCGTTCAGGATGGACTGGTACTTCTCGATGTACCACCGGTTCTCGTTGTTGTAGCGCGGGATCGTCACCGGGATGACGTCCGATGCCACCGCTTTCCATACGCAAGGGCAGGGCACCGGCTTCGACGGCTGTTCCCCGGGACGGCCCAGTTCCGTCAGGTCCACCTTCATACGCTTCAGGACGCTGGCGAGCTTCGTCACGTTCCTGGGGCCGCCGTTATAGGCCGCCACCGGAAAGATGCCCAGGATTTCCCGGTTGTCGCGGTACGCGGCGCGGATCTCTCGGCGCATCTGTTTCAGTTCGATGTCGAACAGGCAGATGGCCGCCTTCATGGAGTTCAGCAAGTCTGTCGCGCCGCGCTCGAAGTTCGGCTCGAGCCGCGCCGCGGGACAGCGCCGGACCACCAGGGAATAGGTGCCGTTGCCCCTGCGGTTCGTGAACTGCATCGGGCCGATGGCCGACGCGCGGGAGACGCTGTAGCGGTACGCCTCGCCGCGCTTCAGGCCGTACTGGTTCAGTACCTCGTTGAAGGCCTCCTCTCCCTTCGTGACGAAGTCCGCGTCGTCGGTCTGCTCGATCACCGCGAGCGTCGAGATGACGGAGGCGGGCACGACATCGGCAAGGAGCTCGCCGGGGAACGCTGCGGAAGGCGCCCTGGCGAGTCGTAACTCGTCGATGGCCTGTTGCGCGGTGGTCAGCAGGAAATCCCGGCCGCCGATGACGAGGTCGGGATCGAAGGTGTCTTCCGTGAAGGGCAGGTAGACGATGGGCTTCGCGGTTTCAGCGACAGCCCGCCAGCGCTTCTTCTTGATCAGCGCGGCGTCGAACACCGGGAATTTCCGGCCGTAGACCTTGAGCGGCTCGCCTTCCTTGGAGAAGGCGAACATCAGCCGCTCGGCGCCCGTGCCCTTGGTGTGCTGCGCCTGGATGCCCGGTGTGAGCAGGGTGAACTTCAGGGGCTTGCCGCCCGGCTTCCAGCTCACCGGCGGGCGCGGGATCTCGATCCTCGCGACGGTCCAGTCCTGTTCCGACTCGCTCCACAGCGCAAAGGCCACCGGGCGGCCCCGGAGCGTCTCGTTCTTCTTCTTGCCCGTGAACACGTACTCCAGCTCGTATTCCTCGAGCAGCGCGCGAGCCTGCGACACCAGGTCCCGGATCTGGTCCTCGCGCCGCATCGTCACGATGATCGCGTCGAGTTCGACGGGAGGAGCCGTCACTTCGGGGGGTTCCGACTCCGCCACGGACAGCGGGACTTCGCCTTCCACGGCTGGCACTTCTGACGTGTCGTCCGCGTCCTCAGGGACCTCCTGATCCTGTGACGCGGGAGCCTCCGCGCTCACAAAAGACGCCTCTGGTTCGTCCGATGTGTCCTGCAACGTCGAGCAGGCGGCGACAAGGAGCGACAGGGCGGCAAGCAGCGCCGGCGCGGCAGCCCGTCGGATGCAAAGGTTCATGTCGCCAGCTGCCCCATCGATTCAGGTAGGGGCAGTTTATTCGACGTCATCGGACCATAGCGCGACGGTCATCACTTTCAGCGAGGTGCTAGAGGACCGCTACTGCTAAATCGGTACGGCGCTGGCCTTGCGCTGGCGTCGCCAGGCTGCCGGACTGAAACCCACAATCGCCCCGAACACCCGAGTAAGGTGGCTCTGGTCGGTAAAGCCACAGCTCAAGGCGATTGAGCTGACGCTGTCTTTAGTCCGCTCGAGCTTTTCTGCCGCCCGCCGAACGCATTGCCGCACGAGCCAACGGTGAGGTGATACTCCCACACTTAGCGTTGTATTCGTAAGTCCGACATGAGAGCTCCGTAATTCAACTCGGAGGTGATTCACCGAGATGGATCACGTCAGCTGGATTCCTGCGTCGACGCTTAGAGCCGGTCCTTGAACGACGCATTTCTGCGAGCCGTTCGTCGAGGTATAGTCGCCGCGCGGACCTCTGGGGGATGAAATGGCCACCCTAGCTCAAGAATCTGTTGCGCCGGTCGTTGGCGACGAGCGCTTCTTCCTGCGCGGCGCCATCCTGATGACTGCGGTCATCATTGCCGGCTTCTCTCTCCAGTTGGCGATGGGAAGATCGACCTTTGCCTCGCCGCTGCGGGTGCATGCGCATGCAATCCTGTTCATGGGCTGGGTCGGCATCTATCTGCTGCAGAACATCTTCGTCGCGAGCGGCCGAATGGCATTGCATCGGCGTCTTGGCTGGATCGCGGCAGCGTGGATGGTGCCGATGGTCGTGATTGGCTGTCTGGTTACGGTCGCAATGGTGCGGTTGGGAACCGTGCCGTTCTTCTTCCGGCCACTGCACTTCCTGATCTTCGATCCGATCGCGGTGTTCACATTTGCGGGGCTCACGACCGCCGCAATTGTGCTGCGGCGCCGGACGGAGTGGCACAGGCGGCTACATTTCTGCGGCATGACGATTTTGCTGGCGCCGGCATTCGGGCGGCTGCTGCCATTGCCGCTTCTGCAGCCTTTGGCCTGGGAAGCTGCTTATGCGGTCACGATCGTGTTCCCGATCGCAGGTGCCTGGGCAGATAAGCGGCGTAGCGGACGAATTCATCCCGCGTGGCAGTGGGGCATCGGGACGATCGTCGCTTCTTTCGTCTTGGTAGAATTCTTGACCTACAGTCCGGTCGGAACTGCGATCTACGATGTCGTGACCGAGGGCTCGCCGGGCGCCGCCTCGCCGCCGCTGGAATTCTCGCCGCCGCCGCCAGGTCCACTGGTGACCGGGCGAACCTGATCACTTCATGCGCTTTCGGGGCCTGCCGGAGTGATTGTGTGGGGGTGCGCAAACACGGTGGTTGACAGCCGAGATCCTCGCGCAAGTTTTGGCGCGATTTTCCAAGAAGGGAATGCAGGCATTCGCGGCAAGGGAGGACCACCGTTGTTTCGTTTGACCCTCGCGGTCGCGCTGATGGCGCCACAGGTGGCCTTGGCGGTCGATGCGCAGCCCGCGGCGCCCGCGGACTCGATTATTCGCAACGGCCGGATCCTCGTCTTCAGCGGTCCTGAACGCCACGATCGCACGGACGCACCTCGATTCGAGCAGGCACTCGCCATCCGCGACGGCCGTATCGTCTACATCGGCACGAACGACGAGGCCGAGAATTTGGCCGGCCCCAAGACCGACGTGATCGACCTACGGGGGCGCATGGTCATGCCGGGTATCGTCGATGGGCACTTTCACGGCACGCGCACGACCGACTGCGCGATGGGCTATGACGGCGGGACGATACCGCAGATCCTCGCCAAGCTACAGGCGTGCCTCGATCGTCCCGACCAGATCGCCCACAAGGGAACCAACGTCGGCCTGTACGCGAGCCAGTTCTTCGGCGAAGCGATCCTGCCGCCCGGAACCCCCCTGACACGCGACGACCTCGACCGGCTGGTAACCACGCGGCCGATATTTTTGCGCAATGCCGACGGCCACAAGTTCTGGATGAACAGCCGTGCCATCGACAATGCCGGCATCGATGCGACGACGTCCATCCCGCTCGGCGGCCAGATCGGCCGTGACGCGAGCGGGCGGCCTAATGGCTTCTTCGCGGACATGGACATCGGCGACTGGGGTGAGACCGCGGAGGTATCCGAATCGAGTCTCGTCGATCGGGTGCGGCGTACGAACGCCGATGCCAACCGGATGGGAATTACCTCGGTTTTCGTCCCCGGCGGTAGCGAGGGGCAGATCGCGCGCTGGGCGAAGGTTCAGGACGAAGGCGGGCTGACGCTGCGCGCCAACCTTGGATTGTCCGCGGAATTCGTGCTTGAGACGGCCGATCCGGTCGAGCTCAGGAAGCGGATCGCTGCGCTCGACGACTACCGGAAGTACGCCAAGGGCCTGATTGCGGTAACCAGTGTCAAAGTCTACTGCGACGGCGTGATGGAGTACCCGGCACAGACGGCGGCGATGCTGAAGCCGTACAACGTCAACTCCGGAACTGGCGACAAGCCGATCTGGCGGCCGGGCACGTCACGTGGTCCCGAACCGGCCTGCTCGAACGCACAGCAGGGATTCATCGAGCTCGACAAGGCCGGCTGGCAGATCCACGTCCACGCGATCGGTGACCGTGCAACGCGCGAAGCTCTCGATAATCTTCAAGCCGCACGCGACGCGAATGGGGCACGGGACCTTCGCCATACGATCACTCACCTGGAGGCAATTGACGTCGCGGACATTGCCCGCTTCCCGCGGCTGGGCGTAATCGCGAGCATGTCGCTGCAATGGGCGAGACGCGATGCCTACACGGTCGACAACACGGTAGGTTATATCGACGACGCCCTCTACGACCGGCTGTTCCCGACGGCGGAACTCTGGCGCGCGGGCGCGACCATTGCGGGGGGGAGCGACTATCCCGTCGACCCGCTGCTGCCAATGGTGCAGATCGAGACGGCACTGGATCACACTGGTGAGGCGATCCCGGGCGTCTTCCCGGGCGCGCTTAGTCCGCAGGAAACCGTCGACGACCTGCTGGCAGTAATCAAAATGCACACGATCAACGCCGCCTATCAGTTGCACATGGACCGCGACACGGGCTCGATCGAGGTCGGCAAGTACGCGGATCTGGTGGTCCTCGACCAGAACCTGTTCGAAGTACCAACGGAGCGCATCTCAGAAACCACTGTCGTGCAGACGATACTGGGCGGCGAGGTGGTCTATAGCGCGGACTGAAAATCCGCGTGTCGGTGGTTCGATTCCGCCCCTGGCCACCATTTCTTTCAATTACTTAATGGCGGTCCGAGTGGGAGCTTTGGCGCAGGGACGGCCGAAAGGGAACTCTTGAAATGTTGATAGCCGTCCCCACCGATCGGACAAATGGACGCCGACGCGACCCATTCGGCTCCGACCGCCGACGCCGAGCTGCTGGACGCCTATTCGATCGCGGTCACCTCAGCCGTTGGCGCAGTAGCGCCGTCGGTCGTGCACCTTAACGTCGCGCACACGGGCGGAGCAGGCAGGCGCGGGACCGGATCGGGCTTCTTCTTCACACCCGATGGCCTCTTGTTGACGAACAGCCACGTCGTACACCGTTCGCCCGACATCCGCGTTCTGACGTACGAGGCCGAGGAATACACGGCAGACATTGTCGGTGACGACCCCGATTCCGACCTGGCAGTGATCCGCATCAGCACATCCAACGCGCCGCACGTCCGATTCGGACGCTCCGCCAACCTTAGGATCGGCCAAGTGGCAATTGCCATCGGCAACCCATTCGGCTTCGAGCACTCGGTCACCGCCGGAGTCGTCAGCGCTGTTGGCCGCAGCCTTCGCGCAAGCACCGGCCGCCTCATCGAGGATGTGATTCAGACCGATGCCGCACTCAATCCCGGCAACTCAGGCGGGCCGCTAGTTGACTCCCGGGGCGCTGTCATCGGCGTTAACACCGCCATCATTCCTGGCGCACAGGGCATCTGCTTTGCGACCGCCGGCGACACGGCGCAATGGGTGCTCGGGCAACTGCTGCAATACGGGCGCGTGCGTCGCGGATGGTTAGGCATCGCCGGATTCAACGCGCCGCTCGCCCGCCGCATTGCCCGTCACTACGAACTTGAGAATGTGTCGGGCGTGAGGATCCGCAGCGTCGAGCCCGACAGCCCGGCATCGCGCGCCGGCCTCGAAGTCGGCGATTTGATCGTGCAACTTGACGCCGAGACGGTGTCAGGCATCGATCGGCTTCAACGACTTCTGGACTATCAGCGCATCGGGCGCGAGAGCAGGGTCACTCTCCTGCGCCGGGCGAACAGGATCACCGTTTCAATCACCGCCGACGAGCGTCCAAGTTGAGGCTATTTTATGCCGGTCTTTTGACTTGTCATTTGGCGGGCTCACATCTGCCCATGCCAGTAGTCGCCACCAGTGCTAAGTCGACATAGCCGAGGTCGATGGTTAGTCTCGGGATATTCCGATCCCGTTCCAACGGATGAACACGCAAGGAGAGCGCGATGGACGTTAAAAAGCGCGTTGCCGTCGTTGCTGGAGTGGGGCCTGGCAATGGCGCTGCGCTGGCTCGGCGCTTCGCGAACGGCGGATATGCGGTGGCGCTGCTAGCACGCGATGTCGCCAAGGCTGTCGAATTAGCAGCTGAAATCGAAGGTGCCGTCGCTTATGGATGCGACGTCAGCGATCCGTCCGCGGTCACTAATGTGTTTGAGAAGATTACCGCGGAACTCGGCGCCGTAGACGTGCTGCTTTTCAATGCTGGGTCTGGCGTATTCAAGTCGGTCGAAGAGATCACTCCAGCCGAGTTCGAGGCTGCCTGGCGTGTAAATGCCTATGGCTCATTGCTGTGCTCGCAAGCAGTCATTCCGGCGATGAAGGCGCGGGGCGCGGGGGCGATCCTGTTCACGGGAGCAACGGCGTCGCGACGTGGCGGCAAGGCCACAGCCGCCTTTGCGCCGGCGAAAGCCGCGCAGCGGAGCCTAGCGGAGTCGATGGCGCGCGCGCTCTGGCCACTTGGTATCCATGTTGGGCTCATGATTGTCGACGGGGTCGTCGATCTTCCCCGAACACGCGTGGCCATGCCCGGCAAGACGGATGACTTTTTCGTAGATCCCGACGGCTTGGCCGAGACGGCTTGGTTCCTAGCCCATCAAGATCGCCGAGCGTGGAGCTTTGAAGTCGAGGTGCGGCCGTTCGGGGAAAATTGGTAGTCGCACCGTCGGCGGTTAATGAACATCCCGCAAGGGCAACAGCTTCGCAACGCTTCGCTTAGGGTCGAACTCGGTTATTGGGTGGTTCGATGCCGCCCCTGGCCACCATTCCCTTCAGCCACGTCATGTGCTTGCGGAACGCTCGGCGCGACGCGCGACCGACGATGTCGCGCCAGCGCTGGCAATCATCACCAGGGTAACAGCGGCCCATTGCGATCGCGTCAGATGCTCGCCGAGCAGTACGAGACCGCAGAGCGCAGCGATCGCCGGCTCCAGACTCATGAGGATGCTAAACGTCCGGCCGGGTAACAGGCGGAGGGCCTTCATTTCCACCGCGTACGGCAGTGCGCTCGAAAGTACTGCCATCGCGACGCACGGAACGAGGAGGTGGAGGGTGAATTTCTCGATGCCCCCGATCGCAAGGGCATAAGGCATGATCGTCACTGCCGCAATCGTCATGCCGACTGCGACTGCGACGCCCGCATCCAACCGCTGTGCTACGCGGCCGCCAAGAACAATGTACGCAGCCCAGCACGCACCCGTCAGCAAGGCATAGGTGACTCCGACCGGATCGATGGTGCTATCGGTATGGAACGGTGCAATAAGCGCGATCCCGACCGTCGCCAGTACGACCCAGACCACGTCGAGGGCGCGCCGTGATCCGACGATGGCAACAGCCAGAGGGCCGACGAATTCGAGCGCCACCGCGAGGCCGAGCGGAATGCGGAAGAGCGCCTGGTAGAACAACAGGTTCATGACGCCGATCGTGATGCCGTAGGGAACGACCGCGCGCCACTGGGCCGCGGTGAATTGGTGGACAGGAGGGCGGAACACGGCAAGCAGCATGATCGCGGACAGTCCGATTCGGATCGCTGCGGTCCCTGCCACGCCGATGGACGGAAATATGCCTTTCGCGATCGCGGCGCCACCCTGCACGCTGAAAGCCGCGACAAGAATGAAAGCCACGGGCGCCAACGCCGACTTCTCTGTACGCATCACTGGAATTCAGCCTGTCCTCGTTTGGAACAGGTGCAAGTGTGCCAGAGGGTGGTTCGATTCCGCCCCTGGCCACCAGCTCTATTTCGATGAACCGCATGCGGTTTTTGGCGTCGCCCGCGATCCGCGACGCGGTCGCGGGTCGGCGTGGCGGCAAACCGGCGAACTGAAAACTTGGCAATCTGGGAACCTGCGCAGCGGCGCGCAATAGGGGCGCCACTTGCCGATCGAAACCCCTTGCCAAACCGCGCGATCCCTAACGCGATAATGGCGCACGTCGACGGACGCCAAACAAAGCTCTGTCGCACCAACAGTACCTGCGCATACTGAGCACACCATCGGGAGGAGCGAGATGAGCCAGAACAGAAGGACATTCTTGAAGATCCTGGGGGCAACGGGTGGCGCTGCCGTAGCTGGGGTTCCAGTCGCCTCGACCAGGCAAACTGCGCGAGCCGAGCGGCGTCGTGATCCCGACTTACCGCGCGGTTTGGCGCTGGGCACGATCCGGATGGACGACGAGTGGCGGATCGCCGTCAAGACCGAGCGTGGCGTAATCGATGTCGTCGGTGCAGCCGAGGCGCTCGGCATTGAAGTGCCGAACACAATCGACCAGATGTTCCGGGAGGGCGGCGGTCGAGCGGTCGAAGCCGTCGTGCAAAAAGCGAGTGCTTCGGAGCGCGCGCAACGCCACATTCGTGCGGCGAGCGATCTCGTCTTCGGCCCTTGTGTGATGCAGCCGGAGAAGATCCTGATGGTTGGGTTCAACTACCGTAAGCACATCGCAGAAGTGAAAGCCGAAGTCCCAACCGAGCCGGTGCTGTTCAACAAATATAACAACGCGCTGCTCGGGCACGGGGGAACGGTGCCGCTACCGACCAAAGTCTCGAGGGAGTTCGACTACGAGGTAGAGCTGGTCATCGTCATGGGCAAGACCGGCCGCGACATCGCGGAGGCCGACGCCTTATCTTTTGTGGCGGGATATTGCACGGGGAACGACTTCTCCGCGCGCGACCTACAGCGCAAGTCGAACCAATTCATGCTCGGCAAGACGCCCAATGGATTCGCCCCACTCGGACCCTGGCTTGTCACCGCCGATCAAATTCCCAACCCGAACAGTCTGGACTTGAGTTGCCACGTGAACGGCGAACGTCGGCAGTTTTCCAATACGAGCGATATGGTGTTCAACTGTGCGCAGATAGTGAGTTACATCTCGCGCCACATGACGCTGCGTCCCGGCGACATCGTCTACACTGGAACGCCCGAAGGCGTCATCCAAGGTTACCCGCCCGAGCGGCGCGTGTGGCTCAAGCCGGGCGATCAAATTCGCTGCGAGATCGAGAAGCTTGGAGAACTGCGCTTCACGTTGGGTTGAAGTTCCGACGTCGTTGTCGGCGCAGCACATGCCTGGTGCAAATCGATTTCACCGTACTTGACCTCGGCGACGATGCATTAGTTTCAATCTGCACAAGCGAATTGGTAGCAATCCGCGTGTCGGTGGTTCGATTCCGCCCCTGGCCACCAATTTTCGCCCGCGACGGTCGCGGCCTTACTGCAAGCTGAACACCGCGCCGTGCGGAATGCCTTTTGTGTTTCCTCCGTGCGGCCAGGACTTGTTGTCCATACGATAACCAGGTTCATTGGCGCCTTCCTCGCGGAATCGATCGTCCAACTTCAATTGACCGCTCGCAGGGTCGAAGCGCGCAATCAACGCACGGTGCTGCAACGCGGCGTAACCCGTGATGACGATACGCCGCTGGTCCGGCGAGATCGCAATCCAGTGCGGCTCGTCGTCGGCGCCAAGGGTGAGGCGACTGACTTCCCGCGGTACCGACGGGTCACTGATGTCCAGGCTGACGACCGCATTCCACGCGGGCACGGTCACCAGGTAATAGTGTCCGGCGATGACCGGTATGGCGCAGAAGGTTTCCGCCTTTTGCGGAAATGACGCCACGAGCCGGGCGGATGGTGCATCGCTATCGAGTCCATCCATCAGGTAAAGCCCGCAGCTGAAGGTCGAAACGAGCACAGTCTTGCCGTCCGGCAGCAGGCGAGGCTCCGCAGTCAGCAAACCCTCGTTGCCTGCCGGACCATCAGGCAAGGGGAACGTGTTCAGTAGAGACAGATCCGAGAGTCGCCAGACCTGGAGATTTCGCGACGCCGGGTCGTCTTTGTGCATGTCCGTGGTCGTCGTCACGATGCGGTCGAAAGCAGGCACGATCTGGCCACTGTAGACGCGCGAACCCGCGCCCAGATCCGGTCCATCGGCCGACGCGGAACGCACCGGCTCCCCGCTGGGCGTCATTTCCACGAGGCCGCCAGTGCGCATGCTGCTCGAGTCATGTTTGTGCCGCATCTGGAAGGTGGCCAGCACGTTGCCGTTCGGCAGTCGCAGGAAGGAATGCGGATGGGAGTAACCCTCGACGTCACCAAACTGGCGAACGATTTGCGGGTGCGTCGGATCGGTCAGGTCGAAAACGAAGCTCTGCCCGCTCTCGAAACCGTTGGCGAACAGCTGCCCGTCGACCGGCATTTCGTGCTCCGTGTGATGGGGGCCATTGCCACGACCCGGCACGGGAAGGGTCGCCACCAGCCGCCCGTAGCGCCCGTCGCTCTCGGTGATATCGAGAACGGCGAGGAAATCGGGTTGCGACGTGTCCGCGGAGGCGGTCCAGAGGTAGAGGTACTGTGGCTTGGAACTCGTGGGCTCAGCGGCGCCGGACGCATATCCGGCCAGCGCGATAAGCGCGACGGCAGTGTGCATCAATGAATGACGAATCGTCCGGCAAATCGTCATGGGAATTCCCCCGCTGTCGATTGCCCGCATCCTACTGAAAATCCGCGTGTCGGTGGTTCGATTCCGCCCCTGGCCACCATCCCCAACTTGAAGAAGCGCATGCAGTCTCCGGCATCAGCGGCGGACTGTCGGCGCGCGCCGTGCCTGAAAATCTATCGATTAAAATGTTGATTGTTATTGCTTATGACGACGAAGCAACAGGGCACGCGACTTATAGACGAGGCCAACCACCGCTACCGTGACCAACCCTAACAGGCTGTTGAATGGATCTTCATAGATCACTGCGCCCAGAAGCAGGACGCTGAAGATCAGTCCGAGTATGGCTGGCAGGGGAAAGAGTGGCATACGAAAGGGACGGGCAAGGTCTGGTTCGCGCAGGCGCATCGCAATTGCAGCCGAATTAACCGCAATGTCGATGGAAATTGTAAGCGGGCACCCCAATTGCAATCAGCTGTTCGTAACTACCCGAAGCTGCAAATACCGCTGCAATAAACGTGGTTGCAACGAGAGCCACATGTGGCGTGCCAGCCGGCGACACCCGCGCGAGGAGAGCGGGAAGGACTCCGTTGCGCGCCATCGCAAACCCGATCGACTCAGGAACATCGGGTGCAGGTTCGCAATGGCGCGACCACGGAGACGAGCGCCAATATATTGACCAACAAATCGGCACGTGATCCGAGGACCATGCCTAAGCGCCTCGGCGGCTGGCAGCTTCGACGTTGCAATCTGCTCGGGACTGAGTACATGCAACATCGCGGCGTTTACAAGTACATAGAGCAAGGTCACAAGCGCGATGCCGCCGAAAACCGAACGCGCTATGTTGCGTTCGGGTGCGCGTATTTCCTCGGAGAAGTAGGCCGCGACGTTCCAACCGCCATAAGTCGTCACGATAGCGCGCAAGGCGAGAGCCACTGCAGCTAGCGTCAGGGGCTGGGGCGAATCTAAACTGGCGGTCGCTGTCGCCGGGGGTTCCGGTGCTGCGAAAAGAAGGCCGACAAGAAACAAGAGACCCAAACCCTTGAGTGCACTGCCGATGGTCTGGCTGACGCCGGAGGCCCGTGTGCCCATCCAATTGATAGCGGTAACGGCAACTATGAGCGCTACCGCAAGCACCGCAATTGGCACCGCAACGAGTAGTCCCAGACGCTGCAAATACTCGGCAAAGACGACCGCGAAATATGCGACGGCTACGATCCCGTTGAGCCAATCAATCCACCCGGTGAGCGTCCCGGCAAAGGGATTGAAGGCTCGACTGACGAATGTGTACGGTCCACCGGCACGCGGAATTGAAGTAGCAAGCTCGACCAAAGAAAAGGCGGTTATGGCGGCAAGTGCCCCGCCAACGAGCCAGAATGCGAGGATCAGGGTCTCATTGGACAGGGCACCAGCCACGATACCTGGAGCTCGCAAAATTCCCTGTCCGACCACTCCGCCGACAACCACTGCCAACCCAAAAACGAGCCCTAGAACCCGCAGTAATTGCGCGCGCGAAGGGGCGTCTTGTGCATTCATCTCACAAGCCCTTGACGATCAGTGATGGCGAGAATACAGCACTTGCTCGGTAGACGGCCGCCGGCAACAGTGCTGACCGTGCGGGTTCGCGAGTGCTGAAAATCCCCATCTCGGTGGTTCGATTCCGGCCCTGGCCACTAATGTTTTCAGCCAGATACGCGAGTGCGACGTCGCTAATCTCGTTGTTTCGTACACTTGTGACCATCGCGTTAAAATCGCCACCGACGGCAGTCTGACGCATGTGTCCGCATGCCGTTCATCGCGGACGTCAGACGGCAATCGCGGAGAACGATGAAGGTCACGTGATCGTCAAAAATTGCACTCTGGCACTCGCGTTACTTATCGGCTTTGCAGCAGGCGCTCCCCAGTCGGCGGCGAACGCGTCGCCAACCGCCGACATAGCGCAGGCCGCAAGCGCCTTCCTCGCTTCGCTGGACGATGACGCGCGGGCCAAGGCGCGGTTTGCGTTTGATAGTGAGGAGCGCTTCAACTGGCACTTTGTGCCGAGACCGCGCGGCGGGCTGCCCCTGAAGGCGATGTCCGCCCCGCAACGCAGCGCCGCCATGGACCTTCTACGCGCAGGGCTGAGCGAGAAGGGCTACACCAAGGCCGAGACGATCCGGGGGCTGGAAGTTATTCTCGCCGAGATCGAGCAGGATCCAGTCAGGCGCGATCCCGATCTTTACTACGTCTCCATCTTCGGCGAGCCTCTCGCGGATGGTACGTGGGGTTGGCGCTTCGAGGGACACCACATCTCGCTGAATTGGACCTTCGTGCGGGGGCGATCAATCGCGCCGACGCCGCAGTTCTTCGGCAGCAACCCGGATGCGGTCCGCAGCGGCCCGCGTAGAGATATGCGCGTGCTTGCGGCAGAGCAAGACCTCGCGCGTGCACTGCTCGAGAATCTCTCAGAAGCGCAACGGACACGAGCGATCATTAGCGCCACGGCGCCGCCCGACATCTTCTCGGGGCACCAGCGCAAGGCCGCGACCCTGGAGGAGCGCGGTATCGCGTTCAGTGATCTCACCCGCGAGCAGCGCGGTCTGCTTCTCGCGATAATCGAAGAGTACGCCGGGGCCCAGCCGGCGGCTGTGGCCGAGGCACGCCTCGCGAGGCTCCGCGAAGCCGGCCTGGATCGCATTCGCTTCGCGTGGATGGGTGGACTCTTACGCGGCGAGCCTCATTACTACCGCCTACAGGGACCAACGTTTTTGATCGAGTACGACAACACGCAGAATGACGCCAATCACATTCATGCGGTCTGGCGGGACTTTGACGGCGACTTCGGCGTTGATCTCTTAGAGGAACATTACCGGAGTTCGGCACACCATACGTACTGACGCGTGGGCCGCGCGTCGGAAGGAAATGACCCTCCCGATTGCGTGTCGGTGGTTCAATTCCACCCCTGGCCACCATACCTCGCGTTGCGCTACTGGGCGTGCGTCAGAATTCGTAAAGCCGAGCGGGGTTGTCGACCAAGATCAAATGACGAATCGCCGGCTCGGGTGCCCAGGCGACCAGCTGATTCAACACGCGGCCGTCGTCGACTGGCAGAGGTGGCCGCAGTTCGCTGGGACTGCGCCCTGATCGTGGTGCTGCGTCGGGATGGGGCCAGTCGCTCCCCCACAGAATGCGTTCGGGATTGGTGACAATCAGTTTCTGCGCTAAGGGCACGACGTCGGTGTAGTCCGGCGGTTGAGTCGAAATGCGGTAAGCCGCGGATATCTTCACGTACGCTCGGCCAGACTTTAGCAGGCGCATCAATGCTGCAAATCCGGCCTGGTTGGTCCCAAGCTCTGCCTTCGCCTGCGCAAAGTGGTCAAAGACGACCGTCGCAGGGCCGCTCAGCACGTGTTCCTCCAACGCTTCCACAATTGATAGGCGGGTGTTGACCTGAACGTGCCAGCCACGCCCTGCCGCCCGCTTCGAGGCGTCTTGGAAACGGTCGACAGCGACCTTGGGATCGGAGACTCCGAAGGTCTCGAAATTCAGTCTGATGCCGCAGATACCACCATGCCGTAATCGATCCAACTCCGAATCCGTAGTTTCTTGTGCAATGAGTGCGATACCTCGCGCCTGAGACCCGAGCTGATGAATCGCGTCGAGGGTGCAATCGTTATTGTTGCCGTAAACGGCGGGGGTCACGATCACCACACGATCCATGTGGAGCTTGGCGAGTAATCGCCGCAACTGAGCGACCGGAGCGGGTGTAGGCGTGTACGGTCTATCTGCCGCGAATGGGAAGCGTCTCGTGTCGCCGAAAACGTGGACATGGCAGTCGCAAGCCCCCGCGGGCACACGAAAGTTGACGGATGTGTTGTCTGATTGGAAGTCTTTATTAACTGCCGCGGCAAGGCCGCGGTGGAATACGGTTGCGCTAGTTGCCGCCAGCGTGAAAAGCATGTCGCGTCGCGACACCATGCGGGTCACCCTCACCGCGTCACGAAACCGGATTCCCGAATGCAATGATACGCTTCGACACTGAAAATCCGCGTGTCGGTGGTTCGATTCCGCCTCTGGCCCCCACTTCCATTTCGTTGAACCGACCTGACGCCGGAGTCTAGTTCCGGCTGGCAGTAGAGTCTGCTTCACCGGAGCAGTCGATGAAATCGAAGAGGTTGTGCGACGAGCAGATCATTGGGGACTTGAGCGTCCCGGAGTCGCCTGAGGTCCTAGAATTCGAGGCGCTGGCTCTCGAGGTACTCGTCGTAGCTGCCGGTGAAGTCGGCGAAGCTGCCGTCGGGCTTCAATTCGATCATGCGGGTTGCGAGGGCACCCACGAACTCACGGTCGTGTGAGACGAAGACCAGCGTGCCCGGATACTTCTCGAGGCCAATCTGGAGCGACTCGATGGTCTCCATGTCCATGTGGTTCGTCGGCTCATCCAGGAGCATCACGTTCGGTCGCGTCAACATGAGCTTGCCGTAGATCATGCGTCCTTTCTCGCCGCCGGAGAGCACCTTGACGGACTTTCTGGTCTCGTCTCCCGAAAACAGGAGCCGCCCGAGGGTCGCGCGCACGATCTGGTCGTCGTCCGCTTTGCCGGTCCACGTGGACATCCATGTAAAGAGATCGGCCTTGGTTTCAAACTCCGCCTGCGGATCCTGTGGCATGTAGCCGGGCTGGGCATTCTCGACCCAGGTGATGCGGCCGGCGGTCGGCTTCAGGTCGCCTGCGAGACAGCGCATCAGCGTCGTCTTGCCGATACCGTTCGGGCCGATGATCGCCACCCGTTGCTCTGCCTGGATCGTGAAATTGAGGTTCGTGAAGACGTCGGTGTTGGTCCCGGGATAGCGAAACGTCAGGCCTTCGACGGTGACGGCCGAGCGGTAGAGCTTGCGGGCCTGCTCGAAGCGAATGTACGGGTTCTGGCGTGAGGACGGGCGGACCTCCTCGAATTTGATCTTTTCAATCTGTCGCTTTCGCGACGTGGCCTGTCGTGCTTTCGACGCATTCGCGGAGAAACGCCGGACGAACTCCTGCAGATCCGATATCTGCGCCTCGGCCTTGGCATTAGCAGACTCCACACGCTGGCGGGCCTGCACCGAGGCGAGCATGAAGTCGTCGTAATTGCCCGGGTACACCTTGAGCTGCTGATAGTCGAGGTCCGCGATATGCGTGCACACCTGATTGAGGAAGTGCCGGTCGTGACTGATGATGATCATCGTCGCGTCGTACGAGTTGAGCGCTTTTTCGAGCCAGCCGATCGAGTGGATGTCGAGATTGTTCGTCGGCTCGTCGAGCAGCAGCACATCGGGGCGCGAATACAGTGCCTGTGCGAGCAGGACGCGCAATTTGAGGCCGGGGGGTACCTCGCGCATCAGAATGTCGTGCTTCGACTCGTCGATGCCCGCGTCGATCAGGGTTGTGCCCGCGCGGGATGCGGCCGTGTAGCCGTCGTACTCGGCGACCTTCGCCTCCAGCTCTGCGGCCCTGAGGTAGTCATCGTCGGTCGCGTTCGGGTCGGCATAGATGCGGTCGCGCTCGTGAATCGTGCGCCAGAGTTCGACGTGCCCCTGCAACACGACGTCGAGGACGCGCTGGTCCTCGTAACCGAACTGGTTCTGGCTGAGCTTGCCCATGCGCAGCCCGGACTGCAGCACCACGTCACCCGAACTCGGCTCCAGTTCGCCGCCCAGGACCTTCATGAGCGTGGTTTTGCCGCTTCCATTCGCCCCGATGAGGCCATAGCGGTTGCCGTCCACGAACTTGACCGAGACCTGCTCGAACAGGGGCTTCGCATCGAACTGGATCGAAAGATTGGTCGTGGAGAGCATGGAGCCCGGGACGCCGAGGGAAAGGGTAGGCCGGCGAGTGCCGGGCGCGCAGTCTAGCTGATTGCGAACAAGGCAGCTTGTCGGCTGTGGCTGCTACTGAAAATCCGCGTGTCGGTGGTTCGATTCCGCCACTGGCCACCATCCTCCGCTATTCCTCCGTCTTGTCCTCTTCGTCCGGATCCTCGTACGCAAAGGGGTCCGTGACCGACGGCTTGGTCGGTAGCGGCATGCGCGGCAACGACTCTTCGAGATTCGCGGCATTGAGCAGGAAAGATGCCAGGATCACGGCCGCCTGCTTCAGGTCTTCAATCTGCAGGTGATCGTAGCTGTCGATGCTGGAGTGATGAATGCGCGCCCCATAGTCGAGCGGATCCTGGATGAACTGAAACGCAGGAATGCCGACCGCCTGCATCAGCTCATGGTCCGTGTCGCCCGTGCGCTGGGCGGAAGTCGTCGCTGCACCCATGCTCTCGAAGGGCTCGAACCATTCGCGAAAGATGGGTACGACGGCGGGATTGCCTTCGGCATAGATCCCGCGGATCTTCCCCGACCCATTGTCAACATTGAAGTAGGCTGCCAGTTCGTAATAGCCCGGACTCGGCATGATCGGCCACCGGTTCTTCCAGCCGTAGTAAGGATGGAGCTCGTTCGCGTCGGGGTCTGTCGAGGGAGCGCGCGTCGCAAGATGCTGCTCGATGTAGGCCAGCGAGCCGCCTAAAACCTGCTCTTCGCCCGACCATAGCGCGAAGCGGATCGTGCGCTTCGGCCTGATGCCGAGCTTGGACAGGATTCGCGCCGCTTCCATGATCACCGCACTACCCGCGGCGTTGTCCCCCGCGCCATCAGCCGCGACCCAGCTGTCGAGGTGAGCCCCGGCCATCACATAGCCAGCCTTCGGATCGCGGCCGGGGATGTCTGCGATGACGTTGTAGGCTTTCGTGTCCTCGTCGTGATAATTGACGTCGCTGATGATCTCGATCGTCGGGGCCGCATCCGTCCGGGTGAGGCGAGCGAGCTGCCGATAGTCCTCCGCCGCCAGCTCGATGCCGGGCAGCTTCGGCGTCAAGCCGACGCGATGTCCATAGCCCTCACCCGTGACCAGCCCCGCATCGCGGTAAGACATGCGAACCCAGGCGAGCGCACCCTCATCGGCCAGGTAGGCATCGAGTAGGTCGTCAAACTGCGCTTCCTTGAGAGTCCGGGCGATCTCCGCCTCGGAATGGCGGGGCTGCTGATATTCGCTCAGCTCATCGAGGTCGTCGTCGGTCAGGCGCTTGAACGCCGGCTCGTCCGGCTCCGTGCTCTGTTCAGGTTTACTGACCAGCACGATCTTGCCGCGCAACGTCCCCTTCCACTTCGTGAAGTCCCGCTCGCGCCGCATTGGCGCCAGTACGACAGGGGCCGTCAGTGCGCCTCTCGTGGGCGGTGTCCAGGCGATCGGAATGGAGCGCAACACTTTCACGCGAGGCGTGACCATACGCACGCTAGACCTTTCGATCGACCAGCCGCGGCCAAACTCGAAACCCTCGAGGTGAACGTCCTTCAAGCCCCAGGCACGGTACTGATCCTGCGTCCACGTTTCGGCTTGGCGCATCTGCGGCGAGTTCGTCATGCGGCCGCCGATACGATCGGTAAGATAGGCTGCGATCTGCGGAAGCTGGCTGCGATCGAAGCCTTCGTCCACGATACGGTTGACCGCGCTCGGCTCGACCTGCTCCGTAGCCTGCACGGTGAGCGCGGTCAATGCCGCGATGAGCCCAATTGCGGCTGCATGTCTTGTCATATCGAGTTCACCTCCCATGGATTCCGCGGCTGGCTTCAGGGTCCTCGCCATGCCCACTACACGGTGCATTATCTCCCGGCAATTGCGAATGGCATAATCGGTCAACCATCCCGAGGAGCGATCGCTATTCTTCCAACGGGATAAAAAACCGCGTGTCGGTGGTTCGATTCCGCCCCTGGCCACCATCTCTTTCAAGCACTCGCCCGAAGCAGCAACTGCATTTGACGTTGCTCACTGCTGATGGTGCGAATGGACTACTGCGTGGCCTTTGCCGCGGGAGATCAACCAGCGATTGACTGGGAATGCTACAGCGCCGGCAATCAACAGCGCGAGGGCGAGGGAGCCCCAAAATAGCCAAGTGTTTAATCCAGCCGCCATGGCGCTCGGAATGAGAAGCATGATCGCGTTGTCGACGACTTCCATGATGAGAATTGACACGGTGTCGGCAGCGAACGCAAGTCTCAGCACAACAGGAAACGCAAGACCTGATCGGAGGAGCGGAACCATCGTAAAGGCGTAGCCGAAGAAAAAGGCCAGTACGACCGCAAGGGCGATCGTCGAACCTGCAGCCCAATCCAGGGCGGTACCGATTACGAGTCCCAGCACCTCGCCAATCGCGCAGCCCGTGAGGCAGTGAGCAGTGGCGGTCAAAGCAAGTCGGTTCAGCGAAGTTGTAGCTGAGTGCGCTTGCGCACCATCCACTTCATGGTGGGCATGCGAGTTGTGCGACCGACCCATTGCCATTGTGCCTAGTGGACCGTGTTTTGGAGCCAAAGCGCAACTGCCCTGAGCCAACCGGAGCCAGCTTCAGGCAACTCCGGGCGGCGCCTCAATTGTTTTCGCTCCAGTCCAGCGTCTTTTGTCGAACCCCCGGAAGTGACGACTGTCCGAATAGAGTGCGGCCCATAGCTGCGGGATTGAGGTAGCATTTGCCCAATGACTGGTCGGCACGCAGTGAGAGCACTACTTGTAGTCCTGCTGACTCTGCAGGCTATGGTGATTGCACCTGTCGCAATGGCATTGGTTCCGCATTCCGTCGCAATGTCTGTCGCGGACTGCGATATTGGGACCGACGCCGCGCACAAGGATTGTCCCTGCTGTCCGCCCGGTGGCCCTCTGTCAGGAGATTGTGCGGTTATCTGTATCGGCACGACAGCTCCGGCACCGACCATCGCGCTGCTGTCGCGGGCACCTCTCGATATCGCTCAATCAGAATCTGCATCCCCATTGCTTCCCAGTCGGGTTTATTCGCCCGTTAACCCGCCTCCAATTGGCTGAAAACACGTAGCTGATTCTGATCGCTCGGTATGAAGCCGGGCCTTCAAGTGTCTGTGTTTCGCCAGTGGAGAAATAGCTAATGAATCTCTTGATGCATGCCTTGGTGGCTGCTGCGCCGTCGCTGACATTCCTTGTGCCAGGAATTGCTGCTGCCAAGCCAATTGCCTTTGCCCACGGCACGACTGTTATGGGCGAATACGGTGCGGGCACGATGGAAGAACTACAGGTCTTCTACGCGCCTCGCCATTTCTACTCGGTAGGTGGAGGGCATCTGGCCTTACAGAGCGACATCGACGGGCGCTCGCGCGACATCACCTACGCGAGATTCAACTATCTGGTGAAACGCTGGAATCGGGAGTGCTCGCAGGCCAACGTGTTCGCCTGGGGCGGTGCCGGCCAGGCGAACGTATCCGAAGCCTCCGGCGAACCGTTCACCTGGAACGCCGGATTGCAAGCTGACTACGAAACTCGCCGCGTCTACGCCGCGCTGAAGAGCGACCTGTATGAGTCGTCGGATTTCTCGCATCGGATCGACACGCTGCAACTTGGTATCGCGCCCTATGAGCACGAATACGATGGTGTGGCCACGTGGCTGGTCGTGCAAGGTAGGCGCTATACAGGCGGGATCTTCGACGGCACCGAAACGGCGATTCTGCTTCGGCTCTTCAAGGGAGCTGTCTGGGTCGAGGCCGGCGCGACCACGGACGGAAAGCTGCAAGCAATGTTCATGCTCAATTTCTGAACCAAGGAAGTTCCCATGTTCAAGTCAATATTGCTGGGTGGAGTCCTGTTATTGGCGACGGCAGTCGCCCAGGCTGGCACCATCGAAATGAAGGTTAATGGCCTCGTCTGCGCGTTTTGCGCGAGGGGCATTGAGAAAACATTTCATAAGAATCCGGCGGTCGCGGATGTGGTGGTGAGTCTGGAGGACAAGCTCGTCGCCGTACAAATCAAGGACGGAGCCGATATCTCGGATCAAGAACTGCGAGCGACGCTGACCGATGCGGGTTACGACATCAAGACCATTGAACGTACCAAAACGCCAGTCGCTGCAATTCGTGAACGACTGAAGAGTTCAGCCAAATGAGAACCGGAGGCTCGGAAAGCCTCGGCGCGGCCTTCGCAGCGCTCCTAGCGAGTTCGACGACGCTGGTGTGTTGCGTCCTGCCGGCCGCGATGGTCTCGCTCGGAGCAGGCGCGGCCGTCGTCGGGCTGGTTGCCGCATTCCCCCAGTTGATTTGGCTCAGCGAACACAAGGTGGCGGTTTTCGGGATTGCGACCGCTTTGCTCATAGTCAGTGGACAACTCCTCGCGTGGGCTCGTCGGTTGCCTTGCCCGGTCGATTCAGACCTAGGGCGAAAGTGCATGCGTTTGCGAAAAATTGGTGCGCGACTCTACGCTGTGAGCGTGGGGTTGCTCGTGGTCAGCAGCATTTTTGCGTTCGTACTGCCTTGGACAGAGGGCTAGGCGTCTCGTAACCGGAGCAAACTCGAGCGCTAAAGCACAGGAGAAACCCTAAAATGCTTGCGGGAGTTTTGCGTGAATCAGTCCTACGCGGTCCTGCATCGTGGGGCATTCGTTGCAATGGGCGCCCGGCGCGGTCGCGCCGCTACATGACCGCGGCACGTGCGGCTCTGCGCCGCCGAAAATACCGCCATACCAACCAGGCCAAGGCAACCAGCAGTAATACGGCGCCGGCGCCCATGACGATCAATTGGTGGATCGGATTCAAGACCACCCATTTGCCGTGTTTCGTGTAGATCCCGTTGAAACTCCGCAGCGTCTCGGGTAATGAGACCAAGTCCTCCTTCGTCAAGGGCAGCGCACGCTCGTGTGGATGATAGGTGGACTGCCAGGGGAACAGCTCCTCTTCGCGGTTCATCTCGATGTGCGCGCCGAGAACGTGAGCGATTGGACGACTTCGGATGAAATCCGCGACTCGTTGTGCGCTCGCCAGGTACTCGTCGCTGTCGTCGACGAGCAGGCGGCCCGGCAATAGAAAATCTCCTGAAAGGAGGAGGCCCGCATTGCGGTCGTAGTACGCTACGTGCGTGGGTTCGTGACCCGGCGTGGGAATCACGTCAATCGTTCGATCACCAAGCTCCAATTGCGCCAATCCTTCAGGCCAACTCTTGAAGCCAAAGTACTTTTGTACGTCTTCCAGGAACGCGGGTACCACTTGAATGCCGGGCCGATTCGCAAACTGCGGGTCTCCGGCGCGATGATCCAGATGGCGATGAGAATGTAGAACCAGCAGCGGCATCTTCGAGGTTCCGACCATCGGCAGCAGGCTCATCACCGTGTCTGCCAGCGGCATCACTTTCGGGTCCTCGACAGCACCGGTGTCGATGAGCAGTGCCTTTGATGAGCCCAGCAGGAGATAGATGAAAGGCGCCTCGAAAGTCGCGCACAGGTTCTCACGCAGGATCAATGTCTGGGCGTTGTACTGATGAACCTGAATGGGCGCTTGTGGTGGGCCGGCCTTGCAATCCTTCGCGCCCTCGTTCCAATGCACATCCAGGGAGCCAGGTGTGAGCTGCGCTGATGCGGGCTGTCCCGAAACCAGCAGACCGACGCCAAGCATCATGGGGATCCACGCCGCTGTCCAATTCATCATTGACCTCCTGGTGCCACAACGGTCTGCCAGCTCATTGCTACGACAATCCTTCAGAGGCGCGTCTTGAACCTGCAATCTAAGTTGGTCGTTGGAACCCTCACGTAATTGCGGCGCAACTAACACAGCCACATTTCTTGCGCCTTAACATCCGAGCGCTGTTTGACGCCCTAACTCGCCGGGTGCTGTAGTAGAAGCAATGGCGTGCGCTGCGACGGTTTTCAGGTTGCGCTCAGGAGCGCGCACTAGAAGGCGCAACCCCACAAGGAGATGCACGATGCCCGCACTATCGAAAGTGCCCGATACGATTGTACTGGTTCATGGCTTCTGGGTGACGCCGCGAAGCTGGGAGCACTGGATCACACGCTATGAAGCCCAAGGCTACCACGTGCTCGCTCCAGCGTATCCCGGGTTCGAGGTCGAGGTCGAGGCCCTCAACCGCGATCCTTCGCCGGTCGAACGCCTCACGGTTCCCGCGATCATGGCGCACCTCGAAGTCGTTGTAGAGCGACTCGAGGCGCCACCGATCCTCATTGGTCATTCGGCGGGTGGCGCGTTTGTGCAGCTGTTGCTTGATCGTGGCTATGGGGCGGTGGGAGTGGCGATCAACTCGGCGCCTACGGAAGGTGTGCGCGTCACGCCGCTGTCGCAGCTCAAATCGACGTTCCCGGTGCTGAAGAATCCCGCGAATCGCCACAGGGCAGTGCCGTTCACGTACGAGCAATGGCGCTACGTGTTCACGAACACATTTGACGAAGCGGACGCGCGCGCTGCGTACGACCGCTATCACGTCCCGGCATCAGGGGGAATTTTCTGGGACAGCGTGCTGGCGAATTTCATTCCTGGCCCTCAGGACATCGCGGTCGACTACCATAATGATGCCCGCGCGCCCCTTCTCTTCATCTCGGGAAGCGACGATCATTTGATGCCGCCCGCCGTCCAACGCTCGAACGCGAAACACTACAAGTCGAATACGATCACGGAAATCAGGGAATTTTCTGGACGCTCGCATCTCATGCCTGCCGAACAGAGGTGGGAGGAGATCGCCGACTATGCACTGGTGTGGGCCGAAGAGCATGCGAGGCGCCAGCCGCAGGCCACTCAGACATCTTCATGAGATGGGCCGCTAACGCGACCTGGGGTTAGCCACCACTTGGCTCAGGGTCTATTCCGGATACATAGGTGACGGCTTATACTTGAGACATAGGTAACACTTTTGCGGGGAAGGGGACTTAGAAGTAGACGCTTGATCGGTACCCATTTTCTTTTCTCTCGAAAAACGGGCTCGTTCCTTCTGACGAGTTCCGCCGGTGCGATGCCGAACTTGCGCACGATCACGGTCAGCTAGGCCTTGCCCGTGGGCGTCTTGAGTCACTCGACACGCGTGGCTTCATTCCGATTGCTTGGAGTCGCAGCCTTGCGCTGCTGCTTGGGATGTCGAGTGCTCTTGCGATCACCAGCGCGAAATGAAGTCTTGCGCCGTGCCTTCTTTGCATGCTGCAGGACGAGGTGGAAGCGTTGCTCCGCAAACTCCCAGTCGAGCCTGCGATTGATGAGGGCATCCAGATACTCACGACGCCGGTTCTGGTGATCGAGGTAGTACGCGTGCTCCCACAGATCAATCGCCAGTAAGCAAGTGTGTCCACGGGCCTCTGGACAATCCGCGTCCGATGTCGTCAGGATTCTCAAATGCTTGTGGCTGTTCGCTGTCAGCCAAAGCCACCCACTGCCCACGTGCGTCGCACCTGCCAGTGCGAACTTGTCGGCGAAGTTGGAGAAGTCACCAAATTTGCGATTGAGCGCCATGCCGAGCTCCCCACTCGGTCGCTTCTTCCTCGGCGTCAGGCACTGCCAGTAAAAGGAGTGGTTCCAGGCCTCCGAGGCCGTCGAAAGAAGCTCCGTACCACGCGCGTGCTCATATGCCCAGCGCACGATCTCGAGAGAATTCTTGCCTGCCAGTTTCTTGTAGTCCCGCGCAAGCCGATTGGCCGAATCGATACATTGGGCGTGGTAAGTACCGTGAAGCATCATGGTTCTCGAGGAAATGACAGGCGAAAGTGCGCCGAGGACCCACGGCAGCGGTTGGAGCACGAACGGTAAATCCGGTGAACTCGTCGTCGGCTCATCGAGATGTGCCATCGTACTGGTCGCAGGAATCGGCCGTGACGCGCTTTCGATCAGTTCAAGCTTGTATTTCGCCGTCTCCATCGCGCTCGCCAGGCGCGACTGCGCGCCTTCTTCCCACGCTGCGCTGCACACTCCGCCTGAATCGCCTTGCGCCAGATGCGTCGAAACGGTGGGCGTATCGTCTAGTGGCAGCAAACTGGGCACATTGGCTGCCAGTGAAACGACTTCGGTCGCGCCAGCCGAAGCTTTGATCTCGGTAGACTGAGATCTGGCGGCCTTCCATGTCTGCCATTTGCCTTTGAGGCGTGACCACGTGCTCTCCAAGGACGCCTCTTGTCGTCTGACGACCCTTTGCAGCCCGCACCACCCATTGCTCACGTGCTTCGCGCCTGTCAACGCTGCGCTGCTGGCGAAACTCCAGACCTTCAACGCCGCGGCACGGAATTCCGCACGGCGCGCGGGTTCGCGTGACCAACGCACGACCTGTCCGGTTTTCGAGGAGATGGCTGGTCCGAGGACTCCAGTGACCCAGTTCAGTAGTCGCAGGGCCAACGGGACGGTCGGCACAACTGCCCTTGGCGCATAGACTTCAGCCGCAGCTGCGGCGCCATTGCCTGGTGACACGACTCCGGTCAGCGGGCTTGAAACGCTGTCGTCGACCAGCTCGGAGCGAACCAACTCCCATGCGCTTTCAAGACGTTCAAATGCGCGCAACCGGGACCCGTCCCGGTCGTCGTGAAGTTGCACATTCATCTTGAGAATCTCGATGTCACGGTCAACGATGCGGCTGAGGCCACCGATTCGTTGCAAGTGGTCGACGGCCATCGCCTCTTGGACACTGTTTTGAGCGTGTTGCGTGCTGTCGGCCGGGAGTGTCGTTGCCATCGCCATTTCCCCGTTCATTTCAATACGCACCGTTTGGCGACGTAGCCGTCGCGGGCGGTACTCCTGTGAACCGGGGCGGCTAATGCATAAGCAGCGGGCGAGCCGCCACGGTCCATCTAACTGTGACTTCAGCGAAAGGGGGCCGACGGACTCGCCTGAGGGTCGCAAGCGAAGGATTCGGCGGGACCCTGACATGGACTATACGCCGGGCGCGGTCCTATGCGAGCCGTTTTGCGGGGTCCCTCGAGGTCGCGCACGCGCTGGCGCGCGAGGGTAAGCGCTTCGAGAACCCGCGTGCGCTCGTCGAGCGATACGACCTGGGCGTCGTAATCGTCTTCGAATTCAGTTGGTTCCGGCTCTACTGAAGGGCGCCTGCACTGCGCGTCGGAGCTCTACTCTGGGTTCACATCGCATTTCCGGCCGCGAATCTCTTGACTGCATCCAAAGACTTCGTGACGTGGTCCGCGGGTGAGATCTTGTCGTCCGACGATGAAAAGACGGCCACGATCTTGGAATCGGGCGCGATGACGAACGTGGTGCGCTCGGTAAACGCGTGATCGATTTCCATCCCGCGCGTGTCTTTGGCGCCGGGCTCTTTGTCCATCACCTTCAGGTCGTAAGACATCGCGATCGTGCCGTCGGGATCGGATGCCACCGGGAACTTGCCCGCGCAGTACTCCGGATCGGCCGAGAAATCGTTGAGTCTCGCGATGCTGTCGTGCGATACGCCCAGTATCGACGCTCCGGCCACTTCGAACTTCTTCTGGTTGACCGCAAAAGTATGAGCTTCGATATTGCAGCCGCCGGTGTACGCCGACGGATAGAAATAGACGACGACCGGGCCCTTCTTCAGCGCCTCCGCGAGCGAGAACTTGAAGTCCTTCCCCGCTACCGACGCCTGGGCGGAGAAGTCCGGCGCGCTCGTACCCTGTTTCAATGCCGCCATGGCTGGCAGCGCCAGCGTGCTCGATAAGATCAATCCGACGACTATGCTTTTCACGATGATTTCTCCTGTGCGACCGATGCCTGAGGCCCGAAGGCACCCGGCTATACCTGCGCGTCCATCATCTCGTGGCAGGATGTTCGCTTGGACGCCGGGATAGACGCGCCCGAATCAAGCCATAGATGATCATGACAGAAAGACCGAAGACCACATGACTCAAAGGGGAGTCGGTTTATTTACGTGCGTGGAGCTTCACAATGTTTGACCACGTCGCATTCGGAGTCAGCGACTATGCAGCGAGCAAAGCGTTCTTCCTCAAGGCACTCGAACCGCTCGGCGTAGCTGTCGTCCTGGAAGGGCCGTTGGGTATCGAGCTTTGCCCAAAGGGGGGTAAGGCTTCATTGTGCATGCGCCAAACCGAGGAGAAGCCGGCGCATCTTCACTTGGCGTTCACGGCCGAGAATCGCCAGCAAGTTGAAGCTTTCTATCGCGCGGCTCTGGAGGCGGGTGGCAAAGACAATGGTGCGCCTGGCCTGCGCCCGCACTACCACGCGAACTACTATGCAGCTTTCGTCATTGGTCCGGACGGGCACAACATCGAAGTCGTTTGCCACGAACCCGAGGCCTGACGCGGCGATGAAACGCCGCACGACCTTCCTGCTCGCCCTCCTGGTCGTCACCGGAGGCATCGCCGCGTGGCTTCAGTATGGTGTGCGCACCGAACAGCAGTCAGCGCACACTCTAGTATCGCCGCCGGTTTCGTCTCCCTCCAGGGCATCCGTGCATCCACGCATCGATGACCAGGCCGGTATACTTGCTCCGTTCGGTCCGCGGCTCGGGCGCATGGCGGACGATTTTGCGAAGGACCTCGGCGTCGACGTTCACGTCGTGACGCTGGAGGAGACTGGCGCTATTGAGAGCCAATCCGAGCGTGTCTTCCGCGAGCGTGGCATTGGCGACGGCGCGCCGACCGGCGGCTTGCTGATCCTGCTGAATCCAGAAACGCATCAGGCACGCATCGAAGTCGGCTACTCGCTCGAGGGCGGCCTCACGGACTTGCACGCGGGGCGTGTCGCACGCGACCAACTCGCCCCCTACGTGTCCTACGCGGCTGCGGGCATGGCTGTCATGGACGTGCTGCATTACCTGCGCGACCAGATCTTTCTCTCCGCCGCTATCGGGAACATCCAGCTTGGCGAGGAATATCGCCGGCAGCCGGCCTTCGCCGACATCAAGCGCTACTTGTCCGGCGGCGCAGGCGCAAAGACGCGGCTATCCGCAGTGCCGATGGACGCGGATCTCAAACGCGTCGTGCCGGCCGAGCGCCGCGCTCGCTACGCACCGTCCGCGAATGTAAAGGAATCCGTTGCCGCCTTCCTGCGCGTGATCGCCGATCTCGCTGGCGATCCCACGCTTAGCTTGTTCACCGAGGGCTCGCGCCTGATGCGTGCGGAGTACCCGTTCGCGCGATTCGAGGAAATTGAACGGCTCGAGCAGATCGATGCCTCGCAGCCGCTCGAGTACCGCGTCCAGGGCGACTATGCAGTTGCCACCAGCCTAAGACCCGCTGCAGCCTTCGTCCCGATACTGCTGCGCCGCGAGAACGACCTATGGCGGATCGACCTTGTCGAAACCTGGAAGAACCTCTTCTTCGACACCGATGGCAACTATTTCCTGCGCAACTCGAACACGCCATACGCGTTCGGGCTGCGCGAATTCGGCGAGGGAGGCTGGCACGGCATCGGTGAGATTCCGCTGGGCGGCCGCTCCATCGCTGACGTGCTCGCCGAGCTCGATGCAAAAGATGACTTGCTGTCGACGCTGCGGCGCGCCGAGATCCGGTTTCGCAATGCCTTCCTCTCCCTCGCGGCGCTCGCGGACTATGAGAAAGCGGTTCGTGCCGCCCCGCAGGACCCGCTCGCGCACGAGTTGCTCGCCACCCGGGCGATGTATCTCGGTTTCCCGGAACTTGCGATCCCGGCTTTCCGGGTGGCCGGCATTGGCTTCGAAATCGAGCTCGCGGAGGCCTGGAATGAAGCCGGTGATTCCGGACAGGCGAAATTCTGGGTCGACCGGGCGCTGGAGGCCGATCCCTACAGCCTGCGTCCCCTGAGATGGAAGGCGTTTCTGGCCGAGCGTCACGGCACTCCCGAGGAAGCACAGCTCGCACGCGCGCGCGTTGCCGGCGCCACCGCCAATCCCGAATGGCCGTCGAATCCGGTATTGCTGCGCTTTGAGCCGCAAGAGCCGCGCCTGGATACGGACTCAATCGTTGAGGACGACGGCGTGAAAGTCTACGACCATAGCCGCTTCAGCGTGACGATGACGAACACGAGCCGGCGCCCGGTCGTGATCGACAGCGTCAAGCTGACGAGCCGTGGCGGCATCGGCGCGGCAAGCGGGCTCGGCGACGTAAAGAACTATTGGCGCTACCCATCGGGCGATTTCAAGCTTGCGCCAAGGGAATCACTCGTCTTCGACAAGCTCTGGGGCTTCACGGTAGACACTAAACACGAGTATGTACGTTACATTTTTCGCACCTGCTGGCATGGAGTCAGCGAACCGGTGCGCCAATGCCGCGTGCAATCAGTGGACGTACTCCCTTAGCGGCCGCGTAGCCGCTGGATCTGATGGCCCGGTTGGCCTGCCGGTACAGCTTGGCAGATATGGGAGCCAAACTACCATTTGTCAGGGCGGGCCTGGGCGGAATTGAGGTGCTAGCTGCTCGGTGGCGACATGAATCACATGGTCATACGTGCTGCGGCAATCCTTGCGACCTTCGTCGCGAACATCATTTCCAGTCAAGAAGTCGAGCGTATGATGATTTGGTAATGAGTCGCACTGATCCGTCACCGGCCACGAGCGCCGGACTGAGGTCGCCATGCCAAGCACGTCGAAGCTCGCTGGACGAATCCATCCCGCCCTCGTCGCGATTCTTGTTAGCGCGAGCCTCGGGGGGTGTCAAAGCGACCGAACTGATCAACAAGCCCCAGTAGATCCCTCAGCGTTTCGAGCAGAAATCGACAAGCTCCGTTTTGATTATGAAACCGCTGTCGCTTCGGGCGACTCTAATGCATTGACGCCTCTGTTAGCGGACGGAGCTATTTTGGTCCGACCCGGAGGGCCAGACTGGGACGCTATGGCGACGGCTGCGTCAGGGGCGCCATTTCCTCCTGGCGCCAAAATCACGATCACGCCTATCGAAGTAGTCTCATTGAGCAAGGAATGGGCTTACGAATTTGGCACCTCCACCACAACCTACCTACCTGAAGGCTCAGACAAGGTGCTGGAGCTGCGGGACACTTATCTCATCCTCTTCCGCAACACAGGCAAAGGATGGCAGGCGTACCGCGAAGTAGCGAGTTCCGCTCCACCCCCGAGCGGCTGGCCAAGCTACTGAGGCCTTCTTTTTTCAGGTGAATGTTGGGCGAGGACGGACCATCTAACTTGTTTCCGCATCACCTGGTCTGATGCGATCGGAAACTTACGAGAACCGCGCGAAACCGCGAATCCTGGATCATGGACTCACCGGGCAGCGGGGCGCTGGATCGCCTGACTTCGCGCGGTGCCAAAGATAAAACTCACCTGAAAGCGCGCCGTTCATGTTTTTCGCGTAAAGAACATTTCCATTTTCTAGGAAGAGTGGACCGACTTCGCCGCCATGGTCATTGATAGGCGAAGGGAGGCGACGCCTTTCGGACCATGCCTGACCGTCTCGGGACGACTCGAACAGGCCTGCATTGGTCATGATGATCATGTCACTGCCATCACTCGAAATCTCCGCCTCATACTCGTCGTCCGCAGTATTGACGGAGGGTCCCAGGTTCTCGATCGTCCAGGTGCCGCGTACTTCACGCGCGCGCCAGATGTCCGTCTTGCCCAGCCCACCGGGGCGCTTCGACCCGAAGTACAGCCAGCCGTCGGCCGCGAGCCGCGGAAACCATTCATTCTCTTTGCTGTTCACCGGCGCGGGTAATCGATGCGCCACACCCCACGCACTGCCCACCGCACGCTCCACTCGCCAGATGTCGAGATCATCGCGCTTGATGCCGTCGGTCGTGCGCGTCGAGATGAAATAAAGGCTCTGGCCATCGGGAGTGAACCACGGATCCGCTTCGACGCCATCGCCCGCGAATGAAGGCGGTACCGGTTCGGCCCAACTCGTGGCCTGGCAGCTCGACATGAATAAACGCCAACCCGTGAAATCCGGCGAACTGCGGACGAAATAGAAGTCGCCCGTAATGGGATCGAAAGCCGGGTGGGACTCGAAACTGGAGCTCGAGATTCGAGCGGGCTGCCATAGGGCAACGGTCGGTTCGTCGGGTTTCGCCGAGCCATCTTGTTGCGGAACGGCCGCAGCAGACTTCTTCCAGCGTACGTCTTCCCCCTCGCGCCGGTCCACGAATCCGGTCACCCGTCCACCCAAATCGCGCTGAAAAATTCGTCGAGTTCTCGGCTGGCCGGGCGCGAAGAACACGTCTGGAAATTCGGGCAGATAGACTACGGGCTCGCGTTCGATTCTGTGTGCTATCAGGCCGGTCGAAGTGCAACGAATGGTCACAGCAATATCCGCGGTCAGCGAATAGTTGCCCTCGTAGCCGCACAGTTGCTGCTGCGAAAGGCTGACTGTCGGCGGGTCCTTGAGAACTGCTGACACATGTTCGCCAATGAGACGCCACCCGTTGGATGTGTGCTGCCAGGTATCGGTCACGCGAAATCGGCTGCGGAGCGGCTGACCGTAGAAGTTCAATTGCTCCTGTGCTTCAAAAGTTACTACCGCCGTGACGCCATGCACTTCGACATTGAAGCGATCAATGTGCATGCTTCCGACGAGACCTTTCGGCAATGGGCGAAGCTCGTCGAGGAGCTGCGCCTTCGTGCGCAATGCTCCAGTTTCGTCAACATGGATAATTCGCTCATCCAGATACTTTCGCCAAACATCGGTATCCCCCGGAGCAACCGCATCAAGCATTTTCTGCGTGATCTGGCGAAGCTCCCGCTCGACGGCAGAGTCGCGAGGAGTCGCAACGGCGGCAGACGTGAAGACCGTCAATGCGATATTGGCGGCAAATACCACGAAGTGACTCATCACGCGTGTCACCCTCACAGCCGCGTGTCGGTCGCAATCCAATTGACCTCCCAGGTCTTGCCATCATCGGCGGAAAAAGCCTGCTCGAAGCGGGCCGAGTCGGCCGTCACCTCGGAGATGACGAAGCGCACGCGGATTGGCCGGCCCGCGTAATTGTCATCTCCGTAAAACTCGCCGCGGCCATTCTCGAAGCGTCCGAAAAGCGGCTGGGTGAGCTCGCCGTTTGCCGCGTTTGCGTAATGCAAGCTCCACTGCCGCGTATCCGGGTGATATAGCCGTAGCGACACGCCCTCTATGCGTCCGCATGGGCCCTCGATCGAGAGCTCGACGAGATTGGCGCGCTTGCCGAGGAGGCCGTGCACGACACTCGTACCCTCGTAGGCCACCCATTCCGTTTCGCCCGAGAGCGGGTTTTTCAGGCGCCTCACCACGGTTCGCCAGCGACCGATCTCGAAATTGAAGTCTCGCTGACCGTCTCGCATCTCGTTCGCCTGGGCTTGTGCAGGCGGTGCCATGCCCGCGTCGGCTGCGAAAACAAGGGCGATCCCAAGGACGAGGACGACAGTTCGCACGCGCTCGCTCGCTCCAATTACCAGCGAATCAGACCATTCGCGTCCTCGACAAGGACGACGGTGTAATACTCGATCATCGGCATCAGGATCGCTTCCAGCTCGTTCTTCCAAAGCGCTCCTTCATAAAACTGACCCTTCAACGAGTCGCGGGACGCAAGGTCGCTGAATCCTCTCATGAAAAAGAATACATCGGGATCCTCGATGGAAAGGAATGGCCCGACAATTGGCATGCCAAGTCGCGCGTGCTCGGGCATCGTGCGGTTGCGAAAAATCTCCAGAAAGCGGCTCCGGCTGTCGGGCTTGAGCTTGTAGGTCCGCATTTCGAAGATCATAGTCATCGATTGCCGAGTGGCCTATTAGTGACAAGGTTGGACGTGCCGCGCAAGAACGCACTTTTTGGTAACTCTGTCGGGTTGGCGGCGCCGGTGGGATTCAAGCGCGATGCCGACGACCTCCTCGAGACCGCTGCCGACGGGTGCCCGTTGACTGCGGCGATCCAGGCACTTGGAGGAAAATGGAACTTGATCTGCCTCTACTGGCTCGAGATTGAGCCACGTCGCTTCGGGGAACTGCGCCGCCTGATGCCGGGCATATCGCACAAGATGCTGACCCAGACGCTGCGCAACTTGGAGCACGAAAGCCTCGTTATCCGAGAAGTTCGGGCGGGCAAGCATTCAGGCGTGACATACAGACTTTCGCATCATGGGCAATCGACCGTGCCGCTTATTCACGCGGTGCGGACTTGGGGCCGCGGCCACCTCGCTGCCCAAGCGGATTACCTCCCATCGCAGCGCGAGTCAGGCAAACCTTGACTTAGTAGGCCAAGGGTCTCATTGCTCGACTCTGGGATGTGGGTTTGATTGTCGCCGCGGACCGCCATCCTATTCGGTAGGAAGCATGTCCATGTCCTGACCCGAACAACGCGAAACTGATCGATCGATACACCGTACGTTTGGCGTGAGTCGATGTGCGCAGCGAATTATGGATGTTGATCCAGCCTCCGGCCGATGGTGACCCCACAGCCGCGCCGGCGATATCAACCACGACAGATTGACCTGCTTGGAACGAAGACGACATCACCAACGTCGCTCAGGTTGCCTGTCTCGCCGGCCGAAATCCGCGTGTCGGTGGTTCGATTCCGCCTCTGGCCACCATTCTGCAGCGGTTCGACTCCGCCGCATCGGCTCGACGCCCAACGTTCCGAACGCCTACCACATGCCGCCGAGAGCCACGGTGATCGCTTCGCCGTTCACACCGCCGGCAGCGTCGCTGCAAAGGAATGCGATCACCTGGGCGACTTCGCGCGGATCGAGAACACGGTTTTGCGGGTAGATAGCGGCGCGCTCGCGCCACACCTGCTCGACGCTGATGTCGCGGCGCTCGGCTTCCGTCTTCGCCGAGCGCTCGGCCATTGCCGTTCGCACCCAGCCAGGCAGCACTGCATTTGATGTTACTCCGAACGGCCCAGCGTCCTGGGCGACCGCACGTGCAAGCCCGATAACCCCATGTTTGGAAGCGGTGTACGCGCTGCCGGAGCGTTCCGCTTTCTCACCGGCGGTCGAACTGGTGAATACGAGCCGTCCGAAACCGCGCTTGCACATGCCGCCTACCGTCAGCCGCGCAAGCTCGAACGGACCATCCAGGTTGATGCGCATTGTTTCGCGCCAGATCTCGGGATCCTGCTCCCACACCAGCCGCTCGTGCGCCGAGCCGATGCCATGGTTCACGACCAAAACATCGATCGGCCCCAGTCGTCGCTCGGTTTCGGCAACGGCCAGGGCGCAACCCTCGGGGGTGCCAAGGTCAGCCACAACGTATTCGAGTCCAACGGCAGCCAGTTCCGTCGCGCTGCGCGACACGACCATCACGCGCGCCCCCGCTGCCGACAGTAGCAGCGCTGCCTCGCGCCCGATGCCCCGGCCTCCGCCCGTGACCAACGCCACTCGCCCGTTCATCGCTCAGCATTCGTTTGCGGCGTTTCAATCGCGTCGTGCTTAGTGCGATGAATAGTCCCAGTCGGATGTTCTGGAGGACTGTACAGCGTGTAAAGCCGCAGCGGCTCGTTCTTCGACGTGTTGATTACATTGTGTTCGACCCCGGCGGGGATTACCACGGCCACGCCATCGCTCAGTCGATGCTTCGCGCCATTGAGCACGACTGTTCCTTCGCCATGCTCGATGCGGATGAATTGATCGTGTTCGGCGTGAATTTCTAGACCGATCTCATCGCTCGGCCGCAAAGTCATAAGCACCAGTTGCATCTGGGTCCCGGTGAAGAGCACCCGCCGGTAGTCTTCATTTGCCAGCGTGTTGCTCTTGATGTTGGTGATATATCCAGACATATCGTTTGCCTCTCGTTTGGCGCGCTTGAGCAAGCCGAGGCGGTCGCAAAGCGGCCGCTACAGGATTCTGCCGCCAGGCCCGGGGCCAGTCGCTTTAGTGGGGAATCGGCACTTTGGACCTCACCACATATCGGATTCCACAGCGTGCGCGGGAAACGCGCGTGGGCCTGAAAAAGGTGGCTCGCTCGACGAGGCGGTTTCGATTCGGTCAATCTGGGGCCGGTTTCTGCCGCGCTAGGTGGTCGGCCAACCCGGTGATCTCTTCATCCGTCAGGCTTTCGAGCAGTCTCGCGTGATCCCAGGTCATGTTGCGGCGCGAGCCGTCGATCATCAGCTCGATTTGCCTGACGAGGTAACGGTAGTGTTGGCCGGCAAGTCGAGGATGCCGCAACTGGTCGTTGCCTTCGGCGACGCTGCCATGGCAACTTTCGCACGCTCGCTTGTAAGCCTGCGCGCCGGCGCCGGTGTACAGGCCGTTGCCTACTTCATCGGTCTGCTGAGGAGGTAGGGTCGCAATATACGCGGCGACGTCAGCGAGATCCTGTGGTCCGTTGAGGCGATGACTGGATGCGAATGCGTTCATGCGCAAATCGATCCGCTTAGTGTCGCGGAAATCCACTAACTGCTTGATAATCACCCCGGAATGCTGGCCGGCGATGCTCGGAACATCGCTGCCCGCTGCGCCGGCGCCGTCCGGCTGGTGACATGAGCTGCAAACCTCGTACAACGAGCTACCGTGCTCAATATTGGGCTTGCGCGCAAGCGCCTCACGCAATTCGCTGATTGGGGCCGCGAATGCCAGTCCGGCGAGAAGCGTTCCCCCGAAGGCTAGCGCCGAGCTGAAGGTTTGCCAACGCATGGTCATGGTCCTCGCGCGCGGACGGTGGCAAATTATGGTCCCACATTGAGCCATTCGCTATAAGTGATGATTCGGGTCCGCTTCCATCGAATCAGTCTACGAACCAGGGGGTCGGGAGTTCGAATCTCTCCGGGCGCGCCAGAAACATCAAAGGCATACGCAACGCATCGGCCTCCTTGTCTTTCTTGCGTAGCGGCAAGCCAAATCGCTAGCGGGTTCGTGCACCTTGAGCAGTCAAGACCGGCGGGATCAAAACCAATCTCAATAGCCCGCGACGCTTCCCACCGCCAAGCGCGGATCTATCGCCCCATACAGGCGATGGCGGCCGCGCGGCTCCATGCCGATCGCAGGACCGCCGATGAGAATCGCGACGACATGGTTCCAGTATTCCATGGTCTCAAGATGATGCCCCTTTGCAGCGAGCGCGCCCCGAGTGTCGGCGCTCAACGCATGGGGCTCGTAGTACAGAATGTCGGGTATCCACTGCGCATGGATGCGCGGCGCATCGACCGCTTCGGTAATGCTCATTCGATAGTCGATCAGATTGACCAGTGTCTGCAGAATCGCGGTCGGAATGTGGCTGCCGCCCGGCGAACCGATTACGAGCAGGAGCTTCCCATCGCGCGTGACGATCGTAGGCGTCATTGAAGACAGCGGCCGCTTGCCCGGCGCAATGGCGTTGTTTTCGCCTTCCACGAGCCCGTACATGTTGGGCGCACCCGGCTTCGCCGAAAAATCGTCCATCTCGTCATTGAGCAGAATTCCAGTTCCGGCGGGAACCACCCTCGCGCCGAACCAATCGTTGAGTGTGTAGGTGAGTGAGACGGCATTCCCCATCGCATCGACCACGGACACGTGCGTCGTCGTGCTGCCCTCGATGGCGAAGCCGGGGCCCAATAGCGACAGGGAAGGTGTTGCCCTGTCGGCGTCGATTCCACGCCGTAATTCGTCGGCATATTCAGGCGATATCAGCCGTTCGACGTCGGCGTGGACGAAATCCGGGTCGCCCAGCTCCAGGTTGCGATCACGGAAAGCGCGCCGCAGCGTCTCCGTCATGTAGTGCACGGAGTGCGCGGAATGAAACCCGGCAGGATCCACGGGCCAACCCGACAGGAGGTTCAGCGATTCGCACAATACAACACCGCCGGAGCTAGGCGGTGGCGCCGAAATCACGCGATACCCGCGATAGGTGCATTCCAGCGGCTTGCGTTCGACGGCGCGGTAGCGGACAAAGTCGGTTGAGGAAAATATGCCTGCCACTTTCTTGCTGGCTTCGACAATCAGGCGGGCTGGATCTCCGCGATAGAACCCGTCGGCTCCGTCCTTGGCGATGATGCGCAGCATGCGCGCTAGATCTCTCTGGACAAGCCGCTCGCCAGCGACATAGGGCCTGCCGTTCTTGAGGAAGATTGCGCTGGCCGGGGCGTCCTTTCGAAAATCCTCTTCTCCCTCAGCCAGAAATTCGGCATCGCCCTGATCGAGCACGAACCCTCGAGTGGCGAGCTCGATCGCAGGGCTGAGCAGTTTCGCTCGCGGGCGCGTTCCGTACGCCTTGCGGGCGAGCTCGAGGCCTGCAACGGTGCCGGGAATGCCAGCCGACAGATATCCTCGTGTCGACAAGTGCGGGACCGGCGTGCCGCTCGCGTCGAGAAACATGGTACGAGTCGCGGCGGCCGGGGCCGTCTCGCGAAAATCAATGAAAGTTTCGCGGCCATCGGCCATGCGAATCAGCATGAAGCCGCCGCCCCCCAGATTTCCGGCTTCTGGAAAGGTCACGGCCAACGCATAGGCCGTGGCGATCGCCGCATCCACCGCATTGCCCCCCCGCCCGAGCTCTGCGACACCGATCTGGCTCGCGAGCCGATGCGCGGAGACGACCATGCCATGCTCGGCCCCTTGCGGTATCGGGGAGGCGGCCTCGATGCCGCTCGCCACCAGCACGAGCAGCACGAGCGCCGCACGGGTGACGAACTTTACGCGCATCAAGCGCTCCGCAGGCCAACCGGGGCCGTTGGGACTGCAGAAATGAAACGGGCGGGAAAGCCAAAGCCTTCCCGCCCGAACTTCAGACGCAGCGGCTCAATCAAAATTGATTTTGAGCGTCATGTACCAGAAGGCGCCATTGAACCCGAAGGGGCCGCCCATGCGCGGGTAAACCTGGCCATCCTCAAGGCCGCCCACGATTGGGTACAGCGGGTTAGTGTCCGATTGGGCGATCCTGTCCGGATAGGCATCGAACACATTGGTACCGCCCACCGTCAGGATGTACCTCTCCATGAATGTGTAGCTGACGTCGACATCGGTCGTGAACTCCGCGCCGAACTCCTGGCCCGGATAGTCGACCTCGGAACTCCACTCACTGTAGTAGCGCTCGGCGACATTGAACGCCCAAACGTCATTCGCCCAGCCAACCTGCAAGTTTGCCCGGTGATTGGGGGCCAGGTTCTCGGCAGTGCTGATCTGCAATGGTCCGAACACGTCCGGGTCGAAATCCGTAACTTCGTTTTCGTTGTAGTTGTAGGCGAGGGTCACGCCGAGGTCACCGGCGCCGACCTGGGTGGCATACGTGCCGACCAGGTCGAGGCCGGTCGTCTCGGTTTCCAGGGAATTGGTGAAATACTGGACATTACCCCCGGCGCCCACGCTCGCGAGCTCCGGCAGGGCAATGATGTCCGCATCCGTCACAATGAAGGCCTGCGAGATGTAGATCCGGTCGGACACGTCAATGCGGTAGAGGTCTGCCGTCAACGTGAAGTTGTCCGTCGGATTGAGCACAAAGCCCACACCGTAGTTGTCCGCCTTCGCCGGCTTGAGCGTCTGGGCGCCGAAGTACTGCGCGATCGCACTCGTCACGGGGTAGGTGCCCACCTGCACCGATTGGCCTTCGATGAAGTTCGTCGTCAGCACCTGGACGTTGTTCTGGCCGGGTGACGGCGCATGGAAGCCGCTGCCCAGGGTGGCACGAACGGAGAACCCGTCGGTTACCTTGAAGATGCCGTTGAGCTTGTACACCGTCTCGTTGCCGAAACTGTCGTAATCTTCGAAGCGCCCGGCGATCCCGCCGCTCAGCCGGCTCGTCAGGTCGGCTTCGAGGCCGACGTAAACCGCGTAGCTATCCTCGCTGGCACTGCCCGCATACGTCGGTGCCGTTCCGCCGTAGCCGCTTGCCGACGGCGCTTCCACAGCCGTGAACGTTCCGGTATCGGTAAACACGCCCGAACCCGGCGCCGTCTCGACGAAGAGCGGATGCGCCGTGCCGTAGGGCCCGACGCCATAGGACTGCGGGTCGCCTTCGGTCGCCTCGTAGGTTTCCTCGCGATACTCGACGCCACCCGAGAGCGTCAGCGGACTCGCGAGTCCGGCGTCTATTCCGTAAGCAAGGTCGACATTCGCAACGAATTCTTCCTGGATCAGGTCGCCAAACTCGAAGCTCGTCTGCGAATCCGCGCCGAAAGATGGGGATATCGAGTCGTACATCGACAGGGCAAGCGTATTGCGGCTGCCCGACACCGAAAAGTCGTAGCGGAGACCCGAATTCGCCTCTCCCTTGTAGCCGATCGTACCGTAGATCTGCTCGGTCTCACCGACGAAACGCGGCGTGAAGCCACCGGGATAGATCGTCGACAACTCGAAGATATTGTCGTCGAGGACGTAGCCGTCCGCCGGGCAGGTGGCGTTTCCCGGCGGGCACTGGGTCTGATAATAAGGATGCTGGAAGAATGAACGTCCGCCGATGTCGTGGACAACGCCGTCGCTGTCCTCATAGGGCCGAGTGCCGACGAGCGAGGAGCGGAAGTTGAAGCTCTGATCCGCCTTGCTGTCGGCATAGTTGGCAAACAGGTAGATTCTGCCGTTTTCCGCAACATCCAGAGCCGAGTTGAGCATCAGCTTGTAGCCGTAGATCGGCGAATTGCCCCAAATCTGCGCCGGCAGCGGGTAATGCGGCAACTGGTCGGCAAGGTCCGGATTCTCCTCCTCAAAACTCACGGCGACCGGGCGGGTGACGCCGCGGCTCGTCTCGCCATCATCGACGTACTCGGCAGACAGGTTGAGGAAGCCACGATCGCCGAGCGCTACGCCCCAGTTGGCAGCGATCTGTTGGCTCTCGCCGTCGCTGTCCTCCTGGAACTCGCCATAACGTGCGACTACCTCAAATCCGATATCGTCACGCAATCCATAATTCAGCACGCCGGCGATGGCATCCGACCCGTACTGCGACGTCGCACCATCGCGCAGAATTTCGAGCTTCTTGATGGCGATCGAGGGAATCGCCGCGAGATCCGATCCGTGGGACCCGAACGACAAGCCCGTGTCGCCGCCGTTATAAACCTGGACCAGCGCCGATCGGTTGTATCGCTTGCCGTTGAGCAGGACCAGGACTTCGTCAGACGGCAGGCCCCGCAGCGAAGGCGCACGAACGAACGTCGAGGCATCAGAAATCGAGTTCTGACCGACGTAGAACGACGGGACCAGGTTCCTCACCGTGTCGAGCATATTGGCCGTGGGCTGCGTGTTGATATCGGCCCCGCTGATGATATCGATCGGCGATGCCGAATCGGTGACGCTTCGATCGGTACGGCGAGTGCCGGTAACCACCACCTCTTCGAGCCCGCGGGACTCTTCATTGTTGGCAGTCGCTCCCTGCGGCACGTTCTGTGCACGTGCCGAGCCCGTCGCAATTGCTCCCACGACAAATAGCGCGATCGCCACGAGGCGTGTCACCGACAAGTGCGCAATCCGCGGATTAGTCTTGGCCATAATCATGGAACCCCCTCAAAGAATTCTTGTACCTTGAATCGCAATACCTTCGAACAATCAATGGTTTGTCCGGTTATGGCGGACAATACACTGCATCGTCGACACAGAGTCTAGCCCAACTGGCGTAGCGCGTGACAACAGATCGGCCGCATGAACCGCCTCATCCTGGGCCAAGGGGAGCGATCGGTGATCCCTGACAGGCGAGTCCGGCTGCCAGGACGCTCCGCAAAGTTGCCACGCGCGACGGAGCTCAATCGGGACCGGTAGGCGGCTAACAATCCCGGACCACGGAGGGGGCAACCAGCTTGGTTTCGTCCAATTTCCAGGCGGGCGGTCCCGATGGTGCAGCGGCGACTTTCGATTCGGTAGCGCGATTGCATCCAGCCTGTCCCAGCAGCGCGGCCGCAATGGCTGGCAAAATGAGGAAGTGAAGCGCTTTTCTTGGAGACATTGTGACCCCGCCCTAGGCTTGTACCGGCGCGTGACGGACTATAGCGACCCGCCACCAACCTCGCTAACTCCGCATGCATTCAGCGGATGCCGGTTTGTCCGTGAGGATCGGAACTTTAGCTTGAACGCAACTGACTAAGTTTCCCGCGACCTCCCAGCCCCTCTTAGGCAATTACGCTACGTCCTAACATGGCCGTAATGAAGTCTGCGATGATCCCGCTCGGCACGCCGGCGCCGCCTTTCGCGCTGCGCGATGCCGCGACCGACAAGCCGGTTGTTCTCGCGGATTTCGCCCACGCACCACTCGTCGTCGCGTTTCTCTGCAACCACTGTCCCTACGTCAAGCACATGCTCGAGGGCTTTATTGCGTTTGCCCGCGATTACGGCCCACGCGGCGTCGGCATCGTTGCGATCTGTTCGAACGACGCCAAGACCTATCCCGCAGACTCGCCTGCGGAAATGGCGAAGCTCGCGCGCGCGAAAGACTTTCCTTTCCCGTATCTCATCGATGAGACTCAGAATGTCGCGCGGGCATATACGGCGGCGTGTACGCCCGATCTCTATCTGTTCGGGCCCGACGGCCGCCTCGTTTATCGCGGGCAGTTCGATGGCAGCCGCCCTGGCAGCCGGGTGCCCGTGACGGGCACTGATTTACGTGCTGTCGTGGACGCGTTGCTGAGCCACAAGCCGTTGCCTGCGAATCAGATTCCAAGCGTAGGTTGCAACATCAAATGGAAATCAAGTTGATCGCCGATTCTAACTCGCCGGCCTCTAGGTGGCATTTCGTATATACAAAAAATTGGGGAACTCATCGGCATTCCCAGTTCGGAACTCCCGGCATTCCGCGTGGCCGCGGAGATGGCAAGCGTAACGCCAACTGAGGAGAATATCGATGAACTACGTCCAAGGATTCGTGACACCGGTGCCGACCGCCAACAAGGAAAAGTACCTCAAGCAGGCGTCGGACGCCGTGCAGCTGTTCAAGCAGTTCGGCGTAAAGCGGATGGTCGAAGGCTGGGGCGACGATGTGCCCAAGGGCAAGGTGACCGATTTCCAGGGTGCGGTACAGGCCAAGGATGACGAGACTGTCGTCTTCTCCTGGATTGAGTATCCCGACAAGGCGACTTACGAGGCCGCCAACAAGAAGATGATGGACGACCCGCGCATGAAGGAGATGTTCGCGAACATGCCGTTCGACGGCAAGCGCATGATCTTTGGCGGCTTCGATTCGATCGTCGACGAAGCCGGCCGGGGCTCCTCGGGTTATGCCGACGGTTACGTAGTGCCTGTCCCCAAGGGCAACAAGCAGGTCTATCGGGAGATGGCCGCCAAGGCGGCAGACGTATTCAAGGAATATGGCGCGACCCGCGTCGTCGAAGCCTGGGGCGACGACGTGCCCGAGGGCAAGGTTACGGACTTCAGGCGCGCCGTGAAGGCCCAGGAAGGCGAGAATGTGGTCTTCTCGTTCGTTGAATGGCCCGACAAGGCGACCCGCGACGCAGCCTGGCCGAAGATCATGGAAGACAAGCGCATGACAAATCGCGACAAGATGCCGTTCGACGGGAAGCGCATGTTCTGGGGCGGCTTCAAGCCGATCCTCGACGAATAGCGGGAGGCCCAGAAGGAAGCGAGCCGCGTTGCGGCTCGCTCCATCCCAATCCTAAGATAAAAAAAGGGGCCGACTGATGTCGGCCCCCTTCAGGCTTGAACGGTATTGACCTTAGAACTTCACACCGACCCGGGCGTAGAAGAATGTCATCGGAAATGGAATTCTGTCCGATGCTAAAAGACGGTACCACGTGGGCCAGTGCATCCAGCATGTTTCCAGAAGCTGGATTCCCAAGTTAGGTGCCGCTGATGATGTCGATCGGCGCCGAGGACTCCGCCGCCGTCCGGTCCGTACGCCGCGTGCCGGTAACAATGACTTCAGTGAGCGCACTCGCGCGATCCGACTCTTGGTCCGTAGAGTCGGGTGGTTTGTCTTGAGCAGTCGCAATACCGCCAATCGCGAATGCGACCGCTGCTGCCACCAGAGATACCGGACGCGGCCGAAATATGCTGTTCATGCGTTTTCCCCCTTCCCTACCCGGCATCGCCGGGCTGTTGTTAAGTTTCAGTTCCTACGGAATGCGATGTTCGCGCAACTTCGCATTGAAGCAGCAAGTGCGGACCGTCGCCTGGACGGCGACTGGCCGGGATATTCAACCATTACGGAGGCTGACCGATCAGCAAGGCTTCGACGATGATGGATTCAATCTTAGGACTTTGTCCGACAGATTCGGACGACTCCCGGGCATAGCGTGTCATCCGCGCCCTCATGAAAGGGGCGAGGAAACAGGGAGCAGGAGGAGAGTGGGTGTAGGACGGCCGCTCTCCAAAGGGAATCAATCTCTGGAGGACACTTCCATGCGACATACCCTGTTGGGAATGGCGAGTTGCGCGCTTGCGCTCTCGCTCGGTGTGGGAGCGGCAGATGCCGCCGCCAATAGCGTGAAGTTCAAGGCGACCCGGGACATCGCGGTCGATAGCGTGACCGGAAAGTTCCGGAAACCAAATGCCGCGGAAATCGAAAAGCTGGTCGGGGACCTCAGGGCCATGACCAGGCGCCCGGTTGCGGCTGCGATGACCAGCACTGCCCGCGATACCGGCGGAATCACCGCGAAGCTCGATGGCCAGTTCGGAGGGGTTGTCCTGGCGCGGCCCAGGGCCGACGGCAGCATCGAAACGCGTTGCGTCTTCACTTTTGAAGAGGGCGCCTCGTTCCTCGGCCTCGTTGCCGACGACTCGAAATAAGGGAGAGTGCAAACATGAGCAGGGAAAATTCCACGAAGCTCAGCGCGCTTGCCCTGAGCCTGATGCTGGGGGTCATGGCCAATGGCCAGGCCGCGGCCGACGCAACCATTGTCATCGTCAATCTCGACGGCCCGGGGGAGGGGTTCAATGACCCGACGCGCTCACCGCCGGTGGGAGGGAACAAGGGTAAAACGCTCGGACAACAGCGGCTGATCGCATTCCAGCACGCCGCGGAAATCTGGGGAGGGACGCTCGACAGCAACGTCACGATTCGCATTCAGGCCGCATTCAATCCGCTGTCAGCGGGAATCCTGGGAAGCGCAGGTGCCATTTCGGTATCCCGCGACTTCAGCGGCATTGGGCAGTTTCCGGGCGCTGAGTTTCCCGCTACGTGGTATGGCGCGGCCCTCGCCAACAAGCGTGCGGGTATGGATCTCGAGCCGACCGGCAACGACATCAATGCCCAGTTCAACAGCAACTTCAATTTCTACCTTGGCCTCAATAACAAGCACGGGGTCACTTCCGGACCTGGTGGCAGTGCTGCTGCACGAGTTCGCGCACGGGCTGAACTTCCAGACGTTTTACAACGGTCCAACGGCGGCCCTTCCAGGGCACACCGATATCTACGCCCGATACCTGCTTGACAGGATGGTTGGTCTTACGTGGCCCGACATGACGAACTCGCAAGTGGCCGCATCCGCGATCAATTTCGGCAATCTGGTATGGAGCGGCAACACGGTCACGGAGGCGGTGCCGGTCGTTCTGTTCTTGGGAAGCCCGCAAGTGAATGTCCTGTCACCGCCTGCGATCGCCCGAACCTATCAGTTCGGACCGCGGCATTTGGCCCACCCGTCGGCAGTCCTGATGTCACCGATCCGGTGGTTGCGGCTGAAGACGCTGCGGATATGGCAGGTCCTGCGACAACCGACGGTTGCAGCGCATTCACGAACGCACTGGCGATCGCCGGCAACATCGCGTTAATCGAGCGCGGGACCTGCGGCTTCGCATTGAAGGCCAGGAACGCCACCAACGCTGGCGCCAGTGCCGTCATCATCTACAACAATGTGGCGAATGCTGCCGGTGCACCGCCCGGAATGGCGGATGACGGGATTAATGGCGCATTCGTGACGATACCGGCAGTGAGTTTGACGCGGGCCGATGGCTTGGCGATCGTCGGCCAGCTCGGTACTGGCGTAACGGCGCAACTCATCGTCGATCCAAATGTCCGTGCGGGCGCGGATCCGGAGGGCAGGGCGCGGATGTATGCGCCGAACCCGCTCGTCGGTGGATCGTCGGTCTCTCACTACGACTCCATTGCGAGGCGCAATCTCTTGATGGAGCCGTCGATCAATCCGGACCTGACGCACAACGTATCAGCGCCGGATGACCTCACGCACGAGCTGTTCCTCGACATCGGTTGGTTCCCGGATTCCGACCTGGATGGCGTTGCCAACGCTTCGGATAGCGAGGCCAATTCGGTCTTCACCCCGACGCTCGTCATCAACAGCATCGACACGGGTATTCCGAATAAGCTCCTCGACGACGGGAGCACCATGTCCGACGTCATTGCCGCTAAGGCGGCTGCGGCCCGGAATCACCGCGAGTTTGTCGGCGCCGTCACCGAGCTAGCGGAAGGCTGGAGGCAGCAGAGTCTGATTACGCGAGCCCAGAAAGACGCGATCGTTTCGGCAGCCGCCCGGTCGAAGAGTCTTTAAACGGCAAGGTCAGGTTTGTTCTTCAAGGGTTGGCACTTTGCGTGCCAACCCTTTTTCTTTGCGATAGGCTTACAAGGTCAGTACCCGCATCTGGCGCAGTCCCGTTCGCGAAGCTCACAGCCCATCCGCATCGTCGTCAACGGCTTTCGCCTTCGGCAATTGCCAGGCGCGGCGAATTGCGACGATGCGCAGCGCGAAAACAGACCAGGGCGCCGGCAAGTGCCGTCACAGCGGGCGCCAGCCCGAAGTGACTTCCGATCGCCACGACAGCGGCGCCGGCCAAGGCCGCGACGGCATACAAGTCTGAACGCAGCACCATCGGAACCTGCGCCAACAGCACGTCGCGCACCATGCCTCCGCCGATGCCGGTCAGCATCCCGAGCAGCGCCGCCATCGCCGGATGGAGGCCAAAGGCGAGGGCCTTGAGCGTGCCTGTCACTGCAAACAGTGCGAGGCCGGCGGAATCGAACAGACGTGCCGGGGTCTGCATGCGCTGGATGACCGAGTGCCAGCGAAATGCAAGGACCCGGCGAGGAGCGATGCGGCCGCGTATCGCCAGTCGCTGAGCGCCGCCGGAGGAATCGCGCCGATCAGCAGGTCACGAGCGACGCCGCCGCTGCAGGCCGTCGCAAATGACAGCACCGCGACGCCGAAGACGTCCAGCTGGCGTCTGACGCCCGCAATTGCGCCGGCGAGCGCAAAGACGAACGTGCCGACTAGATCCAGGGTCAATACCAGCGTATTCATTCCGGCCTTCTCTCCATCAAGCACCACGCTCCCTCATTGGATGCTTTTTCCAAGACTCCAGCGAGGCTTGCGTATCGGCAATCCCTTGACTCACCTATACTCCAACTCGATTGCAGCCGGCTCGCCGCCGAGACGCGCTTGTTGCGTCTCATGAACAATAGCTGGTCAGGCTCGCCGTCTGGTTCCACCGATGCGTAATTTCATCCTGCTAAGTCTTCTTGTTGCGGGAATCGCGGGTGGCGGCAAAACCGCCGCCCTTTCTCGATGAGCAAATTGTCGGCGCATTGGCCGACGAGCTTTCCGGTGAGTCCGCAAAGCGCAATCTCGACGTGATTTCCGGCGCCCACCGTATGCGCGCGTCGCAAGGCTTCCGCAACGCGGCGAACTTTATAGCGGATCGCTTACGCGACTATGGGCTCGAGGACGTCGAGATCCTCAAGTTCCCGGCAGGATGGAACGACGATGTTCGGGACGCAGAAGTCAGGCCCGCCTGGGACGTCGAATCGGCCGAGCTTTGGGAACTCGCCGACACGAACGGCGCATGGACAAGGTCCGAACGGATCGGGCATTGGGAGTCGATGCCGCTTTCGCTTGCAGAGGACAGCGAGAGTGGCGACGTCACCGCCACTCTGGTCGATGTCGGCAGCGGGGCCGAGCCGGCGGACTACAAGGGAAAAGACGTGCGCGGCAAGCTCGTCCTGTGTCATCGCAGCCCGAGGACGTGCAGGCTCTTGCCGTCGACCAGCATGGAGCTGCCGGCATCGTGAGCTACGCGCAGAACCAGCGCACCGCCTGGAGTGGCGACGACCCGAATCTGCTCCGTTGGGGGCACCTCGACAGCTTCGCAAAAACGCCGACGTTTGCATTCATGGTCACCATGAATCAGGCGCGCTCGTGGCAAACCCGGCTGGAAGCGGGCGAAAACCGTGCAGTTGCATGCGCACGTAGAGGCTCGCCGCCACGTCCGGGCACTACGACATTGTCACGGACACGTATTCCGGGGTGCCAATCCCAGCCTTGCGAATCAGCAGATCGCGTTCAGCTGTCATCTGGACCATCCGCATCCCGGAGCGAACGACAACGCGAGCGGTTGCGCGACGATACTGGAAGTCGCTCGCACCCTGGCCAAACTCATTCGCGAGGGCCGGCTGGCACGGCCGCAGCGTTCGCTGCGCTTCATTTGGCCACCGGAAATCGAGGGCAGCACGATACTGCTGAACGCGCGGCCGAGACTCTCGAGGAAAGCATCGCAGCCGTTGTGCACATGGACATGGTCGGTGGCGGGCCGGGAACCGGGGCGGTCTTTCATGTGACGCGATCACCCGCGAGCTTGCCGACCTTCGTGAACGACGTGGCAGAAGCATTCGGAGATTACGTAAATGAGCAATCGCTGGCGCATGCCAGCGGCGAGTCGGTGCAATATCCGTTGGTAGCGCCGGAAGGCGGCAAGGGCGCGCTGCTCGCGGAGATAAGCGAGTTCACCGGGGGCAGCGACCACGAGGTATATACCGACAGCGCATTCCGGATTCCAGCGATCTACCTGAACGACTGGCCGGACCGCTACATTCATACCGACCATGACCTGCCGGCGAACATCGATCCGACAAAGTTGAAGCGAGCGGGATTCATCGGTGCCGCCTCCGCCTGGTATTTCGCCAATCTCGATGAATCAGGTATCCCGGGTCTCTTGAGTTTGCTGGAGCGACAGCAGCTCGAACGCACGGCAGTCCTGCTGCGCCGGCGAGTCGGCGCCCCGGCGGACGAGTCCGACGCGCTGACACGTTTCCACTGGGCCTACGAACGCGGCGTGATCGACTCGATCAATCGCTTCGTGCCGCTGGCATCCGAGCAGGCGGCTACCGTGGAGGGCAGGCTCCAGACCCTCGAATCAGCCTATGGCAGCGGCGGCGATCCGGCACGCGCAGCGGCGGAGGGCGCGCCTGTCTATCGGCGCAATCCCGTTCCGAAAGGGCCAATGGCCGTCTTCGGCTACGACTACTTCGCCGACCATCTCGGCGCGGAGCGGGCGAAGGCGCTCGAACTGCTGCGCTATCAGGGATTACGTGGTGACGGTGCGGACTACGCGCTCGAAGCGCTCAACTTCGTGGACGGCGTGCGCACCGTGCAGGCGATCCGGGATGCGTTGTCGGCGGAATTCGGACCAGTGCCTGTCGGGCTCGTAGCGAGTTATCTGCACGCGCTCGAGGAAATCGGCGTGCTGCAGCGTAACTGATCCATGAAAATCCGCGATCAGGGGGTGTAGTGATGTCATTAGCGTGGTTGTGGGGCATCCTCTTCGTTGGGGGGACGGTGTTGACCGCAGTCGTGGGCACTGTCTTGGCACGGCGCTGGGTCAGCGTGGAGGTTCTCAAACACAACAACGAGGTGGCCGGCTTCATCTATGGAGTCATCGGGGTGCTGTATGCCGTGTTACTTGGTTTCACGGCCATCATCGTCTGGGAGCAGTTCGATAAGGCACAGGCCGGCGTCGACCAGGAGGCGAATGAACTTGCCGACCTGTACCGCGATGCGCAAGACTTTCCCGACGACACCCGGAAAGAGTTGGAAACGCAGCTCCGCGCCTACGCCAGGCTCGTGGTGGAGAAGGAATGGCCGGCTATGGCCGAACGGGCGTCAAGTCCTGAAACCTGGGAAATGTACAATCAGCTTTGGCGCACCTACCACCGGTTCCAACCGCAGAATGATCACGAAAGGATCTGGTATGCGCAGTCGCTCACGCGTCTGAACCAGTTGGGCGATCAGCGCCGGCTGCGCCTGCTGAGCAGCCAATCGAAGGGAATACCCGTCGTAATGTGGGTCGCGCTGCTTGGCGCCGGCGGCATCACGATTGGCTTCAGCTTCCTTTCGGCACGAGAAGCGCCACGGCCCAGGTATTGATGACCTCCGCTCTCGCGACGACCATCGCGCTCGTGCTTGTCTCGATCGTGGCGCTGGAAAATCCGTTTGCGGGCATCACCCGCGTGCACCCTGATGCGTTCAATCAGGTTGCGGACATCTTCGACCTCTGGAGCCGGTCTGCGGGCGAATGATCGACCCCTGATAATTCAAGACTTGAACTGCTTTCCCTGTGACGGCATCCTGAACCGACCGCTCGTACGACGCGGCCTGGATAGCGCCGTCGAGCAGAGACCCACGTCAGGGGGCTCGTCCGGCGCGGCGCCAGGACCCTGGCGCGCTCCGCGGCTGAATCTCCTGTTCGAGGTCATAGGCCATCGCGAGCGACTGCGGCTCCTGCAGGAATGCCGCGTACATCCACAGACCGGCGGGCTTGCCTTCCGGCGTGAGACCGACGGCACGGCGATTGGGGTAGCCGGCAACGGCCGCCGGTGACGACGCGAAGCTGTAGCTGGGCGCGACGATGGCATCGACCCCATCGTCCTGCAGACGCGATCGATGCCCTCGGCGCGCGTCAGCTGCAGGCACAGCGCGCGGGCATCCAGATAGCAGGATCGCTCAGATCGCCGCTGGTGGATTCGGCGAGCTCGAAAAGCTCCTGGCCGAAGTACCTCATTTCCTCTTCGCAGTGCGCGAGTTAAACGCGATCAGATCCGCGAGCGTGCGCATCGAGGTGTGGCTCACACCCGCAAGATACTCGGCGATGTGTACCTTGAACTCGGAGAGCAGCACCGTGAACTCCGCGTCGAAAAACGCGAACTGATCGCCTGTGTCAACGGTCGATAATCTGGCGCCGAGGCTGGCCATCGCGGCGATGCCCTGCTCAGCCACGGCGACCAGGTCCGGCTCGCCGCCGTACTCGGGCGTGAAGTAGCGCTGGTCAACGCCGATACGCTTGCCCGCGAGCGAACCGCGCTGCAGGAACTGCGTGTAGTCCGTCGGCAGGTGGCCGGCTACGGGTGGGACAGGTGACTGCATGGCTCCAAGCAGAATCGCCGCGTCCGTGACCGTCCGGCACATCGGCCCGGCGGTGTCCTGGCTGTGCGCGATCGGGATGATGCCGTCGCCTGCCAGGAGGCCGACCGTCGGCTTGAGTCCGACGACGAGGTTGTTGCCGGCCGGGCAGACAATTGACCCGTCGGTTTCACTGCCCACGGCCCCTGCGCACAAGTTGAGAGCCGGCGCCACAGCAGAACCCGAACTCGATCCGCAGGGTCAAAGCTCAGGAGGTAAGGATCCCGTGTGAAGCCGCCGCGCGCGCTCCAGCCGTTGAACGGCGCGAAGCCGCGGAAATTCGCCCATTCGGACAGGTTGGCCTTGCCGAGGATCACCGCCCCCGCCCTGCGCAATTGCCTGGCGACTGTCCATCGCAGGCACGTGGCTGTTGACGAGCGCGAGCGACCCGGCCGTCGTCTCATGGTGTCGGCTGTCGCGATGTGTCCTTGAGGAGGATCGGGACCCCGTGCAGCGGGCCCCGGACATGGCCGCGCCTGCGTTCGTTGTCAAGGCGCGCGGCGTACGCGATGGACTGGGGAATGGTTTCGATGACCGCGCCTACACGCGGGTTGAGCGCCCGCATGCGCTCCAGATACCCGAGCGTCAGGGCGCGGCTTGTTAACTCGCCCGACGCCATCAGCGCCTGAAGCTCGAGGATGGATTTCTCCATCCAGACCTCGTCGGCGCCGGGTTGGGCGGCCGCAGCGATCGAGGGAGTGAAAAGCGAATTCAACCCGCCAGTGAGCAGCGCCGCGCTGCCAACCGCGCCTGTGCCGAGAAACGTACGCCGGGAAACACCGTTCATAAAATCCCTCCTGACTCCTGACCCATGACGCCAGCGATCAGGATCGGCGTAGCCACACGCCGCAAATCAACGATGCCCCCTGCATGAGCGAGAATGCTCCTGCAATCGTCGCGATGCAATTAGCAAATGCGAATGGTGCACGGTCCCGAGGCGCGGTTCCGGTCCCGACGCGCGGTCCGGTGGCAGTTCTGCTGCGGTCCGCCTAAGTCCCCGCCCCGCCAAAAATATGTTGTCGAACTTCGACTTGGCGCGGCGGAGCCGCGGTGTGCCTACGACTGAAAATCTGCGCCAGCTGCCTCACTGGCGTAGTCGTCTTGCTCACCCGGTCTTGCGTGGCTTTTCACCATCGTCACGGGCCTTGTCCCGCGCTGCGCCATCGATGAACAGCAAGTGCTTATTACTTCTAATGATGTAGCGCACAAACTCCATGACGAGATAGCCAAGGAAAACGGCCAGAGTCCATTCGAGCCATTCGGGCAGCCGATGCACGACCACTTCGTGTCGCGGCAAGATTCCGAACAGATTCTTGAACGCCCTGCGCTCGACCGAACGATAGGTGGTCAATACCGTGACGAACGAGCCGGCGACGAAGCCGACAAAATTGCCGAGCGCGGTATTTACGCAGAGCTGCTGCAGCTTATTGCGACTGAACGTGTTCCGAATGAATTCGCGCATGGTTTAGTGCTCTATGATTGCCCGCGAATCAGGGTTCCGCGCTTTTGACGCCCGGCGTCTCCTGATCATCGATATCGATCAGACTAGAAAATTTTGACTCATAGAGCCCGGGTCCGGCGTCACAAAATCAGAGTCGATCCCATCGATTCAGTCCGGTGACTGGACTTGGTGCAGTAGTAGATTTCGCCTGCCGCCGCGGTCAACCCCATTCGCACGACATCGTCTGCGCCGACCAGGTCAGTCGGGGTCGCAATCCTTACGTCGAAACCGGCTTCCCGTAGCCGGTCCACGTAATCGGTGCCGTACCTCCGCACATGAGTCGTGTGGCCGAAGGCTTTCAGGCGTTCCGCAGGCTCGACTATCGATGGATCCTCAAATGTCTTGTCGGTTATGACCGGCACAAGCAGGATTGCCCAGCCATCGTCCTTGAGCACACGACGGAATTCGCGCATCGCCTTTCGGTCGTCCGGAACATGCTCCAGCACATGACTGCAATAGATGACGTCAAAGGAGCGCTCGGCCTGCTTGATGTCGGTGATGTCCATCTTGATCATCGCGCTCGGATTGGACAGATCGGCCGTTATGTAATTGCTGCCAAGCAGGCTTCGAAATCTGGGTTCGAGCGACAATTCCGGTGCCACATGCAGCATCTTCTTGGGTTTGCCGTCAAACAGGTCGGTTTGCCGAGTAACAAAGAGCCAGAGCAGGCGATGCCGCTCGAGTGCGCCACAATGAATGCACCGTGCATCTTCCCGCGAGTTGATGCCCCCGCGACGGAATTGAAGCGAATGTGAGCCGCAAACCGGGCAGAACCGTCCCTTCCTGGCATAGACCAGGTTATCCAGGGACCTTCGCGTGCGCCGCAGGAGAGTCACCAGCCAGCTCGGGAGCATTGATGCGAGCTTTCGCATGCAATCGCCTCAATCTGCAGTGCCCGCAGATTGTAGCGGAGTGAGAGTTCCATCACATTTGTTGCGCCTCACAATCCGCGTGCCGGGATTGACAGTGCCAATTCGGATGTTGCTGACCGCCGTTCCCGACATTGCGGCGTCCGTCACATTGCCCTTCGCCGGGGCCTGACAGGATCTCGTTGTCTGCTGTTGCCGACACTGCGGCAACCTGCGGAATTGAAGCCGTGTTGTAAGCCATTGCCGACTGTGGCTCCGGCCAGCCACGAGGACCGCCAGATGGCAATAGTGATCGTTTCAGCGGGCGCCCTGGCCAGCTCCAGGATGCGCACTTTGACGATGCGTAAGCTCGCGACCGCGGCGGGCGCGCTGGCGCTGGTAGGTTTACTCGGTGGCTTCGCCCTGGGTTTCCAACTCGGCGGTGCCTGGCATGCGGACGATAGCCGAGCGCCACGAATTTTCGAATCTCAATCCGGAACAGCCCGGGAACCAGGCGCTCATCCATGAAATTGGAAGCCTGTCCGGCCGTTTGATTCGCCTGGAGGCCACCGCCGGCCGCCTGGGCAAACGCATCGGCGCGAGACCACCAGCGACTGTAGACGCGCCGGATTCGCCGGCCACAGTCACCGAACAACCGGCGGGCGGGCCGCTGCTCGAGCCACTATCGGGCGCTGGTTCAGGCACTGGAGCATCACTTCTGCGGCTCGATCGAGGCCTTGACCACGTCGAGGCGAGTCTCGACAAGTTAGCTTCATTGGTCGCACGGCGCGACCTGGACCAGATGTCATTTCCGAGCCGGGCACCGATTCCCGGCGTCCTGATTTCGTCCGGCTTCGGTCGCCGGATCGATCCGTTCACTCGGCGACTCGCCCAGCACGCCGGCATCGACTATCTGGCGTGGTACGGTACTTCCATACTGGCCAGCGCCGGCGGGCGTGTTCGCCGCGCCGGTCCGTACGGCTCATACGGCAAGACCGTCGAGATTGACCACGGTGATGGTCTCGTCACCCGCTACGGCCACGCATCCAAGATTCTCGTGCGGGTCGGAGACGTAGTGCTGCCCGGTCAGTCGATCGCAACGGTCGGCTCGACCGGCCGCTCCACCGGCCCGCATCTCCATTTCGAGATCCTGCGCGACGGGACGCAGGTGCATCCGCGCCTGTATCTCGCAAGCGACGAATCCTGACGCCCGCCAGTTGAGGACCGCGTCATCGACACAGGTTGGCTTACAAGCGCCAGATTCGAACCCACTGCGCCGCGTCGAGGCAGGCGGCGGTGGCAAATTGCCGCCAGCTTGGTATTGCTGCTGCTTATCGCGGGTGGCTACGGTTTCGCGGCTGACTTTTATGTGGCGGCACGTGATCTTGCTGCATTGCGCGAGGAACGCGAGTTGCTTGCGGCCGAGATCCAACGACTACAGACGGAACTGGCCATGGCGAACGCAACGCGCCTTGAACTCGAGCGGCAAGCGGCGGAATTGAATGCGCAGGTCGCAGAACTCAATGGACAGGTGGGGTTTCTGAGGGCCCGCACGGCACCCGGCATGAGCGCTGAGTAGATACACACGACATCCGAGGAAAGATCCATGTTCCGAAAGAAGAACACCATGGCCATCGACGTCAGCCGGCTGGCGGGCCTTCTGGCTCACGACACCTGCGTCCGAGGCGACGTGATGTTCGCCGGTGGGCTGCGGATCGACGGGCGGGTCGAAGGCAATGTCCTGGGCAAACCCGACGATCGTGGCCTCCTGGTCCTCAGCGAAAAGGGCGTCATCGTCGGCACGGTCAAAGTCCACGATGCGGTGATCAACGGTCGCGTCGAAGGAGACCTCGAAGTCGAGCATTTCCTCGAACTGCAGGTCGGCGCGCGTGTTACCGGCAATATTACCTACCGCACGTTGAAGCTGGATTGTGGTGCCACCGTCGACGGCAAGCTCGTGCGATTGGGCGATGTGCCAGCGGCCGCGGGAGCCGGCGAGGATGTCGAATCCAAAGTGCTCTCGTTCGCCAAGTCGCCCTAGTTGCCTGCAGATCTAGACGGTCTGAAACTTCATTTCTCGCAGTGAGGCGGCGAAGCCATACATTACTTCGTTCACCTTTCCCCAGCTCGGAAACGTCTTCATGCGGGCGAGCCAACGCTGGACGTTTGGGTAGTCTTCAAAGGTGCAACCGATTAGCTCTCCGGCTGTGACCAGGCAGGCGCCAAAGTAGTCGGCAATTGAGATTCGGTTATTGGCGACGTAGTCGTCCTTGCCCAGCATGTGCTGGTCGAGAATTTCCAGCCAAGCCTTTGCCTTGTTCTTGCCCCATTCAATCGTGCCCTGTTGCTGGTCGGCCGTCGGGCGCTTGTGGTGCGGGAAGACCTGGGGGTACAGGAGTCCGTAACCGAAATCCCGGTAGAACTGGGTATTGAACCAGTCCATCGCCTCGTCCACCTTCGCACGTTGTTTGACGTCCTTCGGGTACTCGGGCACTTCGAACCTGGACGCCAGGTATTTGAGGATGGCGGAGCTTTCGGCTATACGGAAATCGCCGTCTTCAAGTACAGGCACCAGGCAACACGGGTTGATCGCCGTGAAGGCGGCCCCGCGGTGTTCGCCCTTCATCAGGTCCACGAACTGCTCGGTGACCGGCAGTTTCTTTTCTGCAATGAGCAGGCTGACCGGACGACACGCAGTCGAAACCGGATTCATGTAGAGCGTCATGGCCATGCGTAATCTCCTGCACGAAATGCCCTGGCGATTGCCGGGGATGGCTTACCCGCAGCAGGGCGGTCACTCATTATGGTACGTTCTTCGCAGGTCATTGGGAGTCGTTCCCGTGAAAAAGCGCTGTTGCGTGATCGCCGGGTTGCTCAGCCTGGCTACCGCCGCTTCCGCAGGTCCCCATGGCATCGAGCCGGGTGATATCAATCGCGACGGCAGCGCGTGCAATGACTTCTTCGACTACGCCAACGGAACCTGGCGTCGGGAAAATGCGATTCCCGATTACATGGATCGCTGGAGCCGTCACTGGCAGTCCGGCGAGGTCAACAAGGAGCACGTGCGCGGCATCCTCGACGAAGTGTCTGCGCGCCGCGACTGGCCGGTCGGGAGTGCCGAGCAGTTATCGGGGGATTTTTACGGTGCCTGCATGGATGAAAGCCGCGTAAACGAAGCTGGCATTGTGCCGGTGCAGGGGCTGCTGGACGAGATCGGCTCCATCAAGACCCGTGGTGACGTGCAACGAACTTATCGGCCGCTTGCACCCGATTGGTGTCGACGTCGGGTTCGGGATTACTGCGGATCAGGACCTGCACGACCCGACCCAGATGATTGCGCACATCTACGCGTCAGGCCTTGGCCTGCCGGACCGCGACTATTACTTCAAGCCGGACGACCGTTTCGTCGAAGCGCGTGCGAAATACCACGAGCACCTTGTCCAGATGTTCATTCTCGCCGGATCGACACCGGAAGCGGCGGATGCGGCCGCAATATCGGTGTTCGAGCTGGAGAAGCGTTTTGCGGAGGCAACGCTCGACAACGTCGCGAGCCGGGATCCCCTTCTGCAGGATCACAAGACGAAATTCGACGGACTGTCCGCAATGGCCCCCGATTTCGACTGGGGCGGCTACTTCGACGCCGCCCGGCTGCCGCGCGCCGATCTCAACGTCACCGAGCCGAAGTTCCTGGAGGCATTCGGTCGAGACTCGCAAAAGCGTCGATTGAACAGTGGCGGAGCTATCTGGCCTGGCACGTCGTGCATACCTTCGCCGACTCCCTGTCCGCGCCATTTGTGGAGCAGGACTTCGCCTTCTACGGCAGGTACCTTAGCGGCGCCACCGAGATGAAACCGCGCTGGAAGCGCTGCGCCGAGGCCACCGATAAACAGCTCGGCGAGGCCCTCGGCCGCGCATACGTGGAAAAGTATTTCCCGCCGGAAGCGAAGACCCGCATGCAGGAAATGGTCCGGAACATCCAGCTGGCGATGCATGACACGATCGAAGGCCTGGACTGGATGGGCCCCGCCACGAAGGCCAAGGCGCAGGAAAAGCTTGCCACCTTCAACGCCAAAGTCGGCTACCCGGACAAGTGGAAGAATTACGCCGGGGTCACGATCGATCGTGACTCGTATTTTGCAGATGTGGTCGCGGCCACGCGCTGGAACATCAATGACGACCTGTCGCAAATCGGCAAGCCAGTCGATCGAAGCCGCTGGTACATGACGCCGCCCACCTCAAACGCCTACTACAGTTCGTCGATGAACGAGATCGTGTTTCCGGCCGGTATCCTGCAGCCGCCCGCGTTCGACGTCGCGGCCACCGATGCGGTCAATTACGGTGCGATCGGCATGGTCATCGGCCACGAAGTCAGCCACGGCTTTGACGACCAAGGCGCGAAATTCGACGCGCAAGGCCGGCTGAAGAACTGGTGGACAGCCGCCGACAATGAGAAATTCAAGGCGCGCGGAGAGTGTGTGGTCAAGCGGTTCGAGGGTTACTTCATCGACCCCGGCATCCACCATAACGGCAAACTGGTGCTGGGCGAATCGATCGGCGATCTCGCCGGAGCCAAGCTGGCCTACCTGGCCTACCAGAAGTCGCGCGAGGGCAGGGGGCCGGAGCCCACGATCGATGGCTTCACGCCGGAACAACAATTTTTCCTGTCCTGGGGCCAGTGGCGCGGCGACGAAATCCGCCCGGAAACGCAACGCACGATGGTTCAGAGCGATCCGCACCCGATCGCAAAGTTCCGCGTCAACGGCCCGCTGTCGAACCTGCCTGCGTTCAGCAGGGCTTTCAGCTGCAAATCCGGTGATGCCATGGTTCGACCAAAGGCGGATCGCTGCGAGGTGTGGTAACCGGCTTGGACCGAGGGCGCGGATTCTGGGCGATGCCTGCATCATCTATCTGAATAGTCCTACAGACTGGCCCTACGCTCACCTCTACCTTCTTCGTGCGTGTAACTCGCAGCTGATGAGTCGCATCAAGGAGTTTCTTGTGAAGAAATCCCTAATCGCAATGCTTTCATTATTCACGATGGCGTTGATACTCCCGCAGATAGCCGCTGCACAGACTGCGCCGCAAGCGGCTAAGGCGACCGAGGAGAGTCTGTATGAGCGGCTTGGCGGCGTCTTCGCGATCGCCGCGGTAGTCAATCACTTTAGCGACGCGATTGTGCAGAATCCGATTGTGGGCAAGTCTTCGAAGAACCCAGCCCTCAGGGAATGGCACACGAAGAACCTGGATCGGTTGCCGGGCCTTAAGTTCATGCGCACGCTGTGGGTTTGCGAAGTCGCGGGCGGGCCATTCAAGTTCTCACCGACAAAGCCGGGCAAACTCATTTGGGACTTGAGCAAGCGCATCGCGATCTCAAAATGTCGCCCGAGGAATTCGACGAGGTAGCGGCCGAGCTGGGGCGCAGCCTTGACTTCGCCAAAGTGCCTGCGCGTGAGAAGGGAGAAGTCCTCGCCGCCTTCGCAGCGCATAAGAAGGAGGTAACGGCAGGCTACAAGGCGAAGTAACTCACTCACAACCACAAAGGCACTCGGCGCCGGCTTTCCCGTCGGCGCAGTGCCCTCTGAAAATAGTTCGCGCAGCGTTTCTCCCGGATTCGGGTTGTGCTCAATTACAGTGGAAGTGGTCCGTCCTCACCGCGGCTGCTATGCTTGGCCGCAAGCCGGACAGTCAATAATCCTTGTCGATAACTGGGAATACCCAAGATGAAATTGCGCGAACTTGGCCACTTGGTTGAGTCGCTGAACATTGGCGAGGCGCTGACCGCTTGAACTTCGACCACGCCCACCTGACTCGCTTCGAGCGGTTGCTGACGCACGTGACGCGCGTGCGGCCGGGCGAGGGCCGCGCCGCGTTCCTGTTCTTCCTGCACGGGTTCCTGCTGCTGCTCGTCGTACCAGGTGATGAAGGCGCTGCGCGAAGCCTTCATGCTCACGAAGTTCTCGGCCGAGACGCGGTCGTACGCGGTCGCGGTCATGGCGCTGGTGCTGATGATCGTCGTGCCGTTGTATGGCCGGGTGCGGCGCCACCTCGACGGTGCGCGGCTGCTGCGCGCCGTCACGCTTTTTTTCGTCCGTGACGATGCCGATGTTCGCCGTGCTCGCCTATTACGGGGTGCCCGATCGCGTTCTCGTTCTTCATCTGGGTCGGCATTTACGGCGTCATGGTCGTCGTCGCAGATGTGGGCCTTCGCCGCGGACTCGTTCAACGTCAAGAGCGGCCAGCGCCTGTTCGTGGTGATCATGCTGGGCGCCAATCTGGGTGCGCTCGCCGGCGCGAAGATCGCGCAACTGGTGTCGTGACGGCGCTGTCGCCGATCGGCCTGATGGTGCTGGCGACGGTGACGCTCGCGCGCCACGCTGTTCGCTCGCCACACCCGAGCGCGGCGCCGTGCCGGAAGGCTCGCGCGCGATCTCGGTCGAGCACGGCAAGTCCGTGCCACGGCTTCTCGGCGGCATCGGCCTGGTGCTGCGCGACCGTTACCTGCTGCTGATCGCGTTGCTGGTCGTGCTGCTCAACTGGATCAACACGACCGGCGAATTCATCCTGGCCGACTTCGTGCAAGGCGCGATGCGGCAGCGCGCGTCGCGGAAAGCGGCGGTGCGCTGGACTCTGGGCACTGCTGATCACCGCGTTCTACGGCAACTTCCAGTTCTGGGTGACGCTGATCAGCCTCGGCATCCAGCTGTTCCTGGTATCGCGCATCTACCGGGCCGTCGGGCGTGCGCGGCGCGCTGCTGGTCCATCCGATCATCGTCGCGTTCGGCTACGGCATGCTGGCGCTCGTCGCCGTTGCTCGGTGGCTTCATCCCGATCTTCACGCTGATCCGCCTGATCAAGATCGCGCGAGAACAGCATCGATTATTCGCTTGATGAACACGACGCGGCAGGCGCTGTTCCTGCCGGTCGATCGCGACTCGAAGTACGACGGCAAGACGGCTATCGATACGTTCTTCTGGCGCTTCGGCGATCTGATCCAGGCGGTCGGCATTTACGTCGGCCTCAACCTGCTGCACTGGGAGGCACGCAGTTCGCGATGCTGAACCTTCTTGCTGGCGCTGGCGTGGATCGCGCTGGCGGTGGCGATCGGTCGTGGATTACAGCCAGAAGGCGCTCGAGAACGTCATGAACGTCGCGCCCGACAGCGGGCGAGCCGATCCCCGACTTGCTCTTGTTCGCCGGGCCAGTCATTCCTGCACCCGGTTTCGCCGACGGCGTTCCGTGATGCCGATCCGGGCGACGTGCTGAATCTGCGCGCCTGCTGCGACGATGGCCGCCGATTGCCGCGCTGGGTCCAGTTCGACGCCGCGGCAGCGGCTTTCGTCGGCACGGCGCCGGTGACATGCGACGATCAGGAGCTGCGCATCGCCGTGATCGCCAGCGACGTGGACGGCCTGGAGGCGCGTAGATCGTTCGTGGTCCGGCGCCGTGACGACCTGACGCAGTCCGCGATGCAGCGTACCGCGAATGCCGGCGCGAACTCACGGCTTGCCGCCGCAGCCGGCAGCGCCAGCAGCGCGTCGCGACGCTTCAGGAGTGCCTTGCGACGCGCGCGTCGACCAGATCGCCGAGCGCCGTCTGCAAGCGCGGCTTCGTCCAGCGTCTGCGAGGCGACGGCGCAACTCCGGCGCCCGGCGTGGGCGGTCGCGCCTTCGAGGTACGCGGGCAGGCCCTTGCGGTCGTGCCGAAGGCGCGCTCGTGCGCCGTGACATAGACGAACCAGTCGTCCGAATCGAACAGTAACGACTCGCGGCGTGCGGCCTTCGTTGCCGATCAGCGCGTCGAACGCGTAGACCAGCTGGAACTGCGGCTCGGTGCCGCACCAGCCGCCGCCGCGCAAGGATTGCTGCTGCACGTCGGCCTGCGTCACCCACTTGAGCGGGCGTCCCTGCAGCACGCCATCGCTGGCCCTGCACCTCGCGCTCGACCGTGACCGGCACCATCCCGAGCCCCAGCTGGCGGTCGAGCCGGTAGGCCGCAACTTCCTTGCGGGCCGGGCCTTCGCCACGAACCTGGAAACACGGCCGGGATCAGTCTTGCCGCCGTGCGCTGACCGAGACGATCAGTTCGTTCGGGGCCGCGGGGACCCGTCACGGTCACCTCGCCGTCGCGCAGCGCCGCAAGCACGCTCGCGTCGTCGAGCTCGTTGGGCGCGACGAACAGGCCTTCAGGCGTCAGCGGCGTGGCGTCGGCTCTCCTGGGTAGCGCACACTGGCTCCGGACGGCTCGAGCACCAGGGCTGCGGCCCGGCCCTTGTAGGCTGCCCGGTTCATGCCGGCGTCGAGCTTAATGACGCGGCCGTCGAAGCGGGTGGCCGCGCGCAGGTTGCGGGTCGGCGTATGGCCGACAACGAGCCTCGTGGCGCCGAACTGCTGCAACAAGGGCAACAGCACGTCGGCTTCGGCCGCTTCGTTGCACAGCGCGGCTCCGCGGTACCAGTTGGGACCATCCTGCGAGAGCAGGGCGTTGTCGGCGGCCGCGACAAAGCGCTCGGCTGCGTCCGGCAACGCCGGGTCCGACCGTGCCGCCGCTCGCAGCCGCATTCGCCGCCAGGCGATCTTTGGCGAGCTGCGGCCGGGCGTGGTACTCGTCGCCCGCCTGCAGCAGCTTTGCCTGCTCGAGCCGCCCGGCAAGGTCCAGGATAGTCGGTGAGTGCCGTGCGGTAACGCAGGTTGAGTTCCTGCAGGCTCATGCCGCGCAGGGCATTCGAGGGCCCGGCGTGCATGAACAGCGTGTCGTTGAGCACGATCGCCACGGGCAGCGACAGCAGCCACTGGCCGTACTTGCCCTTGGGCGAAAAAGCGGCGCGATGCCCGAAGTATCCAGGCGGAAACTTCTGGTCGAAGGCTGCGCCGGATCCTGCGCCGTTCGCCGTCTCCCAGGTCTGGCGCAGTTCCGCGCGCTCGGCAGGCGATTCCAGGTCGCCGTACGAGGCGTATTCGCCGGCGTCGACGTAGCGCAGGTCGCCGAGGATGTTCATCGCCTCGTGGTTGCCCAGCAGGACGTGCAACTTGCCCGCCCTCGCCTGCGCCTCGCCCTGCAGGCGCATCAGCAGGTCCATGACCTTGCGCGAATCGGCGCCGCGGTCGAGCAGGTCGCCCAGGCTCACGACGATGCGTCTTGCCCGGCCGCCCAGTGGTCCTGGGCGTCGACGATCCCGGTCTCGCGCAGCAAGGGCGAGCAATTCGGTGTAGGCGCCGTGCACGTCCGCGAAAGCGACGACGCGATCGATTCCGCTCCGACTGCACCGGCGCGGATTGCGCCGCGCCTGCGCCGGCCTACGGACCAGGCCGAATGGCGATCAATACGGCAAGCAGGATCCGAGGACGCGGGCGGCGTGCAGTGCGACATCGGCGGAAGTCCTCAGCGCGCCTGCCGCGGGTACCAGGGTGATCTCGCCGCGATCGACGCGCTCGAGCAGGTCTCGTCAGCAGCCGGTGCACCGAGCTGGATCTCCGATTTGCGTCAGGCCCATCTGCAGCTCTTTGCCTTCGCGGCGCACGCCGCGATTGTTGCGACAGGTTCTTGCCGCGCGCCACCGGCACGTAGCTGCCGTCCTTGAGTTGCCATTGCGCCAGCACGGCCAGTCGCTCTGTCAGCAGCTGCGGCGTGATGCGGCGCAGACGTTCGACGGTGTCGGCGGGAAGGCGATTCACCCGCATTTCCTTCCAGAGCTCACCGCGATCACTGTCTTCCGACGCGAAAGCGACACCGTGATCGATGGAAAACACGCGCGCGCCGACTTCCGCTTTGCCGATCAGGAAGTTGCCGACGATTCGAGTCGCGATGCTCGATCAGGTACGTGAGCACGTTCAGCTGGCCGATGTGGCGCGCATAGACCGGGTCGGCGGCAAAACGCGCGGGCTCGTAGACATCCGCGATCGACAACGATGTCGCTCAGCCAATACTGCACCACGGCCAGCACCTGGTCGGCGCCGGGAAACGTGCGCTCGACGCCGGGCGAGTATTCGCGAAGTCCGCCAGCGGCACCATGCGCAGCGCGGTGGGCGGCACGACGTACTCGGCAGGATCGAGGAAAAGCTTCTGCAGCTCGTAGGCCGCGAGGTCGTAGCGCGGGACGTTGTTGAAGGAATCGGCGCCGGGCTCGGCCTTGCGCAGCTTCACGCGCAAGGGCGGCGCCCCGCCAAAGGAGACGTCGGCCTGCAAGGTGATGTCGCCCTTGGCCTTGGGCCGGCTGATCTCTGCCTGCGTGATCACCAGCGGTTCGGCGGCAAGCAAGCCGTTCGAGGTCTTCGATCGGCTGCTTGATGTTTGCGTCCTGGGCCGTCGCAGTGGCGACCAGCGCCAGCAGCAGCGGTGCGGCGAACAGGCGCGTCGGCCGGCTCATCGGTGGCATCTTGTTTTCTTCCTCCTCAGAACGACGCTCGCCAACCGGTCGTGTCGGCGGGCCGATGGTCCGTCACGGGCAATCGTAGTTGGAAATGGTCGAACGATGGGAAATTCGAACGGCTTTTTCTGGTGCGAGCGGGGGCCTCGGCTATCCGGTTGATGCAATTAAGGTTGCAGATATCAGTCCCATTCAGAGCCTGGACAAGCGATAGTCATAGAACGCTTCGATCGGAGCGAACAATGGCGTCAAGGCGGATTTCTCTACTGTGGTAAGCGCCGGATGCCAGACGTCGAAATCAGGACTGTTCGCTGTTGCCCGGAATGGTTCCACGCTTCATGAACAAAACTGTCGTCGAAGAAAGACATGTCCCTGATGCCACTCGCGCGATTGTCCACCAACGCGTATTCCGCATTTTTCCGGAATATTCAGCGCCAGATGCGCAACCAGCTTGTAGTTCGCCAAGCCGTGATCGGGGTGGAATGTCGATTCGCGGTGCGAGCGTCGAGAAAAATGCCTGGGCGAATTGCCGGCACAATCTGGCAGCTCGACCAATTCCAAGGCAGCCATGGTTATCGGCATGTCAGATGCGTTCGGTACAACACGCCTACCACCTTTTAATCCATGCAAAGGTAACCGATTTTCGGTTTCAATCAGATGTCCCCACGATGTTTGCGGAGCATGTTGTTCGGTCGTGATGTACGGCTTCAGACTTTGTTTTCTGGTCGCAACGATACGTTGATATTCCGCATGAATTGCGTCCGCACGCTGTTCGAATTCGCCTACCCACGAAAAGTCCGTCCGCTCAAACCACGGCTTCGCCCGCAAACCTGGCACGTAGAAAAAAGTCGGTTGCTGCAATTCGTGTTGCCAGGTTTCGCTTTTGTCGTGAAAATGCGTAATAGCACGTCGAATTCGTCGCAATGCCTCTTCACCATGCGCATCTAGCAGATTGTCGAGCATTCGGTGATGATGGAACGCAGGGACTCTTCGCGCACCTCCTTTGCCAGTCCGAATAGCCGAGTGATAATCGGCAGCAACCTGGATTGGTCGAGCTCGCTGCTGGAGGTTCGCGTCAAATAGATTCAAAGCAGGTAAGAGCCTGCTTGTGTTCGCCCCGACGATGATGATGGGCGCCACGCAAAAGCGGGGCGTATCCCGAGTGACTATCATTGAGCTGCGACAACGTGGTCTCAGAACCTGCGAAATCACGGCGCCAAACTGGACAGCGCTAGATTGAGCGCGCACGGTCATCGGACCGCAGAGCCAGCACTTCTTTTGCAAAGAGACATGATTCTTCGTAGCGCTGCTGCACAAACCGGTGAAATGCCAGGAAGCTGATGGCCTCGAGGCGGGAATTGGGCGCGCCATCAGCGTTGAATACAGGGTGTCAGCGAGTCCAAGATTTCCCTGTTTGCGGCCAACCAGGCTCTGCTGTAGGGACTGATTCTGGTGAGCGGCTGCATAAATGAATTGGCGAATACAGGGTGGATCAGAAAATGCTGCCATATGTTCATATTGTCGTATCGGTACACCATTGTGCAATTGATTCGACCCCTTTGCTTCAGCCTCCCATGTGTCCCGAATGAAACTGTACCCTTACGCAAATGGCTCCGCGAACGGTCCGCGATGTAATAGGCGATCCAGAATCCTGGCCCAACTATCGGTATGGTGGGACTCGCATGCCCCCGCTGCGCGGCGCGAAGATCAGGTCGGTTCGGCCGGTGGACCCAGACGAGCTGCAAATAACAATTGAAGCTCATGGTAGAACACTGGCTTCGACCTTTGTCCTCGAGGATCGCGACTTGCGACTCCGCGTGCTCGCGTTGTTGGTACCAGGTGCTGAATTGGCCGTCGTACTCGATCAGGAACTAGAGCCGCTCTAGCACGCCGTGGCCGTGCGTTCCGAATTGGGAAGCCGGCGACTTGTGTCGGCGAAAGGAGACGGTTCATCGTGGCCGCACTTCCATTAGTCGGTGCGACTGGAACTAGCGGCAGTCCTGCGCAGTCAATTAGGTTGACCCCCACCTAAATCCCAGGAGGATCTCGCAATGTTTCATGGAACGAAGACCGGCCTCGCCATGAGCCTGGCCGCAGCAGTTGCAGTGCTGGTTTCCGCGCCAGCGCTTGCCGGCAATCCGGATCGGTCCAAGCTTGATGTCAACCGCGATGGCAAAGTGGATTTCGCCGAAGCTCAGGCCGCGCGTCCGGATTTCACACAAGATCAGTTCAACAAGGCTGACGCTAATCGCGACGGCCAGTTGAGCGACGAAGAGTGGAGCACGTTGCCTGGCAAAGGGCACCACTACGGCGTCGTGGACTCGAACAAGGACGGAAATTATTCGCTGGACGAAGTCCGTGCCACGAATCCAAACCTGACGCAGCAGGAATATGCGGATTTCGATGCCAACAAGGACGGCAAGGTCACCAAGGACGAGCTGAAGGTGACGACGGACAAGCCGGGCGCCCAGTAATCAGGCGTTTGGACTGGTCAAGGCCGGGCACTGTGTGTCCGGCCTTTTTCTTTGGGGTTAGCCTGGTAAGGGTTACCGGTTCGATCCTTGCCGGTATGCGCCCGATTGCAAATCGCGTAAAGTCGCCGCCGAGGTCCCGGGGAGGGGGTCGATCATGAGCGACTGGTTCCGACGCTATCTGCTGCCTGGATTCGTGTTCGAAGCGGCGGTCATCGCCGGCGGCTACGCGACGGGGCGCGAGCTCGTGGAGTTCTTCCTGCCGGCGGGCCCCTGGGGAGGCCTGCTCGGCATGATGGTCAGCATGCTCTTCTGGAGCGCTGTCCTGATGATCAGCTTCGAGCTGGCGCGCCGCGCTCAGAGCTACGACTACCGCTCCTTCTTCAAGCTGCTGCTCGGGCGTGGCTGGTTCCTGTTCGAGATCGCCTACCTGCTTCTGCTAGTAATCATCCTCGCGGTCATGGGCGCAGCCGCCGGCGAGATCGTGCACAGTCTTTTCGGCCTGCCGAAGCTGCTGGGCTCGCTCGGCATGATCGGACTAACGGGTCTCCTGCTCTTTTACAGCAGCGCGACCATCGAGCGGTTCCTCACTTACTCGGTGGGCTACCTGTACCTGGTCTACATCGTGTTCGTGGTCTGGAGCATCGCTGTATTTGGCGACAGGATCGAGAATGCATTGGCCACCGAGCCGGTTGGAGACAACTGGTTCAAGGCGGGGATCACGTATGCAGGCTATAACGTCGCGACGCTGCCGGCGGTGCTGTTCTGCATCCGTCACCTCAAGCGACCGCGCGAGACGCTCGTTGCCGGGTTCCTCGCGGGGCCACTCGGAATGCTTCCCGGAGTCCTCTTCTAATTGCGATGATCGGCTATCACCGCGAGCTTGCTGACGTGGCGCTGCCCTCGGCCTTCCTGTTGGGTAAGCTCCAGGCTCCCTGGTTCGAGCTGGCGTTCCAGATCGCGTGCTGCTGACGCTCGTTGATACCGGCGTTGCGTTGCTGCACGCGATCAATGAAAGAGTGGCGAAGGTCTACGAGGAAAAGGCACGGCCCATGCCGAGGACGCTCCGCCCCGCGCTCGCCGTGGGGATCATGATCGTATCGGTCTATGCGGCTTCCGCCATCGGGCTCGTCGACCTGATCGCGAAGGGCTACGGGTACCTCACGTACGCATTCATCGCGTTGCTGATCGTGCCGGTGCTGACGATCGGCCTCTGGCGGCTGCTACGTTCCTGACGGCGGATGCGTCTGCGCATCCACCTCGGCTACAAGGCCATGCACATATTGCATCATTCCTTGCGTTCCGACGGGCGAACAATCACTTGCGGAGTCGCACGTCTTGCAAGATTTTCCTGCAATACCTTATTGCACTCGCTGATGCCGATCGGGCTATTTGCAAGGGAGCCATCGGTTCGCTGCATTTCCACGAGCGCATTTTCGATGGCCGGCCTGCGCAGCGAAAGGCAGGGAGTGCTGTAGATGGCGACTTGCACGCCGGCCTCGCGGAGTTCGCGTGAGCGTGCAGGGAGGACGATTTCCCGCCAGCGATCTGGTTGAAGCAAAACGGCTGCGCTCACCTTCGCGCTCAGCTCGGTCGAACGGTGTCCAAGGCTCTTAAGACCGTCCACCAGCACGGCATCGGCGCCCGCTTCGGCAAAGGCGAGCACACGCCGTTCAATGTCCGCCGGATCGGAACTGTCGGTCCGCGCGATGACGAAAAGATCACGCCGCGTCGCGAGAACTTGCCGCAAGCTTTGCGAGGTATTCATCCAGATCCATGATCTGCTTGCCATCGAAATGGCCACAGCGGCGCGGGCGTTTCTGGTCTTCCAGCACGACGCCGGAAGCACCGGAAGCTTCAAACACGGAGACGACGTGGCAGGCCACTTCCGGATCGCAATAGCCATCGTCGATATCGACTAGGAGGTGGTGCGTCCGGCAGGACCGTGCGGATGCGTTGGACGTAGGAAACCATGTCCGACCAGGTGATGAAGCCGATGTCCGGCAGGCCGTAAAAGCTCGGCGGCGAAACCGAAGCCGCTGAGAAACAGGGCATCAAATGCCGGCCGGCGAGGGCGGCGGAGAATACGTCGTAAACTCCGATGAAAGGCATGATATTGCGTTGCCGCACGGCGGCGCGCATCCGGTTGCCGGGAGATTGAGCGGAGCGTTACGGTTGATGTTCATTTTTTTTCCTGTTCGATCAGATCGAGAATATTGCCAATCGAGCCGAGCTGCTTCCGGGTCAACGCCGCGAATGGAGAAATCGATGCCATAGGTGGTTTCGAGGTACATGACGATTTGCAGGATGGCCAGGGAATCAATCAGTCCGGAGGCGACCAGGCGTCGCATCATCTCCCAGGCTTTCGACCGGCAGGCCGGCTTTCTGGATCGTCCGCAGGAACTGAAGCAAGCTTCGCCTTGCGCTGCTCACGCGAGTGTTGATCATGCGCGTGCTCCGGGCCGGCAAGAATCGACGGCAGATCGAGCGCAGGCTGCTTTTCGCAAGCGGCCTTGACGGCGTCGCGATTGATCTTGCCGCGCGACGTGCGCGGAATATCGTCGAACAGCCCACCAGCGCGATGGCATCTTGTGCTCGGCCAGCTGGAGATTTCATCCGGGCATGCAAGATCGCGAATCGTCTCGTCGCGCTTGTATCGTTCAGCACGACCGCCATGCCCACGGCCTGGCCGTAATCGGATCGTCCAGCGCGAACGCGCACACATCTGTGGCGCGGTCAAAGCGCTCGACCACGGCGTCAATATCCGACGGATAAATCTTCATGCCGCCCTTGTTGATTTCGTCGCGCTCGCGGCCGCGCAGAAGAAGCCGCCCTGCGATCGTCGATGCAATCCGATGTCGCCGGTCATGAACCAGCCATCGCGCACGGCTTTGGCGGTGAGATCGTCGCGACGGAAATAGCCCTTCATCAGCGCCGGAGTGTTGAGCCAGACATAACCGGATTCGCCGGTGGCGCAGCGATGTTCCGCGCCGAGCGGCTGCGTCGTATCGTCGGTTTGCAGCACTTTGAATGACTGCGCCCCAGCCCGCCCGATCAGTCCGTCTTCCGCTGGCACGTCCGGCGTTGTCAAGGCCGGCGACCCAGCTTCCGGTTTCGGTAATGCCATAGGCGTTGCAGACCTGGTGCGTGCCGGTCCATTTGCGAATATCGTCCCAGGCGCTGGCGGAAAGCGGGGCCGAGCCGACAATGCACGCGTTGCAACGTGCCGTTCTGCGGCGGCTTGGCGAGCTTCAGCGCGAGTTTCCAGATCGGCGGCACGGAAGACATGAATGTGATGCCGTGCTCGTCGATCGGCTTCCCAAGGCGCATGACCAGGTCGGGCCGGAAACGGCGGCGTGATGTAAAGGTCGTTCCCGGAGAGCCAGGGAAAGAGGCAGTTGCAGATCAGGCCGTGGCCGAAATGCGTGGGCAACATGCAGAGCGAACGTGCGAACGCACGCGGCAGGAAGATGATCGCGCAATCCGATCCAGCGCGCGCGCAACGAACGATGCGTATGCACGACACCCTTTGGATCGCCGGTGGAACCGGAAGTGAAGAGGATCAGTGCGTCGTCGATCCAGACGGATGTGAGACGCGACTCCTTACCGTATCGTCATCCGCTGTCGCGATCGTTTTCACGCCTGATTTGCCAGGCATCGTCGCAGCAGCATCGGGCTACGTTCGCGGCGTCAGCTTCATCCACTATGGCTAAGCGGGGGTTTGCGACGCGGCATAGATTCTCGACTTCGAACGCCGTGAGCGCGCGTCGATCGGAATCGCACAACCGCCGAGCCTCCCAGATGGCGAGCAGCTCGGCGAAGAATTCAAGGCGGTTGCCGAAGGTCAGGAACACGCGGTCTTCAGGTCGAGAGTCTCACGACTTTGAAAGCGACCGATGCGGCGAGCGCAATCTGCCGTCGAATTTCTGCCCGGTCCCAGCGGCGGCCGCTAAACGGCTCGATGAGATTTCCGTAGTTACAGTTCGATGAGCATGGATCATTGGCCGATGTCAGGCTGTCCCGAAGAGTCCCAGGACAAATTCGAGACGGTTCTGAATGGTGTAATCGCCATGGAGAAAGACACGAATGAAAGCGAAGAATGTCCACACGCCAAGGATGGCCAATGCTCGACGTGGCCAGGGTCGAGTGGTCAAGGGCCTGGGTCGGTGCTGCTCGCGTTGCATGGAAATGTAAATGCCAAATGCCAGCAGAATGCAGTAGTTCACCCGGGGGATCAGGTTCTCAGCCAATTCCTGCCAATCGCCGCGCGCCAGCGCCTTGTCCCCGATGACGTGGTAGTAAAGGTTGCCCAGGAACGCCGAGGCGAATACGGCGGCGAGCAATCGCAGCCGCGGATTGTGCTTGAAGTATCGGACGAATGTCGGGAAGAAAAAGAAGTTTACGAGCAACTCTTTGAAATAGTAGTAGTAGCGGTTCCAGAACTCGACAATCGTTTCGGCGAGGAGGGGCTTGTAGGTGTTCCGAAATACGTTGAAGCCGCACAAGCGCAGATATCCGACAATCACGTGACCGGAGACGCACAGATTGAGGACCCGCCGGATCAGATCTAAATAAATGACGGCCCAGCCGATCCACCAGGCGTGCGCGCCGGGTTGCGCTTGGAACAAGGCATCCATCCCTGGCAATCCCAAGGTGAAGTCTCCCAGTGCGCGCCGGAAGATGTTGTTGCCCCCGAACACGAGACCATTGATCAGTCTGAGCCCAATGCTGCACATGAACGCCAACACGAACAACTTGATGCCGGCCAGCTGTGAGCGGGCGAGCGATTCTTCGTCGCTCGCCTCACAGGATTTCAGGTAATCAAAGCCCTTACCGTAAGGCGTATGGGTACCGCCCCAGACGGGCCACAAGTAGAGCATGTGATCCAGCGCGTTCGTGCCTGCCATCCGGCCGCGTTGCGCCGTTTGCAGCAGGTAGCTCAGTCGCCACATCAGAAATGGCATTGCGAACGCGCATCCTGTCAATACAGGGATGAGCCCCCGATTGCGTGGGCCCTATCGTCCAACTGCCAGCAAGCAGGACCCAGAACACCGCATGCAGAATAATCAGGGGATGTTGACGAACGAAGTCTGGCAGTGACCTGAAATTGATCGCCGCAAGATAGCAGCAGGCCGCATAGGCGAACATCAATATCGCGATCAGCAAGGTCGTCGCCAGATCTCCACCGACGTCAAAATGACCCGCGTTCCATTGCACTGTCCTGATCGGAAGCCAAAACGCCACGACCAATGCGCCGAGGCCGAGCAGCAATCGACGTCTGCCCGGTTTCAGCCAGCGCAAGAGGGGCCCGAACAACCATCGCCACAGCGCGATTGTCCTGGGGTGCTTGTGCAAATGGCGGAACTGTTCCCAGTTCAAAGATGCCTCTCCAACGATGAGTCATTAGAATGTCAAGCGGATGGCGACGTCAGGTGGGACGACCTGAAGTGTGTGCTATATCGCAGCAAGTTTCAGCGTGTATGTGCGACGCATCGCAAACTGGATCAGCCACGATTTGCGACGACGCATGCGCAAGCGCTCGGCAAGCCCTGCATTCAGGCCAGAGCATTGCCATTTGCGGATCGAAGAAATGCAGATGCGCCGTGTCGAAGACCGCGATCTCGTCACCATGATGGCCGAGTGCGGAATGACGGGGTCACGGCCGGAAGGCGAACCGGGATTACGTTCCCGGGTTCATCCTTCCGGCCGCCGACGAGTAAAGACGAAAGGTCAGTCGGTCAGCAATTCATACCCAATGATTGCGGCAACGACTGCGCCCGCAATCAGCCATTCGTCGTTAATGCCCGCCGCTGTCGTTTTTCCTGCCGTACTTATTGCGGCCGTAGTAGCCATCGTCGTAGCCGCGCTCGAATCCCTCGCGGAAGTAGTAGTTGTACTCATCCTGGGCGATGTAGCGGCCGTCGTAGCCGTAGTTGGCGTCCCGGTACGCAAAGGCTGAGCGGAAGTCGTACCGCCAACGATCCTCGCGGTCAGCGCGGCCGGCCCGGTAGCCCTCGTTGTAACCCGCCTGCAAGGCCTGTTCCAGCTTCCTCATTCCATATTGATTGGTCTGGTAGTACTGGCCACGCGCGGCGATACCGATAGTTCGGCGCCGTGTAGTAGTACGGGTCGTTGTAATAGTCGTACCGCGCCTGCATCAATTGCAGCCCGTTGCGCGCGCAGGCGCTCCTCGTACTGCTCCTGGAAGCGCAGGTGCTGGATGCGCTTTTGCTGACGCAGGATCTGCGCGTCGCGCTCAGCCAATTCTTCCCGCAGCGCTATGTTCTTGCGGTAGAGCGCCAGTTGCGCCTCCTGCCTGCTGATGCGTTCCCGCTGCTCCTGCTGTGTGACACGTCTTTGCTTGAGCTGCCGCTCCTCCTGCTGTCGTTTCAGCTGGAGCTGCTGGTCCTGCTCTTTCTGCTGCTGCACCTGTCGTTGCTGCTGCTGCCGCTGTTCTGCGGTCTGTTGCGGCTGCTGCTTGCGCGGTTCTGCTGCAACCGGCTGCTGGTGCTGTTGCTGCTGCCGCTCTTCTGCGGCCTGCTCTGCTTCTGCCGCTCTTCTGCGGCCTGCTGCTTCTGACGCTCCTCTGCCGCCTGTTGCTCCCGCTTCCGCTCCTCCGGAGTCAGCTGCTGCTGCCGCTGCCGCTCTTCTGCGGCCTGCGCTTCGACGCTCCTCTGCCGCCTGCTGTTCCCGCTTCCGCTCCTCCGGGTCCTGCTGCTGCCGCTTCCGCTCCTCCTGCTCCTTTTTCTTTTTCTTCTTTTCCTTCTCCTCCTCAGTCTCCTCCGGGTCCTGCGGCTGGGCGGCCTGCGGCGGAGGCTGGACCACAGCCTGAGGTGCAGCCAATGCCGGAATTGCCGTAAAGGCCAATACCGGATGCCAGCAGGGTCGTTAAGACGAATGTATCGAGTTGCTTAGTCATCGTCTGATGCTCGTGGTTAGGGACAGTAAATGCATTAGCAACTAAATCGCCTGAACATCCCCTGAACAACAATGGGTGAATGCTCCTGAGCAACAGTGGGTGAATGCTTCAAGCGTCGTCGGACTAATCCGACAAGCGCCTACAATGGAATAACGTACGATCGGGTGGATATCGTGAACCGGCACATCAGCAGAGGTGTCAACGTGTCTGCGCGGAGCAAGTCCGGGGGCGCAAAAGCCAGCGCCAGAAAGAGCCAAGGCCCGCCGCAAATCACTCGCTCCAAGCAAAGATCGGCGCGGCCTGGACGCTGCGGATATCGCGCTATCGATTGACGATGAGCGCATCGCGGCAGCTTGCCGCGCAGGTGCGGGAGCGTGGCGGCGCGCCGATCGGCGCATATCGCGAGCCGCTTTCCGGCAGTACCGTGCTGGTGGCAGCGCTGCCGCTCGCGTCCGTGCAGCCGACACCCTTTCAACGAGACCTCTCGCCGACACATACCAAACGCCTCGCGCAGAAGATTGACGAAGCGGGATCCTTTCTCGACCCGATCATCGTGGTGCGCGGCGAGAACGGCGAGTTCTGTACGCCAAACGGCCGCCATCGGCTGGCTGCCGCCAAGGTGCTCGGTCTGAAGCAAATAACGGCGCTCGTATCGCCCGACGAAGGGCTGGCGTTTCGAATCCTCGCACTCAATACCGAGAAGGCACACAACCTCAAGGACCGCAGCCTGGAAGTGATCCGGATGGCGCGCGCCCTGACACGTCGTGAGCCACGCGCGAAGGAAAGCGACTACACGGCGCAGTTCGAATCGCCCGAATTCCTGACACTCGGCGTGCTATACGCGAAAGACAGCCGATTCGCCGGTGGCGCATACGGCTCGTTTCTCAGGAAGGTGGATCGGTTCTCCGACCGCACGCTGGCGGTGAGCCTGCGCGAGCGCGAAGGCTACGCCGCGCGCTTGCGCGAAATCGATTCCCAGGTGCGCAAGGTCGTCAAGTCCCTGGAGGCGCGCGGCTTCAAGTCGCCGTATCTGCGCACGTTCGTCGTGGCGCGCATCAACCCGGTGCGCTTCCATCGCGCCAAGCCGGGCGACAAGAAACCGCCGATGCCGATCGCGGCAGCCCTCACCCGCATGACGGCCGCCGCCAAGAGTTTCGATGTCGGCAAGGTGCGGCCGGCGGATCTGGCGCTTGTCGCAGCGTTGTCGAGCGAGTGAAGGCTGACGACTGGTTCAAGGGGTATTCGGCGCACCCGGCGTATTCGCGGGCGGCCGGCCGGCCGATCAGCGGTTGCTAACCGACAGACTGCCTTCTCCGAGCAGCCGTCCTCCGGAGCGCAGTTGCAATTGAATCGGCCCCGCCCCGGAAAAATCCAGCACGAAGGTCTTGCTCCCGGTTGCTAACTGGACTGTGGCCAGACCGTTCGTGGTGTCCAGCTGTGCGTCAGCGGGGTTGCCGACAAAGGCCGTCGTCGCAGGGTCGATCCGGGCGACGACTTCGCAGGGAATTGTCGTCGACATGTTGAGTTCGAGCCTGAAACTCTGGCCGTTGCGCTGGAGCGAGGCGCTGACCTCGGCGCCTTCGGCCCGCATCGACAAATGGTCCTGCGGTGCTACGGGCGCGGTCGACTCTGAACCGACGGCCGCACTCAGCGATCCCTGCAGGTCCGTCCTCGGCGCATCGGCATCGCTCAAGAGGTAACCAAGGCCCACGATCAGCAGTCCGCCCAGGATGACCGCGGCCACGCGGTAGAGCGGCAGGCCATATTGCTGGTGCCCGCGATCACCTGGGCGCGCCGACCGTACGCGTCCCCCAAGAATGGCCGCTCGCAGGCCTGGCGGCGGTTCAGCGACGGCAATGTTACGCAGCAGCTGGTCCGTCCGCCGGAATTCGTTGTGCAGGCGCCGGGCCTCAGGATCCTGCAACAGCAGGCGTGCCAGGTCAGCCCGCTCCGTGGCGGTTAGTTGGCCGTCCAGATCGGCCTGGATCAAGTCCTGGAGCTGGCCTTTGTCCATGGTCACAAAGCCCCGCGCGAGGACAGTTGGTCCTTCAGGAGCTGCCGTGCCGTGTACAGGCGCGACTTGACCGTCTTGGCGTCGATTCCAAGAATCTGGCCAATGTCCTCATAGTTGCGGTCGACAAAGTACCTGAGCACGATCACGGCCCGGTACTCCGGCTTGAGCCGGTCAACCGCTTCCAGCACCACTTCACTTCTCTGATCTTCGGCCAGCAATTCGGACGGGCCGGCGGCATCCTCGGGGACGCGTTCATCGACGGGTCCCGCACTGCGGCCGCGCACCCGCAGGATGTTGAGCGATTCGTTGATCGCCATCCGGTAGATCCAGCTGTAAAACTTGTATTGAGGATCATAGTTCGAGAGATTCTGGTAGGCCTTCATGAAGACCGACTGTGCGATGTCGCGGGCGTCCTCTGAATTGCGCAGCATGCGCAATGCAACGTTGTAAACCGGCTTTTCGTACTGCTCGACGAGCGCGGCGAAGGCCTGCGGATCACCCGCCAGGCACTCCCGGACCCTCGCTGCGTCGATGTCCTCACTCATAACAATTACACGTCAGGGACCCGCAAGTTGGCGGGGCGGGACGCAGACTTTGTGGACCACTCTAGCGTCGGTCCAGAGCGGGCGACAAGCACGGCGGGTCCCGGCTACGATGCCGTCGGTCGTTGGCCATGGGGCGACACGAACTGTGACCGCGATGACATTCCTGCAGGCTGCCGGGATCGCCATGATCCCCTCTGTGGTATGGGGGTGGTTCTTCGTCTCCCGCAATCCCGAATCGAAACAGCTGGTCGTCGTGACCTTCCTGCTGGGCACCCTGGCCGTGGTGCCGCTGCTGCTGTTCATGGCGGGGCTCGGCGTCCAGCTGCAAAGCCACGAGGCGGCGGCGGTGCCGCGCGGTGGCGGGGACTCCGTAAAGCAGGCGCTCAGCCTGCTGGTCTTCCTGGCGGGGATGGCGCTGGTGCTAGTCGGCGTCATCAAGCAGTTTCAATTGATCTCACGGCGGGTTACCCACCACTCGCTGCGCCTCGGCGCGATGCTGCTGGCGGCGCTGCTGTTGCTGGCAGCGACCCTCAGTCATGACCAGTTGCGCGAGAATCTCGGCGCGCTCGGTGCATCGCTGGCAGACCTGTTCCATTTCCTGGTCCTGTTTTCGCTGTTCATGTTCCTGCTGGAACGGCTCTCTGCCCGAACCATTGCCAATGTCGCGATCGCAACGCTCGCGGCCGTGCTCGTCCTGGTGGTGATCAATCCCGACGCCAGTCTGGCGACCGGCCAAAACTCGGAACTGAGCTCGATATCCACGATATTCAGTTTGCCGTTCCTGCTCGAGGTGGTCGAGCAGAACACGTTGACGCTGCGGATCCTGAATTTCATGCAGGTTTACCTGACTTTCGCGGTGATGGCGATCAGCACGCTGCTGGTCGTTGCGCTGGTTCACGTGATCTACCTGCTTCACGAGAATCGCTGGATGAAGTTCGTGCACGGATTGTCGCTGGCATTCTTTTCGCTGCCATTCCTGGTTTGGGCGATGGCGACCGTCAGTCCTGACTTGCCGCTGAGCGGCTCAATCCGTGCAGCGCCGCTGTCAGTCGAGATCGCCTGGTACGCCAATATCCTGGTGCTGGCCGCGCTGACGCTCTGGTCGGTCATCGTTTTCGTCCGCCAATCGGGTCCGGCGGCGCTCGGGCTGTTCAACGGGCTTTACGAGGAGCCACTGAACTTTCTCGGCGTCGGACTGTTCCTGACGATATTCGTCGCGGTGTTTCACTGGTTCGGACTCTCGGTGATGGCTTTCAGCCTGATCTTCCTGGCTTTTGCCGAGGAATATTCCAAGCATCTGATCGTCCGCTTCACCGACGACGACAGCATTCAGTCGATCGACGATGCGATCGAGTTCTCGATCATCGTCGGGCTGGCGTTTGCCTTTGCCGAAAACGTACTCCTGTATTTCCCGCGGCTGCTGGCCGCGGGGGATACGCCAACGCTCCTGCTGCGCTCGGTGCTGACCGTGCTGATGCATGCGGTGGCTTCCGGGATCCTCGGCTACTTCTATGGCCTGGCGCATTTCTCGGCCGAACAGGTACGCCACCGCCACGGCGGCAGAGGACGGGTTTATCGCCTGCTGCACAAGGTCTTCCTGTTTCGCCGCGAGCGCCTTTACCACGAAGCCAAGATGTTCGAGGGGCTCGTCCTCGCGGGTTCGTACCACGCAGCCTTCAATCTCGCAGCGAACCAGGGCCGCGTCACCATCATGCTGGCGCTGGTCGGTGCCGGTTGCGCCTTCCTCTATTACCTGCTGGGTCTGAAATCCAACCGGGAGAAAATCGGAGCCATTTCGGCGGCGCGGGTGCACCCGACCTACGTCGGCAGGCTCAAGCGCCGCTCGACCTAGAGGATCTTGAGCGACAGCATCCATTCGTCGTCGACTTTCTCACCGTCCTCGAAACCGGCGGCGTAGCCGAACGACAAGGTCATGTCCAGCCGGCTGAGCACCGTGAAACTCAGGTCGACCTGCGCGCCGGCATCGTAGACGGTGCGTCGCTCCGAGTCGTCGGCAGGCTTGGCGGACAGCACGCCGGCGAACAGTGCAGGGCGCGCCCAGCTCAGGAAAAAGCCCGGCGATCCGACTTCCTCGAACCGCAGCGGCGGCAAATTCAGTTCCAGCACGCTCTTGCCGAAGTCGCGACCGGCGAGCTCGTCGATCTCGAAACCCGGAAAACCGTCGTATTCCCGATAGCGCTTGACCTCGCCGTCATCGACGTAGTTGTTGCCGAAGCCGCCGAAGTAGAAGCTCGCCAGGCTGTTTTCGCGGTCGCCGCTCGCGACGCCGGCGGCGTTGTACAGCCACACGGACGAATTGCCCAGCGGAAGTGCGAAGCCGAAATCGAAGCTGCCGAGATACCTGGGAATGTTGTCGCCGCCAGCGCGATCGAGGTTGGTGACGAGTTCCCAGCGGTAGCCCTTTTCATGGTCCACGGCACCCTGCGAGCGGCGCGTGTCGCTGTATGCGAGCTCGGCCCAGCCCGAGACGATCTCGTCGAACCCGGACGGCACGTTCTGGTTGACCGGCAGCGTGTCGAGGCCGCTGAAATACCCGCCCCCGATCGACAGGTCAAGCCGGCGCGGATCGTCATAGATCAGTGCCTTTTCGAATTCGCCGATGAACGCGTCGCCCTTGCGGCTGCGCTCGGTGGGGCCGAAAAGGTCGTAGAAGTCCGCGCCGTTGTGCCAGTACTCCCAGCGCCATGTGGGGGTCTCGTACCGCAGGTTGACATGCGGCCTTTCATCCGAGGGCAGGTCCTCGTCCCACGAGTAACTGGCGGCGATGTCGAGCTTGTGGAACCCGGCCGGGTCCTCGAAACGCGTGTGCCAGCCGAGCGCAGCCGAGTCGCGATAACCCTCGATGATCGGGTAGCCGTCGCCATAGTCGAGTTCGTGCATGGGCCGGTACTTGCCCCGGCGCGTGATCATGGGCTCCAGGTCGACGTTCCCAGGCGGGGCGACGACCCACTCCCTGACGATCGGGTGCTTTTTCGCGATTTGCGCGCCAAGAAAAGTGATGGCGCTGACATCATCCAGCGGCTTCGGCTCGATGATTACCGGCGCGAAGCCATCCCCGGTATATTCCTGGACGATCAGTGTGCCATCCGTCATCGGGATCGGCCGATAGAAGCCGGTTTCCGCGTTGCTGACCGCTTCGAGTGCGCCGGTCGCGAGCTCGTAGCGGAAAATGTTGGAAACGCCGGTGTAGTAGGAGCTGCCGTACAGATACCGGCCATCGCGGGTGAATACGAAGCCCTCCGGAATGGCTCTGCCGAAATCGAACCGGGCTATGGGTTCCACTGTGCCGGCCTCGAGGTCTGCACTGCGGAACACATTCAAGAACTGTGTGCCGTCGATCGTCCCGATTGACATTGAGAGCAGCGAGCCGTCGGCCGACACGTCGAGTTCGAAGGGCTCATCGCCGTAGGGCCAGGTATGAACCTGATTCCAGCTGGTGTAGGGGTACGGGATGCGTACCAGGGTCACATAGCCGTTGAGATGTCGCAGCCCCCACAGCGAACGGTCCGACTCGTCGAAGCAGATGTCGCCGATGCGCGCGTCACGGAGCAGCATGCGCGCGTCGCCCGAGGCGACATCCACCGCCATCAGGTCCCGCCAGGCGTTGTTGTCCGCGGTGTAGAACAGCGTCCGGGTGCCCGGATCGAAGGCGGTCGACGTCACCCGGTATTTTGTCGGTCCCTTGATGTCGACGAGCTTGTGGATGCTGCCGTCGGCCAGCGAAACGACGCCGGTATAGGCAACAACGCCGGGATACTGAAAAGCCCCGATCAGGGAGTTGGTCGCGGGGTCGTAGAAGGAGCGCGAAACTGAACCGAGTCCCTGTTTCGTCAGGCGCCGGCCCTGCGTCAGAGGATACTTCCGGACCGATTGCAGGTTGGCAGCCTGGAACTCGTGCTCCCAGGCGATCCACTCGTTCCACGCAGTCTCCAGTGGCTTGCCGAAGACCTTGGCGAACTGCTGCGCGTAATAAGGCTCGCTGTCCTCGCCACGCTTAAGCCACTCCACCACGGCCTGTGGCGAATAGACGTCGGCGAGGTAGCTGAAGAAACGGGTGCCATACAGGTAGGCGTTGGTACCGGTCTGAAAGTCGGCGGCGACGCCCTTGGAAACCAGGCCCAGGTTGCTGTAGAAATGCGCGCCGTCGCGGACCATCGCGCGGAACACCATTTCGTCGTAGGCGCCCTGGGCGCGGCCAATGCCCCCCGCCATCCAGGTCTCCATGAATGACGCCGCACCTTCTGTGTACCAGCGTGGTGCACTCATACGCGGCACTGTGAGGTAGTAGTAGAGGATCGTTTCCGGGTGTTCCTCGGTCGGCCGCGGCTTGCCGCCGAACATCCGCCGCCAGCGCAGGTCTCGGGCATTGGCGACGTCCATGTTGGCGATATGCACAGCTTCGTGGTTCATCATTGAGTACATGCGCTCGCTGGCCGGCTGGGTCTCCAGCGTGTGGCTCGGTGGAGCGATGTATGCGGTCACGACGTTGCGTGGCGAGGCGCCGGCGCCGCCATTGCCATAGTCCGCGAAGTCATTCAGCAGGACCGTGGTTTTCTCGTATGGCGTCCATTCGAAGACGCGGCGCTGGAACTGTAATGAGTTGTAGAAGGTCCGGGCGACGAGGGGCGTCAGGTAGGTCTGGAATGGATCGAAGTAGAGAAGTTGCAGGTCCTCGGTCTCGAGCAGATCCATCTCGAAAGGATCGGCGAGTACCGGTTCGCTGGCTAGAAACCCGGCAAGCGACAGGCCGGCAAGAACCTGCGACAAAAATAGGGCCGCCGGCCTGCTGGCAGGCGGCCCTGTCAATTTCAGCATCTCAAACTTAGGCCGCCTATCGTAGCTGCGCGGCGGCGTGCAAGGCGTCGCGCTTCATGGCGTCGCGAAATGCCTGGTTGGCGAACGCATCGCGGAACGCCTGGTTGGCGAACGCGTCGCGGAATGCCTGGTTGGCAAACGCATCGCGGAACGCCTGGTTGGCGAAGGCGTTGCGGAATGCCTGGCTGGCGAACGCATCGCGGAACGCCTGGTTGGCGAACGCATCGCGGAATGCCTGGTTGGCGAACGCATCGCGGAACGCCTGGTTAGCGAACGCATCGCGAAATGCCTGGTTGGCGAAGGCGTTGCGGAATGTCTGGCTGGCAAACGCATCGCGGAACGCCTGGTTGGCGAAGGCGTTGCGGAATGCCTGGCTGGCGAACGCATCGCGAAGCGCCTGGTTGGCGAAGGCGTTGCGGAATGCCTGGTTGGCGAACGCGTCGCGAAACGCTTGCCTTGCATAAGCGTCCCGGAATGCCTGGTTGGCGAACGCGTCGCGATGCGCCTGGTTGGCGAACGCATCGCGTTTGGCCTGGTTGGCGAAGGCATCGCGGAACGCCTGGCTGGCGAAGGCATCGCGGAACGCCTGGTTGGCGAACGCATCGCGGAACGCCTGGTTGGCGAACGCATCGCGGAATGCCTGGTTGGCGAACGCATCGCGGAATGCCTGGTTGGCGAACGCATCGCGGGAGGCCTGGCTGGCGAACGCATCGCGGGAGGCCTGGCTGGCGAACGCATCGCGGGAGGCCTGGCTGGCGAAGGCGTCACGGGAGGCCTGGCTGGCGAAAGCATCGCGAAGCACCTGGCTGGCGAAGGCGTCACGGGAGGCCTGGCTGGCGAAGGCGTCGCGGGAGGCCTGGCTGGCAAAGGCTTGGCGGAACGCATCGCTGGTAAGCACCTCGACCAAGGCTTTATCGGACACGATCATCTGATAGACGTCGGTCTGCATGAACTGCGACACGGTTTGGTCGCCCAGGGGAAGAGTCGTGATGTCCGTCGCCACCGTGTCGGCGCGATAGCGCTCAGCGGGGGTAACTGAACCGGCCAGTGAATCTTCGCGCGGCGGGTAGATAGTCGCCACGTAGGCCGCTCCGGCCAGCACGACGATCCCCACCACGATCAGCCAGATTTTGTTCCTGGGCGAACTACGCTCCGAAATTGCCATGTTGTCTTTCCCCTAATTTGGCCGTAACGACCGGCAAAGGTGATTCGATTAACCAAATACGGTGCTTGCAGGAAGAAGTTGGTGGCATTTGCCCGACCATGCGCTGCAACAGGTCCTGCCGGCCGTTTTCGGAGTTGTGGCTTACTTTACTCGTTCTTCTTGCCGCCGCAATGCGTGTGGCATTCAGGCCATTGAATAATAAGGTCGGCGCGCCGGACTAAGATGCCCCATCGAGGAGGAACCGCCGTGCGCAGGCCTGCCCGACCCAGGTTGCCTTGGCTGTTTGCAATGATCGCCGTGGCCTTGATCCGGGTTGATCCCGCCCACCCGGGGACGGCGCCCCCCGGCGCGGGTTCCTCCATCGACCCGGCCAGGGCTGCCGACACGGCCTGGGCAGCCGTCGATCGGCTGGTGGCCGACTACATCGGGTCGATCCGGGTGCGCACGCTCGATGAGTTCTTCATGGACGAGGGGGAGGAGCGCCCCGGCAAACTGGGGCTCTACCTCGCGGAAGGGAAGGACGGCTGGCGGATCGTGGCGGTGCTGTTCGCTTACGACGCGGAATGAAACTTTGGCCGCCGGATCAAACCCGCCCGGCAACCCCGTTCCGCCTCTCGAGGACCCTCAGCGTCTCATCGTCTCCTCAAAACCTAAAAGCGATGTAAATTCCAGGCTGGGCGAAACGAATCCGTCACCTGGAAAATTACTGGGCGAACCGCCGTCGAAGCTTGCGAGATCAGGCATGAGAAATTTCGAGTTTTGCGTGCTGCAGGCGCCGTCAATCCCGCTGCCGAGCCTTACATCCACTTCGCTGCGAAAGGTCGCGTTGTGAAACTCGAAAAGGTCGTCACCGATACCAGTTGTCAATACAAATTTCCATTAGGGGCGCCTTTGGCAGTTACGGGCCGGCAAGCGTCGTCCGAGAATCGCTGAGGATCCGAGCAATGCCAAGTGCAAGACTCAATCCCGAGCTGCCTCCGGCCGCGCCGGATAGGCGCACTGCAGAAGCGAAGGCCGCCATGAGCCTCACGCTGAGCGTGAACGGCCAAATCCACGAGCTGGATGTAGAACGGGACATGCCATTGCTCTGGGTTTTGCGCGAGCAGCTCAGCCTCACCGGCACCAAGTACGGCTGCGGCATCGCCCAGTGCGGCGCCTGCACCGTGCACGTGGACGGCAAGCCCGTTCGTTCATGCACCCTTCCGGCTGCCGCCGCGGCGGGCAGGCGGATCACGACCATCGAGGGCCTCGCCAATGGCAGCACGCAGCACCCCGTGCAGGCCGCCTGGACCGAAATCGGTGTCCCGCAATGCGGCTACTGCCAGTCCGGTCAGATCATGGCGGCCGCGGCGCTCCTCGCCGAGCGGGCAAATCCCACGGATGCCGAAATCGACGTCGCGATGGCCGGCAATCTTTGCCGCTGCGGCACCTATCTCCGCATCCGCCAGGGCATCAAGAAGGCCGCCGAGTTGATGGCGAAGAAGGACGCGCAGTCGTGAATGCCGTCCACCTGACCCGCCGCACCTTCCTTAAGGTCTCTGTCGCGGCAGGCGGCGGCATGGTCCTCGGCTTCAGCATCCCCGAAGCGCTACCCGCTTCCGTCCAGCCGAAGCCCTGGACCGCTCTTCCGCAAGGCGCGGAGATCAACGCCTGGCTCGCCATCGATGCCGATGGGAACGTCACGATCCGGGTCCCGCACACGGAGATGGGGCAGGGCGCCCTCACGTCCGTGTCGATGATGATTGCCGAGGAGCTGAACGTGGATTGGTCGCGCGTCCGCGCCGTGTTCGCCGACGCCAATCGGCATCTGCGCAACGACAACGAATACCAGACCATGTTCACGGCCGGCTCCGCGGTCGTACGTCGCCAGCATCCGCACATCATGCAGGCCGGCGCCTCCGCGCGTGAGCGGCTCAAAGAAGCCGCGGCGCGTGCCTGGGGAGTGGACCGCAGCGCCGTCGAGGCTAAGCTCGGCGTGCTGAAATCGGGCCGCAACTCCAGCTCGTACGCCGAGTTCGCCACCGCCGCCGCGGGGATCACGCTCCCAGAGGAACCGGCGATCAAGACACCCGACCAGTGGTGGCTGCTCGGCCGGCCGCTCAAGCGCCTCGACGTCGACGTCAAGTCCAACGGCAGCGCCGTGTATGCCATCGACGTTCGCGTGCCCGGCATGGTTTACGCCGTCGTAAAGGCCTGTCCCGTGCCTTGGGGTGGCATCCGCAGCTTCGACTTCAACGCCATCCGCAATCGTCCCGGCATCATCGGAGCGTACGAACTGAAGGCAGTGCCCGGCCGCACCGAGCTCTCCGACATGCAGAACGCCGTCGCCGTCGTGGCCGACAGCTGGTGGCGCGCCAAGTCCGCGCTCGATGCGCTGCCTATCGAATGGGATTACGGTCCGAATGCGACTGTCAGCACCGAGTCGCAGCGCGCCGAGGCCCGGCGGCTCTTGGACCAGCCGGGGGAGGTGGTCGCCGAGGGCAACGACACGCTGGCCGCTATCGCGGCCGGCGAGAAAGTCATTTCCGCGGAGTACTACCGCCCCTACGAGACGCACGCGCGCATGGAGCCGATCAACGCGACGGTCAGCGTCACGCTCGAGCGTGTCGACGTTTGGTCGCCTACCCAGGATCAGTCGGTTGCCCTCGAGCTCGCCGCGGACCAGGCGGGCATCGATCCGGCGAAGGTGTTCGTGCATGCGGTTTTCCTGGGCGGCGGATTCGGTGGCAACGGTGGTGGCGGAACGGCTGTCACGCGGCAGGCCACCGAGCTATCGAAACGGCTCGGGCGGCCGGTGAAAGTGATCTGGTCGCGCGAAGAGGACATCGCCCAGGACAAGCAGCGCCCGCCGAACGTCAGCCGTTTTTCCGCAGTCCTTGGAGCGCGCGGCCTGCCGTCGGCGTGGTTCACGCGCTCCCTGTGGTTCACCCAGGAGGGGATCGAGCGCGTCGGTCCCGCCACCGCGGACTATGCGATCAGCAACATGCCCTACCGGGTTCCGAACCGGCGGCACGAGCGCATCAACGGCAAGGCGCACGTGCCCGTCGCGACGCATCGCGCGCCGGGCACAAATCAGCACTGCTTCATGACGGAGTGTTTCGTAGACGAAGTGGCGCTCGCAGGCGGCTGGGATCCGCTCGAGTGGCGCCTCGCGATGACCCAGGATCTCGCCGACTGGCAGCTCGTGTTGCGGACGCTCAAGGAAAAATCCGGTTTCCGCACGGACCTCCCACGGGGACAAGGCATGGGGTTGGCGACCGTCGAGGACCACGGCTCGATCTCTGCGGCCTGCGCAAAGGTCGCAGTGAGCCGGCGCGGAGAGCTTTCCGTGGAAAAGATCGTCATCGTGGTGGACAGCGGCCACGTGATCAATCCGCTGAACGCCGCCGAGCAGTGTGAAGGCAGCGTGTGCTGGGAGCTGTCGCACGCATGGCTAGGCGGTCTCGAGCTGAAGCAAGGACGTTTCGTGAACACCAACTTCGACAGCTACCCCCTGCTGCGCATGAACCAGATGCCGCAGGTCGAGGTGCACTTCGCGCTGTCGGGCGGCACAAAGTGGGGCGGCATCGGCGAGCCGGCCGGTCCGCCCGTGCCGCCGGCCGTTGCCAATGCGATCTACTTTGCGACCGGCAAGCGCCTTCGTTCCACGCCGTTCAAGAACCAGGACCTGAGCTGGGGCTGACGAAGAACCGCCGTGCGCACGACTGCCCGCCTTAGGATGTCGTTGCTGGTCGCGATGATCGCCGTGGCTCTAGTCCACGCGACTCTCGCCTCTCCGGCGACGGCGCCCGCCGCCGAGGATTCCTCCACCGACGCGGCGCGGGCCGCCGTTGAGCGGCTCTTGGCCGACTACATCGGGCTTTACGCCGGACCGACGATCGATCGCTGGCGGACCTTGTTCCATCCAGCGGTCGTCGTGGCGTTCCCCGACGACGACGGGTCGATCCGGGTGCGCACGCTCGACGAGTTCGTCTCCCGGCAGAAGAACTACTTCGCCACCGGGCGGCGGATCTCCGAGCGCCTGGAAAACGTCCGCATCGACATGGGTCGGCGGATCGCGCGGGTGAGCGCCGACTTCATCTTTATGGACGAGGGGGAGGAGCGCCCCGGCAAACTGGGGCTCCACCTCGCGGAAGGGAAGGACGGCTGGCGGATCGTGGCGGTGCTGTTCGCTTACGACGCAGAGTGAAGCTGCGCCCGCGCGGGCAGGAATCGGCTGTTGCGCAGCAGCGCCGCGGAAATCAGCGAGATCAGCAAGCCGACTGGAAATATCTCGATGAACGTGACCGGCAGCCGGATGAACGGATTCGCATACTGCCGGCGGAACTCGTCCATTTTCACGATCACGGCCTCGACTTCGGCCTCCGATGCGCCCTTGGCTCGCGCCGCCTCGACGGCGGCGGTGCTGTAGGAATCGACGAATGCGAAATCCGTAACCGCGAGCGTGATCTCCCAGCCGATCACATAGATCACGCTCGCCACAGCGCTGATTCCCAGACCTGCCAGGAGAGCCGGCATGAAACGGATCGCGCCTCCCAGCTCGCGATCGCGCAGGCGCTTGACGCCGAGGAAGACCAGGCTGAGCGCCAGCAGCATGATCAGGTAACCCGTGAAATGGGAGTGCGCTGCGGATCCCGGCTCGGCGTTTGCCACCAGCAGGCACATCGGGATGGCGACGATCAGACCGGCGGCAGTGCCAAAGATCAGAATGATGCGAGACATGGCGGAATCCCTCCTGGCAGATGTGCCGGCATTACGTACTGGGTGAAGCCACCGCGCCATCGCCCGAAAGGGTGATTTTGCCCTGGTCACCCCAAAAACCGGAGTCCTGACAGGACTACGGAACCAGTCCGAGTTCGCGGGCGAGCAGGATTGCCTCGGTCCGCCGTGCGACCCGCAACTTTTCAAACAGGCGTGCGACGTGGGTCTTCACGGTATTGGGTGACAGCCCGAGTCGCGCGGCGATCTCCTTGTTGGAGCGGCCGTCCGCCAGCAATTGCAGGACCTCTCGTTCGCGCTCGGTAATGCCGAGCGAGGACTGCGCGCGCTCATTGGGAGTAAATCCGCTGGCGCGCGGTTCGCTGCGAAAGAGCCTCCAGCCCACCCAGATTCCGAGCCCGAGGAATGCCGCCGCGATCAGTGCGATGTAGATCGTGCCGGCGTAGGTGCGGGCCCAGATCTGATACTCGAGCCATTGCAGGGCGGCGGCGCCGGCCGCGAGCGCGAAGCCGTAGATGAGAACCGTCTTCAGCATGCTGGGAAGTCTATCGGCGGCCGTGAAACCTCGCTACCGTTAGAGCGGCGCTTGCATCGTCACGAATGACCGTTCCTTCAAGCATCAAGTGAGATTTTCAACTAATTGCAATTTGCCGTGCACGAGTCTTGCGGGATATGGCTAGCCAGAGCTTCAAGTACCTCCCATCGCCGAACGAAAGCACCAACGACGTCCGGATTGGTACAGATCGCGCCTATCTCGTGGTTAAACCGGAGCGAGCGCTCAGTCCAATTGAAACTCCCAAAAATCACCCGGTCTTGTCCGGAATCCTGAATGAGGATGAACTTGTTGTGCATCGGCAGACCGGAGGGGTGCGCAACCCGGCGTATTGTAATTCCGGCGTCTTTCAGTAGTTTTTCCACCTCATCTGGGACTCGACGACGCGTTTCCTCGGTAAGGATCGTTAATTTCACATCGCGGCGTGACAAATCGAGTAGCGTCCGAATGGGCGTGGGACCCTTGATGTGCGATGCAGCAATTCGCACAACGGCTCCCACCGCGATTTGGCGCAGCTGCATGATCAGAGGGCTCGCCCGCCAGCACGGCAGGGAAAAGATATCTGTATCTTTGCTTCGAAGGCGAATGGCAGCCGTGGAAGAGAAGCGCTCTAAAATGCCATGACGGGATCCATGTAAATTCCGGGCATGTGTGACGAGACCGCTGACGATTGCGGGATCGCAAATCGCAACGAGCACGTTGTGACCGCGATCCTGATCGAGGATCTCCCGGATGACGTCCGGCTCCAGTTCCGGCTCGTCACCGGAAGGATTAAAGGATCCGATCAGCGCAACCGGATGCGGGTGAGAGAAGCAGTAAAGCTTTTCGTGCAGGTATGGGCGCTTGATCAAACCCGCGTGTCGTACGAGCTTCAACCCCTCTCCCAGTCCGCCGGGTCCCGACAGCATGTTAACGACCGCCTGGTTTGCGCGGGGCGTGCGCGGGGACTTCTCCAGGGTAAGCGTCACGCGCACGCCGCGTCGACGCGCATCGAGCAGCGTCCGGGCCAGCCGCCGATCCCGAAAGTAATATGTGGCCCAATCAATCTCGCCCCCTGCGGGGACCGCCGCCACGTGTGTTTCCAGGAGATCGCGCAGCTTCATCGGCTGCAGGTCCGGCCCGCCGAAGTGGACAGCGCGCTGATTGCTGATTGCCGGCGCGATCCCGCGGCGTGCTGACGGGTACACTTGTTCCATCCTGCATTCAGTCTAGGCCATTGCAAAGCACCCCATCCATTGCCATGACGTCCAGGACCGCGCGTACGCTCATTGTCCCGGTAGAGAGCCAAGTCCGGGAACTCGATGCCAAGCTGCTTTTCGCATGCGAGGCGGCGGAGCGCGGCTTTCCTGTCATCATCGGTTCAAGAGCCTACATTCACTTTTTGGTGCCCTTTCTGGCGCCCGGTGTCTATCTCGCCAAGAGCATGCGCTCCCTTAGCGACCGGATGTTCAGCATCCTGCACGACCTGGGCCACGATATCGTCGCTTGGGACGAGGAAGCACTGGTACGTTTTGCGTCACCCGAGTACTACTCGTGGCGCTATTCAAAGGCGACCTTCGATCGCGTCAGCCATCTATTCGCCTGGGGCCCGGACGACGCCGAGTGGTTCACGGGTTACCACGGTTATCGGGGCACTCCAATCCACACGACCGGGAATCCGCGAATCGACCTCTTACGGCGGGAAGTTCGTGACTATTTTCGCAGCGATGCCGAGGCGCTCCGGGAGCGCTTTGGTGACTTTATCCTGGTGAATACAAACTTCTCTTTCGTTAACAACTTCGTCCCCCGCCTCAACCTCGTTCAGCCAGCCGCATCCGGCAAAGACCCGACTGTCTCAGCTCGTGCCGGAAAGGGGCTCAGTCTGGAATTCGCCAGGGGAATGGCCGCCCATCAACAGGCCATTTTCGAGCACTTCCTCGCACTGATGCCGCGACTCATGGAATGGTATCCGGAACGGGCCATAGTTTTGCGGCCGCATCCCTCGGAAAACCACGAAATTTGGCGCGCCATCCTCCGTAACAGTTCCAACATACACGTGCTGCACGAGGGCAATGTCATTCCTTGGCTTATGGCCAGCCGGGTGCTGTTGCACAACGGCTGCACAACGGCTATTGAGGCCGCCGTCCTCGAAACACCGGTAGTTGCCTACCGGCCAGTAAGCTCTTCCTGCTACGACTATCATCTGCCCAACTCATTGAGTCATGCCGCATTCAGCGCGCCGGAAGTACGGCAACAAATTGCCGATGTCCTCGCCGGTCGTCTCGGTCCCGTGAACGAGAACGTTCGTCGCCGATTATTCGCGCGGCACCTGACCGGTACCGCCGGTCCGTTGGCCGTAACGAGGTGCGTGAACGTGCTCGAGCAGGCTGGTTATGCGGGCGGCTTGCGGTCAGGGCGGCCAACACCGAAGTTCCTGGCGGCGTGGGTCAAGGCAAACGCGCGCACGCTACAGAAGCGCGTCAACATGCTCAGGCCAAATCACCCCAACAGCGCGGCATACCATGCCCATCGCTTTCCACAGATCTCCAGTGATGAAATCAACGCCCGGATTCGACGCTTTGGGCGACAGCTTGGCAGGTTTGAGAATGTCCACGCCGCGATGTTGTCGCAGCACATCTTCCGCGTGAGCTCCGATCTGGAGCAGCAATCACGGCCTTTCGCGTGAGCCGGGATGCAGCATGATCAGGCTATTTGAGAAACTGCTTGAGCCGGCCCTTGACGGCAAACGCGCTGGACGTGTCTATCACGAATTTGACGAATTGAAAGGATACCGCAGCTATCACAATTTCTGCCGAAGCTGTTTCGGGCGGCGCTCGTCCACGACGGAACCCTGCCAGCTCGTGGACTCCGGGTTCCAGTACGTGGACGTCGTGGGCGAAATGCCTGCTAAAGATATCCTCGACCAGGTCATGGCCGGCAGTTCGCTTTCTTACCTCAAGAAGGACACCAGTAATCTTGAAGGCTATGCCATCGATGATCCGGGCTTGGTCGAAAATCTACTGGCGTCGGCATTGTCTGAAACCGTTGACGCGCTCATCTCCCGCTTTTTCCAAAGCGAATATCTGGTTCACTGGTACACGATGTCACGCACAATGCCGGCCCGGCGACAGCGCTCAGTTTCGTTCCGCTGGCACTGTGACAAGGGGCCGACGGGCCACCTCAAGCTCCTGGTGTATCTCAACGGCACCAGGGAGCACCGGGGCGGAACGGCATTCCTGAAGCTGTCAGATACGGCGCGTCTCGCCGAGCGGGGATACCTTTTCGGGAGAACGGCGAGGCGCAGCGACAGTGTAGAATATCTGTCGCAATTGGCTGGATTCGCACTGAAACCGGACTTTCGCGAGATGCGCGCGGGGCAAGGCATCATCTTTCAGCCTGCACGCGTGTTGCACTCCGGCATCAGCCCGACGCTCGGATCCCGCTATGTGCTGACCCTGTGCATTCTGCCCAGCCCGGTCCACTGGCGGGAGGCATTTCGTCTTGGAACTATGAGCGATCTGGCTGCGGATGATAAATGGCACGTACACGCTTCGGTATTGCTCGAGCAGTTGGGCATCACGATACGTGAGCTTGAGCGCTGACATAGAGACCAGGTTCGCATCATGACGGCAGTCAAAGTTGTGGCGGAGATTGGATGCAACCACAAGGGTGATATGGCCATCGCGCGGGAGATGATACGGACGGCGGCTGCATTTGCCGGGGCCGACTACGTGAAATTCCAGAAGCGCTGTATCAGCGAGCTCCTAACGCCGGAAAAATACCTCGCCCCACATCCCAACTCCGCCAACAGCTACGGCCGGAATTACGGAGAGCACCGCCAGTACCTTGAGTTTGACCTGGAGCAGCACCGCCAGCTCAATGAGTGGTGCCGCGAGTTCGACATCGGCTATGCGAGCTCGGTGTGGGATCTCACTTCCGCCCGGGAGATCACGCAACTGCAGCCCGATTACATTAAAATCCCGTCGGCCAGCAATCTAAATTTCGACATGGTGGAATTCCTCGCCGGCGAATTCCCCGGTGACATCCACGTTTCCCTGGGCATGACCACGCCGGCAGAGCAGGCGGAGATAGTTTCCCGTCTGGAAGCGAGCGGAGCCGCGGCGCGGACCGTACTCTACGCCTGCACCTCGGGCTATCCGGTCCCCTTCGAGCAAGTGTGTCTCATGGAGATTCGCCGGCTGCAGGACGCCTTCAGCGGCCGCGTCAAGGAGATCGGCTTTTCCGGACACCACTTGGGCATCGCCGTGGACATCGCCGCGTTGGCATTGGGCGCACGCTGGATAGAACGGCACTTCACTTTGAACCGCACCTGGAAGGGAACCGACCACGCCGCGTCCCTGGAGCCGGACGGACTGAGGAAGCTGGTGCGGGACGTCGCTGCGGTTACGACGGCGATGACGTTCAAGGACACTGAAATTCTCGACATCGAGAAACCGCAGCGCGAAAAGCTGAAGCAGATCCCCGCGATACAGATCAAATGACGCGCTGGGTAGCCTTCATGCCCCTGCGCGGCGGATCGCGATCGATCGCGTCCAAGAACCTGCGCCTGATCGCCGGCCGCCCGCTGTTCGCCTGGAGTCTGGATGAGGCGCTGGCGTCGCAATGCTTTCAGCAGCACTTCGTCTCCACCGATTCCGATGAAATCCGCAGCGCGGTCAGGGATCATTTCCCGTCCGGCGTGGAAATGATCGATCGCTCGCCGGAGACCGCAACCGATACGGCCAGCACCGAGAGCGTCATGCTGGAATTCCAGCAACGACTAGACTTCGACGTGTTGTGCCTCGTGCAGGCCACCTCGCCGCTCACGCTGGCAGCCGACTTTCGCGCCGCCAGGGAGCGATTCGAGGGGGGTGAATTCGACTCGCTGCTCACCGCGGTCGAAATGAAACGCTTTCTATGGTCCAGGGAGGGCTGGCCGATCAACTACGATCCGCGATCGCGCCCGCGGCGCCAGGACTTCGAAGGCGCGTGGATGGAGAACGGCGCCTTCTACTTCACCCGTGCCGCCATCCTCCGCGATTTGCGCTGCCGCCTGGGCGGGAAGATCGCCGTTCACCCCATGAGCGCGGAGAACGGGCTGGAAGTGGATGAACCGGCGGACTGGGAGATCGTGGAGCAGCGCCTGCTGCGCCGACAGCGGCATGCATCACGTATCCCCGCGCTCGGCCGAATCGCCGCGTTGATCGTGGACGTGGACGGAACGCTCACCGACGGCGGCATGTATTACGGGGCGGGCGGCGAGTCGCTGAAAAAGTTCGACACGCGCGATGCGCTGGGTCTTGACCGTGTGCGGGAGCGCGGTATCCGCGTGTGCGTAGTGAGCGGCGAGGATAGCGCGGCTGTTGACGCACGCATGATGAAGCTGGGAATCACGGAATATCATCCGGGCATCCGGGACAAGGCGGCGCTCATGCATCGACTCGCTGAGACGTGGTCCGTCGATCCCGATCGGATTGCATACGTGGGCGATGACCTGAGCGATCTGGATTGCCTGAAACAGGCCGGTTTCTCTGCCTGTCCCGCCGACGCAATGCCGGCCATCTCCGCCTGCGCGGACTATGTCTGCGCCCGAGCGGGCGGCGCCGGCGCTGTCCGCGAAGTCTGCGACCTGATCCTAGGCGCCAACACACCCTCTGCCTGATGCAGGGGTAGGTGAGCAGTGGCCGGGCAGATGCGCAGTCCCCGAATCTTCGCCGCTAGGACGCCAGAGAGGAGCCTCCATCATTCGCCGCTGCGAGGCGAGCATCGGCCAGCGCCATCATGGCCTTGAAACGCGGGCCATCGCGTAGCGCATCCAGATCCGGATCGACCTTTGCCCAGAGCACTGTTTCGGCGGCATCCCGTTCGAATACCGGGCCGAGCAGGTCGAGCGCGACATCGAATTCGCGCAACGTCGCAAATCCGCAAGCAATGTTGTATCGCATGGTGAGATTGTCCGGATCGAGCAGCATGGCGCGCTTGGCGAGATCCTTGGCGCGTTCATTCTCGCCCAGGACACACAGGGACATGACGACATAGCCCAGGGCCAACCCGTTATCGGGTTCCTGGGTCGTGATCCTTTCGGCACGCGCCAACATGCGCTGTGCCGCATGAAGCATCCTGTCGGGGTCACCCATCGCTTTGTAAGAAGTCACCAACATGCTGACCGACGAAAAATCGGTCTCCATCAGAGCCGCCGCCTTTTCGTAGTACTTGATAGCGTCCGGGAGCCGGCGCTGAGTGAAGTACAGTCGGGCCGCCGCGGTGTTGACTTCAAATGACTCCGGGTCCAGTCGCAGGGCGGCCTCGATCTCGACGAGCGCCTTTTCGTACTGACTCTCGGCCGTCAGGACCCGGGCTTTCGCGGCGTGTGCTTCGGCGAGATTCTCGTCCAGGGAGAGCGCGCGCTCGGCTGCTGCCAGGCCGCCATCCCCCGATCCATTGAAGTAGAATTTGTTGGCGGCCTGCGCGACGGCCATCAGCGCCCAGGCCGTTGCGTAGTTCGGATCAATCTCCGTCGCGCTGCGGCACAGGCGGATGATCGCCTCGCAGCGGCGAACGTTGCCGTAATTGCCGGTCACGCTGAATTGCCGCGCCATCAGGTAGAGGTTGTAGGCCTCGAGATTCGTCGTTCCGCGCTGCTCGATGGCCTTCTTTTCCTCGGGCAGCAGCTTCAGTTTAAGGGCCTTGACGATGGCCTCGGAAATCTCGTCCTGCAGCGCAAAGATGTCGCTCAGTTCGCGATCGTAGCGCTCGGCCCAAATGTGGTTATCTTTCGACCCTTCTATCAGCTGGGCAGTAATTCGGACGCGGCCACCCGCCTTGCGCACGCTGCCTTCCAATACGTAGCTGACCTTGAGCTGCTTCGCAATCTGGGAAATGTCGACGCTCTTGCCCTTGAAATTGAAAGCCGTGTTTCGTGAGACCACCGCTAGCGCCGAGACCTTGCTCAGGTCCGTGATGATGTCCTCGCTGATCCCGTCGCTGAAATACTCCTGCTCCGCATCGCCGCTCATGTTCGCGAATGGCAGTACGCAGATCGAAACGCGTGGTAACGTAACTGGCGCGGAGCCGGGCGCCGATTTCGAGGTCCGTGGGGCGCCGCTGCGCGCGATCAGCGAGCCGAGTGCCCGCAAGACTTCCTGGAACTGCGGGCTGCTGGCGTCGTCACCCCAGTCGTCAAGATCGGTGGTATGTAGAGCGCGCACGTCCATCGGCAGGCGGGCGTCGTCGAAGCGCACGGGAACCAGAATGCCTCGATCGGCGGCTTCGCGCGCCTCGCCGCGTACCCATCGGGAGGCCACGGACGTCTGGGTCCAGACGACCAGCACGGACTTGGCCAGATTCATCTCCGCCTCGATCTGGTCGTCGAACAACTGGCCGGCCGCGATTTCCGGGTCCCACCATACTGACCAGCCCTTTGCCTCGATCGCAGCCACCAGCGGCGCGACGCGAGCCTTGTCGGTGCGGGCGTAGGAGATGAATACGTCAGCCATGCTTATTGAACCTGAATCAGGAGCAGTCGCCGGAAGTGGCCTGCGATCTTGTAGTTTAACGCGGTTCGGGAGTGGGAGCCGGCTCGTGAAAATAGGCGTGTCGGGGTTCGAATCCGCCCCTACGCGCGACGCGCGGTTATGCTTTCTCGGTCGCACGGACTGGGAAACATTTCGCCAATGGAATCTAGTGTCGCCGAACGGCGAATTAGGGCTCATATACGCGAGACACCGCTGAAGCACTCACGTCGATTGAGCGAGTCCACTCGCGCCAACGTTTTCCTGAAATTGGAGAATCTGCAGGAATCCGGCTCCTTCAAATTGCGCGGGGCGGCCAACAAGCTGCTTTCGCTGCCAAGAGCCGAAGCCGTGCGGGGCATAGTCGCTGCTTCAAACGGGAATCACGCTTTGGCAGTGGCCACAATCGGACTTAAGCTCGGCATTCCCGTAGAAGTATTTGTGTCCGAACACGTCGATCCGCTTCGGCGACGCAAGATCGAGTCATTACAGGCGCTGGTGCGAACCGTAAGAGGAGACGCTCTACTCGCCGAGCAGTCGGCGCGTCGCGAGGCAGAACAATCGAGTCGTACGTATGTCTCGCCCTACAACGACATGGATGTCGTAGCAGGACAAGGCACCATCGCAGTGGAAATCCTGCGGCAACTGGCTCAATTCGGCGCGAACGGACCCGATGCGGTTTTCGTGGCGGTCGGCGGCGGCGGGCTCATCGGAGGCATTGGCTCGCATTTAAAGTCCGTATCGCCTGTTACCGAGATTGTGGGTTGCTGGCCGGAAAATTCTCCCGTGCTGTATGAGTGCTTGCGTGCCGGCAAGATCACCGAGGTTCCAGAGAAGCCTACGTTTTCTGTCAGCACCACCGGGGGCATGGAAGCGGACTCGGTGACGCTGGCAGTTACGCAGCAGGTTATCGACCGAAAAGTTCTAGTTACTGAGGGGGAAATCCTGCACGCAGCGCGCCGCATTTACTGCGAGGACGACCAGCTCATCGAAGGCGCGGCCGCCGTCGCGGTTGCCGCCTTCCTCAAGTCAGTCGGTGACTACGCGAGCAAGACTGTCGTGATCGTCATTTGCGGCGGCAACGCCGATTCAGCTTTGGAGGCCAAGATCAAGGAAAATTAGACGACTAGGGGCGCCGGGATTCCCTGCCGCGCGTCCTGCTGGCGTTGTCCGACTCGAACACATTGTCGCCAGGAACCGACACCAGACCAAAATTTGCGCGTTCTGTAAAAACTCTCTTGCAACCGATCTCCAGGTTGCTCACAGTCAACGCGCTGAAAAGGCAAACCCACCGAAAGGTGGGGGCGCAAAGCCACCGGTCTAAAGGCCTAGCCTAGGATAGCGGGGTTGCCAGTGCGGACATCGTGCACAACCTGTCCTCTCTCTTCCGGCTGCTCTGCCGGGCAATTCCCACAACTCAAGGCAGAACGACTCACACGGAACCAGTGGGAGAGATTGTCATGAAGACAGGAAAATGCGTTGCGATAGGCGCGGTGCTGATGGGGGTTGCCTCATCCGCCGCATGGGCGGGCACAGGCAACAACTTGCCACCCGGTCCACGTTACAACCTGCAGGTTATCGCTTTTGACAATTGCCCTGCAGGCGACTTCACGGAATCCAATCGACACCAGATTGCCGTAAAGGCCAATTATCAGGTCATATCCGGCGACCTGGGCAGCAATCAGGGCGGAACGCTGAAGCAGAATCTCCTCAAGCAGAACACGATCCTGTTGTCGCCATCGGACGCAGGTGAGTTTCGCGTCGCGGATGGCAACGCGTGCGAACGGGGAGACGGAGCCGAGCTGATCCTGCCCCGTGACGTGTACGGGAAATACCGGGTCTATGTGCGCCTCGTCGGCGCACCGGGAACCGGCATCGGGGTAACCAGCTGCGCGGAGGAGCTGGATCTGTCGGATTTCGATGGCGACGGCACTGCCGAGGAAATCCTTTGCTCAACGGAGAACGTGATCGAGTTTCGCGCCTCCGGGAGCGGGGGAAAAGGCCTGAGATTCACCGACTACACGCAGGAGCTCCTGACCGTCTGCGTTGACACCTTCGTTGACGGGAACTTCGACGGCGAATGCGACGTAAGGCTCGGGATATTCGATCCTCAGCTCGAGTACTACTTCTGGCAGTGGAATACGCAGGGGCGCGCTCACGCGCAACTTGTCTTCGTTCCGGACGATTCACCCTGACAATCGGTGCTGCCAGTTAGACTGGCACGCAGTTGGAACACCGAAGCCCGGCAACCGCCGGGCTTCTTCACATGTAGTTGTAGTTGCGAGCCCTTGAGAAGTTAGCGAGCCATTTTGGAGGGTGCGAAAATATCATTCGGGCACCAGGATTCCGAGTTCGGCCACCCAGGAGCCCGTTGCGACTACGGGGAATTCCTGGATCCCGAGCACAATTGCCCCGCTGACTGGAGAACGCAGGACTTCGACCTCGTCCCCATAAACGTCCACGATTCGCGCGAGTGGAGTGCCCTCGCTCACTGGATCACCTGGCTTCACTAACGCATAAAAGAATCCGCCACGGGATGGCGTGATGATCCGGTACTTTTCGACGACGCTGACTCGCTCGGCGTGCAACGGTTCGCCGGGGATGATATCGATGCCGCGCAGGAAACTGAGTGCGAACTCCGCCTGGCGCGCGTCCTGCTGGCGTTCCATCACTCCGCCGCCTCCGACTTCGAGGAGAAACGCAGGTATTCCCATCGCCGGCACATTGATGGTGATGTCGGACTCGAACACCTTGTCGCGGTCGCGCCAGAGCGTCGGCACGCCGAACATCCGGGCCAGGGATTCCATCCGCTCGATCGGCACCGTGCCGGTGATCGTGAAGATGATGAACGGGTGCTGCACGAAGCGGTCGCCGCCCGTGTGGAAATCCACCACGTAGTCAGCGTGCTCTTTCCACAAGGCCGTGTATTTCTCGGCAATACGCTCGGTCGCGAAACGTGGCTCCCCGGGGAAGGCCTCGCCGAAGTCCATGAGGTCATCCGGCGAAGGGTTAACACGGCGCATTGCCTGAAAGGCGGGAGGGTTGGCGACAGGAATGAGGATGACCAAGCCAGCCATCGCCGCGGGGTCGAGAGCCTTCACCACGCGCTGCATCGCGAGCGCCCCACCGAACTCGTCCCCGTGCCCGCACGAGATGAGCCACACGACCGGCCCGCGCTTCTTACCCGCAATAACGATCACCGGTGCCTCGACGTCCGATCCGTCGGCATATTCGATGAGCGCAAGCCTTCCCCGCGTCACCTCGCCGGGTCGCACCTCGGCCGTGCCCACGCGGTCTGGCCACGTGGCGCCCCGCGCCCGGTCCGCCGAGAACGCGAGCAGGCAGCAGGAGGCGGCCATGACTAGCTTTGAAAGACAGACTGTGTGCCGTTTTCTGCAGAGCATGTTTCTTTCTCACTCGTTTGCGGGCCGTAACCAGCAATATAAACGCCAGGCCGGCGATTTCGCATTCGCAGCTGTACGCCCATAATGGCCGTGCCGGCTGACGGGCGCGACACGGGAGAGACAACGTATGAACGCACCACAATCGCTCGTGGCGCGCCGCATGATGGTCCGCTGAAAGTCGTGGCGGAAAATAACGAACCGGTGGAGCCGGGCAATGCCGCCGACCCCCGAGATACCGGAACAACCGTGGAAGTCGCCGAGGTCCGCGGCGTCGTCCCGATCAGGAATGCCCCGCTGTTCCTGCTGACGATCTTCGCCTCGATCTTCATTATGGACTGGGCACAGCCGGTACTCATCCCGCTGGTACTGGGACTGATCGTGAGCTACGGACTATCCCCGGTCGTCGACCACCTCGAGAAGTTTGCTATTCCGCCGGCACTCTCGGCGGCCGTATTGCTGCTGGCCATCATTGGTGGAGTGGGGGTGACGGCCGTCTCGCTTCAGGACGAAGCAGTGAGCCTGATCGAGACGCTTCCGGAGGCCGTGAAAAAGATCCAGCTGTCCGTACGCGAAAAATTGGGCGACTCGGGTGACACGTTCGAGAAGGTGCAAAGGGCCGCAGATGAGATCGAGCGCGCGACCGCACAGGTGGCGCCCGCTGCCGTATCGAGTGGTGTCACGCGCGTACGAGTCGAGAAACCCCGGCTCGATATACGCGAGTATCTGTGGACGAGCGTGATGGGAGGGATTTCCGCGATAGGCGCCGCACTGATCGTGTTGTTCCTTGCCTATTTTCTGCTCGCATCCGGCGACGCGTTTCGCCGGAAGTGGGTCAAATTATCGGGTCCCACCCTCAGCAGGAAGAAGATCACGATCCAGGTCCTCAATGAGATCGGCGACCAGATTCGGCGGTATCTGGGAGTGCTGGTCCTGACCAGCGTTCTGGTCGGTGTCACCAGCGGGCTCGCGTTTTGGGCAATCGGTCTGGAAAATGCCGCGGTCTGGGGCGTGGCGGCCGGCGTTCTCAACCTGGTGCCGTACCTCGGCGCCATACTCACAACGGGCGGCACCGCACTGGTGGCGTTCCTCCAGTTCGGGACCGTCGGAATGACGTTGGCGGTCGCCGGCATTTCGCTGGTTATCAATAGCCTGGAAGGCAACTTGCTGACGCCCTGGCTCGCGGGTCGTGCGAGCCGCATGAACGCCGTGGTCGTTTTCGCGGGACTGCTCTTTTGGGGATGGCTATGGGGCGGGTGGGGGCTGGTGCTAGGCCTGCCGATCATGATGGTCGTGAAAGCAGTTTGCGACCACGTCGAGGGTTTCAGGCCCATCGGGGAGTTCATGGGGAGTGACGACGTGATTCCTCGTGGCGGGGAGTAGCGCGTCGTCAATTCGAAGCGAGGGTCATGACATGAGCGGTCATTCGCTCGGTGGCTCCGCCGCGATTGCGATATTGCTGGTGGCGGTGGCGGGGTGTGTCCATTCCGATGTGAATGCACGGAGCGGTTCTGCTACATCCGCCGGGCTGACCGTCGAGCGGGACATCGCGGTGCGGATGCGTGACGGCATCGTGTTGCGGGCGGACGTTTATCGTCCCGCGCTTGACGGCAGGTTCCCGGTGCTGGTGTATCGCACGCCGTACGGCAAACACGAGGCCGCCCAGGACTACAAGATTCACCTGAAAGCGGTAAGGCGCGGTTACGCGGTGGTCTTGCAGGACGTGCGCGGGCGCTACGAGTCTGAGGGCCGCTTCGATCCCTACCGGCACGAAGGCGCAGACGGCTATGACACGATCGAATGGGCCGCATCACAACCCTGGTCCGACGGCAGGGTTGGCACATACGGTCTCTCGTACCCCGGTGCGGTCCAGTGGCTTGCGGCCGTCGAGACACCGCCGCACCTGGTGGCCATGGTGCCGGCCATGACGTTTTCATCGCCACGCAACTTCTTCTACATGAACGGCATCTTCGACTTGTCGTGGCTGCCATGGATTTACGTCAACGTGGCACCGGATGCCCGCCGTCGCCTTGGCTTGCCGGGAATTCAGGAACCTGCCGCCGCTGACAAGACCTGGCCGTCGGTTGCGCAGGCATATCGATCGTGGCTGCCATTGAGAGATTTGCCCTGGCTCCGCATGGAAGCGCCGTACTATTTCGAATGGCTGGCTCATCCGCCGGAAGATCCCTGGTGGAACTGGGCCGAGTTGCACGGTCGTTACTCGCAGGTGTCGGCTGCCGTACTGAATCTCAGCGGATGGTATGACGAAGCCTATGGACCGGAAGGCGCTGCAACAAATTTCAACGGACTGATGCAGTCACGGATGGGGCAGGGCGATCCGCGGACGCATCTGCTGATCGGTCCCTGGGTGCACGGCGTATCGACGCTGGCGCAGCGGCGCACGGGCGACCTCGATTTCGGGCCGCAAGCCGTTGTCGACTACGACGATATCGTGCTCGATTTTCACGACCACTATGTGCGCGGCATTGACAACGAGTTCACCAACGCGTCGCCGGTGCGCCATTTCGTCATGGACGCGAACGAATGGCGCGATGACACGCGCTGGCCGCCCGCGAACGCCAGAACCCTGCCGCTATATTTTGCGATGACCGGAGACGGCGGACAGCAGCAATTGCAGATTGCGCAGCCGACATCGACGTCCTCGCGAAGCACCTTCACGGCCGATCCGCGGCAGCCCGTCACGGATGCCTACGAAACGTCCGGCCCTCACGACTATCGCGAACTGCAGACGCGCAAGGACCTGCTGACTTTCGATACCGAACCCTTGCAGGAAGATCTATGGGTTTCAGGCGCCATCACTGCGGTGATTCACGCATCGTGCAGCTGTCGTGATTTTGATCTGTGGGTTCGACTGCAGGACGTCCACCCTGACGGCCGCGCATTCAACCTGATGGGTCCCGGCAACGATGTTCTCCGGGCGAGTTATCGCGATCCCGAGGCGGGCAGGCAACTGCTGGAGCCTGGCCGCGTCTACGAGCTCCGACTGCCGCAGTTGATCACGAGCATCCGATTTGCCAAAGGCCATCGCATTCGTGCGCAGATTTCCGGCTCCTTTGCTCCGCATCTATCAGGCAACCTCCAAACGGGTGAATCTGAAGTTGACGATGCCGTATCAACGGCCGCTGACATCACGATCCATCACGATTCCGAGCGAGCGTCGAGACTGCTGCTACCGAAACTCACACGCTAAGCTCGCTTAGTCCCATTCGTGCCTGGACAAGCGATACTCATAAAACGCTTCGATCGGAGCGAACAATCGCGTCAAAGCGGATTTCTCTATTGTGGTAAGCGCCGGATGCCAGACATCGAAGATCAGGACTGTTCGCTGTTGCCCTGAATGGTTCCATGCTTCATGAACAAAACTGTCGTCGAAGAAAAGACACTGTCCCTGATGCCACTCGCGCACATGTCCACCAACGCGTATTCCACATCCCTCCGGAATATCCAGCGCCAAATGCGCAACCAGTTTGCAATTCGCCAGACCGTGATGGGGCGGAATGTCAATTCGCGGTGCGAGCGTCGAGAAAAAAGCCTCGGGCGCAGTGCCGGGACAATTCGGCAGATCGACCAATTTCAAGGCAGCCATGGTTATCGGCATGCCCGACGCATTCGGTTCGACACGCCTACCACCCTTCAGTACGTGCAAAGATAACCAATTATCGGTTTCAATCAGGTGTCCCCACGATGCTTGCGGAGCATTTTGTTCGGCCGTGACATACGGCTTCAGACTTTGTTTTCTGGCCGCAACGATACGTTGGTATTCGGCATGAATTGCGTCCGCATGCTGTTCGAATTCTCCTACCCAGGAAAAGTCTGACCGCTCGAACCACGGCTTGGCCGGCAAACCCGGAACGTAAAAAAAAGTCGGTTGCTGCAATTCGTGTTGCCAGGGTTCGCTTTTGTCGTGAAAATGCGCAATCGCACGTCGAATTCGTTGCAACGATTCTTCACCGTGTGCAGCAAGCAGATGATCGAGCATGCGGTGATGAATCGAGCGCAAGGACTTTTCTCGCAAGCTCGCTGCCAGTTCGAATAACCGAGTGATCATTGGCGGCGACCTGGAATGGTCGGGTTGACTGCTGGCGCTTCGCGTCAAATACGATTCAAAGCAGGCAAGAGCCTGCTTGTGTTCGCCCTTGCGATGATGATGGGCGCCACGCAAAAGCGGGGCGTATCCCAGGCGACTATCGCCAAGCTGCGACAACGTGGTTTCAGAACCCGCATAATCACCGGCGCCGAACTGGGACAGCGCCAGATTGAGACGCGCACCGTCATCGGAGCGGAGAGCCAGCACTTCTTTTGCAAAGTGACATGACTCCTGGTAGCGCTGCTGCATAAACCGGTGAAAAGCCAGGAAGCTGATGGCTTCGAGGCGGGAATTCGGCCGCGCCATCAGCGCCGAATAGAGAGTGTCGGCGAGATCGAGATTTCCCTGCTTTGCGGCCAACCGAGCTCGCTGTATCGACTGATGCTGGTCAGGCGGCTGCATAAATGAATTGGCAAATACAGGGTGGATCAGAAAAGGCTGCCTTGCCTTCATATTGTCGTATCGGTACACCATTGTGCAATTGAGTTCAGCTGATGCACACTTCGCCGGCCAGCGGCGCGTGATCCGACAGCCCCGCCCACGGACGCCGCGGCATTTGCAACGGCCGATGGCGCAGATTGCGAACGTAGATGCGGTCGAGTCGCAGCAGCGGCAGGCGCGCCGGAAACGTGCGTGCAGGCTGTCCGTGTGCACCGGCATGGATCTCTTCGAGCATGCCATCGCGCCCGATCCGCAGATGCGCACGTCCGCGCCAGTCGTTGAAGTCGCCAGCGATGACGAGCGGCGCATCAGCCGGAATCTTGCCTGCTACCAGCTCCAGCAGGCGTTCGACCTGCCGCCGCCGGTGCGATTCGCGCAAGGCCAAGTGCACGCACACGGCGTGCAGGGGATTCCGAGCATGCGGCACATCGAGCACGCAATGCAGCATTCCGCGCGGCTCGGATTCTCCGACCGACACGTCGACATTCTGCCAGGAGACGATTGGATACTTTGACAGCAGCGCATTGCCATGATGGCCGCCGGTCGAAACGGCGTTCCGGCCATAGGCGTGCTGCGGCCAGACCCGGTCGGCCAGAACCTCGTACTGGTGGACCGGCACCTCCTCTCCGCCGGCGACGCCGACTTCCTGCAGAAACACGAGGTCGGCGTTTGCCGTGCGGAGCGCGTCACGTATCTGCAGCAGGGCAACGAGACGCCCACGCGCGCTGAAGCCCTGATGGGCATTCAACGTCAGCACGCGAATGGTGGTTTCCGCTGACACGATTTCGCTCCGTTTTCTGACGCCGGGACACAAAATCCAATTCTAAACGGCCTTGCACGTTGCAATGACCTTGCATGACCGCGGCCCCCGGGGGAATCTTGCGGGAACGGGACCGGAACTGCGGCAATGACGCTACTGATCATCATCGCGATAGTCATTTTCTTTGTGGTGTTCATCTGGTCGATGAAGCGCCACCGCGATCCGACGCTGCGCGTCGATTGCGACGATTCGATCGATGACCTGATCCCGTCCCTGTCGGGCCTCACGCTCAGCACGGCGGTGGAAGGCAACAGCGTCGAGGTTTTCGAGAATGGCGCTTTTTTCGACGTCCTGGTCGACGAAATTGGAGCGGCCGAGCGCTCGGTACATTTCGAGAGCTTCCTGTGGAAAGAGGGTGTGCTGGGCCAGCGCGTGGCTGACGCGCTGTCCGCCAGGGCACGCGCAGGCGTCACGGTGCGCGTGCTCCTCGATGCGAACGGCTCGAGGAAAATGGGAGAGTCCGTCGAGCAGCAGCTCAAGGATTCAGGTTGCCAGTTGGAAAAATTTCACAAATGGACCCTGTTGAATATCGGCGTGTTGAACGAACGTGACCATCGGAAGCTCGTCGTGCTCGACGGGCGCGTCGCGTTGCTCGGTGGTCACTGCATCGTCGATACCTGGCTCGGAAACGCCGAGGATAAGGACCACTTCGCGGATGTGAGCGTGAGGCTGCGTGGGCCGATCGTGCACAGCGTGCAGGCGGCATTCAGCGAAAACTGGGTTGGGCAGACCGGCGAGCTCTTCATGGGCGACGAAGTTTTCCCGCGACTGGACCGTGCGGGTTCAATCACCATCCACGCCGCTTACCTGAAACCGGAAGGCTCGGCGCCCGCGGTAAAGATCCTGCATCACGCGGCAATCTGTTGCGCGAGAAAACGGATCTGGATCCAGAATCCGTACTTCATCCCGGAGCCCGACGCCATCGACGCGTTCGGGGAAGCCGTTGCCCGCGGCGTCGACGTGCGCGTGATGATGCCGGCTACGAGCGGTTCGGATAATCCGATGGTGCAGCATGCCGGGCATCGCAATTTCGAGAAGCTGCTTCGCTGCGGCGTGAAGCTCTTCGAGTATCCGTCCACGCTGCTGCATCAGAAAATCATGACCATCGATGGCGTCTGGTGTGCCGTCGGATCGTCCAATTTCGATGACCGGTCGTTCGAGACCAACGATGAAATTACGCTTGGCTTCCTGGACGCCGCCACGGCCAGGCGGCTCGACGGGATTTTCGAGAAGTACGCCCCGCATTGCTGCGAAATCAAGCTGGAATCGTGGAGCAAGCGCGGCTGGGGCCACCGGACTATCGACCAAGTCTTTTATCTGTTCAACGAGGTGCTTTGATCCGGTACGCCTGAGAGCGCTTCAACCAGTGCCGCAATTTCCCCGGGTCCGATTCGGCAGCAGCCACCCACCATCCGCGCGCCATCGCTGACCCACTGCTGGGCGAGCGCCGCCAGGCTCTCGTGATCGCGGGATCCGTGCCAGTGGTGTGTCATCCCGTCCCAGCGTTCGCCGGAATTCGGGTACACCACGACTGCTTTGTCCGTGCCGGACTTGAATTCACGAATGGCGTTGCCCACGACTTCGGGCCTGATGCAGTTCACGCCGACTGCGATCACATTTGAAACGCGATCCAGCAGCCGCGCGCATTCCACGAGTGTCTCCCCATGCGACGTGCGGATGCCGTCGGCCGAGCTGAAACTCATCCAGGCGAGCACAGCGGGATGTTTGGCAAGCAGCGCGACCAGCGCGCGCGCCTCGTCGAGCACCGGTATCGTTTCGCAGGCGAGGAAATCCGCACCGGAGGAGGCGAGGACCGCAAATCGCCGAGCATGAAATTCGACGAGTTCTGTGACGGAAAGGCCGTAGTCGCCGCGGTACTCCGCGCCATCGTGCGAGATGGCGCCATAAGGACCGACCGACGCGGCAACGTACAGCCGGCGACGGTCCGCGGGATGATCGCGGTAATGGCGCGTGCGGGCGGATCGGGCCAGGTCTACCGATCGGAGCAGCAAGGCCGTGGTTTCGTCGGCATCCAGTCCGACTGCCGCGAAGCCTTCGTAACTCACCTGATAGCTGGCAGAGATCGCAACGCGCGCTCCGGCGGCGAAATAGTCGTAATGCAGCTGTTCGATCGATTCGGGCGCCGTCCGCAGCACATGTGCGGACCACAGCGGGCCGGAGACATCGTGGCCCCGCCGCTCGAGCTCGGTCGCGAGCCCGCCGTCCAGAATCATCAATTCGTCGCCGATTGGCATCACCCGATAGGGTACACGGCCACAAACGATCGGGTCAGATTCGGCGGCGAAATGAAAAACAGTGAGGCGTCATGCGGGTTCGGGCCAGACCAGAATGGTCAACGCGTAAAGCCCGGCCGCCATCGACAGCACCGCGCCGTAACCCAGGTGCACGGCCAGTAGCGCGGCGAGCAGCGCTGAAAGCACCGAGGCGCAGCCGTTGATTCCCCAGGCCCAGGGAATGAACGCCGGCGACTCGGCGGCGAGACGCGACAAACCGAGTGGAAACGGCATGCCCATCAGGAACGCGAGCGGCGCGATCAGTGCGAGCGCGAGGATCACACGGCCTGCGGTGGACTCGACGATGCCGGGAGGCGGTGGCAGCGCAAGCGTCTGGAGCAGCAGCAGCACGACGATACCGGCGACCGCCCACTTCAATGTGTGCCCCCGATTGCGCACGCGCGAAGCAACAAAACTGCCTGCCCCGGCGAACGTCAGGAAACCCGCCAGGATCGCGACCGCTGCAAAAAGTGGCTGCCCGATGAACAGGCCATAGCGTTGCATGCAGGCAATCTCGACAAACAGGAACGCGAGTCCCAGGCAGAGAAAATAGATCCCCGAACGAATTCGTGCTCCATATCGCTGCTGCCGCGCGAGCACCGCGAGCGGGGCCACAATCAAGAGCAGCGACATCGGGACCGCAAGAGCCAGCGTGCCAACCAGCACCAGGTAGCCTGTGTCGAGCAGCGTCAATCCACCCTGACCGCGCAGCGACATCAGCTCCGCCAGCAACGGCCAGCGGAAAAAATGAAAAAAGTACGGGCGATCGTCGGTCGCGGGCGCGATGCGGAACTTGTAGTTGACGAGGAAATGCTCCGCATCGTCGCCGAGCATGGCGATCGCGCCCTCATACAGCCAGGGTCGCGGCACGCGGTGATGCCGATTCACCTCATCGGCGTCGATGCCGGGAAACCAGGCTGGGTCGAAACCGCGAGACTCACAGAAAGCCCGCAGGCGGTCCAGATCCGCGGCGGTCAGCGCACCTTTCTTGACCAGCAACGTACTCGTCTGCCACCCCCGAATCAGGGCAAGCTGATGACCGGGATCGAGGCCCAGGGCGCGCAATGTCTCGACCGCCGTCGCGAATAGCTTGAGACCTTCGCGCGGGGGTTGCTTCTCCCAGCGTGTCAACGCGAGATAGCCGCCGCGACTGAGCCGCAGGTAGTAATCGGTGAGTGCTTCCACGGTATAGACAAAACTCTCTGCCACCGCCTGCACGCCGGCGCCCGAGCCCCCGTAGGAATCGAGCGGCGCGATCTGGATCAGGTCGTAATGGTCGCGATCGTTGCGGACGAATCCACGAGCTTCGCCCTGGTGCAGGTGCACGCCGGGCTCGTCAAGCGATTTACGCAACAGCTCGAGCATTTTCGGATTGAGTTCGACCGCGTCGATTTCGCGTGCGTCGTGATAAAGCGCCTGCTGCACTTCCGCTCCGCCACCTGCACCCAGCACCAGCACCCGCGGGCGCCTGATCAGGTGGTAGGGCAGGGCCGAGGTCGTCTCATCGAGCCAGGCGAGCGAATCCCGCCGCCCGTCGTCAGCGGTCAATGCCGTCATCGAATCGCCATCCGTGAACACGGCGAGCTGCGCGGGTGGCTCGGAAGTCGCGGCGAGACTGCGGCCGGGCGCGTGACGGAACGGAATCGTGTCGTTGCGGACGATCGTCAGCAGACCATAGGGACTCGAATACTCGGCCTCGACTTTCGCTCCCATGACTTGAAGCATTCGCGGCAGGCCCTTGAACTCCGTGATGCGCGGGGCGAGCCACGAACCGGGCAATAGCAGGACCGTCGCCAACGCGAACGCCGGCAGCGCCAGCCGGGCGAGATTCGGTAGCGGCAGCAGGGTGCCCGCGACGGCGCCCGCGATGGCAGCGGCACGAAGCGCATCTCCTGCCGGAAGCAGGAAGAGCAGCCCGGTCGCGATCCCGGCGCCGATGCCTGCACCCAGGAGATCTGCGGCGTACAGCACGGCGATGCGCTCGCGCGCGTGCATGAATGCCAGCCCGAAACAGCAGGCCGCGAAAAAGAACGGCAGCGACAACAGCAGGAAGAATCCCGCGAGCCAGCCGAGCTGGCCCGGATTCCAGACCAGCTCGAGCCCGTTGAACGGCAATCGCTGCGCAATCGCCCAGCAGATCGGTACGGCGACGGCGAAGAGCGTCGCACTCGTCGCATAGACCGTCGGGAAGCACGGCAGCAGGCGGCGGCCGGTCAGCGCCAGCGCCGTGCCTGCCACGCCATGGCCGAGGAGCGCGAGGCTGATGATCATCGCAGCGAACTGATGCCACTGCACGATGGCGAGCAGGCGAAACAGCAGCACCTGGTAGACGAGCGACGCGGAGGCCAGGAGCCCGATCGAGACGGCGAGCAGCGCCTGCTCGCGCCGCACCATCAACGATTGCCGGTCAGCGGCACGAAGGCGACCGGCAGCACGGATGTCGTCGTGACCTGGCCATTCTTGTCCTTGCGCAGCAGGATCAGTTCCTGCGCATAGAATGGCGTGCCGACCGGTATGACCATGCGACCCCCGGTTTTCAGCTGCTTGATCAGCGGCGGCGGTATCGAAGCCGCGGCGGCAGTCACGAGGATGCCGTCGTAAGGCGCATGCTCCGGCCAGCCGTAATAGCCGTCGCCCAGCTTCACCTCGATATTGCGGTAGCCGAGCTGCCGCAGGCGTGCGGCGGCACTGGTGGCAAGCGGCTCGATGATCTCCAGTGTATGGACGCGCGCAGCAAGTTCGGCGAGAACGGCAGCCTGATAGCCGGAGCCCGTGCCCACCTCGAGTATCACGTCACCGGACTTCGGTTCCAGAAGCTCGGTCATCAACGCGACGATGTAGGGCTGCGAGATGGTCTGGCCGTGGCCGATGGGCAGCGGCCGGTTCGCGTAGGCACTGCCGACGAGGCGTGTCGGCACGAACAGGTGCCGCGGCACGGCATCCATCGCGGCCATCACGGATGAACTGAAGCTTTGTCGACCGGTGGAGTCGGCGGTTGCTCCAGCGTCACGCTGGATCTCGGCGAGCAGCGCCTTGCGTTCGGCGGCAAAGCGACCGTCGTCGGCGGCCGCGATCAGCAGCGAGGCGCAGACGGTCAGCAGGGTGTGCGCCAGAAACCGCGGCATCGCGCTCTCCAGCCCGAAATTCAGGGATCACTATAATCCATCGAAGGACTGGAGAACGCATCGTGGATCTATTCGGTCAGCACGGAGCGGTTTGGCGTCGAGCCGCGTTTCTTGCCATATTGTGCGTTGCGCTTGCCGCAATCGCGGCATCAGATGAATTGCACGCAGCGCTGCTCGATGTGCTTGCGGCCAGCCGGGTTGTGATTGTCGATCACCCGGTGCTGGGTGCCCTGCTTTTCACGCTGCTCGCCGCCGTCTCCGCCATGTTCGCCTTTGTCTCGATCGCAATCGTCATGCCCGTGGCGGTCTACGTTTGGGGCGAGCCGCTCAGCATGCTGTTGTTGTGGCTGGGCTGGATTCTCGGCGGCGCTGTCGCGTACGGCATCGCTCGCTATCTCGGGCGACCGGTGGTGCACTGGCTGACATCGGACAGGGCCTTGCGTCGGATCGAACGGCGCATCCGTCCCGATACGCCGTTCCGGTTGATCGTGCTGTTTCAGGTCGCGCTGCCGTCGGAGATTCCGGGCTACGTCCTGGGCCTTGTCAGATATCCCATCGGCAAGTTTCTGCTGGCCCTTGCGCTCGCCGAGCTTCCTTACACGATTGCGACCGTCTATCTGGGCGCCGGCTTTGTTAGCGCGCAAAGCGGTTTCGTGCTGGCCGTGGGCTTGTCGATCGTCCTGCTGAGCGTAGTTGCATTCTATTTCCTCCGCAAGCACATGCGCAGCTAGGACGACGTCAGGTTTTGTCCGGGCTATCGGCTGAAGCGACGGTCGACACTCAGGGCCCCGGCGCCATTCGCCACCAGCAACAGCAGGCCGCCCGCGATGGCGACGTTCTTCAGGAGCATGACCATCTGCATCTGGTCGGCGAAGTTGCTATGGAAAATGAGTCCCGACAGCAACGTGAAGCCGGCCAGCAGAAAAGCAGTGAGGCGTGTCTTCCAACCGGCGATGAGAGCGATGGCGGCCAGTACTTCGAACGCGATGACCACCGGCAGCAGCGCTCCCGGGACGCCAACCGAATCCATGTATGCGGCTGTCGTCGCGAATGCTCCGATCTTTCCGAGACCCGTGATCAGGAAGATGGCCGCGAGCAGGATGCGGCCGGCGAGCTCGGAAAGCCCGGAAAGACCGGTGGTCGGATTGCGGACTTGCGTGGCTGTGGAAGTATTCATTGGAAGCTCCTTGATTGAGGGATGGATGTTCAGTGCACTCAGAGGCGTCCCGTGATGCGAAGTACTTCGCCGATCCGGCGGATCTCCGCCTCACCGCGCGCAAGCGCCTCGGCGCTTGTATGGACCGAGTAACGGCCCAGAATCAGCGGGTGGGGATGCTTGACCGCGGACCCGAACACGAAAGAGACGTCACCAACGGCTTGCACTTCGACGGCATCGTCGGATTCCTCGAATACAGCGAGTTCGCCCTCGCGGATCGTTTTGGTCGAATTGAGTAAGCCTTTGTCGACCGCCAGCCAGGCGACGGTGTGACGGTCGGGCGGGATGTAACGCCACTGCTGCCCGTCTTTCAGGCGGATGTGGAAATAATTGATGTCATCAGGCGCATGGATCGGGCTCGTGGCGCGACCATGGCGACCGAGTAGCACGCGGACCGGTCCGTCGCTCTGGACGATCTCGGGCGCAATGTACTGGCTTACCGGTGACGTGCTCTCTTCCGATTCGGGAAGTGCGATCCAGAGCTGGTAGAAACGCAGCGGGTCGCCCTGAGTGGGCCCGCCGTCATGCCACACGCCCTTGCCGGCTTTCATCCATTCCAGCCCGCCGGCGGCGATCGTGCCCTGCTTTCCGGTGGTGTCCTCGTAGTTGACTCCGCCTTTCAGGACGACGCTCAGCGTCGCGATGCCGGAGTGCGGGTGGATGCCGAAGAGCGGCTCGCTCGTCGGCGCGATTTCACCGTGATCCAGGAACACGAATGGCTTGATCATTTCGCCGACGTCGGACGGGCTGACGAGGCGGGTGATTGGCCCGTGCTGCCGGCCGCGCGTGCTGAACGCGATGCGGCGCGGCGCGGCGGTCACGACACTCGTCGGCATGGTCGCGAGACCGAAGCGCGGAGTCTCGAGCACGGATGTCGCCAACAGGTTGTTCATCGCCATCACTCCGGGAAAGGACCTTGATGGCGAGAGACTAGGCGTTCACGTCATATCTGAGAAGCCTATATATTTGTATATGAGATATCTAAAAAGACGATATATCGTTGGTTCTCCTTACGCGCCGGTTTCCAGCACGACCCGGAATCTTGCTTTGCCACTCATCATGCGGTCATAGGCTTCGGCCGCACGATCCAGCGGATACTTCTCGATGATCGGGCGGACATGGGTCGACACGCTGAACCTGAGCGTGTCCTCGGAGTCGATCGATGTCCCGCTCGGCCAGCCGTGTACTGACTGCCGCTGCATGACCAAGGGTCCAGCCGACATTTGAAGCGGTTCACCCGGCACACCAAGGATCACGAACTCGCCGGCGTACCCAAGACCGCCAATCGCGGCTGACATCGCACCGGCATCGGTCACCGTAGCCAGGATCACTCTCGCGCCGCCCAGCTTCCTGAGTGTCTCGGCGACATTGTCTTTCGCGCTGTCGATGTAATGACGGGCGCCGAGGTCGTGCGCGAACTTCGCTTTTTCCGGCCCGCGAGCAATCGCCACGGTGTTGAAGCCCAACTTGGCGGCGAACTGCACGCCGAGATGCCCCAGTCCGCCCATGCCGAGCACGGCGACCGTGTCTGGCGGGCGTGCGCCGGTATTTCGCAGCGCATTGAAGGTCGTGATCCCGGCACACAGGAGGGGAGCCGCATCCGCGCTCTCCAACTCCTTCGGCACGGCCGCGAGTGCGACGGCCGGCGCGATGACGTAATCGGCGTATCCGCCGTCATACGTCAGGCCCGGCACCATCAGGTTCTGGCACGCGACCAGGTCGCCGCGACGGCAGGGCTCGCATTGGCCACAGTGACCTCCGTACCAGCCGATGCCGGCGCGTTGTCCCGGCTTCCATTGCGGTACGCCTTCGCCGACGGCATCGACCACACCGACGATCTCGTGACCCGGCACTCTGGGATAGGCGATCCACGGGAAGACTGCGCCGACGGTCAGCGCATCGCTATGGCAAACCCCGCACGCCTGGACGCGTACGCGCACTTGTCCGGCCGCCGGCTCCGGCACCTCGCGGGTCGTCGGCTCCAGCGGTGCTCCCGCGCGCGCAATCTGCACGTATCTTCCTTTCATGGCACGATCTCCTTCCGCATCTCGGCAGTCACTTGCATAATGCAAGTCACAATCGTACTCTCTAAGCGATGCGACGCAAGAGCCTCGGGAACATGCAGTGTCCCGTCGCCCGCAGCCTCGAGCGCGTGGGCGAGTGGTGGAGCATCCTGATCATCCGCGACGCCCTCCATGGGCTGAAGCGCTTCGACGAATTTCAAAAGAGCCTCGACATCGCGCCCAATACGCTGGCACGGCGTCTGAATGCCTTGGTAAAGGCGGGACTGCTGAAGCGACACCGCTACTGCGCACGACCGCCGCGCTACGAATACCTGCTGACTGAACGCGGTCGTGACTTCCGGCCGGTGTTCCTGGCGCTGCTGGCCTGGGGCAACAGGCACTTCGCGCCCGAGGGACCGAGCGTGCTGCTGGCCGAGGTGAAGACCGGCGTGCCGGTGGATCCAGTGCTGGTGGACCGGGCGAGCGGTCGCGAGGTCACCGAGCCGGACTTCGGATTCGTGCCGGGACCCCGCGCAAACAAGCGGACGCGCCGGCGGCTCGCGTTCGCCGCGCAGCAACGCAAGGTTTAGGGCAGTGAAGGCGCTTCAGGAGGCAGCCGTCAACGGAGCAAGATTCGGAGATCGTAGATACAACTGACTCCAGAGGAAATTGTCGTGGAGTCACTCGCGCCGGTCAGTCCCGCCTGCTCGCCGGTTGCGCACTTTGCGTGCTTTCAGAGCCAGTAGACGCCAAAGTCGACGATACGATGAGGAGGCTGTCGCATTGAGAGTGCTCGTTGTGGATGTCGGCGGGACGCACATCAAGATCCTCGCGACCGGGCACCGCAAACCGCGGAAACTTCCGTCCGGGCCGAAAATGACTCCAGATCAAATGGTTTCGGGCGTTCAGAAGATCGCCGGTGACTGGAAGTATGACGTGGTATCTATTGGCTACCCCGGACCGGTACTTCAGGGCCGGCCAGTCGCCGAACCGCATAACCTGGGAATGGGCTGGGTGGGTTTTGATTTTGAGGTCGCCTTCGGGCGTCCAGTGAAGCTCATCAATGATGCAGCCATGCAGGCATTGGGGAGCTACAAAGGAGGGAAGATGCTTTTCCTCGGTCTGGGAACCGGTCTCGGATCCGCATTGATCGCCAATGGGATCGTCGAGCCTCTGGAGATGGGCCACCTGCCGTACCGAAAAAAAACCTTTGAGGCCTATGTCGGGGCGCGAGGACTCGAAAAGTATGGTGCAAAGAAATGGCGCCGCCGTGTTGCGGATGTCGTGGCCCGCCTGGTGGCGGCACTCGCACCCGACGACGTCGTTCTGGGAGGTGGCAATGTCAGGAAATTGAGAGAACTCCCGGCCGGCGCCCGAGCAGGTGCAAACATCGACGCCTTTCGCGGAGGGTTTCGTCTCTGGAATGCCTGATCCACAATTGACGGTGGCTCAAACGAGGTGTCGCGATGCAAATTGGAATGGTTGGTCTCGGAAGAATGGGCGCCAACATGGTGCGGCGTCTCATCAAGGGAGGTCACGAGTGCGTGGTCTTCGACAAGTCACCAGAACCAGTGGCGGTGCTGGCTCGCGAGAATGCCATTCCAGCGACATCGCTCAAGGATCTCGTGAGCAAGTTGAGGCAGCCGCGTGCACTGTGGGTGATGGTACCGGCTGCGGTCGTGGACGAGACGATCGCCGAGATCGCGCCCGCGCTCGAACCCGGCGACATCCTGGTCGACGGCGGGAACTCGTGGTACGTCGATGACACACGGCGGGCAAAGGAGCTGGCTTCCCGGCAAGTGCACTATGTCGATGTCGGGACGAGTGGCGGAGTCTGGGGCGCGGAGCGCGGATATTGCATGACGATTGGAGGCGAAGCCGAGGCGATCCGGCTCCTGGATCCTGTTTTCGCGACATTGGCACCGGGCAGCGGGCAGCACTCCCGCACTCCGGGCCGCGAGAATATTGGCGGGACCGCCGAGCAGGGCTATCTGCACTGCGGACCCAGCGGAGCGGGCCATTTCGTCAAAATGGTTCACAACGGCATCGAATATGGCGTGATGGCCGCTTACGCCGAGGGGATGAGCATCCTGCGCGAGGCCAATGTGGGCAAGCTGCAGCACGCGGTCGATGCAGAAACCACGCCGCTGCGAAATCCGGAGCACTACCAGTACGACTTCAATCTGCGCGACGTTGCGGAAGTGTGGCGGCGCGGCAGCGTGATCGCTTCCTGGCTGCTGGATTTGACGGCGGCTGCGCTGGCCGAGGATCCGGATCTCTCAAATTTCACCGGTCGTGTCTCCGACTCCGGCGAAGGGCGGTGGACCATCAAGGCCGCCATCGACGAAGCCGTGCCCGCCCCGGTTCTCTCCGCCGCGCTGTATGCGCGCTTCAGCTCGCGCGGCAGATCGGACTTCCAGGATAAATTGCTTTCGGCGATGCGCCATCAATTCGGCGGGCATGCCGAAAGTATCGCCTGATGAGCGATCCACAGTATTCCGACGCGCTGGTTTTTTTCGGCGCAACCGGCGATCTGGCGGTCAAGAGAATCTTCCCGGCGCTGCATGCAATGGCCAGGCGCGGCAACCTCCGCGCGCCGGTCATCGGCATCGCCCGGTCCGCAAAGGATGTCGATGAACTTCGCGCTCGGGCGCGTGCGAGCCTGGAGAAGCGCGGCGGAGTCGATCGTGCCGCGTTCGAACAGCTGTCCCGATCATTGCGCTATGTGCGCGGCGATCACCAGGATCCGGCGACGTTTCAGGCCATGCGCAGAGAGCTCGCCGGCGCCGAACGTCCGACGTTCTACCTCGCCATTCCACCCGCGCTCTTCGGTCCCGTGGTGGAGCAACTGGCGAAGTCCGGCTGCTCGAAGGGCGCCCGCATCATCGTCGAAAAGCCCTTCGGGACGGACCTCGTCACGGCACGGAAGCTCAACAATATCTTGCTGAGCGGCTTCTCCGAGTCATCGATCTTTCGCATCGACCATTACCTGGGGAAGCGACCGGTTCAGAACGTGCTGTATTTCAGATTCGCGAATTCGCTTCTCGATCCATTCTGGAATCGCAATTACATCGAAAGCGTGCAGATCACGATGGCGGAGAGCTTTGGCGTCGAGGGCCGCGGAGCCTTTTACGATCAGACCGGCGCCATCCGTGACGTCGTCCAGAATCATCTGTTCCAGCTGCTGTCGAATCTTGCCATGGAACCTCCGGCGAGAGCGGACAGCGAGTCCATCCGTGATGAAAAGGTAAAGGTCCTGAAAGCCATCTGGCCGCTGAATGCGAAAAACGTGGTGCGCGGCCAGTTTCGCGGCTACCGGGTGGAGCCAGGCGTCGCGTCTAACTCGAATGTGGAAACGTTTGCGGCATTGCGTCTGGAGATCAATTCATGGCGCTGGCAAGGGGTGCCCTTCTACATCCGCGCCGGGAAATGCCTGCCCGCGACCTACACCGAAATCTTCGTCCGGCTTCGCAAGCCTCCTTCGATGTTTTCCTCCATCAATCTTGCGGCGAACCACGTGCGGCTGCGCATCAGCCCGGCGGTCACTATCGCTATCGGAATGATGGCGCTGAGCCCGGACGAGAGGATGACCGGCCAATCAGTGGAAATGGTGGCGAGCCACTGCCCGCCGGCGGGTGAAATGGACGCTTACGAGCGACTGTTGACCGATGCGATGGCCGGAGATTCCACCCAGTTTGCGCGCGAGGACTATGTGGAGGAGGCGTGGCGAATCGTCGATCCAGTGTTGATGGCCGATACACCGGTCCATGAATATGAGACGAACACCTGGGGACCCGCTGCCGTCGACGCGGCGATTTCGCCCGCCGGTGGTTGGCGCAACGTCGTCGGGAACGATTCGGGGTGTGATGAAGATTGAGATTCTGGAGGATCCCGGTGAAGTTGCTGCGGTGGGCGCAGCCTTGATAGCGGCACAAGCCCGGGGAGCGGTGGCCGACTGCAACCGATTCGTGGTCGCTGTCAGCGGCGGCCAGACTCCATGGTTGATGCTGCGAGCGCTGGCGGACGAAGACGTTCCGTGGAATGGCGTGCATCTGGTTCAGGTCGACGAGCGAATCGCACCCGCCGGAGATGCGGACCGGAACTTCACGCACCTGCGCGAGAGCCTGCTCGATCATGTCCCGCTGCGGCCCGGGCAAATTCACGCCATGCCGGTGGAGTTGCCTGACCTGGACTTCGCCGCGAGGACTTATGCCCGGACGCTCGAGAGGATCGCCGGTTCGCCCGCTGTGCTGGATCTCGTTTACCTGGGCCTCGGGCCGGATGGCCATACGGCTTCCCTCGTGCCTGGCGATCCCGTGCTCGATGTCATGGATCGGGACGTCTCGCCCACGGGACCCTATCTGAACACACGCCGGATGACATTGACCTACCCGATCCTCAATCGCGCGCGCCGCCTCCTTTGGATCGTCACTGGACCTGAAAAATCTGAAATGCTCGAGCGGCTCCGCAACGGGGACGCGTCGATTCCCGCAGGACGGATTCGGCGGGAACACGCCCTGGTACTCGCCGATCGCCCGGCCGCAGTTGGACGGAGTTGATTCATGGCATATCAGCCGATCGAGAACTATGGCGTCATCGGCGATATGCGTTCCGTTGCGCTCGTCGGCATGAATGGGTCGATCGACTGGTTCTGCTTTCCTCACTTCGACTCGCCCAGCGTGTTCGGACGCATCCTGGATGACAGGAAAGGAGGCTACTTTCAGATTTCAACGGCCAAGGGCGCCCGTCAAAAGCAGCTCTACTGGCCCGCAACGAATGTCCTGATCACGCGGTTTTTGAATCCCGACGGAGTGGGTGAAGTCACGGACTACATGCCGGTTGGCGCGGCCCGTGAGCGCGACGATTTTCGCCGCATCATTCGCCGTGTCAGTGTCGTCCGCGGATCGCTCAGCTTCCGGGTGGAGTGCCAGCCCGCCTTCGACTTTGCCAGAGAAGCCCATCGCACGGACATCGTCAACGGCGGCGCGACCTTCCGGTCGCGGAACCTCAATTTTGGGCTGGCCACCAGGATCCCTTTGGAGCCGTTCGAGAACGGAATCCGGGCCGAGTTCACTTTGAACGAAGGGGAAACGATCGTATTCGTCCTGCGGGAGATCTCCGAGAGCGACGGATGCGGTCTTGTCATCCACGAACAGGAAGAGCTGGACCTGTTCAAAAAAACCGTCAGCTACTGGCGGGAGTGGCTTTCCCATTCCACCTACACCGGACGCTGGCGTGAAATGGTGGAGCGCTCGGCATTAGCGATGAAACTCCTGACCTTCGAACCTACAGGCGCGTTTGTCGCGGCGCCCACTTGCAGCCTGCCGGAATACATCGGGGGCGTCAGAAACTGGGACTATCGGTACACATGGATCCGGGATGCCGCATTTACAATTTACGGTTTTGCGCGCATCGGCCTTACTGAGGAAGCTGGCCGTTTCATGGATTGGCTCATCAAGAGAATCCAGGAGCCCGGTCCGGACGGATCCCTTCAAACCGTTTATGGAATCGACGGCCGCAAGGACCTGGACGTCGAGATTCTCGATCATCTCGACGGTCATCAGGAATCTCGGCCAGTCCGCGTCGGCAATGACGCATATAAGCAGTTGCAGCTCGACATTTACGGCGAGTTGATGGATGCCGTGTATCTCTACAACAAATACGGTACTCAAATCTCGTATGACCTGTGGGTGGGACTCCGGCGCATCATCAATTGGCTCTGCGACAACTGGCGGCAAGAAGACGAAGGCGTCTGGGAAGTGCAGTCCGGACGGCGGCATTTCGTCTACTCCAAGGTGATGTGCTGGGTTGCGCTGGATCGCGCGCTCCGGCTGGCGGACAAGCGCTCTTTTCCCGCGGACCGCGATCGCTGGCTCAAGACCCGAGACGAGATTTATGAAGAAATTCTCTCGAAAGGGTGGAGTCACGAGAAGCAGGCGTTCGTACAGCACTACGACAGTGACGCACTCGACGCCGCAAGTCTGATCATGCCGCTCGTCTTCTTCATGGCGCCCACTGATCCGAAGATGCTTTCAACCATTGACTCGATCAATCGCTCGCCGCGAAACGGCGGTCTGGTGTCGAGCGGTCTGGTTTACCGGTACGATCTGCAGGTCGGATCTGACGGGCTCACCGGCGAAGAGGGCACGTTTAACATCTGCTCCTTCTGGCTCGTGGAGGCTCTGACTCGTGCGGGCCAGAATGACAGGCGCCGGCTTGAAGAAGCGCGCCTGATGTTCGAGAAGATGCTGACTTATGCCAATCACCTGGGTCTGTACTCGGAAGAGACGGGTCCGACCGGCGAAGCATTGGGCAACTTTCCGCAGGCGTTCACGCACCTGGCGCTCATCAGCGCGGCCTTCAACCTCGATCGCGCGCTCAGCGCCAGGTAGCCGTGCTCACGTGAAGTTGGCCCGTGCCCATGCAGAGAACCTGCTCGGTTGCCGGCCTGACAACTGGTTGGCGAGCGCAATTCGGTCGCGCGAATCCGAGCCCAGGTAGGTATGCGCTTCCCAGTAACCGAACGTCTCCGCTATTTCGGTTGCACCAGGAAAGGAAGCCGCGAAGCTTTGCTTCGGGATTTGCCTGTAGGAAAGGTCATGCCCCTGTCGATTCAGCGTGTCGACGATTTCATTGAAGCTGATGAAATCCCCAACCAGCGGCAGATACTCTCCATGGCCTGCCTGATCCGGGTGTGCAAATGCGCCGGCCACGATGTTCCCGAGCTCAGTGATGTCGCCCATGTGAATGACCCGCGCGGTTGGATCCAGAGGAAGCGCCCAGCCCATGGATCCGTCAGATTGCTTTTGCGGAGCCAGAGCGCCCAATAAGCCCTGGTAGTACATCGGCGCAATGACGAACGTATGGTTCGCAAATCCGGCTTCCTTGACTATCCGATCGATCCTGGCCTTGCCGGTAAAGTGGGGCACGTCGAACTTTCCGCCGCTGATCGCCTCCACGTCAGGCAATGTTGACCAGATAAAGTGTTTGACGCCGGCATCCTTGGCAGCACGTACCGCTGCGGTTGCCTGCCTGAGTTCGTCAGTGCCTTGTTCCCAGAAATTGGTGACCAGGAAAACGCCGTGCGCGCCTTTGAACGCAGCTTTGAGGGTTTCCGGGCGGTCCAGATCCGCTGCGACGACTTCATCGGCGAGTCCGCGATGCTTGTCTGGATCTCGGGTCAGCGCGCGCACGTTGAATTGGCCGCTAGCTTGCAAGGCTCGCACGACGCCGCCGCCCTGCTGCCCGGTCGCGCCGATCACGGCGATCAGTTTTCTGTGCTTGGATGACATTTCACGGCTCCACCTTTCAGTTAACGATGGACAGAATCTAGAAGCTCGCGCTATATCTGAGAAGCCTATATATTTGGATACAACCTATCGCCAAGGACGATAGCTATGCTCGACGCCGTCACGCTGGATCAGTTGCGTACTTTCATTGCCGCCGTGGACGAAGGCAGCTTTTCAGCCGCGGGCCGCAAACTGCGACGCGCGCAATCGGTGGTCAGCCAGACTCTGGCCAATCTGGAAGCGCAGTTGGGACTCAAGCTCTTTGATCGTTCGGCGCGCTATCCGCGGCTCACCGAGGAGGGGCGCAGCCTGCTTCCGGACGCCCGCGCGGTGGCCGACAACATCGACGGATTCAAAGCCAGGGCTCACGCCATGCGCGAGGGTCTCGAGCCCGAACTCGCGGTTGCCATGGACGTGATGTACCCGATGGAAGGCCTGACCAGGGCGGCCGCGCACAGTCGAAAGACCTATCCGCACACGCCGCTGCGGCTTTACGTCGAAGCCATGGGCGGCGTGATCAAGCCGGTACTCGATCGCGACTGCAGTATCGGCATCATCGGCTCGCTGCCGCTCGTGACGGAGGAGCTTCAATCAGAGCCGCTGACGGATCTTGCATTCTTGACGGTCGTCAGTCCTTCTCATCCCCTGGCGACCAGGCGCGGCGTGGTGCCGGCTTCCGCCCTCGCCAAACAGGTGCAGCTCGTTCTCTCCGACAGGACCGTACTGACCAAGGGCCGCGATTTCGGCGTACTGTCACCGCTGACATGGCGCCTGGCCGATCTGGGAGCCAAGCTCGCATTTCTCAGGGCCGGCCTGGGATGGGGGCACATGCCCTTGCACATGGTGAAGGCGGATCTCGACAAAGGGACATTGATCAAGATTCGCGCGGAAGGCATCGCGCGCGATGTGCTCATGCCGATGAGGGTGATCTTTCGGAAGGACGCGCCGCCAGGGCCGGCGGGCCGGGCCTTCATTGCGCAGCTCAAGCTGTGCTAAACCGGTGAAGGTCGACTTGAAATCATTTCAGTCCCGCCAAGCGAGACATCCCCACCGAGCGAATGAATGTCCGCGTGCTCGGCCGCCCGTCCTACATTCCGGGCGCGCGTGCCAGGCGTACGATCCATGCCGGGGCGGGAGTCATCGATGAAACTGGCATGGTGCATCGCCGGAACGGCTGCCGCCGTCGGCGCCCTTGCATTTTCCGCATCTGCTTCAGCCGATGATGGCCTTTTCTATGGGCTGCTCCGTTCGCGCGACCTGACGCCGTTCGGCTTCCTGCGGCTCGATATGCGGCCCGCATACGCGGTCGCGATCAAACCTCGCAGCTGGGCTTTCGAGGCGGAACTCGGCTTCCAGAACACCTGGGCATTGAGTCCCGAAGTCGAGAAGTACCTGATCTCCCTCGAATCTCAAGACCGGATAGACCTGGGTCCGGAGGACTTGCAGGCGATCGAGGATCTGCCGGGAGAGAATTACCTCGTCGACTTGGAGTCGGCGCAGCTCGACTTGACCGTGCATTATCAATTCACCGAGACCCTGACGGGTTACCTGACGGCGAGCGCCATTTCCTATCAAGGCGGATTTCTCGACGGGATGATCGAGGAATTCCACGACGTATTCGGACTCAGCAGCTTCGGCCGCCCGGCGGCGAGCCAGAACGACGTGAATGTCATCTACGACCTAAATGCCATGCAATTGGCGTTCTTCGATGCGCCGACCGACGGCGGGCTGACGGATCCGACGATCGGCCTGCGATATGCCGGCACGACGCTGCCGGGCGCTTGGCAACTGACGCTGGAGGCCGCTATCAAGGTACCGGTCGACGGACGCCGCGATTTTCTCTCGACCGGGCGCACTGACTATGGCATCCAGGCATCATTCCAGCGCTTCGGACAGCATCACGCATTCTATGTGGACGCTGCGGCGGTCAAGTACACCGGCGCAAGCGCACCGGTGCCCCAGGAATCCCGGGTCGTTCCGACGATCATCCTGGGTTATGAGCGGCGTTTGACGGACAGCACCAATCTGAATCTTCAGGCGTACGCCAGCGAGAGCGTGTACACGCATAAAACAACCGATCTCGACGAGTTGCTCGAGCGGAAATACCAGATGAGTCTCGGCGTGCGTCACCGCATCCGCAAAACGCTGCTCTCATTTGCGGTCACGGAAAACATCTACAATTTCAACAATACGCCCGACATCGGTTTTCATCTCGGGTTCGCTTACGCTCCTCATCCGCTGGTTCGCTATGTCGGGCAACCAGTCAGGACAGCAGCGCCAGCAATCCCCTGAGTATCTCTATCGGCCGCGGCGGGCAGCCGGGAATGTGCACATCCACGGGCACGACGCTCGCGACACCGCCGGTCACGGCATAACTTCCCGCGAAGCAACCGCCGTCTCGCGCGCAGCCGCCGACCGCGACCACCCACTTCGGAGAAGGCGTCGCCGCATAAGTGCGTTCGAGCGCTTCGCGCATGTTGTGCGTGACCGGGCCGGTCACCAGCAAGACGTCGGCATGGCGCGGCGAAGCGACGAAGCGGATGCCGAAGCGCTCGAGGTCATAGTACGCATTATTGAGCGCGTGGATCTCGAGTTCGCAACCATTGCAGGAACCGGCATCCACCTGGCGGATGGCGAGGCTGCGACCAAGGCGTTTGCGCGCCGCCTTCTCGAGCGCACGGGCCAGCTCCGCGAGCGCTGATTCGTCGGCCGGTGGCGCGCTCTCCGTGAGCGGCGGCCTGACGAGGACTTCAAAGAGGAGCTTGCGCATCGTTTGTGGTCCTCAGAGATCGTGGCCGGAGTACGAGCAGTTGAAAGACTTGTTGCAGAGCGGAAAGTCCGCAACGATGTTATCGTCGATCGCGACCTCCAGCAGCGGCCACTGAAACCAGGACGGGTCGCGCAGATGGCAGCGCTTGATGCGGCCGTCGGCGTCGAGCCGTAGCCATACAAGAACGTCACCGCGGAAGCCCTCGACGAGCCCGATACCTTCCTGCACCGAATGCGCCGCTCCCACATCCACGCGCACCGGTCCGGCCGGCATCCGCGCCAGTATCTGCTCCACGAGCGCAAGGCTCTGCTCCACCTCGCGGATACGGATCCAGACCCGTGCGTCGACGTCGCCGGCGTCGAGGACCGGCACTTGGAATTCGAGTTGGTCGTACGGCGGATAACCGGGTGCCCGGCGCGCATCAAACGCGCGACCGGACGCACGGCCAACGAAGCCGCCGGCGCCAAAGCGGCGCGCATGCTGTGGTTTCAGGACTCCGGTGCCGACGGTACGGTCCTGCAGCGAGGCCGTGTTGTCGTACAGGTTGACCAGCTGCGGGAAGCGGCTCCTCACCTCGACGACGACCGCGGCGATAACGGCGGCGTCATCCGGGCCGAAATCGTGCGTGACGCCGCCGGGTACGATAACGTCGCGCATCAGGCGATGGCCGAAGCAGCGATCTGCCGCACGCAGCACCTGTTCGCGCAGCACGCCGCAATGCGCATGCAGCAGCGAAAAGGCCGCATCGTTGCAGATCGCCCCGATGTCGCCGAAATGATTGGCGAGACGCTCGAGTTCCGCCGTCAGCGCGCGCAGCCAGTGCGCGCGGCGCGGCACATCGACCTGCAGCGCCGATTCCACCGCGCGGGCGAAGGCAAATGCATAAGCGACAGTGCTGTCGCCGGAGACCCGGCCGGCCAGTTCAGTGCCGCGAGCGAGATCGGCGCCTCTCATCAGGCCCTCGACGCCTTTGTGGACGTAACCGAGCCGAGCTTCGAGCCGGACGATGGTTTCGCCGCTCGCGGTGAAGCGGAAGTGCCCGGGCTCGATGATGCCAGCGTGCACCGGTCCTACCGGGATTCGATGCAGGTGCTCGCCTTCGACGGGCAGGAACGGGTAAGGCGGCGCACCGTCGGTAATGCGCCCGGAATCGCCGAGCGGATGACGCAACCCCCAGCGCCCGTGATCGAGCCACGGCCGTGCGTCGGGCAGTCCGGCTGCTTTCAGCCCGAAGAGATCCTGGATCGCACGCTCGAGGCGGACCGCGGGCGCATGCAACTCGGCGACCGACGGAAACTGCCCGTCAGGGCAGGCGAGGCTCAGCACGCCGATCGCGGCGCCCGGCTCATCGAGCAGCGCCATGTGCACGGCGTCCGCCTCGCCCCAGAGGCCGAGCAGGGTGACGCTGCCCTGGGTGAGGCACTCCGCCGCGAGCATCCAGGCGTCGGCATCCACCACCGCGCGCGGCCAGGGCCGGTGGCCGGCGACAGCGCGTCCAGCGTGCAGCAGTTCGCCGAGTGACGGCGCATCGATGACCGGTGTCGGTGTGCGCGTCTCGCTCATCCGAGCATCGCCGCGACGTGACGGAACCAGGCGACGAGCGGCGGCGGCAGGTAGACGCCGGCCGCGAGCACGAGCCCGAGGTGAAGGTACATCGGCAAATAAGAAGCCAGGGCGGGCGCGACATTACCCCGCACCGGACCGAAAGCCACGCCGTTAAGGCGCAGGAACAGGGCGCCGAGCGCGACCAGTAGCCCGAGCCCGAGCGGGATTGCCAGCAGAGGCTGCCGCGCCAAAGGTCGATGTCACGATCAGGAATTCGCTCATGAAGATACCGAATGGCGGCAGCCCGGCGATCGCAACGACGCCGATCACCAGCCCCCAGCCGAGCCAAGGATGCGAAACGGTCAATCCACCGATGTCGGCGATCTGCTGCGTGCCCTTGACCTGTGCGACGTGGCCGACGCCGAAGAATATCGCGGACTTCGTCAAGCTGTGCAGCACCATGTGTAGCAGGCCAGCGAAGTTCGCTAGTGGTCCGCCCATGCCGAAGGCGAAAGCGACGATGCCCATGTGCTCGATCGAGGAGTACGCGAACAGGCGCTTGATGTCGCGGCGCCGGTATAGCATGAATGACGCGAACACGAGCGAGACCAGGCCCATCGTCACCATCAGCGGCCCAGGAGCGAGCGCCTCCGGGTTCGCGGCGAGAAGCAGCTTGAAGCGCAGCACGGCGTACAGCGCGACGTTCAACAGGAGTCCCGAGAGCACCGCCGAGATCGGAGTCGGGCCCTCGGCGTGCGCATCCGGCAGCCAGGCGTGCAGGGGCGCGAGGCCGACCTTGGTACCGTAGCCGAGCAACAGGAAAATGAAGGCGAGGTTCAGAAGCGACGGGTCGAAAGCCGCCGCGTGCCGGATCAGGATGGACCACACCATGGCATCGTGGCCCTGACCGATGACCGGATGCGCGGCCATGTACACGAGGATCGTGCCGAAGAGCGCGAGCGCAATGCCGACGCTGCCCAGAATGAAGTACTTCCAGGCGGCCTCCAGCGCCTCATGCGTGCGATAGATGCCGACCATCAGCACGGTGGTGAGCGTCGCGAGTTCGATCGCGACCCACATCAGCCCGATGTTGTTTGCGACTAACGCGAGGTTCATGCCGAACATCAGCGCCTGGTACATCGCGTGGTAGAAGCGCAGGTACCCGGGCGTAAGTCGCCCGGTATCGAGCTCATGCTGGATATAGCTCGCGCTGAACACACTGGTCGTGAACCCAACCAGCGTGCCGAGCACGATGAAGACGATGTTGAGGTCGTCGACCAGCAAGTACGCGCCCGGCTCCGGCCGGCCGCCGAACAGCAGCGTCAGTGCGGCAGCGAATGTCAGCAATGTGGCCAGCACGTTGAGCCGCGCGGTCAGCCGATAGCCGGGCAGTACGGCGAGCAGCAGGGCCGAGCCAAGCGGGATCAGCAGAATCGCGCGAATGGCGTGGTCGGCGAGGCCGATCATTGCCGCTCACCGCGGTGCTTCTCGAGCGCATGCACATCCACGGTGTCGAAGCGCTCGCGGATGCGAAACAGGAAGATGCCGATCACGATGAATGCGATCAGGATCGAGAAAGCGACGCTGATCTCGACTACGAGCGGCATTCCCTTGGCGCCGGTCGCGGCCAGTACGAGGCCGTTCTCGAGCGACATGAAGCCGACCACCTGGCTGACGGCATTGCGCCGCGTCACCATCATCAGCATGCCCAGCAGCACGACCGCGAGCGCAAAAGCGAGATCCTCGCGCGCGAGCGGGTCAGCGCCTTCCGTGACCTGGAGCATTACCGCGATCGAGAGCGCCACGAGGCCCATGCCGGCCAGCATCGTGGGTCCCACGCCGATCACGGTCTCGACCTCGCGATGGATGCCGAGCCGCTGGATCATGCGGTGCAGCGCGACCGGTATCACGAGCCCCTTGAACACGAAGGCGATGCCCGCGGTCACATAGAGGTGCGGCGCGTCCTGCATGTGGGCCTGCCAGCCGACCGATGCCGCGAGCACGAGCGCATGAAGCGCGAATATGTTGAGAAGCGCGTACAGGCGGTCCTGGTACAGCATCATGAAGCTGACAAGCACGAGTCCGCCGGCGAACAAATGAGCGATGTCGAAAGCGAGCCGGTCCATCAGAGGCTCCTCGACACAAACATCAGAAGCGTCGCCAGCAGTCCGAGCATCAGAGCGGCGCCCAGGAATTCCGGCACGCGGAACACCCGCATCTTCGCGATCGCGGCCTCGAACAGCGCGAGCATCGTGCCGGCGACGGCGAGCTTGCCGAGCCAGGCCGCGGTGCCCTGCGCAAATGCCCACGGCCCGGCGCCGGGCTGGGCGAGGCCCCAGGGCACGAACAGGCAGGCGATCAGCGATACGTAGAGCAGGAGCTTGAGGAAGGAGGCGAACTCGATCATCGCGAGGTGCCGCCCTGAATACTCAAGCACCATCGCCTCGTGCACCATCGTCAGTTCCAGGTGCGTCGCCGGGTTGTCCACCGGGATGCGGGAATTTTCGGCGATCGCCACCATCACGAGTGCGACCAGCGCCATGCCCATGGAGACGCGCAGGCCGACCTCCGGTGAATTCATGAAGTCCGCAACCGTCGAGAGCTGCGTGGAGCCCGCGACGAGCGCCAGCGTGAATGCGATCAGGAGCATTGCGGGCTCGGCGAGCGCGGCGATCATCACCTCGCGGCTCGAGCCGATGCCACCGAAGCTGGTGCCGATGTCCATGCCGGCGAGCGCGAGCAGAAAGCGCGCGCTGCCGAGCAGCGCGATGATAGCGATCAAGTCGGCGCTCCAGCTGAAGAGCAGCCCAGTGGCGAACGTGGGCACGAGCGCGGCGGCGACCCAAGTAGTCGCGAAGATCAGGTACGGAGCCGCGCGAAAGAGCCACGAGGCGTTCTCGGCGAGCACCACTTCCTTGCGCAGCAGGCGCAGCAGGTCGCGGTAAGGCTGGAACACCGAAGGCCCGCGCCGGCGCAGCAGGCGTGCCTTCAGCTTGCGCACGAAGCCTGTCAACAGCGGCGCCAGCAGCAGCACCAGTGTCATCTGCGTGGCTTGCGCGAGCAGCTCCGGCATCAGGGCCATACCGCGAGCACCAGCAAGAGTGTGACCAGGGCGAGGAACACGAGGCTCAGGTAGCGGCGGATGGTCAGGAACTGGAGCACGTTCAACCGCTCGGCGGCGAAAGCGACGGCGCCGGCGACCGGGGCGTAGAGCCAGTCCCACAAGAGGTCGCGCACCACTCCGACATGACGCGCGGGGGCCGTGCTGCCGGGCGGCGGCATCTCGACATGTTCGCGGGCGGCGAATATCCAGGTGCCAAATACGCGGCGGATCGGCTGCGCGAAGCTGGCAGCCGAGTACTGAGTCGCCGGATCCGGGTCGGGGTGCCGCAGTCCCAGGCCGGCGCGCGGCGGCGCGCGTGCGAAGCGAAGCGATGAATGATTACGACCGCGAGCGAAGCGGAGAGTGCGATGAACGCGAACACCAGCCAGCCATTGTAAGAGCTGCGCCCGGCTGCGACCGGCACGATGGACAGCCAGTCCACGCCCGCTTGTAGCGGCATGCGCTCGCCGAGCAGCGCCTGCATCGCGGGTGCGAGGGCGTCGATCACGAAGCCGGGCAGGATGCCGGCCACGAGGCACAGGGCCGCGAGCGAGAACATCGCAACCAGTGAGAACCCATCGGTCTCCAGCGCGTCGCGTGCGGCATCCGAGCGCGGCCGGCCGAGGAAAGTAATGCCGTAGGCCTTGACGAAGCAAGCGGCGGCGAGCGCGGCCGATAGCGCGAGCATCCCACCAACCGCCGGCACCATGATTTTGAGCGCCCACTGCGGCAATTCCGGGCTCTGCAGGATGGCCTGGAAGGTCAGCCATTCGGAGACGAAGCCGTTCAGCGGCGGCAGCGCCGAGATCGCGATGCACCCGACAAGGAAGGCGAAAGAAGTTTTCGGCATGCGGTGGATCAGCCCGCCGAGCCGCTCCATGTCGCGCTCGCCGGTCGCGGCGAGCACCGCGCCAGCGCCGAAGAACAGCAGGCTCTTGAAGATCGAATGGTTGAAGACATGAAACAGCGCAGCCGTGAGTGCCAGCGCGGCGGCTCCCGGCAGCGCGTTGGCGTCGAACGCGAGCGCGAGACCGAGACCGATGAAGATGATGCCGATGTTCTCGACCGTGTGGTAGGCGAGCAGCCGCTTGAGGTCGTGTTGCATCAGCGCGTAGAGGACGCCAAGCACGGCGGTCGCGCCGCCGGCGAGCAGCACCAGGAAGCCCGACCACCACTGCGGCGAGCCTAGCAACTCGAACACGATGCGGATGAAACCGTACACGGCGACCTTGGTCATCACGCCGCTCATCAGGGCGGAGACATGGCTCGGCGCGGCCGGGTGCGCGAGCGGAAGCCACGCATGCAGTGGCACGACGCCCGCCTTGGAGCCGGCGCCCAGGAGGACGAGCATGAGCACCAGGAACGATGTGGCCGGTGCGTGCACGGAGGCGCGCATGGTATCGAAGGTATAGTCGCCACCGGCGGCAGCAAGTAGCCCGAAGGCGAGCAGCAGCGCGAGCGTGCCAAAGCTCGCCATAATCAGGTAGACATAACCGGCGCGGACATTGTCGCGGTCCTGGTGATGCGCCATCACGAGCGCCCAGGACGAGAGCGACATGAATTCCCAGGAGAGCAGGAAGCTGAAGGCGTCGTCCGCCAGTAGGACGAGATTCATGCCCGCGAGGAACAGCGGATAGAACGGCAGCACGCGTCCCGGCACGGATTCGTGGCGTCCGTAGCCGAGGGCGAATAAGCTCGCCACGGCGCCACCGAGCCCGACGACGAATGCAAAAAACGCGGACAGCGCATCGAGGCGGAAAAGGGCGCCCTGCCACGGCAGGCCGAGCGGTACCCAGGCGGTCGAAGGCGTCGCTACAGGATCGAGCAGATGGCGCAGAGCAATCGCCGCCATCGCGGCACAGACGAAGAGCCCGATGCCGTAGACGAAGCGCCGGCCCGTCGTGCGCGCGCCCAGTGCGACAGCGAGTGGTGCGGTAGCGAGCAACGCGCCGACACCAACGAGCAGCAATACGATGTCCGGATTCATTTGAGCCGGACACCGCGGCCCGTGGCCCGGCTCGCAGCGCCTTCCGCGATCAGTTCGATGCCTGCGACATCGAGTGCAGTGATGAGCTTCATCATCGAGTCGACGTTGCCGCGGATCACGCCGTCGCTCGCTTCCATGCGCTGAATCGTCGGCACCGACAGACCTGCGAGCTCAGCGAGTTCGCGCTGATCGATGCCGAGAAGCCCGCGGGCGGCACGAAGCTGGGCTGACGTGATCATGGGTTAGTCGGCTCTCTGATTGATATAATATATATCAACATTAATATGTCAGATAACCCCCTAGATAGAAAATATCAAGTGGCGAATCTTCGGCGTTCCGGTGCCTGCGTTAGCCGTATCACATCCGGCAGCGCGATCGTGCGTGCGGCGATAATCGCGCAACGCAATCACGACAAGACCGCACGCAGCGGTCCTGTTCATGCTCTGACTTCGCCGAAGCCGCGAGAGGTGTTGCGTAGCACTGAAGCCGCTGTTGTCGCCGCATCCTAAAGTCGAGCGGCGTCGGCCCGTTTCGGATAGAATGCGCGAGTCTGGTAATCCCTCGTTCTGACTTGCTTGGCCCGTTCTGCCGCTTCGGCGCGCTATCCGACCAGGTCCAGCCAATATCGAAGCATTGCCTAACCAGCAGGCGGAAATCCGCTTGCCGAAATCTATCTCAGTGAGTAATTCATAGTGACCAAGTTGTTTGTTGGAAATCTTCCCTTCTCCGCGACCGAAGAGTCTGTGCGCGCGTTGTTCGCTCCGCACGGCACGATCGATTCGCTGGCCCTGATCAACGACCGCGATACCGGACGCCCCCGCGGCTTCGGTTTCATCGAAATGCCGAGTGCTGATGCGGCGAAAGCCATGCAGGCGCTGAACGGCAAGAATTTCGAAGGCCGTGACCTGAAGGTCAACGAAGCCCAGGCGCGCGAGCGCAGTGGCGGCGGCGGTGGTGGCAACCGCAATGGCGGCGGCAACCGTTATTGATTGATCGGGCCCGGCCGGCTTCCGGCCGGGCCTTTTTGAACGCTGAACCCGCAGGAGGTACGATCATGCGCATCGTTTCACGCACCACCCGTTCGCTCCTCGAACAAAAGCGCGAACGTTCGCTGCGCAATCGCGTGGCCGCCGGCACGCTTGCCAAGGCGTATCCGGACGTCGAGCGGGTTCGTATTCAGCTCCGTTTTCTCCCGACGGTCGGCTCGGTGCCTGCCGCGCAGATTCATGCGCTGTATCCATCGGCGCCGGCTTACTTCGAGTTCGCCTGTCCGTTTGGCGACTGCGACGGCAGCTTCGACCTGAATGCCATCGCAGCGCCATTGCTCGCCAATTCGGATGCCCAGATCTCGGGCAGTCTGCATTGCCCGGGCACCCGCACGGGCAGCGCGATGACGCGCCAGCCCTGCAAGCTTCGCGTCGATTACTGGATCACGGCCCAGTACCAGGCCATCGAGCGCGCTGCCGGCTGAACCCGCTGGACCCTCTGTTGCAGCCTCCTTTCGGGCTGTGGTAATGTGAATCGTTCTCATTCGCATTCGCAAAGGGTCTGGCATGTCGCCGAAGACATTCGCATTCACACTGCCCCTGATTATTTTTGCCGACCCTGGCGCCCACGCGGATGAGGCTGCGGCCGCGCCGACGCCGCTGCCCCGGGTCACGGTCACCGCCGAGCACGAATCGGACGGTTATCTCGTCGATCAAAGCCGCACGGCCACCAAGACCGACACGCCGTTCCTCGATGTGCCGCAATCGGTTTCGGTCGTCACGCGCGACCTGATCCGCGACCAGTCGATGCAGAGTCTCGCGGACGTTGCGCGCTACGTCCCTGGCGCCGGCATGGCGCAGGGCGAGGGGAATCGCGACACGATCATCCTGCGTGGCAACAACTCGACTTCGGACTTTTTCATGGACGGCGTCCGCGACGACGTCGAATATTTCCGCGACCTGTACAACCTGGACCGCGTCGAGGTGCTCAAAGGACCGAACGCGATGATATTCGGCCGTGGTGGCGCGGGCGGCGTAGTCAATCGGGTGACCCGTCAGGCGAACTGGGACACGGTGCGCGAGGTTTCGTTGCAGGGCGGTTCCTGGGACAACCGCCGGGCCACGTTCGATCTCGGCGACGGAGTCACTGATACCTTCGCCGCGCGCATCACGGGGATGTACGAGGACTCGGATAGCTACCGGGACGGTGTCGAGCTCGAGCGCAAAGGTATCAATCCGACGGCAGCCATCGCCATCGGCGACGCCACGGTCATCCGGCTTTCCTACGAATACTTTGACTATGACCGCGTCGCGGACCGCGGTATTGCTTCGCTCAACGGCCGGCCCTTCCAGACCGACGAGTCGACATTCTTTGGCGACCCGATTCAGAGCCCGACGAATGCGACGGTCGATCAGGGCTCGATCGTCATCGACCATGCGTTCAACGAGAACTTGAAGCTCCGCAATCGCACGCTGTACGCCGACTATGACAAGTTCTACCAGAACGTCTTCGCGGGCGGCGCAGTCGACGCAGTCTCGGGCCTCGTGCAGATCTCTGCCTACAACAACGAGCAGCTGCGCGAGAACATCTTCAACCAGACCGACCTGACATTCTCGTTCGACACGGGCGGTTTCCGCCACGGCTTCCTGGCTGGAATGGAGCTCGGCGAGCAGACGACGGACAACTTCCGCACGACCGGCTTCTTCAACGGGACGAGCGACCTCCTGTTCGTCCCGGCGAGCAACCCGACGATCTCCGTACCGGTGACGTTCGCCCAAGACGCGGACGACAACGACAACCACGGTCGTGCGACGATTGCCGCCGTCTATGTGCAGGACCAGATCGAGCTGTCACCGAGGGTCGAGGCGGTGCTGGGACTGCGATTCGACCAGTTCGACATGGATTTCACCAACAACCGCACGGGAGAAAGGTTCGAGACTTCGGACGATCTGCTCTCGCCGCGCGCCGGGCTCATCTACAAACCGATCGAGCCGATGTCGCTGTACGCGAGCTACAGCATGACCTACGTCCCGCGCGCGGGCGCGCAACTCTCCTCGCTCAACGTGACGAACGCGGCCCTCGATCCCGAGGAATTCGAGAATATCGAGGTGGGCGCCAAGTGGGACATTCGCCCGGGATTCACATTGACCGCGGCGCTCTTCCAGCTCGACCGGACCAACGTCGTGATTCCGGATCCCGACGATCCGGACGTCTCGATACTCGTCGACGGGCAGCGTACGGAGGGTTTCGAGTTGGGCGCGAGCGGCCGCATCAACGAAGCCTGGAGCATTCAGGGCGGTTACGCGTACCAGGACGGCGAGTTGACCGAAGCGCTCGGCGGAACCCGGCTCGCGCAGCTGCCAAAGCACGTCGCGTCGCTCTGGAACCGATATGACTTCACGCCCGCCTGGGGCGTCGGCCTCGGCGTCGTCCATCAGACCGAAATGTTTGCGGCCGCGGACAACGCGGTGACACTCCCCGAGTTCACGCGGGTCGATGCCGCGGTCTTTTACGCGCCGAACGAGCGCCTGCGCATGCAGCTGAATCTCGAGAACCTGCTCGATGAGAATTACTACCCGAATGCGCACAACAACAACAACATCACGCCGGGCTCGCCGCTGGCGGTTCGGGTGGGCGTAATCGCGAACTTCTGACCCGGCGAGTGCCCGGGAGACGGTTGTTGCCTTAGACTCCTGTTCCGGCGAAGCCGGAACCGGGAGTCTGGGCATGACCAAACTGACCTGCGGCCTGATCCAGATGGGCCTGAAGGGCGACACCTCGATGGCGCCGGATCGCATCCGCGATCTGATGATCGAAGCGCACATCCCGTACATCGAGGAGGCTGGAAAAAAGGGCGTGCAGGTCCTTTGTTTCCAGGAAGTATTCACACAGCCTTACTTCTGTCCTGGCCAGGACCGGAAATGGTACGCGGCCGCCGAGCGCATTCCGGACGGCCATACGACGCGGCTGATGCAGGACTACGCGCGCAAGCACAAGATGGTCATCGTCGCGTCGCTGTATGAAGAGGCGATGGCGGGCGTCTACTACAACACGGCCGCGGTAATCGACGCCGATGGAAGCTTTCTCGGCAAGTACCGGAAGATGCACATCCCGCAGGTCGACCCGGGCTTCTACGAGAAATTCTTTTTCAAGCCGGGCGATCTCGGCTATCCCGTGTTCGACACGGCCTACGTGAAGCTCGGTGTCTACATCTGCTATGACCGCCATTTCCCGGAAGGCTGGCGTGCGCTCGCGCTGAACGGCGCGGAGTACATCGTCAATCCGTCGGCGACGGTCGCGGGCCTCAGCAAGTACCTCTGGGAACTCGAGCAACCGGCGTCCGCGGCCGCGAATGGCGTCTTCATCGGCGCGATCAACCGCATCGGCAAGGAAGAGCCCTGGGCCGCGAAGATGGGCGAATTCTACGGTTCGAGCTACATCGTCAATCCGCGCGGCAAGATCGAGGCGCAGGCGAGTTACGACAAGGACGAGCTCCTCGTACACACCATCGATCTCGACATGATCCGCGAGGTCAGGAACACCTGGCAGTTTTTCCGCGACCGCCGTCCGGAGTCCTACGGGCCGCTGGTCTGAATCCGTGCCCGAGCTGAAAACCGTCAGCCAGGCGCTCGCGGTCGGCCAGTTCGTCGAGCTTGATCCCGGCACCGACGTCACCTCGAGCCCGCGCTACAACGAGGACATCGCGCCAACGAAGGTCAGCCAGCGCACCTGGAATCACTGGCACATCGCCGCGCTCTGGGTCGGCATGTCGATCTGCGTGCCGACCTACACGCTCGGCGGCGTGCTGACGGCTTATTTCGGGCTCTCGGTGGTCGAGGCGCTGTGGACCATCCTGATCGCGAACGTCGTGATCCTGATCCCGCTGACGCTGAACGCCTTCCCCGGAACGAAGTACGGCATCCCGTTCCCGGTTCTGCTGCGCTCATCCTTTGGCATCGTCGGCTCGAACGTGCCGGCGCTGATCCGCGCGCTGGTCGCCTGCGGATGGTTCGGCATCCAGACGATGTTCGGCGGCATCGCGGTGCACCTGCTGTTCTCCGCGATCTACGAGCCCTGGGCCGCGCTCGGCGGCCGCGGCGAAGTGATCGGTTTCTTCCTGTTCTGGATCTGGAATCTGTGGATCGTCATCCGCGGCTCGGAATCCATCAAATTGATGGAATCGGTCGCCGCGCCGCTCCTGCTGCTGGTCGGCGTCGGACTGATCTTCTGGGCATGGCCGCAGGCCTCGGTCAGCGAGCTGATCGCGGCGCCCGCGAACCGGCCGGAAGGCGCGCCGTTTCTGAAGTACTTCTTCGGCGGACTGACCGCGATGGTCGGCTTCTGGGCGACGCTGTCGCTCAACATCCCGGACTTCAGCCGCTTCGCGGATTCCCAGAAGAGCCAGATCGTCGGCCAGATCGTCGGCCTGCCGCTCACCATGTTCCTGTTCGCGGGGCTTGGCGTACTGATGACCGCGGCGTCGGTCACGATCTTCGGGGAGGCGATCCCGGACCCGATCAACCTGATCGGCCGCATCGACAACCGATTCTGGGTCGCGGTGTCGATGATCGTGATCATCCTCGCGACGGTCTCGACGAATACCGCCGCCAACATCGTCTCGCCGACGAACGATTTCCAGAACTTCGCGCCGAAGCGGATCAACCGGACCGGCGGCGTGCTGCTGACCGGCGCGATCGGCGTCACGCTGATGAGCTGGGAACTGCTGAAGAAGCTAGGCTGGCTCGCGTCGGAGGTCAGCGTCGAAAGCCTCTATTCGAACTGGCTGATCGGCTATTCCAGCCTGCTCGGTCCGATTGCCGGCATCATGATCTCCGACTATTTCATCGTGCGGCGCCGGCAGCTCGATCTCGCGGGCCTGTATCGCGACGACGGGCCCTACCCGGCGTGGAACCGCGCGGGCTTCATCGCGTTCCTGCTGCCGGTGGGATTCACGGTCTTCTCGATCGCTACCGGCTGGCTCGGCTGGTTCTACGACTACGGCTGGTTCACGGGGTCGCTGCTCGGCGGAGTACTCTATTATCTGCTGGGAAGGCGGAGGTAGCCGATGTCGCTGTTGATCCGGGGCGGTACCGTGGTGACGGCGGATTCAACCGCCCGCGCCGACGTGCTCTGCGACGGCGGCCGCATCGTGCAGGTCGGGGAGGGCATCGACGCCCCGCGCAGCGCCGAAATCGTGGACGCCGGCTCCCAGTTCGTGATGCCGGGCGGCATCGACCCGCACACCCACATGCAACTGCCCTTCATGGGCACGGTCGCGAGCGACGACTTCTATACCGGCACCGCCGCGGGCCTCGCCGGCGGCACGACGATGATCATCGACTTCGTGATCCCGAATCCGAAGCAGAACGTGATGGCGGCCTACCGCGAATGGCGTGGCTGGGCGGAGAAGGCCTGCGCCGACTATTCCTTCCACGTCGCGATCACCTGGTGGGACGAGACCGTCGCCGCCGACATGGAGACGCTGGTGCGCGAGCACGGCGTCAACAGCTTCAAGCACTTCATGGCCTACAAGGGCGCCATCATGGCGGACGACGAGACGCTGGTGAACAGCTTCTCGAAGGCGATCACGCTTGGCGCGATCGTGACGGTGCACGCCGAGAACGGCGAACTCGTCTATACGCTGCAGGACCGGATCTACAAGTCGGGGATCACCGGCCCCGAGGGACATCCGTTGTCGCGCCCGCCGGAGGTCGAGGGCGAGGCCGCGAACCGCGCGATCCGCATCGCGGAGGTGCTGCGCGTTCCGATTTACGTCGTGCACGTGTCCTGCCGCCAGGCGCTGGAGGCGATCACGCGGGCGCGCAATGAAGGTCAGCGTGTCTTCGGCGAGGTACTCGCGGGCCATCTGCTGGTCGACGATTCCGTGTACCGCGATCCCGACTTCACGCGCGCGGCGGCCCACGTCATGAGCCCGCCGTTTCGTTCGATGGAGCATCAGGCCGCGCTGTGGCGCGGGCTGCAGTCCGGCAACCTGCAGACGACCGCGACCGATCATTGCTGTTTCTGCGCGCCGCAGAAGGCGGCTGGCAGCGACGATTTCCGCAAGATCCCGAATGGCACGGCCGGCATCGAAAACCGCATGGAAGTGCTCTGGCACCACGGCGTCGGGACCGGGCGGCTCACCATGAACGAGTTCGTGCGCGTGACGTCGACGAACGCCGCGCAGATATTCAACATCTACCCGAGGAAGGGCAGCGTCGCGGTCGGGGCGGATGCGGATCTCGTCGTCTGGGATCCGGCGGCGACGAAAACGATTTCGGCGAAGACGCACCGCCAGAACATCGATTTCAACATCTTCGAGGGCATGACCGTGCGGGGCGCCGCCTCGCACACCGTGAGCGGCGGCAAGCTCGTGTTTGCGAAGGGCGATCTGCGCGCCGAGCGCGGTGCCGGTCGCTACGTAAACCGCCCGCCGTTCCCGCCGTATTACGACGCCGTGAAAAAACAGACCGAGCTCTCGCGGCCGAGCGCCGTCGAACGTCCGCGGCGCTGAGCCGATGGATCGCCCGCAACCCGATGTAGCTCCTGGCCGCCTCTCCGCGGCCGAAATCGAGCGGAATTTCTCGGACCTGCATCCGCCGCTCTCGAAGTCCGAGGCCCTGATCGCCGCCGACCGGTGTTATTTCTGTTACGCGGCGCCTTGCACGACCGCCTGCCCGACCGGCATCGACATCCCGCGGTTCATACAGTCGATCAGGAGCGGCGACACCGAAGGCGCGGCTTACGCAATCCTCTCCGAGAACATCATGGGCGGGATGTGCGCGCGGGTCTGCCCGACCGAGGTGCTGTGCGAGGAGGCCTGCGTCAGGAACGTCCACGAGGACAAGCCGGTCGACATCGGGCTGTTGCAGCGCTATGCGACCGATCCGGTCGTCGCTTCGGGGAATCCGTTATTCGAACGTGCGGCTCCTTCCGGCAAGCGCGTCGCGGTGGTCGGCGGCGGTCCTGCGGCGCTGTCCTGCGCCCACCGGCTGGCCTGGCTCGGTCATGACGTCACCATTTTCTGCCGCGACGGCAAGCTTGGCGGGCTCAATGAATTCGGCATCGCGGCATACAAGACCGTGGACGATTTTGCGCAGCGCGAGGCCGCGTGGATTCTGTCGATCGGCGGCATCGACGTACGCACGGACGTCGCGCTCGGCCGCGACCAGTCGCTCGGACAGTTGTGCCGCAGCCATGACGCGGTGTTTCTCGCCGTCGGCCTCTCCGGCGTCAACCGCGCTCGGCCTGGATTCGGAGGGCCTTCCGGGTGTCCTCGACGCGGTCGAGTACATCGCGAAACTGCGCCAGGCTCCGGACAAGTCGGAACTGCCGGTCGGCCGGCGCATCGTGGTCATCGGCGGCGGCATGACGGCGATCGACATCGCAGTGCAGAGCAGGCGCCTCGGCGCGGAAGACGTCGTCATCGTCTATCGCCGCGGCCCGGAGCAGATGGGGGCGAGCCGCTTCGAGCAGGAGCTCGCGCAACACGGCGGCGTCCGCATCCGGCACTGGGCGCGCCCGGTGCGCCTGGTCGGCAGGGAGCACGTCACCCGGGTCGAATTCGAATGCACGCGCGCGGGTGCCGACGGCAGGCTGGAGGGAACCGGCGAGACGTTCGCGCTGAACGCGGACATCGTCTTCAAGGCGATCGGCCAGGAAATCGACTGGGCCGAACTGGGCGCCGCGGCGCAGGTGCTGCGCGTCGCCAATGGGCGCATCGAGGTGGATGCGGAGCGCAAGACGTCGCTGGACAACGTATGGGCGGGCGGCGATTGCGTCGCGGGCGGCCAGGACCTGACGGTTTCCGCCGTGCAGGACGGCAAGGTCGCTGCGCTTGCGATCGACCGCTACCTGAAATCGGGCGGGTCAGAAACATGAAAGCCAACGGCCACAACGCACCTGTCGATCTGGCCTGCGAGTTTCTCGGCATCCGGTCGCCGAATCCGTTCTGGCTCGCCTCCGCGCCGCCGACCGACAAGGCCTACAACGTCAATCGCGCCTTCGAGGCCGGCTGGGGCGGCGTGGTCTGGAAGACGCTCGGCGAAGACCCGCCGATCGTCAATGTCAGCGGTCCGCGCTATGGCGCGATCCACGCGAATGACCGCCGCGTGATCGGTTTCAACAACGTCGAGCTGATCACCGACCGGCCGCTCGAGACCAACCTGCGGGAGATCCGCCAGATCAAGCGCGACTGGCCGGATCGCGCACTGGTTGTCTCCGTCATGCTGCCGATGAATCGCGACGTCTGGGCGAAGTACGTGCCGATGATCGAGGACACCGGCGCCGACGGGCTCGAGCTCAATTTCGGCTGCCCGCATGGCATGTCCGAACGCGGCATGGGCTCCGCGGTCGGCCAGGTGCCCGAGTACATCCAGCAGGCGACGGAATGGTGCAAGGCGGCCGCGCGCGTCCCGGTCATCATCAAGCTGACGCCGAACGTCACGAACATCCTGGGGCCGGCGAAAGCCGCGAAGCAGGGCGGCGCCGACGCGGTCTCGCTGATCAACACGCTGAACTCGATCATGCGCGTCGATTACGACACGTTGACGATGTATCCGGCCACCGACGGCATGGGATCCCATGGCGGCTACTGCGGGCCGGCAGTCAAGCCGATCGCGCTGCACATGGTCGCGGAGATCGCGCGCAATGGCGCGACGCGCGGACTTCCGATATCGGGCATCGGGGGCGTCACGGACTGGCGCGACGCGGTCGATTTCCTCGCGCTCGGCGCCAGCAACGTGCAGGTCTGCACGGCGGCGATGGTCTATGGCTTCAAGATCATCGACGACCTGACCAGTGGACTGTCGCGGTTTCTCCGCGACAAGCGGATGTCCTCGGTCGCGGAACTGGTCGGCCGCGCCGTGCCGTCAGTGACGGACTGGCAATACCTCAATTTGAATTACGTCGTGAAGGCGCGGATCAACCAGGACCTGTGCATCCAGTGCGGCCGCTGCCACATCGTCTGCGAGGACGCAGCGCACCAGGCGATCACGCACACCGTGGACGGCAAACGCCACTTCGAGGTCATCGACGCAGAGTGCGTCGGCTGCAATCTCTGCGTCAGCGTCTGCCCCGTGGTCGACTGCATCACGATGGAGCGCCTGACGTCCGGGGTCGACGCTCGAACGGGACTTCCTGTTGATAACAGGAAATCAGACTGGACGACGCACCCCAACAATCCGATGCGCCGGACATCGGAATGACGCCCGATTACGCCGCGATGCTCGCGGTAGCGATCGAGGAAGCGCGCGCTGGACTGGCTGAAGGCGGCATCCCGATCGGCGCGGCACTCTTTGACTCAGGCGGCCGTTCCATCGGCCGCGGCCACAACCGCCGCGTGCAGCAGGGCGATCCTTCAATGCACGGCGAAACCGACGCTTTCCGCAACGCCGGTCGCCAGCGTGACTATCGCGACAAAATCATGGTGACGACGCTCGCTCCCTGCTGGTATTGCAGCGGACTGGTGCGCCAATTCAATATCGGGACCGTCGTGATCGGCGAGTCGGTCAATTTCAGCGGCGGGATTGAATGGCTGCGCGAGCACGGCATCAAGGTCGTCGACCTGCAGTCGGCAGAATGCATCGAGATGCTGGGCGACTTCATCCGCGCAAACCCCGCGGTCTGGAACGAGGACATCGGCGAGGTGTAAGAATTCGCCCGTCGATCCGGATTGACATATGATCCCGCCCGCAGCTGGACTATCATCAGCCACTTTCAATGATTCCCTTGGGGAGGAAATCGATGAACAAGAAGAAACTCGCGCTCATGTTGGGCGCGGTCCCGGTCGCCGGGCTGGCCATGAATTCCGCGGTCGTGGCCCAGGAAACGGCCAAGCCCGTATTCGAGGAAGTCATAGTCACCGCGCAGAAGCGCGAGCAGAGCATCTACGACGTCCCGGTCGCGATCAGCGCATTCTCGGCGGATACGATCGAGAGACAGGGAATCACCGACCTGGTCGACATCGGCAAATTCGTGCCGAACCTGAACGTCACGGGTTTTTCCGCTGGCCATACGTCGTCAGCCAATCCGTTCATTCGTGGCATCGGCTTGCAGGACCATCTGATCTTTACCGACCCGGGCGTCGGCGTTTACGTGGATGGTGTCTATCTCGGCCGCCAGGTCGGCCAGAACTGGAATCTCACGAATATCGAGCGCGTGGAAGTGCTGCGCGGGCCGCAGGGTACGCTGTACGGGCGCAATTCGATCGGCGGCGCCATCAACATCATCACCCGCAAGCCGGGTGACGAAGCGGGCAGCAAAGTATCGTTGACCGCCGGCAGCCGTGGACGGCTGAACGGCGACGCGTACACGAATTTCCGGCTATCGGACCAGTTCGCGATGTCTTTCAATGTGGCCTACCAGAGCCGCGATGGTCTCGGGGATTTCCTGAACGTCGCAGATCCGAGCAAAGAAGTCGGTGAGATGGAGGACCTTTCCGGACGCGTCGCGATGCTGTGGGAGCCGTCGGATCGACTGTCCTTCCTGCTGACCGCGGACGGAAATGACGGCGAAGGCGGCTTGCGGCCGTACGACACCCTGATCGATGAGCTCGGTGCCAATTGCCGGGCGACTGAAGTCGACCCGGCGATCTGTGCGGGGGGGTACCCCGGTAATCCGTTCGACAACGGCGCCAACGGCTTCCTTTACAACGAAGGACTTCGAAATTCCGATGGGGCCAGTGATCCGTATGACAACAACACCGCTCAGGCGGACCAGGTAGAGGTAACGAACGAGGCCTACGGCGTAGCGCTGACCGTTGACTACGAAATCTCGGACAGCATGAATATCAAACTGCTGGCGAGCGACCGCCATTCCGAATACGAGAGCGGGCTCGACGACGACGGCCTGTTCGTCAATTACGAGACGTACCCCGAAGTTGGTGAGGCCGATCAGCTGTCAATGGAACTTCAGCTGACAGGCCAGTATGGCGCCCTCGATTACGTTTTCGGCCTGTATCACTTCGAGGAAGAGGGGGAGAACTTTCAGAATCCCACGCGCTTCCACAACCTTGATAACGGCGTTTTCTTCATGCAGCAGGACACGGACAGTGACGCGGTCTATGCCAACCTCAGCATTGCCGTCTCGGATCAGTTGCGAATTACAACGGGCGTCAGGCGCACGGAAGACGACAAGTCGGCGTTTGCGCAGCTGATCCTTCCGGGCCCGGATGGAACTTCATTTGATATCAATACGTCCGATGACCATGACTGGTCCGAGACGAGCTGGGATGTTTCGGCCGCATTCGAGTTCAACGACCGCATGACGTTCTACGGGACGATACAGAGCGGCTACCAGTCGGGCCAGTATCGGGCACGGCCGTATTGCCTGATCGGGGAATACTTCGCGAATGGCCTGTCGGTACCGGCGGCGAACTGCTTCAACACGTATGCGCCACTCGAGAATAACGTCACCGCCGAGAACTTCGAGGTGGGCCTGAAGGGGCAGCCGCTGGACAACCTGCAGATGAGCATCGCCGTCTTCTACACGGAATACACGGACCTGCCCTACCAGGTGAGCTCGACGACGGGGGCCGGTTTCAGTACCGAAAGCATCATCGTTGACCAGACTTCGCAGGGCGTCGAATGGGAAAGCGCCTGGGCGGTGACCGACAACTTCCGTCTCTACACGACCCTGGGTTACATCGATGCGGATGTGGACGATGACAATCCGTTTGCGGTTGCGCCCCTGACGCCGGAGCTCACGGCTTCCGTCAGCCCTGAGTTGACCCTCCCGATGGGCGACGGCGAAGTGACGATCCGGGCCGACTGGTCGTTCCGCGACGATATGTACGGCGAGCCGAGCTCCGATCCTGGCCGGTTCACGCAGATCGACAGCCGCGACCTGATCAACTTCGACATCAGCTACCGGCCGACGGGCGGCGACTGGACGATCGCCGCTTATGGTCGCAACGTGACGGACGAACGTTACGACAATGCACGACTGAATACCGGCGACTACGTACTGATCATGTTGAGCAACGACGCCAGCGAGTTCGGAGCGCGGTTCACGAAGGAGTTTTGAAAATATCCGCAGCGGCGGGGGATGCGGACGGGGCCCCGGAAGGGGCCCCGTTCATTTAAGCGAGCTTCGCTAAAAGCGGTATGCGAGCTTGACCAGGAACTGGTGGGCAACGGGATTGTCGATGCTGTCCTCCAGGAGTGCGCCGAACGACGAATCCTCATCGTCCGCCAGAATGCTGCCGCCGTAGGAATACACGACAAAAAGCTCCGATAGCGGTTTGAACTCGTAGCGCAACCGCATCTGCAGCCCGAGATCGCTCAGGCTGAAGTCCTCGGCAACGGTCGCGGCGGGGACCAGATTACCGCCGGGTGCGACGTCATACGCCTGCCGCGCACGCGCCCGAAGCGCCACCCACTGCAGCTTGATCCGGAATTCCGATTTCGCCGTCGGGTACCAGTTCGTGTCGAGGTCGACCTGCCATTGGCGCCGCACATAAGACGCGACGCGCACGATGTCCGGATTCCAGATCAGCCAGTCGGAACTGTCGACGTAGACGAGATCCAGCAGGAAATTGAGCTCGGGCGACACGAAGTATTGCGGATTCAGCTGGATCTGGATGCCGCTGCCGTCGCGACCCTCTTCGAAAGCTTCCGCCTTCAGATACCACCACCAATGTGAGCCGCGCGGGCCCAGGTACTCGATTTCGAACTGCGATCGGGACGGCAGGTCGAACGCGGGTCCCCCACGGGTCGTCAGATCGTCGATACCCGACGTCGTGATTTCCGAGAAAATCCACAGTTCGCTGCCATCGCGGAAGGTCATCGTGCGCCCCAACTCAAACGGCGACGGCAGGCGCTCCCCGTCATCCGTTGTTCGCCAGCGCAGGTCGGCCTGCCAGGCGCTCGATTGCGTGTAGCGATCTGCCGGATAGCTGCGCCGGTGCCAGAAAGTCTGGGATTGCAGTTCCCGGATACCGTTGCGTTCCATGAATCCGAGGTCATTCACGTCGTATGCGTCGTCGTACCAGGACGCGTGGAAGTTCTGTTCGAGCCGGCCACCCGGCGCGTACAGCGCCGAAAGCCAGGCGCCGGCGCCGTCCCCGCCGGGGACGCCGGGCGACGGGTCCGGTGCCGTGCGGATCGCCTGGCCGCGCAGTGCCCAGCCCGGGGCCGGTGAATACTCGCCGTCGAGCGCATGAACCGTCGCGGACCTCTCGAGCTCCGGCCGTTCCGTGTGCGTGCCGAGATAGCCGACGCTCCAGGCTTCCTCGCGGCGCTTCATGCGCATGGCAAAGTAATCCCGCCCGCTCGCGACCGAGGAATCATCCTCGGTCGCGCCGAAGGCTCCGAATTCCCATCCGGCGGTGGAAATGCTGTATTTGGCCGCCGCGAGTATGTCGGTTTGTCCTTCCGGCCCCGCATCCGGCGCGCTGCCGATGCGTCGCGTGTTGATGAGCCGGCCCTCAAGGGTCGTGCGCAGGTCAAAGAGCTGCTGGTTCTGCGTGAAGAAAGGACGCTTCTCCTGGAAGAAGGTCTCGATGGCGGAGAAGTTGACCACGAGATCGTCTGCCTCGACCTGGCCGAAATCGGGATTGAGGGTCGCAGACAATTGCTGCGACGCCGTCGGTTTCCAGAGCACGTCGAGCCCGGCGCGCAAATCGCTGCCGCCTTCGAGCAGGTCGGCCGTGACCGCGGCGTAGGGAATCCACTGCAGCAGTCTCCCGGCATAGGCAGGCACTTCGATCGGGAACAGCTCGGCGACGAAAGTCGGGCTTCGCATTTCGATGGCAGGAAATGAAAATCGCTCGCCGGTCGCCAGCAGCTCTCGGCTGACAAAGACACCGATGCGACGGAGACCATCCTGGCTTTTGCGCATCGGCGCGACGGACCACGGCAGCTCGATCTCGACGGTCCAGCCCGTGGCATCTTCGGCGACCGCGCTGTACCAGACCGCATCCCAGTCGTAACTGACGACATTTTGCTGAAGTATGGTGCCGTCCCGGATCGACCCACTGAGCGACACGGTGAATTCGTAGGCAGTCGTGCCCTGGTCTTCGAAATCGATGACGACCGTGACCGGATCCGCCTCGGGGAATCGAGCGTCCCGCGGGGATCGGCCGTGAACCCGCAGTCCTTCGGGATGGGTCACGCGGACGGCGACATACAACGCTTCCGGCTGCGCGAGAATGCGTGCGACGGTGGCATGCTGCGGCCTGTCGCGCGTCAACGGCTCGATCACGCGGAAATCGTCGAGCACACGGGCTTCCGCCCATTCGGCCTCGGCGAGTTGCCCGTCGAGGTCGATCACGCCCGGGCGCGGTCAGGCGGGCTGGACGTTGGCGTTCAGCCGGAACAGGTTGCCGGGGTCGTATTTCTTCTTGATCTGCCGCAGCCGCCCGATATTGCCCTGGTAATTGTCATCCACGAGGGCCTGAGCCTCGTCGCCGACCTCGTTCGTGTAATACCCGTCGGTGAAGCGCTCGAGCGAGCTCCAGTAGTCCTTGACGTAGCGGATGTGTGGAGCCGGATCGTCGGCCAGGCTCCAGGAGACCACCGCGAACATGTTGTTCTTCGAGAGTCGGTGCGGGAAGGCGGTCGCATCCTTCGCCACGCGGCCGATCGCGCCGCCGGATTGCTGGAAAAAGACGACGGTGCCGCGGCCCGGGGCCGGCTGGAAGCCATCCATGACCGCACGGATCATCTCCGCCTTGAAATCCCCGACAAAACCGGACTTCAGGTAGCTGCCTTCGTTCCGCGGATCGGACCGGTCGGAACTGCGCTGCACGGCGACGTAGTCCTGGCCCTTGATCGTGTCGTCGATCGGCGTCCCGAGCTTGCGCAGCGGCGCCAGCAGCGCCTCCGCGCGTTCCGCGGGCCCGGAGTAAGTGACATGGATGCCGCAGGCGCCCGGCTTGCCGCTGCGCGGCAATTGCATGAAGTAGTCCATGTACAGGTCGTCCGGCGCCTCGTTGCAGAAGTCCCCATAGAACGCGACGATCTCACGTGCCCGCTCGATCGGAAACACGATGTTGCCGGCGATGACCTCGCGCTGCATCGGATGCAGCTCGAATTCGAAGTTTGTGACGATGCCGAAGTTGCCGCCGCCGCCGCGCACACCCCAGTAGAGATCCGGGTTCTCGTCGGGATCCGCATGCAGGTAGCTGCCATCCGCGGTCACGATGTCCACGGCCCGCACGTTGTCGAGCGCGAGACCGAAGCGCCGCGCAAGGCGTCCGAAGCCGCCGCCGAGCGTGAGTCCGCCGACGCCCGTATGCGACACGGTGCCGGCCGTCGTGACGAGGCCGAGCGCCATCGTTTCATGGTCCAGGTCGCCCAGCAGGCTGCCGCCGTCCACGTAGGCGCGGCGAGCCGCTGGGTCGACGCGCACGCCGCGAAAGCGCGACAGGTCGATCTGCATGCCGCCGTCGCAGGTGGACTTGCCGCCAGGGCTGTGGCCGCCGCATTTCACGGCGAGCAGCAGCTTGCGCTCGCGCGCGAAATGGACGGCACTCTGCACGTCGGCGACGCCGGTCGGCTGCACGACGAGCGCCGGGTGCTTGTCGATGGATTCGTTCAGCACGCGGCGCGCCTGGTCGTAGCCGGTATCGCCTGCGAGCAGCAGCGGGCCGCGCAGGCTCGCTTTCAGTTCCTGGAGCGCCGCCTGCTCGATGACGGTCGGCTTGCCGTCGAGCGTGACCGCGGCGATGCCGCTCGCGGCCTGGCTCGCCGCCTGGTCGAGCGCGAACAGGCGAAAGGGCAGTGCATAGCCGACAGCAGCGGCGACTGTGGTTCCGACGAAATGACGGCGGTTCATACGACCTCCCCGACGGTCACGGGCTTGTTCGTAAATGCCGAGCGCAGGAGCAGCACGGCGGCGTAGAGCACGACGACGACGACGCCCCAGCGCAGTGTCTCGAGCGAGAGCGACTTGACCAGGAAGGCGGCGACCAGCACGAGCGGTATGCCGCCAATCGCGAGGCCGATGACCACGCGACGGTCGATGCGCTCGGCGCGCAGGAAATGAATGCCGCTGACCGGCATCAGCATGGCGCAGGCGCCCATCATGATCGGGAAAGCCGCAATCGGGTTCAGGCCGAGCAGCGACAGCAGGATCAGCGAAGGCGCGTAGAGCCCGATGCCGAAAGTCATCAGTGCGCCGAGCGCGAAATGCGCGCCGACCGCGATCGCGAAGGGACCTGCGGGGAGGGTGAGCGCTTCGCCGCCACCCGGCATCAGGCCGAGATTGGTCAGGGCGTAGAGCCCGGCGGCGATCAACAGCGCGATACCGACGAATCCCTGCAAGGCGCGCACGTGCAGGCGCACGACGATCGGCGCGCCGACGACGGAGCCCGCGACCGCGGCCACGATACAGGCGGCGAGCAGGATCGGGTCCACCTGCACGAGATTGATGAAGATCAACGCCTGCGCAGTGGTCGGCAGGCAATGGCCCGCGTTCAGCGTGCCGGGAATGAAGCTGTCCGGGATCATCTTCCGAAGCTTGAGCCAGGCCGTCGTCGGCGCGAAGGAACCGATGCCGAGCGTGTCGAAGAAATTGGTGACAGCGCCGAGGCCGATCGCTTCCAGGTTCGGCCGCAACTCCCCATGCTTGCGCGCCGTCGTCACCAGCGCCCAGGAAAACACGATGCCGAGCACTGCCACTGCGGCAAGCAGGAAAGTGACGATCATGCGCTGATGCCCCCCAGTTTGGCGCGTACTCTAGCGCAACCTGACCGCCCTGCGCTTGCGTCCCGGCTTGCGCGATTGCGAGAATGGCTCTGACCCCTGAAAGGAACTCCCGACATGCATCTCATCCACGCCGGGCGCCGCCTGGCCGCCACGCTGTTGTGTTTCTCATTCATGCCGGCCGCTATCGCCGCGGATACGACGGTGCCGCCGGCGATTTCAAAGCAGGCGCTCGAAGTGCTGACGCGTTCGGTCGGCTTCAAGACAGTGAAGGGCGAGGGGCAAGTGCCGGCGTATGCCGCCTACCTCTCGACCGTGCTGCAGGCAGGCGGGTTCCCGGCCTCCGACATCGTGATCACGCCGATGGGAGAGACCGCGACGATGGTCGCACGCTATCCGGGCACCGATCCAAAAGCCAAGCCGATCGTGATCGCGGGGCACATGGATGTCGTGCCGGCTCATCGGGAGGACTGGGAGCGCGACCCGTTCGTCGCGGTGATGGAAAACGGCTTCATTTTCGGCCGCGGCACCGCCGACAACAAGCTCGGCATCGTATCGATGGTCTCAGCGGTCCTTTGGCTCAAGCAGGAGGGCTTCAAGCCGCGCCGCGACATCCTGCTTGCGCTGACCGGCGACGAGGAGACGAAGCAGGTCACGACCGCGGCGCTCGCGCAAGAGCTCAAGCAAGCGGAATTGCTATTGAACAGCGATGCCGGCGGCGGAGAACTCGGCGACGACGGCAAGCCGATGGTCTACGCGTTGCAGGCCGCCGAGAAGACTTACATGGATTTCCAGGTCACGTTCACCAATCCCGGCGGCCACAGCAGCCGGCCGGGCCCGAAGAACGCGATCTACGACATGGCGCGCGCGATCTCGAAAGTCGCCGCATTCCGGTTTCCGGCGCGCTCGAGCGAGCTGACGAAGGCGTATTTCCGGGCCGCGGGTCCGTTGCAGCCGGGCGAAATCGGCCAGGCGATGCTGCGCTACGCGGACGATCCCACGGACCGGACGGCCTACGACCTGCTCGCGTCGAATCCGGGCTATGTCGGCCAGCTCGGCACCACCTGCGTCGCGACCATGGCGAAGGCGGGCCATGCGGCGAACGCGCTGCCGCAGAGCGCGATGGTGAATATCAACTGCCGCGTGTTCCCGGGCGAAACGGTCGAGAGCGTGCAGTCGACGCTCACAAAAGTCATCGACGATCCTGCCGCGTCGATTGCCGTCGTCGACAAGCCGGTTCCGAGCGATGCTTCGCCGCTACGCGAGGACGTGATGCAGGCGCTGCGTCGCGCGATCGACCTGCGGGCGCCCGGGCTGCCGATCGTGCCATCGATGTCGGCCGGCGCCACGGACAGCCTGTACTTCCGGAATCTCGGCGTGCCGAGTTACGGAGTCAGCGGCACTTTCATGCACCCGAAGGACAGTTTTTCCCACGGCCTGAACGAACGCGTGCCCGTCGCGACCATCGACGGCGCGATCCTGCAGTGGCGGAGCATGTTGCGCGACCTGGCGCGCTAGGCACGGCGTCCCGTTCCCGGTGCAGCAGGTATAACCCTGCGCCGATGACGATTGCGGCTCCGGCCAGGACCCGGACGCCGGGCAGCGTCTGCCAGACCACCCAGTCAATTGCGACGCCCCAGACGAGCGCGGTGTATTCGAATGGCGCGACAACGGAAGCGGGCGCCAGCCGGAATGCTTCGGTGATCAGGTGCTGTCCGGCCCAGCCGGCGAGGCCGATCGCGACGATCCAGGGCCAGTCGGCCGCCAGTATGGCGACCCAGTCCGGCAGTGCAAGCATGCCTGCGCCAACGGCAATCATCACGAGAAACCAGAAGACCATTGACGCAGTCGTCTCGGTACGGGATAGCACACGCACCATGACGACAACGACCGCATAGGCGAGCGCCGAACCGAGCGCGGCCAGCCCCGCGAGGCTTGCGAATCCCTCGACACTCGGACGCAGCATCACGAACACGCCGGCAAGACCGACGAAAATCGCGAACCAGACGTGGCGGGCGATGCGTTCGCCGAGCATCACGGACGCGGTGAGCACGACCAATAGCGGCGCGCACATGTAGATTGCATAGGTATCCGTGAGACTCGCGCGGGCGAGCGCCCACAGGAATCCCCAGAGCATCAGCAGCGCAAACACCGCGCGGACGATGTGCAGCCCGACGCGTACGGGCCTGAGTGCCGCCATCCTGCCGGTCAACGCATAAGTCAGGAACACGAAAGGCAGCGAACCCACGCCGCGGAAGAACACAACCTGCACCGGCGGATAGCGCGCGGTCAGCATCTTCATCAGGGTGTCCATGAGGGAGAAGGCGCCGACGGCTACGAGCATCATGAGCACGCCCCTGAGGCGGTCCGTCCGCTCAGTCATCGTCGGGCAGTCGCTCGAGCAGGCGCTTCGAGAAGCCGGCGAGAGCGGTGAGATCCTGCTCGTCAGGACCATCCGGGTCACGCGCGTTCGAGAAAGCGGAGATGATGATCCGCCGCCCGTCAGGCAACTCGGCGTGGACGATCTCGGCGAGCGTGTCGTAGGCGTCGCCGATCTTGCTCTCGTACACGGTGCCTTCGGGGAAGCCGCCGCCCATGCTGCTGTTCGCGGATACGAGCGGACGCCGCAGGCGCGAACGCACGTAGTCCCGGGCGGCGCTGCCGAACTCGCCTGCCACGAGCGCGAGCATCAGGCGCGCGCCGCCGTCGGCGTGCATCGAATTCCGGCCATGACGCTCGCGCGCAAGGGCCTCCAGTTCGGTCGGCTCCTCGCCGGAATTGGTCGGATAAGTCTTGTTGACGAAGCGCTGGCCGTCCAGCAGGCCGTGCCGCTCTAGCAGCCGTTCGGTGTAGAGCCGCCGCTCGAACCAGGCATCGTAATCGGCGCCGGCAACCGGACCGTTCACCGTCTCCGTGACGGCATCGACGACGACGCCCGTCGCGACGTTGTCGGAGTCGCGCAGCATCGGCAGGACGGCTTCGTCCAGGCAATCGGCCGCGCGGCCCGCGTTCTCGCACCACTGCACGGCCGCGACCGCGAAGGCGAGTTTGACGCAGCTCGCAGGATACCAGGGCTCCCGGCCGCCGACGCTGGCGCGGCGCCACGAACCGTCGCCTTCCGTCAGGAGCACCGTCACGTCCAGGCGGTCGAAGTGCCGCCCGGCGAGGAATTCAGTCCGCGCCCCTTCGAGCGCGTGCTGCAAGGCCGGATCGTCGCGGATCGGCGGTTCGGCGCCGTGGGCGAGGGCGGCCCAGGCCAGCACGACCGGCCACGATTTGATGAACGGCCGCCAATGCACTGCGTCACTCCCGTTACAATCCGCGTTCACAGTAGCGTCCCGCGCGCGGAGCGACAACCATGCAGGTGTACGGCAACGTCCTGGATATGGTCGGCAAGACGCCGATGCTCGAACTGAAGAAGTTCGACGCCGGCGTCTGCACGCTCTTCCTGAAGCTCGAGCTGATGAATCCTGCAGGTTCGATCAAGGACCGGATCGGCATGTCGATGATCGAGGAGGCGGAGAAACGCGGCGATCTGAAGCCCGGCGGCACGATCGTTGAAGCGACCGCCGGCAACACAGGGCTCGGACTCGCGCTGGTCGCGGCGCAAAAGGGCTATCGCGTGGTCCTCGTGCTGCCGGACAAGATGAGCCAGGAGAAGATATTCAACCTGCGGGCAATGGGCGCGGAAGTGATCCTGACGCGATCCGATGTGGAGAAGGGTCACCCGGAATATTACCAGGACGTCGGCGCCAGGCTCGCTCGCGAGCACGGCTGGTACCACATCAATCAGTTCGGCAACCCGGACAACCCGAAGGCGCATGCGCAGACGACCGGCCCCGAGATACTCGAGCAGATGGACGGCCGCGTGGATGCGGTCGTGGTCGGCATCGGCTCCAGCGGCACGATCGCGGGCCTGACGAAATGCTTTCGCGAGCGGCTGCCGTCGGTCGAGCTGGTGCTCGCCGATCCGGAAGGATCAGTGCTCGCCGACCAGGTCAACAAGGGAAGCTACGGAAGAGCAGGATCCTGGCTGGTCGAGGGCATCGGCGAGGATTTCATCCCGGAGATCTGCGATTTTTCGATGTGCCGCAAGGCCTACAGCATTCCGGACGCCGAGTCGTTCGCGACCGCGCGCGCGATCCTGCGCAAGGAGGGACTGCTGGTCGGTTCCTCTACCGGCACGCTGGTCGCGGCGGCGCTGCGATACTGCCGGGAACAGACGACCGCGAAGCGCGTCGTGACCTTCGCCTGCGACACCGGCAACAAGTACTTGTCGAAGCTCTTCAACGATTTCTGGATGGAGGACCAGGGATTCATCCGGCGCAAACTCCATGGCGACCTGCGCGACCTCGTCGGGCGGCCGCACGATGAACGCGCGACCGTCACGGTCGGCCCCGACGACGTGCTGACGACCGCGCACAACCGGCTGCGGAACGCCGGCTTCAGCCAGCTGCCCGTCATGGATTCCGAGCGGCTGGTGGGATTCATCGACGAGGAAGCCATCATGCGCCATGCTTTCGGCGACCCCGAGCGTTTCAACGACCCGGTGCGCGAGGCGATGCACACAAGTTTCCTGACCGTCGAGCCGGACTTCGCGCTTCGCAATCTCGTCGCGATGCTGGACGTGCAGCCCTATGCCGCGGTCATGGACGACGGCCAGTTCCAGGGCCTGATCACGCGTGCCGATGTCCTCAACTACCTGCGGCGCCAGATGTCCGTCACGGCCGCGAACTGAGGTCGACGATGAAGACCCCCAAGCAGCGCCTCGGCTTCAGCACCCGCGCCATTCACGCGGGCCAGTCGCCGGATCCGACGACGGGCGCGGTGATGCCGCCGATCTACGCCGTTTCTACTTACGCGCAGGAAAGCCCCGGCGTGCACAAGGGCTACGAATATTCCCGCACGCAAAACCCGACGCGCATGGCATGGGAACGGTGCATCGCCGACCTCGAGAGCGGAACCCAGGGATTCGCGTTCGCATCCGGCATGGCGGCGACGGCGACGCTGCTCGAGTTGATCGACAGCGGCGATCACCTGCTGGCGATGGACGATCTGTATGGCGGCACGTTCCGGCTGTTCGAACGCGTGCGCAAGCGCAGCGCCGCGCTCGACTTCACGTTCGCGGACCTGTCGGACCCGAAGGCCGCCGCGGCCGCCATCCGCCCCAATACCCGGATGATCTGGATCGAATCGCCGAGCAACCCGCTGCTCAGGCTCGTCGACATCGCGCCACTCGCTGAGACGGCGCGCGCGCGCGGCATCCTGCTGGTCGTCGATAACACGTTCGCGACGCCATGGATTCAGCGCCCGCTCGAACTCGGCGCCGACATCGTCATGCATTCGGCGACCAAATTCCTGAATGGCCATTCGGATATGGTCGGGGGCATCGCGGTGGTGCGCGACGCGGCGCTCGGCGAGCGCATCGCCTTCCTGCAGAACGCGATCGGTGCGATCGGCGGCCCGTTCGACAGCTTCCTCGCGCTGCGCGGCCTCAAAACGCTGCCGCTGCGCATGCGCCAGTCGAGCGAGTCGGCGCAGGCGATCGCGGAGCGCCTCGAACGGCATCCCCGCGTCGAGCGCGTGCTGTATCCGGGCCTCGCCTCTCATCCGCAGCGCGAGCTGGCCGCACGCCAGATGCCGAACGGGGGCAGTGGCATCGTGACGTTTTTCCTGAAGGGCGGCCTCGCGGAGGCGCGCGCATTCCTCGAGCGCCTCGAACTCTTCACGATCGCGGAGAGCCTGGGCGGCGTCGAGAGCCTGGTGGATCATCCGGCGATCATGACGCACGCATCAGTGCCGCTGGACGCGCGCGCGAAGCTCGGCATCAGCGATTCGCTGGTGCGGCTGTCGGTCGGCATCGAGGAGGCCTGCGACCTGATCGCGGACCTGGAGAACGCGCTCGGCTAGCGACTAGTCCTCGATTTCGTCCTCGACGCGCCCGTCGGCGAAGATCGTCAGCTCGTCGCCCGCCTCGGCGGTCGTCGTCACGTCGCCGGCCGCAAAGCCGACCGTGATGTCGTACTCGCCGGGCCAGGGTGCACCGATCAGAAGGTCGTACTGGTTCTGGGAATGCAGCCCGGAACCCGACTCGATCGCGCGCGTCATGACGCGGTTCGGCTGGTCCTGCGGCGTGATGCGCACGATGCGGCCCTGCTGATTGCGCTCGCCGCCGATGCCGACCACTCGAAGGCGGATCTGCCTGCTCAGCGATACTCCGCGCATCAGCCGGTAATTCGCGCCCCAGCGCGCCAGGATGTCGATCATTCCGTTCTTGTCGGCGTCCGCACAGGCGAGCAGGTCGTTTGGTCCAACGAGGTCGTTCGAATTCGCGACTAACTTCGCGCTGCACGGCCGAGGACATCAGCGTGCCCGCAACATTAACGAAAAGTTTCGGCAGACCGATGCCCGTCGCCGTGAGGTTGTTCGCGATCAGCACGTCCTCGAATCCATCGCCATTGACGTCGCAGGCATTCAGTCCGCGGCCGAAGGTATTCAGGATGTCCTGGTTCACGATCGTGCCGGCGTCGAACACGCCCGCGGTGTTGCGGTAAAGCCGCGTCACCGAGCCGTCGAGATGCAGCAGATCGAGATCGCCGTCGAGGTCCACGTCGAACAGCTTCAATCCCTCGTCCGCCTGCACCGGCATGCCGGCCGCGACGCTGCCGTCGCTGAAAGTGCCGTCGCCGTCATTGAGCATGAGCCGTGACCCGAACAACAGATCGACGAATCCGTCTTCGTTGAAGTCGACCGCCTGGCCGCCCCGCGGCACATAGGCGGCGCCGACCGGGTTTGTATCGACGCCGGCGGCGGCCGCCGTGTCCGTGAACACGCCGCCGCCGTCGTTGATCAGCAGCCAGTTGCGCGCGCCATCACCCCGCGTGTGGTCGTTCGGCGCGAACAGATCGATGTCGCCGTCATTGTCGAAGTCTGCGGCGAGCAGCGTGCCGCCAAAGCCGCCGATCGCGAGTGTCGACAGGCCGGCCGAGGTCTGAAAATTGCCATTGGCCTGGTTTACGTGAAGCAGCGCGATCGAAGCCGCCGTTCCGGCGGGCGACAGGGTGTTACTGAACAGGTCCTCGTTCTCGTCGCCGGTGAAGTCGGCGAAACGCGAGTCGCCCGTCGTGCGCCCCGCTGCGAGCAGGTCCCCGAGACCCACGTCCGCCAACACCCGGGCGGTCTGGCCGCTGCCGCAGATAGGCGCCGCCGGAGTTCCCGTCGAGGTCACCGTATCGGCGCAGCCGTCGTTGTTCGTATCGCCCCAGGCCGTGTTCACGCGCGGCAGATCGAGCTGCGTGATCGCGTGGGTCGGCGAGACCACGATCGGGCCACCGACGCCGATGCGGTCGTCATTCATCGCGATGACGCGGTAGAACACGGGCGTAAGCAGATTGACCGTCGGGCGGACGTGCGGCGACGCATTCTCCTCGTTGAAGAAAGCTATCGGACGGCGGCCCAGCAGCTGCGATTCCGCGGAGGCAAAATAGATGCGGTAATGCGTCGCGTTGGTCGCCGTCGCGAAATGGATCGTGTGGCCGGGATTCTGGCTCGTCACGGCGGTCCACTCGACCGGGCCGGGCACCGGACCGGGAGTCGCGCTGACAGCAACGCTCTCCGGCCCGCGTCCCCCGCCAGTTTCACCGGCGATGCGGTAGCGATACGTCCGCAGGTTGACGAGCCCCGTATGCGAAAAAGTCGTAGTCTCTATATCTTTGATTTGATTAGTAAATTCATGGCCAGGTGTCGTTTCGTCACGCCACAGGATCGTGTAGCTCGTGGCGTCCTCGACAGCGTTCCAGCGCAGGTCGACCCGGCCGTCGGCGCCTTCGGCCAATGGATTCGCCGGAGCCGCGTGCGGGGGACTCTTGCCGAAAGCGTCGTCGCAGCCGGCGAGCGCCAGGGCCGAAATCAGAGCGAATGTTCCGCGAACCGCCCAAGGGGCGGTGAACAATATCGATGACATCAAATCGAGGCCCCGTGGTTCGGTTGGAAGTCCGCGTCCGCATAGACGGCCGCGACCCGCGACAGTTCCGCCGGCTCCGGCGGTCAGTCGGGGTTTTTTGCATTATAGCCCGCGGCGAGCGCCTCAGGCCGCGACGGGCCGCAGGTCAAGACGCATGTCGGACGCCATGCAATAGATTTCGACTGGCCGCGAGCGGCCGCGCAGAACGAGTGGCGGCAATTCGATGATGCCGCCAGGCACCGGATCGAGCGCCTGGCGCACGGAGCGCGAGAACAGCGCTTCACCCGCGCGCGCGCGCTGGACGAGTCGCGCCGCGACATTGACCGTGTCGCCGATCAGCGTATAGCTCGGTCGTTCCGCCGCACCGACGTCGCCGACGATCACATCACCTGAGTTGATGCCGATGCCGATCCCCGTGTTGAGGCCGAGCCGGGATTTCCAGGTCGCCGCGAGCGGCGCGAAGTCGGCGATCATGCGCCGCGCCGCGGTCACGGCACGCTCGCTCGCGTCGTCCGCAGGCGTCGGCAGGCCGAAGCCGGCCATCAGGCCGTCGCCCGCGATGTGGAAGACTGTACCGCCGTGCTCGGCGGTCACGGCGGACAACATCGAAAAGTACTCGTTCAGCAACGGCACCACTTCGCCGGGGCTCAGACGCTCGGCAACCGCCGTGAATCCGCGCATGTCGGCGAACAGGACTGTGCCGGATACGCGCGCCTGCCCGAATCCCGTTCGCGCCCGCGCCGTGCAGCGGCAGGTGCCGAGCTGGTGCAGTTCGATCAGATTGCCGGCCGGATCGGTCAGGAAAAGTTGCCTGGAATCGGGGCCGAGCCTGCCCAGTGCCACGCGATACGGTATGGCCAGCCGGTCGAGTTCCGCCTGAGCCTCGTCTATCGCATAGACGGCGAGCGCTACGTGCGGCACGGACGTGTCGAAGCCGCCGCTCGCAGTGGCTGCGCGGGCGCCTCCCCCGTGTACGTGGATCTGCGCGCCCGGGCCCGCGTTGATGCAAAGCCCGCCTTCCGCGCGGTCCCAGGGGGACTGGTCTGCCTCGAGTCCCAGGACTTCGCCGTAGAAGCGCATCGCCGCGGCCGTCGCATCCGGGCCCGGCGCGACGCGGACGGCATGGTGGTGGAGTTCCGCAATTCTCAGGGCCATGGCGGGTTCTGCGCGTCGAAGATCTCGACCGTCAGGTCCACGAGTCGCTCGTCGCCCGCCGTGAGGCCGCCGACGCCGATCACCTTGCGCGCGAGTTCGGCGCCTTTCGTATCCCGGATCACGACGACGACGGAGTACTCCCCCGGGCCCTCCGCCGTGCGTCGTGAGAATTGACCCGAGACCTTGAACGCAACCTTCCCCGCCTGTTCCGCCTGTGCGCCTTTGCGCGATTCGAAACGCAGGTGATGACGACATGCCGGACAGACCGCTGCGCTCGCCAGGATCGTTGCCCGACAATGCGGGCACGACCGGGTCTTGCCGATGGTTGCCGTATGCCGGTTCATCGCCCGTGTGATGCCTCAGGGACGGCCGGTGCTCTTCGGGCTGCCGGTTTCGCTCCAGCCGAATTCCGAGCGTCCGCGCATGCGCGCGCCGCTCGCGACCGACAGCGAACCCGCGTTGACGTCCCCGTTGATGACGCCGGTCTGATGCAGTTCGACCTTCTGTGCGCTCTCGACGTTGCCTTCGATCTCCCCGGCGACGACGACGGCGCCCGCACGCACGGAGCCTGCGAGATGCGCGCCGGCTTCGATCGTCAGCGTGCCGTCCACATGCACGTCGCCCTTGAACCGACCCGCGATACGCACGTGGCCGGATCCTTCGATCTTGCCTTCGAATGTCAGCCCGGTCGCGAGCACCGATTCCTTGAGGTCCTTGCGCGAGGCGGCGGTGGCACTCTGCGGCGCGCCGGCAGTCGGCACGACCTCAGGGCGCGGACGATTGACAGGCGCCGAAACGCCTGGGGTCTCGTCGAGCTGGGCGGCATCCTTGGCGACAATATCTTTCCAAATGGCCATGGCGAATCCTCCGGTGGGGGACGCCAAGAGTAGCCAGTTGGAAGGCTGCAGGCGAGAGTGTTGAACGATCCTGGGACGCCGTCGAACTTTCGCCGGACAGCGACAGTCGGGAACTGGTCCAGTGCCTGCTCAGAAGCCCGCTCAAGCGCCCCTGAGCGGGCGTCGATGGCGAGAGCGGCCTTCACAGCCGTCAGGCCTGCTGGCGCCCGGCCTTCGACCGTCAGGCCAGCTGGGCGCCGATGTTCTTCAGGCGCCGGTGCTGCATGCGCAGCTGCTGGAGCAGAACGCGCGTTTGGGCGCGGAAATCCGCTTCCTCCCAGCGCTGCACGATGCGCTCGCGTGTCTTCGTGTACCAGGCGTCGGTGAGCGCCGACCACTGTGCGAGCGTCGCGACGAACTGCTCGTACTCACGCGCCATGCGCGCCCGCAGCGCATCGATGTCCACATGCGGCAGGGCCTGGCGGTGCTTTTCGAGGCGGGCCTCGACGCGGCGGAACTGCATCGCGAGGCGCGCGCGCTGGATCGAGACGTCGGGCGTGCGCTTCAGCTTGCGGGTTACCCCGATCCAGGACAGCGAAGAGATGATCCACTTGCTCGGATCCCAGTGCCACCAGCGGATGCCGTTGCGGTAATCGTGGGCGAACTGATGGTGGAAGTTGTGGTAGCCCTCACCGTACGTCAGGAAGGCGAGCCAGCCGTTGTCGCGCGCGGTGTGCTCGTCGCTGTACGGCTGGCGGCCCCAGGCATGCGCGAGCGAGTTGATCAGGAACGTGAAGTGGTGGCTGACGACGAGGCGCAGAACGCCTGCCAGCAGGAACACGCCCCAGAGGTCGCCGTGCAGCCAGCCGAGGCCGAGCGGCACGAGCACGTTCAGGCCGATCGCCAACACGTAGTAATAGCGGTGCTGGAACGCGACCAGCGGGTCTTTCTGGAGATCGCGGACATTATTGAAGTCCACGTCGCCGCTCGGATAGCGGCGCAGCATCCAGCCGATGTGCGAGAACCAGAGGCCACGGCCGGCCGAGTAGGGATCGCGGTCGTTGTCGTCCACGAACTGGTGGTGATTGCGGTGTCCCGAAGCCCAGACCAGCACGCTGTTTTGCAGCGCCATCGCGCCGAGGATCATGTAAATGAGTCGCAGCGACCAGTGGGCGTCGTAGGTCCGGTGCGACCACAGCCGGTGGTAGCCGCCGGTGATCGCGAGACCGTTCGCATACAGCAGCACGGCGAACCAGACCCAGGCGGCCACGCTGTAGCCAAACGTGAAGCCATACCAGGGGACGACGATCAGCGAGACCGCCATCGTGAGGACGAACATCAGGACGTTCGCCCACAAGAGGGGTGGGCGTTGACCCGGAGCAGTGGGATTCATCAGGAGATCCTGGAACGAAGGGGACGCGAGCCTCATTGTGGACGATTGATGGGGGTGTGGAAACCCCGAATCCAGTGCGATTTCACTTTTTTGAACCAAACAGGGCGTCGAGTGCGTCCCGGGACCGGTCCTCGGCCCCCGAGCGCGGCACGAACCGGCCCGGGGCAGCCACGAAGTAACCGCAGAAATTGGCCCGGGTCTTGTCCTGCACCTCGTCGGCGATGGGTTCGGCGCAGCTTTTCGCCTTGCGCGTGTCGTAGAAACGGCACATGCGGCAGACATGCTGCTCGGCGCGGCAGGCGCGGCATTCGTCGGTTCGCGACAGTGGCAGGCTGAGATGTGCCAGCGACGCGCCGCATTTCCAGCAGACTAGCTCCTCGGTCATGCGTGACAGGCTCAGGACGGCACAGCTTGCGAAATTGCAGGGTACTCGCTCAGAATGTTCGCCACCTTCTCCGGAGATCAATTCATGCTAATTCATTGGCTCGTGGCCGCGCTCGCGCTGATGGCAGGATGTGTCTCGCAACCGGAATATCCGCCGGTAGCCCCTGTCGGCGCGCAGGCGGCCGCGGCGGCGACGGAACCTCCGGTGACGACGGTGCAGGCGGCCGCACCGGCGACCGAACCTCCGGTGACGACGGTGCAGGCGGCCAGCAAGGCGGGGTACAAGCTTGTCAACCGGAATGGCGTAGCGGTGTATTGCAAAGAACAGCTGAAAACCGGTTCACATTTGCGCAAAGAGACGATCTGCCTGACAGCGGCGGAACTCGAGGCTGCACGCGAGGCGTCGCTGCGCAATCTCGAGCAGATGCAGCGGCCGGTTACGCCGCCGCAGGGCACATAGCGGACCGGCCCTATCCACCCGGCGAATTGGCCTCGACGAACAGGGAGTAATAGTGGTCGCCGTAGCGGGCCTTTGCCACGGCGCTCACATGATCCACGCGTAGCGCCGGATCTTCGCTCGCCATGTAGGCGGACGCCCGGACGCGCTCGAAGCCCGCCTCGCCTAGCACTTTCGCGAGTGTCTCGAAGTCGTAGCCGTACTTGTGTGCCTCAAACAGGTAGGCGGGCTCCGCCCCGGCGCCTGCATAGGCCAGGAAATCCTGGAGACGCGTCGTGTTTTCCGGCCACCAGCTCCAGGTCTCGCGGCGGCTGGCAAAGAAACTGCGATCGTTTGCGGCATACGCCGCGATGCACTGTTCGATGTCGGGAACGACGATGCGCACGATGCCGCCCGGCGCCATCACTCGATTCAATTCGGCGAGGAAATAACTGACGTCGCGCGGGAAAAACAGATGTTCGAGCAGATGTGAGACAAACACGCGGCTCGCGCTGCGGTCCGGGAAAGGCAGGCCCCAGAGGACGTTCATCGCCAGCGGCGCCGGGTGAACGTCGATATTGATCCACCCGGGCAGGTGTCCCGGGCCGCAACCGATGTGAAGCTGCAGGTCTTTCGCAGTGGAGTCCACCCCGAGCAGGGCGAGCTGCTCCTTCATGCGAGAGCGCCGCAGCTGGAGCAACTCGTTGCGGAGGCCGTCGATGGACGCCAGGGCCGCCATCAGGCGGCGTTCGAGCCCGATCCCGGTCCGCTGCGCCAGGGCCAGTTCGGCCAGCTCCGGTCCCAGGCCGAGCACATCGCAGGCGAGGTCGTAGACGCTACGGGCGAGCAATCGCAGGTGATTGCGCGTCAGGTTGGCCGATTCCGCGGCCGCGCGCTCGCTTGCCTCGGTCGCGCCCGCGGCGACGAGGACCCCGCTGCGCGTCAGGTAGTCGACGATCTGTTCCGCGCCCGCGCGATCGCCAAGCGGCAGCGCTGCGATCGCCGCGTCGACATCGGTCGGAACAGCGAACCTGCAGATCCACCCGATGATTATCGGTTGATCTGTTTCGAAAGCGGGAAGTCGGCCAGTCGTCGTGTGCACCAGGCCCCGGCCATTGCGGAAACGGATAAGCGTGTCGGCGGCGAAGGCGAGAACCCTGGACATGGCGCGGAACTCCGGACGGTCCACGTCATGCTAGCAATGCCCTGGATCGGGGAGTGAATAAAAAAGGCCGCGCGGCTTGCGCCGCGCGGCCTGGAGGATCAACCGGTCTGGATCAGAACGTGTACTTGATGCTTGCGCGATAGAACGGGCCGACCAGATCGTAAGTGCTGACGTCCGTGTTCGCGTTGATGACATTGTTCTGATACAGAATCGGCGGCTTCTCGTCCGTCAGGTTGTCGACCCCCAGGTTGATCTTCAGGTTTTCCTTGAAGGTGTAACCAAGTGTCAGGTCGAGGTAAGTCGACTCCGGGATCTTGAGGTCGGGCTGGATGCCGGGCGCCGCGTCCGGGTCTTCCAGCACGAGATCACCCACGTAGCGCGCCGACAGCAGGGCCGAGAACGGTTCCAGGGACCAGCCGACGCTCGCCAGACCACGCCATTCGGCATAGTTGCCGTACTGGCGATCGAAAGTGCCGGCCACCTCAGTCTTACCGCAGACCGCGCATGGCGTTGAGTCGTACTTGTCGATATACGTGGTATCCACGCCGAACGTGAAGCTGCCAGCGGTCGTGCCTTGCAAGGTATACCGCAACCCGACGTCGTAGCCACTGGTCTCGAGCTTGCCGAAGTTCAGTGTCGGCTGCTGGATCACACGGATGCTTCCGTCCGGGAGCGCGATCGATGAGGCCGCAGAATATCGGGTCGCCGGTCGCGACGCAGACGTCGGCAGTCGTATTCACATCCACGCCGGTGATGACGTCGTCGAGCTCGTACTGCCAGTAATCGACGCTCGCCGAGAAGCCACCGAGGGCGCTCGGCTGGAACACGAAGCCGACATTCAACACGTCGCCGGTTTCAGGCTGCAGGTCGTTGTTACCCGAGAGCAGACCGGTTACCTGGGAATTCGGTTGCTCAAATTCGCCGTCCGCAACGACATTCTCGCAGGCGAGCAGGTAATTCGGGTTCGCTGCGACCTGGGCCGCCGTCAGCCCCACGCAGGGATCGTTAAAGGTCGGTGCGTTGGCCAACGCGCCGCCAAACAGGTCGCTGACCTGCGGCGAGCGGAACACTTCGGACCATGACGCCCGGACGAGCAAGTCCTCAATCGGACGCCATTCGATCTTGACCGAGCTGTCGGTCGTGTCGCCGAAGGTGTTGAAGTCGGAATAACGCGTGCCGACTATCAGGTTCAAGGCCGTGGCGCCCGGCAGGTCCTTCAACAGCGGGATCAGGTTCTCCATATACACCGATCCGACGTGGTAATCACCGCGGGTGTCCGTCGAGCAGGTCTCCTGCGACAGACCGCAGGTCAGGAAATCCGGCGGCTGCGCATCCGTCAGAGCGTCCGTGTCGAATCTGTAGAAAAACTCGTCCCAGCCTGCCCCGATGGCCATCTGCATCTTGCCTGCGGGCAAGCTGAAGGTGTCGCCCGTGAAGTTGGCGGCAAATGACTTGACCGTGGAGAGCGTGGTCTGGTTGTAGGACGCTGCGATCGTTTCCAGCTCGTCGGCTTGGTCCGGGTTGTTGACGTCGAATATGTTGACCGGGACACAACCGGCGATGATGTTGCCGGGCGTGCCGCAGACCACATTTCCGCTGACCGGGTCGAGGAAGCTCGGACCGAAAGCGTTCTGGAGCTTGGACGACACGAGATACCCATCGACGCCGTTATCCTGGTCGACGCGCGAGTAACTGCCGCTCACGTCCCAGTCCCAGCCCGAATCCATGATCGCACCGCGCAATCCGAAGGTGATCTGGTCGCTCGTCGTATCGACCTTGTTGTGCCGGGTGCCCAGCGCCTGCATGCGCCACTCGGCGTCCGTTTCCACACCCTCGAGTCCGCCGAAGGCCTGGCCGAACGGGTTGTAGAAGTTGTTGGCCGGGATAATGATGTTGTCGTCGCGGGAATCGAACGGCAGCTCCGCGATCTGGAAGCCCGAGGTCGTGTAGTTGTGCAGCAGCTCAAAATACATCTCGGTCTCATCCGAGACGTTGTAGTTCGCGGATGTAAACAGACTCGTGCGCTCCTGCGGCGTCACGAGCAGATTGAGCGGCTGGTAATTGTAGGGGTCGATGGCACCATCCCAGCAGCGGTAATCGTCGGTGCTGGTGCCGTCGACACCGGGCAATTTCGTGACGGACCATGTGCCGCTGGAAGCATCGCAATTGAACTGCGCCGGACCCCCGTTGGCCGCAAGTAGGGGCGAGTCCGCAGTGAATCTGATGCGTCCATTCGGCGTGCGGCTCGAGCCACCAAAGAACACGCTGCCGTAAAGATAGGTCGCGTTGGCAGCGAAAGCCCGGTCGCCGGCCGAGATTGGGTCCTGCTGGTTCCAGTTCGCGCCGACGACCACGTTGCCACGGTCGCTGGACGTACCCCAGGCGAGGCCGACGGCATGTCGCGTGCCGTCGTCTTCATCGCTGACGCCGTAGTCGTAGCTGAGTTCCAGGCCTTCGATATCCGTGCGCGTGATGAAATTGACCACGCCGCCAATCGCATCCGTGCCGTAGATCGCGCCCGCGCCTTCCTTCAGCACGTCCACCCGCTCGATCATGTTGACCGGAAACAGGTTGATATCCACGGCGCCGTTGTCCGCGATACCGGTCATGCGGCGGCCATTCAGCAGCACCAGCGTGCGCTGCTCGCCCAGACCCCGCAATTCGATGGTCGATGCGCCATCACCACCGCCGTTGTTGACCGAGGTGTTGGTGGCCGCGCCGGAAACGGTCGGAATCTGCTGCAGCAGTTCGCCCATCGTCGTCACACCGGACGCCTCGATCGCGTCGCGGTTCACGATGAAGACCGGGCTCGCGGTTTCCGATTCGACGCGGCGAATGCGCGAACCCGTCACGACGATTTCGGAAAGTTGCTCGTCCTGGGAAATTGCACTCGGTGTGTAAAACGCCGTGGCGGCTGTCGCGGACGACAGCAGCGCCAGATGGACGGCACGGCTAAGTGATCGATTGGTAGCCATTAGTGTCACGCTCCTAGCTCGGTATCCAAATTGAAGGGTGCTCAGGCCCGACGCGCCGCATCATCTCAGCTCCTTTTAATCACGACGAATCTTTGGCCGTGGGAGACGTTCGAAGCGAGCGGTTGTCGGGTATGAGCCGGATTCACAATTTGTCTGATGATAGCCACGAGGAGCAGCGACGTAAAGGGATTTGTGTAGGAGCCATTGCATGGGGAATTTCGGTGTATTCTCGGCGAAATCATTGTTGTATTTTAGCAACATAACTGCCAACCGCCCAATCAGATCGAATTCTGTGCCCGGAAAGCAACAGCGAGCCTGATCTTTTTTTTTAAGGCTGTTCGCTCAAGGTGGACGGACTTGGCCTTGAGGGTCGCTGTCTGGCACATTCGAACTGTGCGCGACCTCCCTGACCAGCCACTGATCGACAAACACGCCCTGGTGGGCCGGTGCGTGCGGCTGCCCTTGTCTATCGATGCCGAACGGATTGCAGCCGAGGTCAATGCCCTGGATCCGACCGTCTGGGACATCCGCGGCGGAATGCATCGCTACCCCCAGGAGGGCGTACATCGGGCCGCCGAAACGGTCTTCCTGCGCGGATTCACCCCCGCAGAAGGGGACTTGCCCATCGAGGACAGGCCACTCCTGGATGAGCTGCCCTACATACGGCAACTCATCGAACGGGATATCGGGTCGCGGCCGCAGCGATGCCTGCTGGCACGCCTGCCGGCCGGGGCGACCGTGAACCCGCACATCGATCGTGCCCCGTATTTTTCCAAGACACTGCGCATACATGTGCCGGTCGTGTCCCACGACCAGGTCTGGATGGTATGCGAGGATCTTGCGTATTTAATGAGGCCCGGAGAGGCGTGGGCGCTCAATAACACCACGGTGCACGGCGTCTGGAACGCGCACCCGACGTTCGCGCGGACCCACATGATCTGCGATTTCCTGCCCGATCCCGCGCTGCTGGATCTGCTGGCTCGCGGCGAGCGCGAACTCGGTCGGCCGATGCCCGAAGTGGATACGCACTTTGCGAGCCTTGCGCGTGGGCAGCCGACTATGGCGGGATGATCGCGACCGACAGCTTCGTTTTCCTGCACCTGCACAAGTCCGGCGGCACTTTCGTCAACGAATGCCTGCTACGGTTCGTGCCAGGCGCCAGGCAGATCGGCTATCACCTGCCGCGGAATTTGATCCCGATCGAGTCGGCTGCGCTGCCAGTGTTCGGCCTGGTGCGCAATCCCTGGAGTTACTACGTCTCCTGGTACAGTTTTCAGGCCGCGCGCGATCACCCCAACGCACTGTTCCGGCTGCTGAGCGAGGATCGTCGGCTCGGTTTCAAAGGCACCGTGTGCAACCTGCTGGATCTAGGCAATCGGCCGGCGCAGCTTGGCCGCGTGGTCGACGCATTGCCGGCGGCCTACGGCAATCGTGGAATCAATCTGCCTGGGTTCGCGCTGGCGCCGATTCGCGACTCCGGGCTTGGTTTTTATTCCTACCTTTACCGGTACATGTTTGGCGACGATGATGCATCGCTCACGATCGGCCGCATGGAATCGTTGCGACAGGACTTGCCGCGCATGCTCGAGTCCGTTGGTCTGGAAGTAAGCCAGGAGATGGGCGATTTCATCGATACCGCGGCGCCGCGCAATACCGCAAACCACGCGCGCTATACGGAGATGTACGACGAAGAATTGAGGGACCTGGTGGCGGAGCGCGAGGCACTGCTCATTGCGCGGCACGGCTTCCGATTCGGAGATTGACTGCTGTCAGGTGGCTGGCGTGTCTTGCAGCAATTGCCGCAGCAATCTGCCTTCGAGAACCTTGTGCGCCTCGATGCCGTTCGTACGCATGACGAGCCCATCGGCGAGCGTCTTCGAAGCAGAGCGCAGCTTTTCGAGAAGATCACTGTACTCAGCCCGGCCGACTGCGCTCTCGCCGCGCAGCGCATACAGCTGACGCCAGTCGAAGCAGAACGACTGAAGCAACCAGTGGTAACGGGTGAGCTGCGTCCGGGCCTCCGCGAGAATTTCGACTGGGCACCAGCTCGCCACGCAAATCGGTCACTAACAGCTCCACCTCGGCCGGCAGCATCACGGGGCGCGGCAGCACACGCTCTGTGAGCAGCGTCGCTTCGATGTCGGGGCGATAGGCGAGTGTTTTGTCCACGAAGCCGGCCGGCACCGGACTGCGCGACGAACTCCCAGAATGCCGCGGTTCCCGACGTGTCGGCGACCAGGTGGATGCGCGTGTCATCAGTGGCGTTCTCGACGCGGTGCCGGCGCCAGTTATCGAACAGCCAGGCTTCGCCTGGCGCCATGTGCACAACCTGCCCGTCGCAGTGGAACTGGACTTCGGGGCGCGTGATGACCGGAATGTGCATGCGCACGCGGTAAAACCAGTGGTAGTTGATGTCAGCGTGCTCCGGGACAACGCTGTGCGGATTGAGACGCATCAGGCGAGACCGGCTCCAGACAACGCCGAAACTCGACAGCACCTGCCGGATGTAGGGACATTGCCTGAGGTGCGCCGTGGGCTGCATCCGGCCGCCGACATCGTCGTTTTCGCCGCCATCGACGCTCACCAGGCGCAGCGAGCTGTTGCCCTCGATTTCGTTCGGATGTTTGGCCCAAGCCGAATCCGGCAGCGCCTCGACCTCGGCGCGCAGCCGGGCGACGTCGAAACGCACCGGCAGGCGAAAGAATGGCTGGGTCAGCTTCATGCGGCTACAGGCGCTCCAGCGCCTCGCGGAAACCTCCGATGGCCTCGACGACGTCGGCGACGGCCGCCTGCTCGATCCCGGTGAGATAAGGGTTCCACACGTCGAAGATCAGAACCACCCGCGGTTCATTGCTGTGATTCCACGCCTCGTGTTCGTAGGTATCGTCGAAGACTACTACCTTGCCTTCCTGCCAGGCGTGAACCTCTCCGCCGACTTTGAGGGCACAATTCTCCGGCACGATCAGCGGCAGGTGGCCGACGACCCGGGTATTGGTGACGCCGCGGTGAGGCAGCAAATGGGTGCCTGGAGTAAAGACCGAGAACAGGACCTCGGGTCCGTGATCGCGCACGTGGGACAGCGGCAGCTGATCGATCGCGGCTGAAGTCGCGGGACAATTGCTGCAATTGTCGTCACGACGCATGCCGTGGCGATAGAAGTAGTAGCCATTCCAGCCCGGGGCGGCGCCCGACCCGCGCAGGTTCTGCCGCTCCAGTTCCTCCGACGTAAACACACGCTCGCGCCCCTCCGCCGACGGCAGCAGCCGCAGCAGTTCCTCACGGATCGCCCCGGCCTGCGCCTCGAGCGGCGCAATCCACGAAAACAGGACGCGATCCAGATACGCGCTCGCCGGCAGGTCCGGGAAATACAGAAAGCTCGGCTGCTGGCGGGGGTCGGGAAACGCCTTAGGCTCCTCGCCCAGGTAGACGCGCAGGCATTTTTCCACGCGTGCCATCGACGCCTGGCCGTGGCGGCCGGCCATATTCGCGGCGATTGCGAACAACAGGGCGCGACGCCGGGTGCGCACGATCTGCACTGCGTGCTTGACGAGTTTCTGCAGGCCGACGGGTGTGGTGGCGGCATTGATCCACTGTTCCCGGGTCTGGGCGTCGTGCAGAGCCCGCGCGTATTGCATCACGCTGGCCTCCGTCTCGTCGCTGCGCTCCAGCAACATCGCGTAGTGCAGCCGCGAGAGGTAAAAGTCCGGCTTCAGACGCACGGACTCCGCGATCGACTTCAGGGCGGCCGGCAGGTTTCCGACTGTCTCCTGCGCCCGGCCAAGGTGGTGGAAGGAAACCGCATTGGCCGGGTCGAGCGATGTCGCGCGTTCCAGCATGGCCACGGCCCGGACCGGCTTGCCATCGCGGACGGCGGCGAGCGCGGCGATGTTGAGCGCCTCCACGTCGTCGGGAAAGCGCTCGAGCACGGCTTCGCAGACGCGCTCCGCCTCGGTGACGCGGCCCTCGCGCAGCAACCGCTTGGCTTCGTTCAAAGTGGTCATGATTGCCCGTCTAGCGGCACCCTTCCGGCAGCCATTCAATCCAGCTCGGCGCGCAGGTTATTCTACTCGTCATGACCATCTCCGATTTGCGGCATTACATCCGGACCTACGAAGGCGATCTGGAGCCGCCTTTCTGCCAACGCATGATCGAATCGTTCAATTCCCTGAGCCGGTATCAACAGCCGAAAGGCCGCGGCCACCGCGTCGGCCTCGAGAATTCGGCGTGGACCGAGCTCAATGTCACGGCCTTGTCGGACGAAACATTCCTCGGCTTTTTCCGGGCACGCATTGATCTGGCGCTCGACCGGTACAACCGCGATGTCGGTCTCGACATTGACGTGCCGAATTCACCCAAAACGGCCGAATTGATCCTGAAGCGTTACCGCGCAGGCGCCGACGAGCAGTTCCAGCAGCATTTCGACTCGATCTACGAGGTCGCGAACCGCTATCTCGTGCTTTTCTGGTACTTGAACGACGTGGCCGCAGGCGGGGAAACCGTTTTTCCGCAGCTCGACGTCAAGATCGCCGCGCGCCAGGGGCGCTTGCTGGTGTTTCCGCCTTACTGGATGTTCCAGCATGCGGGTTTGCCACCGGCGTCCGGCGAAAAATACATTCTTTCGACCTACCTTCTGTTCTGAGCATCAATTGCCGTATCCCCAGCGGTCGAGATACGGCTGCACCTGGGGAATCACTTCGGCGAAGTGCTTCTCGTAGTCCTTCCAACGGCTGACTGATCGCGCATGGACCGGCTGCACCACCTGGGTATAGCTCGGCGTGCTGATGAAGCCCTTGCTTCGCGCGTGTTCACCGGGCGCGAGCATCGCATCGGTCCAGGCGAGGCCGAGGAAAGCGGCAGTTCTCCGTACCTCGGGCTCGAACTCGGTGACCAGGGTCTCGTAGCGCACTTCGCGAACGGCCGGCTGCAGGATGGCGGCTTCGCGATACCAGAAGTCGAAAGCCCGGCGGTATCCTGCCACCAGCGATGGCAGGTCGCGGCATAGCAGCGTGAAGTCCGGCGCGCGGAAGTGCTGCATGTAACAACTCAGGATGACATCGCAGGGATGGCGAATGGCAAGCAGAATCCGCGAATTCGGGAATAGCCGCCGGATCGCCGGCAAGGCAAGCATGTTCAGCGGATTCTTGTCGATCAGGCGCTGGCCAGGCTTCAGCTGTATCTTGCGGCGCACCAAGTCCCAATAGAAGCTGCGCATTTCATCCGCCTTCGAACGGGTCATCGCGGCCAGCCTATGCGGATAGACGGTCCCATCGCTGATCATGCGATCGATGACCTCGTGCACAAACCGGGTCTCGTCCATTGACGCGAGCGACCCGTGCGCATCGAGCGTCTGCTCGAGCAGTGTCGTGCCCGAACGCGGGAAACCAAGGATGAAGATCGGGCTTTCCACCGCGCCCGGTGCTCCGGTCAGATCCCAGCCCGCGACATCCGCGGCGTCGCAACCAAAATCCGCGATCTTGAATGAGGGGCCCCTCCTTGCCCCCGCATTCGGCGTCGTGAGCTTCAGGTACGCCACCTGCGAGCGATGCGCTTCCTCCAGTGCGGCAATTGCCTGGTCGTGGCGACCCAAGGTATCGAGCGTCTTTGCCAGCGGGAACAGATAGTTATGACGCAGATGAAATTCCCGCGTGGCGCCGAGCAACTCGACATAGAGATCGTGAGCCTCCTGTGACCGTCCTTCGCGATCGGCCAGCCGGGCCTCGACGACTTTGACGTCAGTACCCAGAGTCGCCGAACGCGGATCCGATTTCAGGCGCGCAAGCCCGATGCGCGCTTCCGCCACGCGATTCGTGCGTTCCTGCACCTGGATCATGCGCAGGACGGCAGCGTCATCGGGTTGCGGATCCCGCGACGCGAGCTCAACCGCGCGACCGGCACTCTGCAACTCCCCGAGATTCATGAGCAGCAAGCCAATCTTCGTCAGCAGGTCCGTAGTCAGGCCGAGCATGCGCGGCCAGCCATCGAGTACTGCGATCGCGTCTTCCTGCCGCATCGTTTCGTCGCAGCACACCGCATACTGATAGCAGATCTCAGCCATCACCCGGCGCAAGCCGAACCGCGTCGCGCAAGACCGTTCGTGCCGCCTCGAAGTTGCCCATGTCGAAGTGGACAAGGCCAACGTTGTAGAAAAAATCCGCGGAAGCCTCGCCGAGCTCGCCGGCCCGCGCATACGCGGCGAGCGACTCCTCGTAACGCTGCTGCGCCCGCAGCGACGTGCCGAGGTTCATCCAGTGACTGGCATTCTTCGAGTCCCGGCGAGCCAGTTCGGCGAAGATTTGCGAAGCTTTCGCGTGCTCGCCTTGCGCATTCAATGACACGCCCAGCAGATTCAGCGCCCCGAGTATGTGCGGGCCGCGTCCTGAGCGCCTTGCGGCCATGGGAGGCGGCGGCCTCGAATTCGCCGCGCTGAAATAGCGTTGTGCCAGCTTGAACGAGGGTATCCGGGTCGCCACTATGACTCTTCATGAGGCGCTGATTACAATCGAATCCGGCGATCATTCCAAGTGACGCAAGGAGATCGAAGTGAAGTACGGTTTATGTGCACTTGCATTGGCCGCGCTCGCTGTCGCGTCCGAACCGGCATCGGCCAAGAGCCAGACGATCCGAATCCAGATCAGCGGCGCGAGTCTTGCAGCACCGCTCGAGATTGAGGACACGGCGATCCTGGACCATTTCAACATCTGGAATGGCCCCGGGGTTCGGGTCAACGGACAACCGATTCATCTGGACCCTGACGATCAGGACCGAATCGGTGCGTTCATCGACTGGCCACGGGGAAAACTGTCAACGAAGCCTGCCGGCCTGCGGCGGTACGACGTCGCCTTTCACCAGGGAGGCCGGGAACCGATGCACGAGTGGCATCGCCGGTATGTCGTCAGGTACGAATTCGCGCCCTCGACCGAGGGCGGCTATATCTACCTGCCCGGGCCGGTCGATGGCGATGATTACCATCGAAATGTCTTCTCCATCGGTCATGGTGTCGAAGGCAGCTGGTTTCATTCCTCCGCCGCATGGGAACGGTTGGTGAGGCCGATGATCGAGCAGGCAGAGGCGGCATCGCGCTAATCGAGGGCCCCGCCATTTTGCAGCTCCCGCTGGAGCGCGCGTCGTAACGGCGCGAGTTCGTCCGCGAACTCACGCCATGCACCGACACTGGTCCGGTAGATCGGTTGGCGCACCTGCGTGGCGCTGAACGTCCTGACAGGTGTCCGGGCGCGGTGGAATTCGAGATATGAATCGTTCCACTCGAGGCCGCAAAACCCGAAGATGCGCCGCGATTCCACAATTGGCGACTCGACCAGGCGCTCGTATTCGACCGACACGAACTCGTTTCCGAAAATCTCGAGCCATCGACTCATCATGCGCAGGTAACGGGCGAATGCGTAAGCCAGCAGTTCAACGTCGCAGGTGTGGGGCGACTGATCGTCAAACTGGTACTGCAATACCGAAAAACACGTGTCCATCGCATCGCGCGTGACATGGATGATGCGACCAACGGGAAACAATACGCGAAGCAGTCCGAGAACGTGGAAATTGCCCGGAGTCTTGTCGGTCACGTGCCGTGATCCGCGGCCCGTCAGGCTCAACCGCTTCGCAAATGCGCTCGCCATCGAATTCATGTCCGCCGCCGGGATCGTCTCGAACCCACTCGGAAATGGGAGCCCGGTCAGGCGCTCGACGGCACGGCGCAATGAGCGGCGCATGTAGTCCAGCTCGCCGCCGGCGGCAACAGCGGGGTGTTCGGCCACAATCTGTTCCATCAGCGTCGTGCCCGATCGCGGCATTCCCATAATGAAGATGGGTGACGGCTCTGTAGGATCGGCGCGGCGAGCGGCGGCAAACGCTTCCTTGGTGAATGCCGATTCGAGTCGATCAAAGATCGCAGCGTACTCCTCGCGTCCGTGCCCGCAGTTGGCTCGTTGAATTGCATTGGCGGCGAACAAATGCCGGATGAATTCCTGACGAGGGCCTTCACGCCGGTAAACCTGCGCAAGCGCGTAATGGAGCCCGGCCGTCTCTGCGGGCCGAAGGCCCGACGACGCAATCAGCGCTTCCATGTGCCGAACGATTTCTGAGCCGGGCGTGGGATTCGACACCTGGCAAATGCCCTTGCAGGCAGCGACGCTTGTCGGTGCGAGCGCGAAAGCCTGGCGGAAGGCATTGCCGGCCTGCTGCCGCTCATTCAGGGACAGCCAGATTTCTCCGAGCCTGATCCTTGCAGCCGGATCACGTTGATCGATCGATGCCGCCTGAAGGGCCGCATTGGCAGCTTCCTGATGCCGGCCCAACTCACGCAGGGCGAGCGCGAGATCAAGCCACAGCGCGGCCTTTTGCGGATGTCTGTCGAGAATGTGCAGCGCAATGTCGTGCGCGGTCTCCGGCTCGCCGGCGGCAAGAGCCAGGCGGCCGATCAGCGTCAATGCAGCGGGATCCTGGGGCGATGCTTCCAGCACCCGTTGCGCGCATTCGGCCGCTTCGGCATGGCGCCCTGCTGCGAATTCGCTATAGGCCTTCGCGATCTCGCTGGCGATATCCACGGCCCGAGTGTACGCGGTGCACGCGAATGGCAATCAACCGGGATCGAGAGCCGAATAAAAAGTGGCGGGCCGGAGGCCCGCCACTGATCAAGTCAAGGTCTTCTGATGCTCAGAACGTGAAATTCAGTCCAACATACCAAGTCCGGCCGATCGGGTTGTAGACACTGGCATCCGTGTCTGTTCCCGTTGTATTACCTGGCACGCCACTCAGAATAACCGGCGCATCCTCGTCGAAGACGTTGTTGGCTCCGACGTACAGCCGAGCGCCACCCAGCATCGAGTCCTCCATCGCACTGCTGCCGAAATCGAAAGCGATTTGCACATCGTGCACGTCGTAGGCGCCAACGTCGTATGCGAACAGTGGGTCGCTGCTCAGCGGCCTGGAATCGCCGATGTGGTTCCACTCCCAGGTGAAGTCCCACGCGCCGATCCCATAGACGATCGCAGTCTGCCCCTTGTTCCTCGCGAACCCGGTGTCGCCCACGAATTCCTGTTCATCTCCGAACTTCGTCTCCGTGAAGTCCATCAGATACGTGTAGTTCAACCGAAGGGCAACCTGCCCCGGAACGGACGCGAACCAGTCCGACAACTCCCAGCCCCACGCCAGCGAAACGTCGACGCCCTCCGTTTCCAGCTTTCCTTCATTGAAGAACACCGAATTGACCTCGGTCAGCTCTCCCAGCTGCAATGCCGCCCCATCCTCATCCCGCGTCAGAAACCCGCAGAACTCGTTCGGGAATGCCCCTGGCGCCACGTTGAAGCAGGAGTTGACAGCGATCTGGCGATCCAGGGTATCGATCAATTGGTCGATCTCGATCGAGAAGTAGTCGACCGACAACGTGAAATCGCCGGTCTCGCCGACGCCGTGGTTAAACACCGCGCCAAAGGTCCAGCTGTCCGATTCTTCCGCGTCGAGGTTCTCGTTGCCCTGGCCCGTGAAGCCGCCGGTTCCCTGGATTTCCGGTTGCGTGAGCGTGAATGACCCGGTCGCCGCGATGCGCTGGGCGATTGCCGGAATCGACCGGCAGTTCTCGTCAATGTTGCCAGTGGATGTAGCGGTCACACCATTGCAGGGATCGTTCACCGGCGCGAAATTCTCGCCGCCCGGCGCGAACAACTCGCCGATATTCGGCGCACGCACGGCGCGGGCGTATTGCGCACGGAACCGCAGCGACTCGATCGGTGCCCAGGAGATGCGGCCGGCATAGGCATCAGTGGTGTCGACGGTCGAGTAGTCGGAGAAGCGGTAGGCGGCGCCGAGCGAAAGCTCATGCACCCCCGTCACTCCGCTCACGAGCGGCAACTCGATTTCCGCGAAGGCCTCCTTGACGTCGTAGTCGCCAAAGGTCGGCGCTTCGGCGTTGCCGGCGTTCAGACCTGCCTGGGTGAGCACGTCGGGCACGTCCTCGGACTCTTCTTCCCGATATTCGACACCCAACGCGAAGCTGGCGGGTCCGGCTGGCATGTCGAACATGGGGCCGCCGATTTCCGCGCCGAAAACCGACTGCTCAGTGAACTGCTGCCGTGACGAGGGCGCCTGAACATAGGCCGCCGCCTCCGGTGTGATGGACCCGAGACCGAACAGATTGATCGGCACGCAACCTTCGAGGCGCGCCGATTCACTGGCGCAGACCAGGTTACCCGCGCCGTCGTCAATGACGTTCAGCGCTTCACGCATGCTGAGGACGTTGATCTGGCCGGTGCCCTGCTGGCTGTCATCCATCCGGCCAAAGGAATAAAAGCTCTGCCAGTTCCACTTTTCCGCGACGTCGCCTTCGAATCCAAGCAGGAAGCGATAGGTTTCGCGCCTGGCCGACGCGCCACGCTGGCCGACTTCGGTCGTGCGACGGCGGTACTCGATGACGTCATCGCCGGCCGCGAGGACAGCGTCCCTGATGGCCTGCGGAACAAACGGGTTATCGACGGGAATTCCGGCGATATTGAGGTCACTATTCGAGTGCGGGAACGGCTCGAGATCGCTCTGGGTCCGTGTTTGCGCGAATGTCGCTTCGACGAACGCATTCACGCCGCCACCCATCTCATAGTCAAACATGCTCGCGACGAGATAGCGCTCAGTCGGCACCGTATAGCGCCGGAACGCCTGCCGGTTGAAACCGAATACAGTGCCATCAAAGGGCACAACGGTCCCGGTTGGGCCAGTGCCCTCGGAGACCGTGAACGACGCCTGGGTCGACGGAACGAAGAAATTGCCGTATTCCGAGAAACTCGAAAAGAATCCCTCAACCGGAGTCTCGCAGTCGTCCCGATCACCGGTGAACAAGCACGTGGCGATGTCATCGACCTCCGTATTGCTCCGCTGCCGCGCCAGCAGGCCCTTCTGATCGGTGTATGTAGCCGTTATGACCGCATTGCCGCGGCCATCGGCGAAGTTTCCGCCTGCGGTAAAGTTGACTCGGTTCTCGATTTCTCCGCCGGCGTCCGCTTCGCCGTACTGGTAGCCGAACTTGACGCCTTCAAAATCGCTCTTGAGGATCACATTGATCACGCCCGCGAGGGCATCCGAACCGTAAATGGCCGACGCACCGCCGGTGATGATCTCGACCCGCTCGATGAGCTCGGTCGGAATCGTGTTGAAGTCCACGGCCGACGATCCCGAGAGGCCGGAGATATACCGCCGGCCGTTGACCAGCACCAGCGTGCGGTCCTCTTCGAGATTGCGCAATTGCAGCGTGTTGATGCCGCTGGCGGTGGTCAAGAAATTGGAATTGGACGACGTGAGCGCGGAAACGCCGAAACTGGGCACGGCGCGCAGGATGTCGGCGACATTGATCAGGCCCGATTGATTGATCACGTCGGCGTCGATCGTCGTGACGGCCGTCGGCGCGTCCAAATTGGCGCGCGGGATGCGCGAACCCGTGACGACGATTTCCCCGAGTTCCTCCTGCGCGGCAACTGGCGCGGCCTGCATACCGGCGCCGAGCGCTGCGGCCGAGATCAGTGCGGTGCGTACTGCCCGCGTGATTTTGCGATTGGCCATCTGAACCCTCCTGGAGACGCTGCCCCGTTGGATTTCGCCGACGGCCTGACTTCGACCGTCATCGATCAACCCCGAATTTCGCCAAATACCAGTGAAAACGGTCGTTTGAAAAAAAACGCGGCGACCCGGAGTGTGGCGCCGATCATAAACTTGAAATAGGGGAAAGCAAAGCCTGCAGACAACAAAACAACAGTGAATGTCGTCGTCAGGCGGTGTCAGTCGCCGCGAAAAACCGCCGTTCGCGATGCTTGGCGGCGCCAGCGTAGGATCGCTCACCGTTTGTGTTGCTGCAAGGCAACAATAAGCTGTTGCGCTTTGGCAACGCCACCGGCCAAGTGGCTCGGGCCTTCTAATTCGACCCTGACAAAGCCGAGTTGAGGACGCGATCTCCGGCGCTCAGTCCGATTCTTGCGGCCGTTCCTGCCACGAGCTCGAGTACGCCAATGACTGGCGCAGCGGAGCGAATAGGTTGCAAGGACAGTGGCTCGGCTTTCCGGGCGACATTCACGACGATCCCGTCCAGCCCGATAAACACCAGATCCAGCGACAGGTAGGTGTCCTTCATCCAGAACGCCGCGAACTGCGGCTGTTCGAACAGGAACAGCATGCCGTGTTCCGCGGGCAGACTGCGGACGTTCATCAATCCTTGCATGCGGCTCTGATCGTCCGCGGCGATCCAGACCTGGAAAGAATGCGTGCCGGAATCGGTGACGATCTGCAGTTCGGATCGTGGCAGTCGGGGAAACGGATTGGGAGGAGGGCGTCCGACCGAGGCGGCCGGTGCAATGGCAAAGCTGGCGAACACCACCAGCGCGAGCAATTGCCTCATTGCACGGTCACCGCTTCGGCGGGAGCTGCATTCTCGACCTCGCGAAATGTCACGAGCCCCGCAAAATCGAACCGCGTCAGCAGCACCGCGCCTTCGCCGTCCACGGCCCGCGCGGGTGCCGTGCAGTATCCGCGCGCATCGACACGATAACTGCGGGGCGGGACGGAAGCGGCCAGCAGCGCCCGCTGCCTGACCTGGTCGAAATAGCAGCGGCTGTCGCCCTGCGTGCCGTAAATGCGCTCGCCCGCGCCGTCAAGCAGCGTGACGTTGACCGGCACGCCTTTCGCCGATACGCCCATGCCGAGCTCGGGCGCGGCAAACACGATCGAGAGTTCGCCGCCGCCTTCCCGCTTTCCGGCGAAATGCAGGCGCAGGCCGCGTCCATCCGGCCGCGGCATGCCGTCGCATTCCAGAGCAGGCTCGCGCCAGCGGATTTCGGCTTCGATGCTGCCGCGCAGGCGCATCGACAGGAAACCTGCGTCGCCCGGAAGGCATTGGTCGGCCGCTGCCGGCAACAGGAAAAAGATCAGGGCCGCCATCATGCGGCCATTATCGCCTCAAGCCGCGTCGGTGCGGGCAACCAGCAGGTGCTTGGCGAGCGTGCCATGCCCGCGGCCGATGCCGCGGACCAGGTGCATGACGAGGGTCAGCAGCAGCACGCCGCCCACCAGCACGAAGGGCGCGAGCAGCGGTGACGGACCGTGGTAAATCGCGTCGTCGATGCTGATCGCACCCGACCCGACGCCCGTTTCGAGCAGCAGCCCCATGATCGACCCGCCGACCAGGCCGAGGCTCACGCAAATCCCGACCGCGGCAATCACGAAGTACAGGATGCCGAGCGGCAGCATCAGCAGGAAATAGAACATCGTGGTCCAGGTGCGCCGATCCACGAGCATCTGCTTGATGCGCTCGAAGATCCCGAGACCCTGTACCGGGTAAACCGGTCGCCGTGGCATGCGCTGGCCGAGCAACCCCTCGACGAGCCGTCCTTCGGCGAGCGCGAGGATGCGCGTGAAGCCGACGAACAGCAGGAAGAACGGGATGCCGACGATCAGAACGAGCATGCCCGCCGATATCGACAGCCCAGTGACGGTCACCGTGAAATAGAAGACGCCGGTCACGAGCGAGAGCAGCATGAAGAATAGGGCGGTCCAGGTACGCGTGTCGCCATAAACCGAGAAAAAGCGGCCGAGCGCCGTGCGCTTCGGCTTGCGCGGCGGCGGCGCAAGAGCGGTGCGGACCTGCTTTTCGGTCGTGCGGTAGGCCTCGGCGACTTCCTCCGGTGCGCCGTAGGTGCTCGCGATCAGTTCGAGCGTGTCGGCTTCGGTGCGGCCGGCATTGGCCGCCACTTCCGCGCGCAGGTATTCCTCCGCGTCGTACAGAGCATCCTGCACCAGCGCCGGATCCTCGCCGGCGAGAGCGGCGCGGAGCGCCGCGAGATATTGCTCGATCGAGCGTGGGGCCGTCCGTTCGTTCATGGGGATGCTCCGTTCGAATCCGTAAATCCATCGACGAAATCACGCGTGCTGCGCCAGATGTCGCGCCATTCGACGAGTGTGGCGCGGCCCGCTTCGGTGATGCGGTAGTAGCGGCGTGGCGGCCCGGCGTAAGAGGGCACGATCCGGCTCGCCAGCAGGCCATTCGCGGACAATTGCCGCAGCACCGGGTAGAGGGCGCCTTGTTTCACCGGCGGGCTGCCGTTTGCGAGGTCCTGCAGCCGCTTGGCGATCTGGTAGCCATAGAGATCCTCATCCGCGCCGTCGAGGACCGCGAGCAGCACGAGACCGACGAGCCCAGCGTTCAGCTCCCGCTGGAACTTCTGCGACAGGCGTTCCTGTTCGTCGCGTTCGCTATCGCCTTCGGCAGGGACGGTTTCCGGCTCCACAAAACGCCTACCTGTTTAGTAGCACTAGTGAGTGGATAATACTACTAAGTTAGTACTAGTCAACAGGCTTTGAACCTGCGTTCGTTCGGGCATGATTAGGAAATGCGCAAGCGCACGTTGTTGATAGGTTGCCTGGTCCTGATGGTCGGCTGTACCGGGCTGGGCACCCGGCTCGAGACGCCCGAGGTTACCTTCGTCGGCATCCGGGCGGTCGAGGCAAGCCTGTTCGAGCAGAAGCTGGAAGTGCGGCTGCGCGTCCTGAACCCGAACACCATCGAGCTTCCGGTCAACGGACTCGACATGGATGTCGAGCTCGCCGGCGAGCCTTTCGCCACCGGCGTGACCGCACGCGAGTTCGTCGTGCCGGCGCATGGCGAGGCCGAATTCGACATGATCGTCACCGCGAACGCAGCGACGGCGCTGCTCAAGATCGCCGGCGCCGACCGCAAGTCACGCGAGGAAATCGGGTACCGGTTGAAGGGCCGGCTGTCTACGAAGCTGGGCCTGCTGCGGTCCATCCCGTTCGAGGAATCGGGCACCTTGCCAATCGGCGACCTGACGGGCAAGCGCAAGAAACCCGATTGAAGATTCAGCAAGAACCGGGTTGCCGGCGTCGCCCCGCGGCCGCAATCTTCGCCCCATGAACACTGCACTCCCCGACGACAGCGGCAGCTATCGCCGTATCGAACGCGTGATCGCCTACATCGACCGCCATCACGCCGACAAACCCGCGCTCGAGGCGCTCGCAAAAGTTGCGGGTCTCAGCGTGTTTCATTTCTCGCGCGAATTCCGGCGCTGGGCCGGGCTGTCGCCGACCCGTTATCTGCGGACCGTCGCGCTGTCAGTCGCGCGCAGGGAACTGGACGAGCGCGGTTCCGTGCTCACCGCGGCCTGGGCAGCGGGACTTTCCGGCGGCGGCCGCCTGCACGACCTGTTCGTGAACTTCGAGGCCGTGACGCCCGGCGAATACAAGGACGGTGGCTCGGGCATCCACCTGCGCCATGGATTTGCGGAATCACCGTTCGGCCGGATTCACGCGGCGTTGTCGCCGCGCGGACTGGTGCGGCTCGCGTTCGTGGACGGCAGGGATTCCGCGGCATTCCTCGAGCTCGCGGAACGATGGCCGCGCGCGACGATCGCGCGCGACGACGACGCGATCGCAGGCATCGCGCGCCAGGTCTTCGTCAAGCGCAGCGGTAGCATCACGCTCGCGCCCGTCGGCACGAACTTCCAGTTCAAGGTCTGGCAGGCGCTGCTCGAGCTCGGCGCGCGCGGTCCGACGAGCTATTCAGCACTTGCGGCCGCCATCGGTCAGCCGAGCGCAAGCCGCGCGGTTGGCCAGGCGGTCGGCGCAAATCCGGTCGCGTGGCTCATCCCCTGTCATCGCGTATTGCGGCGGGACGGGGAACTCGGCGGCTACCACTGGGGTGTCGAGCGCAAGCGAGCGATGCTTGCCTGGGAATACGCGGCGAGCGTCGGCGCCCGCGCCTAGGCCTTTGATTGAAAGGGGTCGCATCCCTTTCAAGTCGCTAGCGTCGGGCCGGAAAGGGATGGGCCGGAAAGGGATGCGACCCCTTTCAATCCCTAGGCGGCGGAAGACTCGTCGGGTTCGGCGGTGCCTTCCGGCTCGCCCGCGGAGCGGGGTTTACGGCCGGGCACCAGCATCGCGAGCATGCCTTCCTGCATCCGGTTCCACATTTCCAGGTTCTGGCGCGTCAGTTCCGCCATCGCGTTCATCGGCGGCGGCGCACTCGTCAGCACCTGCGAGATCTGCTGCTGCACCGATTCCTGCTGGCGCATGAAGGCGGCGACGCTCTGCTCGAGATAGCCGGCCATGAAGTCCTGCATCGGGCCGCCGTAGTAGCGGATGATGGATTCGAGGAGCTGGGTCGTCAGGATCGGCTTGCCAAACTGTTCCTGTTCGGCGATGACCTGCAACAGGATCAGCCGGGTGATGTCCTCACCCGTCTTGTCCTCGACCACGCGGATCTTCTCGCCTTTGACGATCAGATCGCGAATGTCCTCCAGGGTCACGTGCTTGCTGATCGACGCATCGTAAAGCCGCCGGTTGGCGTACTTCTTGATCAGTCGTTCCTTGGTCATGGCCCGGAGTGTACCGGATCATGCCGCAGTGCGAAAAAAAGGACGGCGGCCCGGAGGCGCGCCGTCCCGAGGGGGAAGGTCGGAAACCGATCAGGCGGCTTTCTTGGCGGCCTTCGCGGTGTCGGAAACGGTCTGGGCGGTTTCGGTAACCGACTTGTCGAACCACTTGGTCAGCTCGGCCTGGTGCTCGGAAGTGAGCTTGATCAGGTCCTGTGAACGCTGGGTGGCGCGCTCGGCGAACTGGGTCGACAGCTCAATCTGGCGCGCGGTCAGGTCGTTGATATCACGCACATTGCTCGCGAGCTGCAGCTGCTGCAGCGAGAAGTCGAGCACTTCGCCCGCGAAGGCAAACTGCTGGCGCGCGATGCGCTCGAAGCTGGCGAGCGAGAGCTCATTGAACTTGACGACCGGGGCAAAAGCCTTCTTGCCGGCGTCGAGGAAAGCGTTGAAATCGAAGGTCTGATTGATCATTTCTGGCATCCTTGAATGAGAGGGCGTCGGTACGATGGCGGCATATTAATGGATCTCATGTTGCAGTGCAATAAGAATGATTTAAACGCAGTTTCTGAAATCGACTCGTTTAATATTTATGATAAAGATCAGATAGTTATATATGAACTGATCTCCAACATCCGACTTCATGCAAACCCCGACTTTTTGCGGCGCACGTGCCGGAACTATGCCTGAGACACCCGCGGATGCCCTGAAGCGACTTCTCGAATTCGGCAGCGACTTCGCGGGCATTGCCGAAGACTGCCGGTCGTTTATTGCGTCCGGGGGCTCGCAGCACGGATTCGAGGCGCTGCGCGCGCCGTTCACCGAGCGCTACCGGCGGCTGTTCATGCCGGAGGGTGCATGGACGGCCGATGCGGCGGGTGACATGGATGCTTCGGCCACGTACCTGCGCTGGCAGCGCGCATCACAGAAACTGGGCGAGCATGCGGCGGCGATCGCGGCCGATGCCTTTCGTCGCCTCAACGCCGCGCTCGCGTCGTCCGACCCGGGGCTCGCGCCGATCACGAGCCTGCGCGCGCTGCATGAACTCTGGATCGAATGCGGCGAAGCGGCCTATGCCGCGGTCGCGCACACGAAGCCCTATGCCGATGCGCAGGCCGAACTGCTGTCAGCGCTCGTCGAATGGCGTGCCGAATTCGGCGCTGCCGCGCCGTGACGCGCCTTGCCATCGACGCCGGCGCAGGCCGCGGTCGAAATGGCGGAATTCGGCCGGCGCATGGCGGCGGCCGCGAGCCTGCTCGGGCAGATCGACCTCGCGGGGGAAGGCTGCTCACCGCGCGAGGCCGTGCATCGCGACGGCAAGACCGTGCTGTGGCGCTATCGCCCGCAGGCGCCGGCTGCCGGAATCCCGCCGCTCGTCATCTGTTATGCGCTCGTCAATCGCCCGTACATGCTGGACTTGCAGCCGGACCGATCGCTGATCCGCGGCCTGCTTGGTCGCGGCCTCGAAGTCTATCTGCTCGACTGGGGTTATCCGGATCGCGACGACAGCAGCCTGACCCTCGACGACTACGTCAATCGCCAGCTCGGCGGCTGCATCGATCACGTGCGGGAAGCGCACCGCATCGCAGCGGTGAATCTGCTCGGTGTCTGCCAGGGCGGCACGATGTCGCTGTGCCACGCCGCAATTTCTCCCGAACGCGTGCGCAATCTCGTGACCATGGTGACGCCCGTCGATTTCCAGACCGAAGACAATCTGCTGTCCAAGTGGGTGCAGGGCATCGACGTCGACCGCTTGATCGCCGTGCACGGCAATGTGCCCGGCGAGCTGCTGAACGCCGCGTTCCTGGCGCTGATGCCGCTGCGGTTGACGGTGCGGAAATACGCGGGGTTGGCCGACATCGCGGATGATCGCGAGGCGCTCGCGAATTTCCTGCGGATGGAGCGCTGGATCCACGACAGCCCGGATCAGGCGGGCGCTGCGTTCGCCGAGTTCGTGCACCAGTTCTTCCAGCAGAACCGCCTGGTGCGGGGCGGGCTGTCGATCGGCGGCCATTCCGTCGATCCTCGTCGCATCCGCTGTCCGCTGCTCAACATCTATGCAACCCAGGACCACCTCGTGCCGCCGTCCGCATCGCGGCCGCTCGCGGGCCTCACGGGCAGCCCCGATTATTCGAGCTTCGAATTCGACGGCGGCCACATCGGCATCTACGTGAGCCGCAGCGCGCAGGAACTCCTGCCACGGACGATCGCGGAATGGCTCGATCGGCATTGACGGTCGCGGGTAAACTCTCGGGGCTGGAACAGGTCTCACAGCAATCCATCCGATGCGGGTAAACATGGCCGCGCCAACTCATTATGTCTGCCGTCGCCTGCTATCGGCGCTGGCCGCATGGCTGGTCACCGCCGGTGTCGCCGGCTGCGGGGGCGACATTTCCGACGCTGGCGCCACGCCGCCGGCGACACGGGTAATCGCCGCGGTCGTGACGCCGGTGCAGTGGCGCGACACGATCGAGGCGCTCGGAACGGCGCGCGCGAACGAGTCCGTGACGATCACGGCGAAAGTCAGCGAAATCGTCCGCAAAGTCACGTTCGAAAGCGGCGACATCGTCGCGGCAGGCGATGTGCTGGTGGACCTTTCCAGCGGCGCCCAGCTGGCCGGACTGGAAGAAGTGCGCGCCGCCTATCACGAAGCGGAACGGCAACTGAAGCGCCAGCAGGAGCTCGCGGAACGTCAGCTCGTCGCCATCAGCCAGGTCGACACGCAGCGCGCGGCGCGCGATTCGGCGCTCGCCCGCATGAACGTGGTGCGCGCGGCGCTATCGGATCGCGTGATCACTGCGCCGTTCGACGGCGTCCTCGGTCTCCGCCAGGTGAGTCCCGGCTCGCTCGTGACGCCGGGCACGCCGATCGCGACGCTGGACGACATCTCCGTCATCAAGCTCGATTTCTCCGTGCCGGAACGCTTTCTCGCGATGCTGGCGGCGGGGCAGGAAATCGCGGCGCTCAGCGATACCTATCAGGGCCGCGCATTCAAGGGCAGAGTCACGAGCGTCGACTCGCGCATCGACCCGATCACGCGATCCGTGGCGGTACGGGCCGAGATTCCCAATCCCGACCGTTTGCTGCGGCCGGGGATGCTGATGACCGTGCAGTTGTTCCGGGAGCCGCGCGACACGCTGGTCGTTCCCGAGATTGCCATCCTGCAGGTCGGCATGGATTCATTCGTCTACCGCGTGACGGCGGAGCAGACCGCCGAGCGCGTGCCGGTCGAACTGGGCTCGCGCCGAAAGGGCGAAGTGGAGATCGTGCGCGGGCTCGCTGCGGGCGATCGCATCGTCACCGAGGGCACGGTGAAACTGCGTGACGGCGCCCCCATCAGCGTCGACGGGCCTGCATGACCCTGTCCGACCTGTCGATCCGGCGACCGGTCTTCGCGACCGTCATGAGCCTGCTGCTGGTCGTGCTCGGACTGATCGCCTATACGCGACTCACCCTGCGGGAACTGCCCGCCATCGACCCGCCCATCGTGTCGGTCGACGTGAATTATCCCGGCGCGTCCGCGGCCGTCGTCGAGACGCGCATCACCCAGGTGCTGGAGGATCGCTTTCCGGCATCGAGGGCGTGGAAACGATCGAATCGCGGGAGCCGGAACGGGGAAGGCAGCATCAGCATCGAGTTTTCGCTCTCCCGAGACATCGAGGCGGCCGCGAACGACGTGCGGGATGCGGTCAGCCGCGTGCTCGATCGCATGCCGCCCGAGGCGGATCCGCCGGAGATCGAGAAAGCCGAGTCGGATGCGGAAGTCGTGCTGTGGCTCAACATGCGCTCGTCGCGCATGGATACGCTGCAGCTGACCGACTACGCGCACCGTTACGTCGTCGATCGGCTGTCGGCGCTCGATGGCGTGGCGCGGATCCGGGTCGGCGGCGAGCAGCGCTACGCGATGCGGGTATGGCTCGACAGCTCGGCGCTGGCCGCGCGCGGCCTGACGGTCGCGGAAGTACAGGCGGCGCTGCAGCGCGAAAATGTCGAATTGCCGGCCGGCACGCTCGAATCCACGGATCGGGATTTCACGCTGCGCGTGCAGCGCGGGTACCGCGAGCCCGGCGACTTGCCCGTATGACGCTGGCCAAGGGCGAGGACGGTTACCTGGTGCGCCTCGGTGATGTCGCGCGCGTCGAGCGCGCTTCCGCGGAGCGCCGCGCCTATTACCGCAGCAATGGCGAGCCCAATGTCGGTCTGGGCATCGTCAAGACCTCCACGGCCAACAGCCTGGAAGTCGCGCAGGCCGCCCGCAAGGTCGCCGAAGAGATACAGACGAGCCTGCCCGAGGGAACGCGGATCTTCGTCGCCTTCGACAGCACCGTGTTCATCGGCGCAGCGATCGAGCGCGTGTTTCTCACGCTGATCGAGGCGATGCTGCTCGTCATCGTCGTGATCTACCTGTTCCTCGGCAGTGCGCGCTCGGCCCTGATTCCGGCCGTCACCATTCCGGTCTGCCTGGTCTCGGCGTTCGCCGCGCTATGGGCGTTCGGCTTCACGATCAACCTGCTGACGCTGCTCGCAGTCGTGCTGTGCATCGGTCTCGTCGTGGACGATGCCATCGTGGTCGTCGAAAACATCCAGCGCCGCGCCGACCAGGGGAACCGCCGCTGGTCGCGGCGAAACGCGGCACGGCGCAGGTCGCATTCGCGGTCATCGCGACGACGGTGGTGCTCGTCGCGGTCTTCCTGCCGGTGGGATTCATGGAGGGCAACACAGGCCGGCTGTTCCGCGAACTCTCGGTCGCTCTCGCGAGCGCTGTCGCGATCTCGTGCTTCGTCGCGCTGACGCTGACGCCGATGATGTCGTCCAAGCTCGTCCGGGCCCATTCGGCGCCGCGCGGCCTGGACGCCTGGGTGCACCATCGGCTGGCGAGACTGTCCGCGGGCTACAAGAGCCAGGTCGAGCGCACTGTCGGCAAGCCGCTGTTGTTCGGCGCTGTGCTGGTCGGCAGCGCAATCCTGAGCTTCGTGCTGTTCCAGGTCGTACCCAAGGAACTCGCGCCGGACGAGGATCGCGGCGCGTTCGTCATCATGCTGGAAGGGCCCGAAGGCGCCGGCTTCGACTACACCGTCAGCCAGGTCCAGAAGGTCGAAAAGCTGATGGCGGAAAAGATCGGGACGGACCAGCCGATCCAGCGCGTCAACACGCGCGTGCCGGGCGGCTTCGGAGCGAGCGAGGAAATGCACACCGGGCAGGCCATCGTATTCCTGCAGGACTGGGAACAGCGTGACGTGTCGACCGCCGAGGTCGTCAGCCAGTTGCGCGGGGAGCTGGCCGCGATCCCGACGATCCGCGCGATACCACGAATGCGAAGCGGGCTCGTCAGAAGCGGCGGCCAGCCGCTGCAGGTGGTGCTTGGCGGGCCCGACTATGCCGAGCTCGCCCAATGGCGTGACCGGATGCTGGCGCGCATGGCCGATAACCCCGATCTGTTCGACGCGGATTCCGACTACAAGGCCACCCGTCCGCAGCTGCATGTCGAGATCAATTTCGAGCGGGCCGCCGATCTTGGCGTGTCGACCGAGGAAATCGGCAGCACGCTGGAGACCATGATGGGTTCGCGGCGTGTCACGACCTTCGTGGAGAACGGGGAGGAATACGATGTCGTGCTGCAGGCGCAGCCGGACGACCGCGCCGCGCCGTCCAATCTCGAAAACCTCTACGTTCGTTCAGGGCGCAGCGGCCAGCTCGTGCCGCTGTCGAGCCTCGTGGCGCTTTCCGAAGTGGCCGAGCCCGGCAGCCTCAATCGTTTCAACCGTCTGCGCGCCATCACGTTGTCGGCCAATCTGGCGCCGGGTCATACGCTGGGCGAGGCCCTCGCATGGATGGAACGCACCGCGGCCGAAACGCTGCCGGAAATCGCGCAGATCGATTTCAAGGGCGAGTCGCGCGAATACAAGAGGGCGGGCGGCGCCGTGCTCTTCACGTTTGCGATGGCATTGCTCATCGTGTATCTCGTGCTGGCCGCGCAATTCGAGAGCTTTATCCATCCATTCGTGATCATGCTCACGGTACCGCTCGCCGTGCTCGGCGCGCTGATCGGGCTGTGGGTCTCCGGCGGCACGCTCAACCTGTTCAGCCAGATCGGCATCGTGATGCTGGTGGGTCTCGCGGCCAAGAACGGCATCCTGATCGTGGACTTCGCCAACAAGCTGCGTGACGAGGGCCGGACCATCCGGCAGGCGATCGTCGAGGCCGCTGCGGTGCGCCTGCGGCCGATCCTGATGACGTCGATCGCCACGATCATGGGCGCGATGCCGCTGGTGATTTCCGGCGGCCCGGGGTCGGCAAGCCGCTCGACCATCGGCGTGGTCGTGATTTTCGGCGTCGCCTTCTCGACGCTTCTGTCGCTGTTTGTCGTGCCATCCTTCTATGCGCTCCTCGCACCCTTCACGAGTTCGCCCGATGCGCTGACGAAGCGGCTCGAGCGGCTCGAGATCGAAACGCCCGAAGCAACCGGCAGCGCCTGAGACGGGCCGGTCCCCGGCTGCGATGCCGCTCCTGTCAAGCCAGGCAGAAGCGCATAAGTATTTGAAAAATAATATGTTTTGTAGCGCGATTCGCGGCGTTCGGGCGCCGGACTGGTAGAATCGATGCCCCGGTGGGGCCTCCCGCCGGGCATTCCATGGGCCGACCGGCGGCAAGGAGCAGCACTTGGCGACGGCGAGTCCCTATCAGCAACTCGAACAGGAGTTCCGGCGGCTGCACGCCTTCCGGGGCGTGCTCGCGATTCTGCGCTGGGACGCCGCGGTCACGATGCCGCGCGGCAGCGCGGACCTGCGGGGCGACCAGCTTGCGGCGCTGCAGATCGAGTGCCATACGCTCCTGGTCTCGCCGCGCATATCGCGCCTGCTGGACCGCGCGGATGCCAATGCACAGGCGCTCGCGGGCTGGCAGAGCGCGAACCTGCGCGAGATGCGCCGCCTGCACGATCACGCCATCGCGACGCCGCAGTCGCTGATCGCGCGCATGGCGAAGGCCATCGCGCGGGCCGAAGCGCGCTGGCGCGAGGCCCGCGAGTCCAACGATTTCGGCGTTCTGGCCCCGCAGCTCGACGAGACGATCAAGCTCGTGCGCAGCAAGGCGGAACTGCTCGGCCAGCGATTCTCGCTCGAACCCTGGGATGCGCTAGCCGACGAGTTCACGCCGGGCCTGCTGGCGCGCGACATCGACGCGATCTTCACGCCGCTGACGCAGCGCCTGCCCGGCCTCGTCACGGAAGCGATCGAACTGCAGTCCACGAAGCCACCGCTGCCGATCGAGGGACGTTTCTCGGTGAGCCGTCAGCGCGGCCTCTGTATCGACGTCATGAAGGCGCTCGGTTTTCCATTCGACCGCGGCCGATTCGACGACAGCGACCACGCATTCACCGAGGGCGTGCCGGGCGACATGCGCGTCACCACGAAATTCGAGCTGAAGGATCCATTTCAGGGCCTGCTCGGCACGCTGCATGAAACCGGACAGGCGCTTTACGATCTCGGCCTCCCATCGGAATGGGTCGACCAGCCGGTTGGCCAGGACCGCGGCATGGCGCTCGAGGAAAGCCAGTCGCTGCTGCTCGAGATGATGGTCGGCAGGAGCCGCGCTTTCGTCACCTACCTGAGGCCGCTCTTCGAGAAGCATTACGGCGCCGCCGGTCCGGAATGGTCCGAGGACAACCTGTACCGCTGGCTCAACCGCGTCGCGCGCGGCCCGAACCGCATGGACGCCGACGAGCTGACGTATCAGACGCACATCTGGATGCGCTACGAACTCGAACGCCGGCTGCTGTCGGGCGAGCTCGCCGTCAAGGACCTGCGCGAGGCATGGAACATGCTGTCATCGGATCGCCTCGGCCTGGTACCGGCGACCGATCTCGAAGGTGTCCTGCAGGACATCCATTGGGCGGTCGGTTCGTTCGGACACTTTCCGTCGTATGGCGTTGGCGCGGTGATCGCCGGCCAGCTGTGGGAGACGATCCGCGAGCAACAGCCAGGTGTCGAGAGCGAAATTGCCGCAGGTCAGTTCGGCGGGCTGCTCGGCTGGCTGCGCGAACGCGTGCATTCGACCGGCGCCAGCATGGGCGTGCCGCAGCTGGTCCAGCATGCTACCGGCAAGCCGTTGTCTGCGACGCCGTTCCTGCGATATCTGGAGCGCAAGTACGTCTCGGAAAACTAGAATGGCCGCATGAATCCGGCGCACACCGAGACCACCGGCAATTTCCGCCGACTCGCCGCGCGGCTGCGCGGCCTCGTCGGCAAGGCGATCGCGGATTTCAGCATGATCGGGGCGGGCGACCGCGTCATGGTATGCCTGTCCGGCGGCAAGGATTCCTACACGCTGCTCGACATGCTGCTGTCGCTCCAGCGTGCGGCCCCGGTCGAGTTCGAACTCTGCGCGGTGAACCTGGACCAGAAGCAGCCGGGATTCCCCGAGCACGTGCTGCCGGAATACCTTCAGTCGCTCGGCGTGCCGTATCACGTGATCCAGCAGGATACCTATTCGGTCGTGCGGCGCGTGATCCCCGAAGGCCGTACGCAATGCGGCCTGTGCAGCAGGCTGCGCCGCGGCGCGCTGTACCGGTTCGCACGCGAGAATGGCTTCACGCGCATCGCGCTCGGTCACCATCGCGACGACATCGTTGAAACGCTGTTCCTGAACCTGTTCCATGGCGGCCGCCTGAAGGCGATGCCGCCGAAGCTCCTGTCCGACGACGGCGCCAACGTCGTGATCCGGCCGCTGTGCTATGTCCCGGAACGCGAGATCGCGCGCTATGCGCGTGCGCGCGGCTTTCCGATCATTCCGTGCACGCTCTGCGGTTCGCAGCCGAATCTGCAGCGCGTCGCCGTTGCCCGCATGCTGGCGGACTGGGATCGCGAAAGCCCAGGCCGCGTCGATTCGATTTTCACTGCGCTCTGCAACGTCGAGACTTCGCACCTCGCCGATCCCGCGTCGTTCGACTTCAAAGCGCTCGAGCGCACGCAGACGCCGAGCGGCGCCTGACGTGGCCGACCAGCCGCTGCCGCTGCCGAACAGCTACTGGCTGGAACCTGGCCGCATTCTATGCGGTGAGTATCCAGGGGGCCGCGACGGGGACGAAACCCGGGAGCGGCTGCGACGGCTGCTCGATGTCGGCATCGACTGCTTCTTCGACCTGACCGAGTCCGGCGAACGGGAACCGTACGAGGGCGTTTTGTCGAAGGTGTCTTCAGGCGCGCCGGTCGTCTACAGGCGTCTTCCCATCCCGGATCACGGGTTGCCGCATTCGGCGGAATACATGCAGGAAATACTCGATGCGCTCGATGCGGCGCTCGGTGACGGCCGGTGCATCTATCTGCACTGCCGTGCCGGCATCGGGCGCACCAATCTCGTCGCCGGATGCTGGTTCGCGAGTGAAGTGAGCAACGGCGCCGGCGCGCTCTCGCGGCTGAACGAGCGCTGGCGCGACTCCGCGCGGTCGTCATCCTGGCCCACCGTGCCCGAGACCGACGCGCAGTGCGATTTCGTCCGTGCCTGGCGGCCGCTGCGCCGCCGTGATCTGGCGACGCCCGATCCCGTCCGCGATGCGCCAACCGCCGGGGAATTTCGCGATCGCCTGCGTGGCATGCTGCTCGGGCTCGCGGCGGCGGAAGCCGAGGGCCATGCCGTGCATGGCCTGCCCGCCGGTGCGTGGGCGGACAGGACTGCGATGGCGCTTTGCCTCGCGGAGAGCTTCGTCGCCCGCAGCGGCAATGACCCGGCCGACCAGGTGCAGCGCTATCAATCTTGGCAGCGCGCCGGTCGCTGGTCGAGCACCGGCGCCTGTGTCGGCGCGAGCGCGGCGACGGTGCGCGCGCTCGCAACCGCGCAATGGACCGGCAACCCCTATGCCGGGTCGCACGATCCGGTGCGGGCGGATGCCGAACCGCTCGCGCGCATCGGCCCTGCCGTCGCATGGCACCATGGCGATGCGCGCGCCGCAATCGAAGCCGCCGTTCATCTGCACGCGCGTCACGCACCAGGCCCCGCTGACGCTCGATGCGGTTCGCTTTGTCGCGGCGCTGCTCGCGGGCGCCCTGGCGGGCGTGGACAAATCGGCGCTGCTCGCGCCGATGTACGGACCGGTGCCGGGACTCTGGGATGAAGTGCGACTGAAGGCGCGCGTGCGTGACGTCGCCGCCGGATCCTGGCGCGGGGGAAAGCTGCGCAGCATCGTGATCGGCTCGCATGCGGCGACCACCGCGCTCGAGGGGGCGCTGTTCGCGTTCGACGCGGGCCACGACCCGCGCCAGTGCATCGAAATCGCGGCGAACCAGGGCGCCAACGCGCCGGCCGTGATGCCAATCGTCGGTCAGCTTGCGGGCGCGCATTACGGCGCATCGGCGCTGCCCGGCGAATGGCTGAACGGACTTGCGCGGCGCGCGGAGATCGAGGCGATGGCGGACGCGCTTCACGACAAGGCCACGGCCTGAGCGATGGCCAGGCTGCGCATCCTCGTGCTGGTCCACGAGACGCTGGTGCCGCCCGAAACGCTCGACGGCGTGCGCGACCAGGATGCGGCCGAATATCGCACCGAATTCGACGTCATCAGCTGCCTGCGCCAGTGCGGCCACGAAGTACGGCCGATCGGCATCGGCGACAGCCTGACGGAACTGCGGGCAGCGCTGGCCGACTGGCGGCCGCAGGTGTGCTTCAACCTGCTCGAGGAATTCGATGGCATCGTCACCTACGACCAGCATGTAGTCGCCTGGCTTGAATTGCTGCGCCAGCCTTACACGGGCTGCAACCCGCGCGGCATGATGCTTTCGCGGGACAAGGTGCTGTCGAAGCAGCTGCTCGCCTATCACCGCATTCCAACGCCGCAATTCGCCGTGTTCCGACGCGGCAGGGCGATTCGCATCCCCGCGCGCCTGCACTATCCACTATTCGTGAAATCCGCGACCGAGGACGCCTCGCTCGGCATTTCGCAGGCCTCCATCGTCGAGGACGCGGCGCGATTGCGCGAGCGCATCGGATTCATCCACGAGCACACCTCGTCGGATGCGCTGGTCGAGGAATATGTGGAGGGTCGCGAATTCTATATCGGCGTCATCGGCAACGATCGGGTCCGGACATTGCCGCCGTGGGAGTTCATCTTCGGCGAACTGAAAGCCGGTCGCGCCGGGATCGCGACCCGCAAGGCGAAGTGGGACCGCGCCTATCAGGCGCGCCATGGCATCACGAGCGACGTCGCGCGCGACCTGCCGGAGGGCCTCGCGGGCCGGCTCGACAAGCTCGCGCGCCGGATCTATCGCGCGCTGCACATGACGGGTTACGCGCGCATGGATTTTCGCGTGCGCACTGACGGCACGCCGTATTTCCTCGAGGCCAACGCCAATCCGAACGTCGAGAAGGAGGAGGACTTCGCGTACGCGGCGCTCGCCGCCGGCATGGACTATCCGGCGCTGCTCGAACGCATCATCACGCTCGGTCTCGCATACCGCGCGAAATGGCGGCAGGACTAGTCGCCGAGATGCCGGTCGAGCCAGCCGAGCACTTCATCGTGCCACTGGCGGCTGTTCGCTGGCTTCAGGACCCAATGATTCTCGTCGGGGAAGAACACGAACCGACTCTCGATGCCTCGCCGCTGCAGTGCCGTGAAGGTCGCGATGCCCTGCGTGTAGGGCACGCGGAAATCGAGGGCGCCGTGGATCACGAGCATCGGCGATTTCCACGCGCTCACCAGGTTCGCGGGATTCGACGCCTCGTGCGCGGCGGGGTTCTCGAAGTACGGCCCGCCGTGGTCCCACTCGGGGAACCATAACTCTTCGGTCGAGTAGTACATCGAGCGATGATCGAAGACGCCCGCGTGATTGACGAGGCAGCGGAAGCGATCCGGCCAGTTGCCGGCGATCCAGTTCATCATATAGCCACCGTAGGAAGCGCCGAGCGCACAGGCGCGCTCGCCGTCGAGCCACGGATACTTCCCGAGCGCTGCCGCCAGGCCCTTCTGCAGGTCCTCGAACGGCTTGCCGCCCCAGTCGCGGCTGATCGAATCGGTGAAGGCCTGGCCGTATCCGCTCGATCCGTGGAAATCGATGAACACGACGCCATAGCCCGCGCCGGCGAACACCTGCGGATTCCAGCGGTAACTCCAGGTGTTTCCAAAGCTCGTCTGCGGACCGCCGTGCACGATGAACGCGACGGGATATTTTTTTCCGGCCTGCCAGTTCCAGGGTTTCATCGCATAGCCGGAGACTTCCTCACCGCCCGCGCCCGCGAACCGGAACTGCTCGGCCTCTCCGAAGCGGATCTCCGCGAGCCGTGCGGCATTGACCTCGGAGAGCGCGCCGGTGTGGCGACGTACCGTCGATCAGGAACAGATCCGCGGGCGAGGAGAGGTGCTGCAGCGCATAGACGATGCGTTTTCCGGCCACGTCGAATTCCGCGACGTTGCCCGCGCCACTCAGCATTTCGCGCGCACCGGTCGCGAGGTCGATTGACCACAGCGGGTGCTGGCCGAGGTGATCTGTCACCGCATAGACGCGCCTGCCGTCCGCGGAGAAGCGGAATGCGCCGATCGAACGGTCCCAGTCGCCGGTCGTGAAGCGGATCGCGCCGGTCGCCGCGTCGCGCACGACGAGCCGGAAGCGATCGGCCTCGAAGCCTGGCCGTTGCATGGCGAGGTGCGCGAGTAACCTGCCGTCCGGCGAATACGCCGGCTGCGCGTCCCAGGCGGGGTTGTCCCCGGTCAGGTTGACTGGCTCGTCGCCGCCGTTCACGGACACGCGCCAGATGTCGAAATTCGTCGATACCGGCTCGGTTCTGCCGCGCGAGCGCGCCGCAAGCACGAGCTGGCTGCCGTCAGGACTGAACGCGTAGTCCGCGCGGCCGCCAAAAGGCTTCGACGGCACGTCGGCATCGATTCGGGCCGTCAGCGAAACCGGCGGGCCCGCGAGTTTCCGGTCGGCGTCCAGTGCGACGGAGTAAAGCTGCGACAGCCTCCCGTCCTTCCACTTGTCCCAATGGCGGACGAAGAGCTGGTCGTAGCCCTGGCCGCGCTGCTTTGCCGATTGGCGCTCTTCGAGTCGCTTCTTCGTGCAATCGAGATCGGCGCAATCCGGGAATACCTCGAGTGCAAGCGCGAGACGGTCGCCCTTCGGGGAAACGCGGAATCCGGCGACTTCCACTGCCAGGTCAGTGACCATTGTCGCTTCGCCGCCGCCAATCGCGAGGTACCAGACCTGCGCGGAACCGGATCGCGCCGACAGGAAGTAGATACCCGCGCCGTCGGGCGACCACGCAGCGGCCGTGTCGTTCTCATCGCTGCTGGTGATGCGGCGCGCGGCAGCGCCGCCCTCGATGTCCTGCAGCCAGAGGTCGCTGCGGCCACGGTCGGCCGCGAGATCGGTCTCGCGCAGCGTGTAGACGAGTTTCCGTCCGTTGGGCGACAGCGCGGGTTCGCTGACTCGCGCAAGGGAAACCAGGTCGGCCGCGCCGAGGCCGTGCACTTCGGCCTGTGCGCATAGCGGACAAGCCGCGATCGCGGCGAGCAGCAAAATTCGTCGCATGACTGGAATCCCCCGGATTGCGACGGATTGTATCAGCGGGTCCGGGCGGAGCGCGGCCGGATCAGTCCGAATGCGCTGGAAAAGCTGTGCAGAAAAGTCGCGCCCTGCACCGGCGCAATTTCCCCCGCGCTGAACATGCCGGCGACAGGAATATCGACCTGGCGGCGCAACGTCCCCGAGTCATGACCGGTCACGCCGAACAGGTGGCGACCGCGCCCCGCGCAGGCGAACAGCAACGCCGCCAGTGGCGGCGGGCGCGCGACCAGCGATTCCCCGAGGCGGGTCTCGAGTTCCTGCGACGCCGCGCCGCGATCACGCAGGTGGAATTGCACGACTGCGTTCTGCGCAAGCCGCGCGCCCACCCACAGCGCGCCGCTGTCCGGATCAAGCCCCAGCACGTTCCGGATCAGGAAATCGCCGGCGCCGACGCTCTGGCGCGGACCGGGCAGCGCGAGACCGATGCAGAGCGAATCGCCAAAACCGGTGCGATCCGCCTCGTCCAGCTGCGAGAACAGTGCCGTCAGCAATTCCTTCGGGCGACGGCCGTCGAGTTCACTGATCAGGTTGCCGTCGCAGGCGGTGACGAATAGCGGGTCGCCGATCGGCTTGCAGCCCTGCGCGAGCACCGTGTCGATGACGATGTTGCCGGTCAATGCGAGCAACATGGCGCCGGAGCGGTGAAGACTGTCATTCGCCAGCAGGCGCGCGGCGCCGGGCGCCTGCGAGCCGCTGGAGAGCCCGCCGATCACGGTGGCGCCGGGATAAGCGCGATCGAGGCCGCGCGCGCAGGATTCCGCATCGATTGTGGCGGGGTCGGCGAGCAGCACGAAACTCGCCGCCGACTCGGGTCCAACATCCAGCATGCGCCACCAGTGTTCGCGCGACGTCGTGAGCGGCGGCAGGGTCGCTTGTTCCAGGTGCAGCGTCGACAACGCGACGTCGGGCAGGCTTCCACACAGGATCGCAATGCCGGGCTCCTGTTCTTCCTCGATGCCGCCGCCGATAAGGCCCGTCGCATTGCAACCGAACAGCAGGCTGTCTCCGAGTAGCGAACGCAACATCTGGGGGAGCGACTCGATGGCCTGACCGTAAGCGGACGACGCAAAAACGATCGCGAGGTCCGGCCGCCGCGCCGGAAATTCGCCCTCGAGCTGACCGGCTGCTTCAGTGACAGCAGTTTCCAGTCGGGCGCCGACGCCCATCGCGCTCGCCCACGACATCGCCGCCCGCGCTTCAGGCGCCCGCACCGACTTCCTCGTGCGGGACGACGACGGTTTCGACGCAGGCGGCCTCGATCCATTCCTGCAGATGCGTGTCGGCGAGCATCGTGTCCCGGTAGCGCAACGCGAGCTCGGATAGCGGCAGGCCGTAACTGCGGACCCGCAGCACGACCGGAGCGTACATCGCGTCAGCGATGCTGAAATCGCCGAACAGGAACGGGCCCCGCTCCCCGTTGTCGCGACGGCATCCCGACCAGATCGCATCGATACGGGCCAGGTCCTGCGCGAGGGGCGGGGTCATCGGCACCTGCCTGCCGGTCGCCCGCGCGTTCATCGGACAGGCCGCGCGCAGCGCCTGGAAGCCCGAATGGATTTCGATTGCGACCGAACGAGCACTCGCCCGAAGTGCGCGCTCGGCTGGCCAGCCGCGCCCGTCGGCGAGTTCGGAGGCGTATTCGCAGATAGCGAGCGACTCCCAGACACGCAGCTCGCCGTGGATCAGGACCGGCACGAGCCGCGTCGGGGACAGTTTCGGGACCTCGCTGTCGAATTCCGGAGTGCCGAAATGGTATTGGCGCTCAGTGAACGCGAGTCCGAGATGCCGGAGCAGCAGCCACGGCCGCAGCGACCAGGAACTGTAATTGCGGGTGCCGAGAACGAGGGTCAGCGCGTTCATCGGCTGAGACTGCGCGTGGGATCACGCGCGGTCAAGACGCGCTATTCGTCTTTCGGTTTTCGGGTCTTGATCCAGTCGGAGAGCTCGCGAAGGTCCTTTTTCTTCTTCCATTCCTTCTTGACCAGCAAGCCGCTTTCGTAAGGGTCGTAACCCTTTTTCAGCCCCTGCTGATTTTGCTGGATGCGCCGCTGCGTACTGCCGCTGTGCTCATTGCTGAATGCGAGGTTGGGATCGTTGAGCAGCAGGCGCATCACGTCGTCGCCGGTCGCGCCCGCGGTAGGGACCCAGATCGCGTTGCCGAGCTCGTCGAATTCGATGCGGCCGTGTCCGAGCCGCTGCTCTTCGGAGTAATGCGACAGCTCTTTCGCGTCCGTCGAGATTTTCTTGAATTTGTCGGCGTCGCCCACGGTGTCCCGGCGTCCTTGCAGATGCTTCTGCCCAGCAAAACCCTAGCGAATCAGGACCCCGGCAGTCCGCGAAGGCCTTCACATAATCGGGCAACTGGTGACGCAGGTAACGCGGCACGCCACTGGATGTATATACAGGTACTCGCTAGGATGCAATCCATGGCGGGGGCCGGTGGCACCACACTTAATGATGCGCAGCGCCTCGCCGCGGCATTCGGCGCGGCGCGGAGCGTGCCGCCCCGCGCGCTCCTCGTCATCGCCGGTGCCGGTACGGGCAAGACCGCGACGCTTGCCCACCGGGTCGCCGCGCTCGTGGCTGGGGGCACCGATCCCGCGCGCATCCTGCTGCTGACATTCACGCGGCGCGCGGCGGAAGAAATGAAGCGCCGAGCGCAGCACGTGCTCGGGACGCGCGCGATTCGTTTGCCCTGGTCGGGTACTTTTCACTCGGTCGCGAACAGATTATTGCGCGAGTTCGCGATGAATCTCGGCATCCCGCGGGACTTCAGCGTGCTCGATCGCGGCGACGCGGCGGACCTCATGGACCTGTTGCGCCACGAACGCGGGCTCTCGTCCCAGCGGCGCCGCTTCCCGCGCAAGGACACCTGTCTCGCGATCTACTCGCACAGGGTCAACGGCGGCAAGCCGCTCGAGGACGTGCTGCGTGCCGGCTATCCGTGGTGCGAGGAATGGGCCCCCGAGCTCGCCGGCCTCTTTCGCGAATTCGTCCTGCGCAAGCAATCTCATGCCGTGCTCGATTACGACGATCTCCTGCTGTACTGGCATGCGCTGATGCAGGAGCCGGAGCTCGCACGCGCGGTCGGCGGGCGCTTCGACCAGGTGCTGGTCGACGAGTACCAGGACGTCAACCAGCTGCAGGCGGACATCGTGCTCGGACTCAAGCCGGGCGGCGCGGGCATCACGGTGGTCGGCGACGACGCCCAGTCGATCTATTCGTTCCGCTCGGCATCGGTCGAGAACATCCTGGAATTTCCCGGCCGCTGCGATCCGCCGGCGGAAGTCATCGCTCTCGAGTGCAATTACCGCTCCGTCCAGCCGGTGCTCGACACCGCGAATGCGCTGATCCACGGCGCGACGCGGGGCTACCGGAAAACTCTGGTGGCCGCGCGTGGCGCGGGCAGCAGGCCGCGTCTCGTGACCGTGCAGGACGACCGGAGTCAGGCCGACTACGTCATCCGCTCCGTGCTGCGCCGCCGGGAAGAGGGGACGTCGCTGTCACGCCAGGCCGTGCTGTTCCGCAGTTCTGATCACAGCGACTGGCTCGAAATCGAGCTGATGCGCGCCAACATTCCGTACGTCAAGTATGGAGGACTGCGCTTCCTGGAGGCGGCGCACGTCAAGGACCTGCTGTCGATCCTGCGCTGGGCCGACAATCCGAAAAACGGAATCGCCGCATTCCGCGTGCTGCAACTGTTGCCCGGCATGGGTCCGGCGAATGCTGCACGCTGCTGGCAGGCGTATGTCGACGAAGGATACGCAGTCGGATCGCTTGCCCGGTTCGCGGCGCCGGCCGCCGCCGCGGAGTGCTGGCCGCCATTTGCCGCAATGATGGCCGCGCTCGCGCATCCGGCGGCGCCATGGCCCGGTCAGATCGCGCGGGTGCGCGCGTGGTACGAGCCGGAGCTTGCGCGGCTCTACGAATCGCCCGCCGTTCGGGCGGCGGATCTCGAAATGCTCGAACGGCTCGAAGGGCAGTACACGGGCCGCGAGCGCTTCCTGACCGAACTGACGCTCGACCCGCCGGCGGCGTCGGGCGAACACGCGGGCCCGCCGCTCATCGACGAGGATCACCTCGTGCTGTCCACCGTTCATTCCGCGAAAGGACAGGAATGGGATGCCGTGCACGTGCTGAACGTCACTGACGGCAACTTTCCGAACGAGTTCGCGGCCGGGAGCGCAGAAGGACTCGACGAGGAGCGACGCCTGCTATACGTCGCGATGACGCGGGCGCGCGATGAACTGCACCTGCTCGAACCGCTGCGTCACTACGTGACGCAACAGCAGGCTGCGGGCGACCGCCACGTCTACGGTGCCCGCAGCCGTTTCCTGGACACATCCGTGCTCGCGACGCTGGACCGGATCGGCTGGCCCGATGAGCCGGCAGGTACCGAGAACCGCGAAGCGGCAAGCGCCGTGCGTGTCGATGTCGCTGGACGCCTCAGGGCCCTCTGGTAAATATCAGTTGGCCCGGCCTCGCCTATTTCTCCCCGGTCATGACGGTGAAATTCGTCTCGACCGGGGTGGTCGTCGCGGTCGTCGACGCCGGCTGTGCGAGGACCATCGTCGTTCCCGGGCCGACCACGGTCGCCGCCTGCCGCAGGAATTCAGGCGCAACCTTGATGACGCGCAGAAGGTCATCCACTGTCACGGTGGTTTCCACTCCTCCGGAGACCGCCAACCAGCGAGGCATGGGTTTGCCGGTCGTGGGGGAGACCGCATCCGTCGCGGACGACTCGAGCTGGGTCAACACTTGCAACGTGAACTTTCGGTCAGGATCGACCAAGGTGAACGGCGCATGACCGATCTCGACGCCGGCACGAAAGATCCGGATGCGCCGATCCTCGTTCGTAATGAGAATGGTCACCGGGCCTTCCGGTGCCGCTTCCGGCTGCCATGCGATGTCGCCCGTGCGCGGTAGCTCGCCAGCCATTTGGCCCTTGGCGTCCACCGGTGCGACCAGCCCCGGGTGCGCGACTGTGCTGGGGGATTTCTTCTCGTCAGAGACGACTATCGTCAGTCCAGTCTTCGTTTCACCGTAAAGCAGCTTTGCGAATTCGTACGGCATACGCACGCATCCGTGGGACGCCGGGTAGCCGGGCAGGCGACCTGCGTGCAGTGCGACGCCGGACCACGTGAGCCGCTGCATGTAAGGCATGGGTGCGTTGTTGTAAATGTTCGAATAATGATCCTCGTGTTTCTGCAGGATCGTGAAAACGCCGGTCGGCGTCTCGTGGCCTTTTTTGCCGGTGGATACCGTGGATGCGCCGATGATCACGCCGTTGCGGTAGACGTAAGCCAATTGCTCCGGAAGCGACACGATGAGCACGATCGGCCCTTTCGGCGAGAACTCGGGGTGCCATGCGTATTCGCCCGGCTTCAGTTTAGACGGCAGAATTGTCTTCGCGGTGCCGAGCGTGGAGGTGTGCTTGGGCGGCGTCTGACCCGCGGCAGCAATGACGGACAGAGTGAGCAGCAGAGCGAGACAGGCTGAGACAGCAGGCTGTGTATTCATTTGAGAGGTCATCGGTTGATCCGCAGATTGACCGACAGTAGTATGCGCGGCTCACGCAGGTCATTGCACGAGAATATCTTGTTGATCCGTAAGAACTTTTCTGCCTCGGTGTTGATTGTCCTCGCGGGTTTTTGTGCGCCGCAGGCGTTGGCACGCACCGAAGCGCCAACGGCGTTGAACCTCGATCGAGAATCGGCGGTCCGCGCCGGCGTGTCGGCGCAAGTGCTGGACCTTGCATTGAGTGCCGTCAATTGCGGGTTGGCTTCTGGCGATCTCGTGTTGCCGCCCACCCTGACCGTCATTGACTATTCACTGCCGTCATCGCGTCCGAGATTGTGGGTCTTCGATCTGCGCTCGGGCCAACTGCTCTTCAAGGAACTCGTTGCGCACGGACGCAACAGCGGCGATGCGGCAGCCACGCGCTTTTCCGACGTGGTGGGAAGCCGCCAGTCCAGCCTCGGATTGTTCCGGACGGCGGATGCCTATGTTGGGCACAACGGCTACTCGCTGCGTCTCGACGGCCTCGAGCCAGGCTTCAACAGCCAGGCGCGAGCGCGAGCGATCGTGATGCACGGGGCGAAGTACGTTGATCCGGCTGCCGCCAATGCAAGTGGGCGCGTCGGCAGGAGCTGGGGATGCCCTGCGCTCCGTGAGGCCATTGCACGGCGGGTGATCGACACGGTCCGCGGTGGCGGAGTGATCTTCTCATACTATCCCGATCCCGCCTGGCTCACGACGTCGAAGTTCCTGCACTGCGACGGCGCCGCGCGCGTCGCCGTCGCGTCAAACTGACGAACCTCAGAACGGTTTTCGGAACCGCAGCGTGAACCGATCGCTTTCGCCGATCGCGGCGTACTTCTCGCGATCCGTGTCGCCGCCTTCGAAGGTCGGCGGCAGCGACCACACGCCATTCGGGTGGTCTTTTGTGTCCTTCGGATTGGCGTTGATCTCGCTCTCGCCCACGAGCTCGAAGCCCGCTTTTTCAGCCAGCGCGATTGCGTAGTCGGTCCGCACGTAGCCCGACTCGGCCTTCGGATCCTGCGGCGCGTCGTCGTCGGGCGCGGTGTTCAACGACGCCCAGGATGCCACCCGGTTTCAGCGCGGCGAACATCGCTTTGAACATCGCTTCGGCGCCGTCGTTGCCCATCCAGCTGTGGATGTTCCGGAACGTGAGCACCATGTCCACGCTGCCGTCCGGCACGGGTTTCAGTTCATTCGGGACCTGCAGCGCGGTCATCTTGACGCGGTCGTACAGGTCCGGCCGCGCGGCGAGCTTGTCGGCGAGCTTCTTCGAGTTCTCCTGGACATACTTGCTTTCGGACTTCGGGTCCCAGCTGGCCGCGATGTAATGGCCGCGCTCGCGAAGCACGGGCGCCAGCACTTCGAGGTACCAGCCGCCGCCTCCCGGCCAGACTTCCATGACGGTCATGTCCTGACGCAAACCGAAGAATGTCAGCGTCTCCTTTGGGTGGCGCCAGACGTCGCGCGCGCGGTTGGCCTCGGAACGGTGGTCGCCGGCGAGCACGCGCTCGAGCGTCGCCGCGGTCGCCGCATCGGTCGTCGGATCCTTGGCAGTCGCCTGCGGCGCGACGAGCGTCGCCGCCGCGAAGACCAGCGCCGGGAACAGGGTACGGAAGTTCATGTGATTGCTCCTTGCAGCCGCATTCAGGCGGCACCATCCGGTTCGAGGTAGGTATAGCCGCCGAGTTCCGATTCATAGAAACGTTTCAGCGCCTGGCCCTCGGCTACCGACAGGCGACCGTCGCGCATCGCGCGCTCGCAGTCGCGGGCAAAGCGCGGATACAGCTCGCCGGTGTCGTATTGCATGTAGCCGAGCACCGTGCTCGCGGTGTCGCCCTTGACGATCTCCTCGATCCACCAGCCGTGCTCGTCGTCCTGGCGGATGTGCACGACGTGCGTGTCGCCGAACAGGTTGTGCAGGTCGCCGAGCGTTTCCTGGTAGGCGCCGACCAGGAACGCGGCGAGGAAATAATCCTCGCCGTCCTTCAACTCGTGCACTTCGAGCGAGCGTTTGACGTCGCGCGGGGAAACGAAGCGGTCGATCTTGCCGTCGGAATCGCAGGTGATGTCCGCCAGCACGGCGCTGCGTGTCGGTCGCTCGTCGAGCCGGTGCAGCGGCGTGATCGGGAACAACTGGTCGATCGCCCAGCTGTCGGGCAGCGACTGGAATACCGACATGTTGCAGAAATAGATGTCGGAGAGAATCGCTTCGAGGCCTTCGAGTTCCTCGGGGACGCGCCCGAGCTTGCGCGTCATGTCGCGTACGCGCGCGCAGGTCGCCCAGTACAGCCGCTCGGCAAGGCTTCGCATTTCGATGCTGAGGTAGCCGAGGCTGAACATCTGCTGTGCCTGCTCGCGCGCCTGCTGCGCGTCGTGCCAGCACTCGACCAGGCGGCGCTCGCTGACGGTCGCGTGCGCGTCGAACAGATCCGCGACCGGCTGCGGCAGCTGGCCGTCATCGGTCGCGGCCCGATCCGGCACGCTGAACACGTCGAGCCGCGCGGCGCCCAGCACATTGAATACCAGTACGCTGTGATGCGCCGTGATCGCGCGTCCGGATTCGCTGATGATCACCGGATGCGGGATGCCGCGCGCATTGCAGACGCTCGCGACGCGATAGACGACGTCGCTTGCATATTCGCGCAGCGAATAATTGGTCGAGGACTCGAAATTGGTGCGCGAGCCGTCATAGTCGATGCCGAGCCCGCCGCCGACGTCGATGTACTCGAGCCCGGCGCCGAGCCGCGCGAGTTCCGCGTAGACATGCGCGAGTTCATTGACGGCGTCCTTGACCCGGCGGATGTCGTGCAGCTGCGAGCCCGGATGGCAGTGCACGAGCTTCAGGCAGTCGAGCATGTCGTGCGAGCGCAGCACCTCGACCAGTTCGAGCATCTCCGTTGTGAACAGGCCGAACTTGGAGCGGTCCCCCGCCGACTCGCGCCAGCGGCCGGCGCCCTCCGCCGCGAGCTTGATTCGCACGCCGATGCGGGGCCTTACCTGGTACTTCTCGGCATGACGCAGGATGTAGCCGAGCTCGGAAAAGTTCTCGACCACCGGGATGATCGAGCGGCCGAGCTTGGTCGCGAGGATCACGGCCTCGATGTAGCTGTCGTCCTTGAAGCCGTTGCAGATGATCAGCCGGTCCGGCGCGTCCTCGGTCATCGCCATGACGGCGAGCAGTTCGGGCTTCGAACCGCATTCGAGGCCGAAACCGAGATCCGCGCTGCCGCGATAGACCTCTTCGACGACCAGGCGCTGCTGGTTGACCTTGATCGGGAATACCGCCGAATAGCGGTTCTTGTAGTCGTTTTCGGCGATCGCGGCCGCGAACGCGCCGTGCAGCGAGCGCAGGCGGTCCCGCAGGATGTCGGAGAAGCGCAGCACCATCGGCGCGGTCAGGTCGCGCGCGCCGAGCTGGCGGACGACTTCATAGATATCGATTTCACGGCCGGCGTCGCGCCCCGGATGGCAGACGACGTGGCCTGCGGCATTGATTCCGAAATAGCCGCCGCCCCAGGACCGCACGGCGTACAGGTCGTTGGAATCCTCGATGTTCCAGGGCCGCGGCGTCACTGCGCCACGCGTCGCGCTGTCCACTCCGGTATTCCTGTTCGACGGCAGCAGGGCGCGGACGATACCAGATCGGTCGCTGATGTAAATCAGGGACTGCCGCGGGCGACGGGCCGCGACGGATCGCGGATCCACTCGCTCCAGGAGCCGGCGTACAGCCGCCCGCCCGTGATGCCAGCAGATTCCAGCGCCAGCAATCCCTGACAGGCCGTGACGCCGGAGCCGCACATGCAGACGATGTCGCGACCCGCTTCAGCTCCGATGCGCTCACCCCAGTGCCGGGCGAGCGCCACGGGCGGCAGGAAGCGCCCGTCGGCGCCGAGATTCTGGAGAAATGGCAGATTCACGGCGCCCGGCACATGGCCCGCGACCGTATCGAGCGGCTCGACCTCGCCTCTGAATCGATCCGCACCGCGCACGTCGACGACCAGTGCGCCGCGGTTCAAGGCATCCCTGACACCGGTTGCGTCGCAGACCATCCACGGCCGCGGCCGCGCGACGAAGCGGGCGGCCGGACGCGCGGATTCGGCGGTCGATACGGGTCGCCCCTCGGCGACCCAGGCGGCGAAACCGCCGTCCAGCACCACGACCGAATCGTGGCCGACATGGCGAAGCATCCACCAGAGCCGCGACGCATAAGCGCCGTTGCCGGCGTCGTAGCAGACGACCTGGGTCCGGTTGCCGACGCCGAGCCGGGACAGCGTCGCCGCGAATGCCTCCGGCGATGGCAATGGATGCCGGCCCGTGTGCGCCGCGACCGCAACCGACAGGTCGCGCTCGAGGTCGACATGGATCGCGCCCGGGATGTGGCCGGCTCGCCAGGCGGATGCGCCCGCGGTCGGGTCCGCGAGATCAAACCGGCAGTCGGCGACCAGCCAGTCGGGGTCAGCCAGCTTGGCCGCGAGTGCGGCGGTCGTGATGAGTGGGCTTGCAACCATTTTCTGAACACCCGCATCTTAACCTGCGATGGACGAATCCCCGCAGGGCCGCGAAGTAGAACGCCGCGAGCTGCCGCCGCTCTCGAACGACGAGCGCGAGTTCTGGCGACGCGCCGTCGCGGTCGAGCGGGCGCGGCAGGGCCGCGTGCGGCCGGTGCCGTTCCCGTTCCAGAAATCCTGACGATCCTTCAGGCGCGCCGGATCGGCAGCCGCCCCGCGAGCGCCAGCCCGATCATCATGATCACGGTGCCCGCATGCGCGAGCGCCATGTCCTTCTGTGCGTCCCAGATGTCGCCCTGCGTTCCGAGGTAGGCCTGGCCAAGGTCGCCGCCGAAGACAAGTGCTGCCGCCCATTCGACGATTTCGTAGATGCCGGCGTGCGCGAATATGAATAGCGTCGGGAACAGCACGGCCCAGGTCGCGGGGTAGCGGCCGTAGTGCGCGAAGATCTCGACCGCGGCCGGCGCGATCAGCAGGCCGTAAAGAAAATGCACCAGGCGATCGAAATGATTTCGTTCGAAGCCCAGCAGGCCGTCGAGCGACACGCCGGTGACGCTCTGAAACCACTCGTCATACGGCACGAGCGCGTAGGTGTAATGCGAGCCGATCGAGTGGAAGACGAAGAAGACGAAGAGGCAGGTGTAGGTGAAATCGCTGAACCGCAGCCGCCGCGCGGTCCCAATCAGCAGCGGCAACGCCACGAACACCAGAACGTTTTCCAGCATCCAGTCGTGGCGGTAGACGGGCTCGATGGCGAGCGCAATCCAGATCACTGCGTAGATGACGAGCAAGGCCAGCGGATAGCGCCACTTCGTCATTGAATTACGGTACATTTTGCGCCATGAACCAACACCCGATCCATACGCACTTTCCGGGTCGCCTGATCTTCATCGGATTCGGCAGCATCGGCCAGGGCGTGCTGCCGCTGATCATGCGCCATATCGGCGGACTCGCGGCAGACCGGATCACGATCGTGACGGCCGACGACGCCGGCCGCGAAGTGGCCGCTGAGTACGGGATCAAGTTCCTCAATCATCCGCTCACCCGCGAGAACTTCCGCCACGTGCTCGATCCGCTGGTCGGCCGCGGCGATTTCGTGCTGAACCTGTCGGTGGACGTGTCGAGCGTCGCGCTGATCAAGCTGTGCCACGAGAAAGGCGCGCTGTATCTCGACACCTGCATCGAGCCGTGGCCGGGCGGATACACCGATCCGAATATCCCGGCAAGCCGGCGCACGAATTATGCGCTCCGGGAGGAAGTCCTCGATTTGCGAAAGTCCTGGACCAACGGCCCGACCGCCGTGATCACGCACGGCGCCAACCCGGGGCTCGTGTCGCACTTCGTCAAGCAGGCGCTGCTCGACATCGCCTCTGCCACCGGTCACGACTCGGGCGATCCGAAGGGCCGGGACGACTGGGCGAGCCTCTCGAAGGCGCTCGGCGTCAAGGTCGTCCACATCGCGGAACGCGACTCGCAGGTGTCGAGCCAGCCGAAAATGCCGGGCGAATTCGTCAATACGTGGTCGGTCGACGGTTTCGTCAGCGAAGGCAGCCAGCCGGCGGAACTCGGCTGGGGCACGCACGAGCGGCACTTCCCGCGCGACGGCCGCCAGCACGACTTCGGGCGCAAGAGCGCGATCTATCTGACGCAGCCCGGTTGCGCGACGCGCGTGCGCACCTGGACGCCGGAGGCGAAGCACTTTCACGGCTTCCTGATCACGCACGGCGAATCGATCTCCATATCGGACTTCCTGAGCGTGCGACAGAACGACCGCGTGCTCTATCGCCCGACCGTGCACTACGCCTATCACCCATCGGACAACGCGGTGCTGTCCGTGCACGAGTTCTGCGGCCGCAATTACCAGCTGCAGGAACGCAAACGCATCATGATGGGCGACATCACGTCGGGCATCGACGAACTCGGGCGTGCTGCTCGCGGGCCACTCGAAGAACGCGTACTGGTACGGCTCGCAGCTATCCATCGACGAGGCGCGCAAGCTCGCGCCGCATAACAGCGCGACGTCGCTGCAGGTGACGGTTGCGGCGCTCGCCGGCATGATCTGGGCGATCGAGAATCCCGCGGCCGGCGTCGTCGAGCCGGACGAGATCGACTTCCGGCGCAATCTCGAGATCTGCATGCCCTACCTCGGCCCGGTTGTCGGCAAGTTCACGGACTGGTCGCCGCTCTTCGACCGTGGCCGCCTGTTCCCCGAGGACCTGGACGAAAGCGATCCCTGGCAGTTCAAGAACATCCGCGTCATCTGAAAAGGGTAAAAGGGGACGCATCCCTTTTCACCCATTTCGCCAAGCGTCGTGGAAAATAGCTGGCAAAAGGGATGCGTCCCCTTTTCAGTAGTCGATCGCCAGTAACCTTGACTGAGAGCATTCCGGCCGGCAGCCGGATTTCGATCGCATCGCCGATCCGCCGGCCGAGCAGGGCGCGTCCGAGCGGCGAATCCATGCTGATGTAGCCTGTCTCGCGATCGAACTCGTCCGGCCCGACGATTCGGTGGCGGCGCGTCGCGCCGAAAGCCTCCTCGACGGTGACCCAGGCGCCGAAAAACGCGCGTCCGGTCGGCCGGCGGATCTGATACGATGACGAGCCCTTCCAGCCTGCCGCGCAGGAAACGCACGCGCCGGTCGATTTCCCGCAGGCGACGCTTGCCATAGGTGTACTCGGCATTCTCGGAGCGGTCGCCCTGGGCCGCCGCTTCGGCGACGGAGCGCGTGACGGCCGGGCGCTCGACCCGCCACAACTGGTCGAGCTCTTCGCGAAGCCGCCGGGCGCCTTCGGGTGTCGCGTATTTCGAGCCGCTGGGCATGCCCTTAAACCATTGAATAAATAAGAGTTGCCAAAAATGTGTCCTGAATTCACGCCGGTCTCCGCCTGCCGACGCTAGTCTTTGGCCCGTCATTCTTGACTGCGTCAGTATCCCCTAGCGGACTTCCTTCCCTTCACCGAAAGTCCGCATTTCTGCCCCGGGCCTCAAAACCCGGGGTTTTTTTGCTCTTTAGAATGGTCGGATGTCCGCGGCGCCCCCTTTCAAGGACCATTTTTCCGGCGGCTCGGATGCCTATGAAAGGTATCGCCCCGGCTATGCGCCGGCGCTCTATGCCTGGCTCGCGGCCCAGGCGCCAGCCAGGCGGCTCGCGGTCGACGTCGCAACGGGCAATGGCCAGGCTGCGATCGGACTCGCGGATCATTTCGATGCCGTCATCGCCTGCGATGCGAGTGCCGCGCAACTGGCGGCGGCGCGCCGGCATGCGCGCGTCGAATACCGCTGCGAGGCGGCGGAAGCATTGTCGGTCGAGGCGCGATCGGCAGATCTCGTCGTCGCCGCGCAGGCGGCGCACTGGTTCGCCTGGCATGCGTTCATGGCGGAAGCCCGGCGCGTGCTGCGCCCGGGCGGCCTGCTCGCGGTCTGGAGCTATGGGTTCTTCCGCGCGACGCCCGGCATAGAGCGCCTGATCGAGGATTTCTCCCGCGACGTCGTCGGACCTTACTGGCCGCGGGAGCGCCGCCATGTCGACGAGGGTTATCGCGATCTCGTGCCGTCGTTGCCGCCAGTCACGGCGCCGGCATTCGAAATGCAGGCCGACTGGGATTTCGAATCGGCGCTCGGCTATCTCGGCACCTGGTCGGCCGTGCTGCGCTATCGCGCACGCCGCAGGCGGGACCCGCTCGAACTGATCGCGACACCGCTCGCCGAAGCCTGGGGAACGGGTCGGCGCCGGCTGATCTGGCCGCTGGCGCTCAGGGCGGCGCGCGCCTGAAACGCCCTGGCGCGCCGCGGAACCCGGTCATTTCCACCCTGCCTTATACTGCGCCCCCCGCAGACCCTGCCCCGGAGGTCCGGCATGTCGCTTCGCAGTCTGTTGCCCGCCCTGCTGTTTGCCGCTGTCGCTTCCGCAGCGGCCGATGACACTGCCGCTCCGCTGCAATCGGGCATCGACGCGTCCGCGATGGACGCGAAGGTGCGGCCGCAGGACGACCTGTTCCGGCACGTCAACGGCACCTGGCTCGCGACCACCGAATTTCCAGCGGAATACGCGAGCGCCGGTATCGGCATCATGCTGTTCGAAAAGGCGCAGGCGGACGTGCAGGCGATCCTGCTCGAGGCCGCCGCCGCGGGCGAATCAGCGACACCGGACATGCGCCGGCTCGGCGACATGTACACGAGCTTCATGGACGAGGGGCGGGTCGAGGCACGCGGCATCGAGCCGCTGAAGCCGCTGTTCGCGGAAATCGACGCGATCGACGGGCCACAGGCGCTCGCGCGCTTCTTCGGCCGTGCCCAGGGCCTCGGCGTCAGCGTGCCGCTCGGCACCTACGTGTACCCCGATGCGCGCAAGTCGACACACAATGTCGCCTACCTGACGCAGGACGGCCTCGGTCTGCCGAATCGCGACTATTACCTGCGCACGGATGACACCTACGTCGAGTTCCGCCGCAAGTACGTCGAGTATCTCGCGAAGCTATTCACGCTTGCGGGCCAGAGTGACGGCAATGCGCGCGCGGAGAAGATCCTCGCGCTCGAGACCGCGATCGCGACCGACCAGTGGACGCCGGTGCAGAACCGCGACCCGATCGCGACCTACAATCGTCACTCGATCGCAACCGCCGCGGCGCTCGCGCCCGCACTCGACTGGAAGGCCTTCCACGCGGCGAGCGGCATTCCGGACGGCGACTTCATCGTGCGCCAGCCGAGCTACGCGACGGCGCTCGGCCGGCACATGAGCGACGCGGACCTTTCCACCTGGAAGGACTACCTGATCGTGCGCACGATCGGCGCCTTCGCCCGCGTGCTGCCGGCCGCCTTTGTCGAGGCCTCGTTCGATTTCAATTCGCGGACGCTGCGTGGGACCGAGTCGCTGCGCCCGCGCTGGAAGCGCGCGGTGCAGGAAACCGACAATGCGATGGGCGAGGCGATCGGCGCAGCCTACGTCGCGCGGCATTTCCCGCCGGAAGCGAAGGCGCGCATGGACCGCCTGGTGCGGAACCTGCTCGAAGAGTTCGACCGCGGCATCGATTCGCTCGACTGGATGAGCGCCGCGACCAAGGCCGAGGCGCACTCGAAGCTCGCGAAAATCAACGTCAAGATCGCCTACCCGGACAAGTGGCGCGACTACTCGGGCCTCGTTATCGAGCGCGGCGACCTGCTTGGCAACGTGCTGCGCTCGAACCAGTTCGAATGGGACTGGCAGGCAGCGCGCGCGGGCCAGCCCAAGGATCCGACCGAGTGGTTCATGACGCCGCAGACGGTCAATGCCTATTACCTGCCGACGAACAACGAGATCGTGTTCCCGGCCGCGTTCCTGCAGCCGCCGTACTTCAACTTGCAGGCCGACGACGCGGCGAATTACGGCGCCATCGGCTCCGTGATCGGCCACGAGATCAGCCACGGCTTCGACGATCGCGGCCGGCAGTACGACGGCGACGGCAACCTGCGCGACTGGTGGACGGCGGAGGACAACGAGAAGTTCAAGCAGAAAGCCAGCGGCCTGGTGAACCAGTATGCCGCGTTCGAGGCGCTGCCCGGGCTCAATGTGAACGGCGAACTGACGCTCGGCGAGAACATCGGCGACCTGTCGGGCGCCGCGGTCGCCTATCGCGCCTACATGCATTCGCTGGGCGGCGCCGAGGCGCCCGTGATCGACGGCTACACGGGTCCGCAGCGTTTCTTCCTGGGTTACGGGCAGGCCTGGCGCACCAAGTGGCGCGAGGGCCTGATGCGCGAGATCGTGCTGACGGATCCGCATTCGCCGAGCGAATTCCGCGCGAATGGCGTGGTGTCGAACATGGACGAGTTCTACGCCGCCTTCGGCGTGCGCGAGGGCGATCGCCTGTGGCGCAGGGACTCGGAGCGCGTGAAGATCTGGTGATCGGCCGGCTTTTGCGTGGATAATGTCTGCCCATGAATGGGCAAGTCCGACGCATTGCGCTGCTTCTCGTCGCCCTCGCCGTCGTGGCGGCGGGCTGCACGCCGTTCGAGTCGCTCCGGCGCAAGCCGCCGAGACCGGACGAACAGCCGGCCGCTCCGCCGGCGGCACCCGAGCTGCCGCTCGCGGAAGCGACCCATCGATTCATCGTCCCGGCGGACGAGGATGTGGTCGGACACCTGCAGGTGACGGTCTCGCGAGACGAAGATACGTTCGCCGACATCGCGCGACGCTTCAACGTCGGCTATGCAGAACTGCTGCGCGCCAACCCGGGCGTGGATCCCTGGCTGCCGGGCGAAGGCACGCAGATCGTGCTGCCGACGGAATTCATACTGCCCGATGCGCCCCGCGAAGGCGTCGTGCTGAATCTGGCCGCCATGCGCCTTTATTACTACCCAAAGCGGGAAAAGGACGCGCCCGTCGAGGTGATCACGCACCCGATCGGCATCGGCAAAGTCGGCTGGGCGACGCCCGAGGGCAGCACGAAAGTCGTCTCGCGCACCAAGGACCCGGTGTGGACGCCGCCGGTTTCGGTGCGCCAGGAACATGCGAAGGTCGGCGACATCCTGCCCGCGATAGTGCCGGCGGGTCCCGACAATCCGCTCGGACGTCATGTCATGCGGCTCAGCTGGCCGAGCTACCTGATCCACGGGACGAACAAGCCACCGGGCGTCGGCATGCGCGCGAGCCACGGCTGCATCCGGCTGTATCCGGAGGACATCTCGCGGCTGTTCGAATCCGTGCCTGACGGTACCAAGGTGACCGTCGTCAACCAGCCGTATCTGGTCGGCTGGCGCGCGGACCGGCTGCTGGTGCAGACCTACGAGCCGCTCGAGGACGACACGCGCGACTGGTCGGACGTGCCGAAGAGCCTGCGCCAGAAATCGGTCAAGGCGCGCGCGACGCTGTGGAAACGCATCGGCGAATACGCGAATGCGATCGACTGGGAAGGCATCCGGGAGGCGGCCGCGAAGCCGAGCGGCATTGCGATGCCGGCCGGCCCGGACGGCAAGGCGGATCTTGCGGCGACCGTCGCCGCGGCGCCGCGCGTGCGCAACGCGATCCCGAAGGGCGCGACGTGGAACGGTGTCGAGGACCAGTACGCCGGCGATCCGGACTTCGCTAAACCCGCCGAAGGCGATGCCGGCGCTCGCGCTGCCGCCGCTCCCTGATTCCCTCAGGATCGCGCCGCAAGTGCGGCGATCATTGAGCCCGCAACCACGGCGAGAGCGCCGAACACGGACAGCGCATTGAGTCCCTCCGGCGCCACGAGCGCGACGCCCGTGCGTTCCATCAGCCACATCACACCGATCGTGACGAGCGGAGCAATTGAGAGTACCGCGCTCACCCGCGAGACGTCCCAGTGGTGCAGCGCCTCGCCAAACGCGCCATAGGCCGCCAGCGTGTTGGCACAGCAGAACGCGAGCAGCGCGACCTGCATGGCGTCGAGTTCGAGGATCGCCGCGGGATGCGCCGCCGGCAGCAACCCGACGGTCGCGCCGACATAGAGCATCCACAGCACCTGCCGCGCCGTGAAATGGGCCAGCAGTTGCTTCTGCGCGAGTCCGTAGATCGCCCAGGCGACGGAGGAGGCGACCATCAGAGCCACGCCGAGACCCAGCCCTTCCATGGGGCGGAGCAGAAGCGGCAGGCGATGGTTGAAGAACAGCAGCAGTCCGGCCACGAGCACTGCAAAGCCTATCCATTGCCGCCAGGAGAAGCGTTCGCGGAACACGAAGACGCCGCCCAGCAGCAACAGGAGCGGCGCAAGCTGGATGACGATCTGCGCGACCGATGGCGTGGTGTGGTCGAGGGCGATCAGATATAGCACGTAATTGCCGATCAGCATGACGAGCGCGATGACGAGCAGCAGCAGCGCGACGCCCGCGGCCTCTTTGACCGGCGGAAGCTGTCCACGCCACAGCAGGAAGACGCCGAGGCCGAGCATCGAGACCGCGAAGCGCCACCAGGAGATCGTGTAAGCGTCCATTCCCGTCAGCACGTACTTCAGGGCGATTGGAAGCAGTCCCCATAGCACGGCAGTGGTGAGCGCCATCCAGAATCCGACTCGCCAGGCACCCGGAGCGGTTCGCATGCGTCATCGTATGCTAGTCTTCCGCAAACCCGGGGGAGACACCGGTGGCGGAACGTCTGACCGGCATCCAGGTAAACGAAGAAGCCGGTTCTTCACATTCGATTTCGGAAGCACCGACTGCGATCACCGCATTCGTCGGCCGCTGCCTGCGTGGTCCCGTCAACCGCGCCGTCCGTGTCGCGAGCTTTGCGGAGTTTCAGCGGGTTTTCGGCGGCCTCTGGCAGCCGAGCACGTTGTCCTATGCGGTCGAGCAGTACTTCGAGAACGGCGGCCGCATCGCGATCATCGTGCGGGTCGAGAATGGCGCTCGCTGCTGCACGCTGTCGCTGCCGGCCGGCGGCGAGGCGCTCGTGCTGCAGGCCCAGGCGCCCGGCACGCGCGAATTCCTGCGCGCGGCGGTCGACTACGACGGCATCGGCGACAACGAGGAGGATCTGTTCAATCTCGTGCTGCAGCGCGTGCGCACGCCGGGCTCCGAACACATCGAGGACCAGGAAATCTACCGCCGCGTGTCGGTGAGCCCGGATGCGGCGCGGACACTGGCGCAGACACTGGCCGATTCGGTACTCGTGCGGATCGTGGGCGAAGCGCCCGCGGTGCGCCCCGATGCGACGCCGCGCACGGACCCGCGCGGCCTCGCAGGCTACGTTCTGTCCGGGCCGGACGCCGATGATGGCGCTCCGCTTTCCGACTACGACATCATCGGCTCGGCTGCGGACCGTACCGGACTCTTCGCGCTCGACGCCGTCGACGGATTCAACCAGCTCTGCATCCCTCCGCTCGCGCGCGACGTCGACGTCGGGGCGAGCACACTCCTGGTCGCGAACCGGTATTGTCGCGAACGCCGCGCGATTCTGTTCATCGATCCGCCGGGCAGCTGGGACACGGCCGCCAAGGCGCTCGCCGAGATGCGCGACTGGGCGCTGCCTTCCGATTCCGCCTGCCTGTTCTTTCCGCGATTGCTCGGCTACGACAAGCTGCGCGGCCGGTTCGAATCCTTCGCGCCCTGCGGCGCCGTCGCGGGCGCGATGTCGCGCGCGTCCGAGCTGTGGCCGGTGTGGTCGCCGTCGAACGGAGAGGAAGCCGTGCTGCGGCCCGGCTTGCGGCCGGTCTCGGCAGTAGACGACGACATTCGCCTGCGACTCGCCGCGGTCGGTGTCAATGCGGTGCAGACGGTGCGCCGCCCGGGCCGCGAATCAGTGCCCGTGTGCACGCTCGCCGGACCCGGAGCAGGGTCTGCTGACTGGCGTTCGCTGGCGGCGCGGCGGCTGGCGCACCTGATCGTCAACAGCATTTCACAGGGCACGCGCTGGATGATCTTCGAGCCGAATGAGCCGGCGACCTGGCGCCGCGCCGAGACGCAGGTGCGCGCATTCCTGTCGTCGCTGGAGGAGCGTGGTGCGTTCGCGCATCGCGAGGCCGGTGACCGCTGGTTCGTGGTGTGCAACGAGCGCGTCAATCGCGAGCGTCATCGCGAGCAAGGCATCGTGAACCTGATGTTCGGATTTCCGGCCGCGCGTGCGGGCGGATTCCACGCATACCTCGTCAGCCATCGCGCCGGCGGCAGCCGGGTGCAGACCGTGAGCCCGAATCTCTCCGGGCTGCCGGACACGGGACTCACGCAGGTGCTCGCCGAACTGGAGCTGCCTGCCGCGGCAGACGTCTAGCCGAATCCGCCGCCGCCCGGCGTCTCGATCACGATCACATCGCCCGCGCCGACATCGACGGCCGCGCAGGCCGGCAGTTCCTCAACCGTTCCGTCCGCAAGCATTAGACGCGTGGTGCCCCTGGCACCATCGGCGCCGCCCGCGAGGCCGAACGGCGCGATTCGGCGGTGATTCGACAGGATCGCGGCGGTCATCGGCGCGCGAAACCCGATCGCGCGCACCAGCCCGTCGCCGCCGCGATGCAGGCCGGTGCCGCCAGATCCGCGCCGGTAGCGAAACTCGTGCACGAACACGGGATGGCGCGATTCCAGTACCTCGGGATCCGTCAGCCTCGAATTGGTCATGTGCGTCTGCACGCCGGAGGCGCCGTCGAAGTCCCGCCTGCGCCTGCGCCGCCGGCGATCGTCTCGTAGTACTGGTGCGACGCGTCGCCGAACGTGAAGTTGTTCATGGTGCCCTGAGAAGCCGCGAGCACGCCGAGCGCGCCGTACAGCGCATCGACGATGCATTGCGAAGTTTCGACATTGCCCGCAACCACCGCGGCCGGCGGCACCGGGTTCAGCATCGATCCCGGCGCGACGCGGATCGAGAGCGGCCTCAGGCAACCTTCGTTCAGCGGGATATCGGATTCGACGAGCGTGCGGAACACATAGAGCACCGCGGCCGTGCACACGGCGAATGGCGCATTGAAATTGCCGTCGCGCTGTGTCGACGTGCCCGCAAAGTCGATGACCGCACTGCGGGCCTCGCGGTCCACGGTGACGGCGACTTCGATGACGCTGCCATCGTCCATCTCATAGCGCCGGTGGCCGTCGTGCAGCCTGCCGATCACCTCGCGCACGCAGGCCTCGGCGTTGTCCTGCACGTGCGCCATGTAGCGCGTGACAGAGTGGCGGCCGCAGCGCGCGATCAGTGCGCCGACCTCGGCGACGCCGCGCGCATTGGCGGCGAGCTGTGCCTTGAGGTCCGCCACGTTCTGGTCGGGGTTCCGCGCGGGCCACGCGCCGCCCGCGAGCAGCGCGCGCAACTCGCGTTCCCGGAGCGCATGCGCGTCCTGCAGCAGGAAGTTGTCGATCAGCACGCCTTCGTCTTCGATCGTGCGGGAGGCGGGCGGCATCGAACCCGGCGTGATGCCGCCGATGTCCGCATGGTGGGCGCGCGAGGCGACATAGAAGGCGGGTTCGGTTTCGCCTGCGCCGAAGACGGGCGTCACGACCGTGATGTCGGGGAGGTGAGTGCCCCCCGCGTAGGGCGCATTCAGCATCCACGCCCGCCCGGGCCGGAGCTCCGCGGCGTTTGCGGCGATCACCGCGCGCACGCTCGCGCCCATTGAGCCGAGATGCACCGGCATGTGCGGCGCATTCGCGATCAGGTTGCCGGAAGCATCGAACAGCGCGCAGGAAAAATCGAGGCGTTCGCGGATGTTGACCGAGACGGCGGTCGACTGCAGCACGGCGCCCATCTGCTCGGCTACCTGCATGAACCGGTGATTGAACAGTTCGAGTTGCGCCGGATCGGCTTTGGACGCATCCGCCGCTGCCGCAGGCGGGCGGGACTCGCGGTGGAGGCGGAGCATGCCGTCCGACAGGCCGAGCGCGGACCAGCCGGGTTCCACGACGGTCGTCGAATTCGCCTCGACGATGAGCGCGGGGCCGGGGATCGGCGTGTCCGGCAACAGTGCCGAGCGATCATGCAGCGGCACCTCTTTCCATCCGTCGAACCAGGCGCGGGCCGTGCGCGCGTTGGCGCGCGTCGGCGCTGCGGGTTGCATCGTGTGCCGCTCGCCGGCAATCACGGCCTCGACGGAAAGCGTCGCGACGACCGGCTCGCCGTCCGCCGGAGCGAAGCCAAACCGTTGTTCGAAGCGCGCGCGGAATTCACGGGCGATGCCCGGCAGGGGACCGACCGGCACGACGATTGCCGTTTCGGTGCCCGGCGCCCGCAGTTCCAGCGCACGCTTCATGGTCGGTGCGCCTTCCATCGGCAATTCGGCGATCAGCGATTCGAATTCCCGGTCGAGGCGCGACGCGGTGAACGAGGACAACGGCTCGTCGACGCTCCGGCGCCGCATGAGCCGACGGTCGGCGAGGCCAATGCCCCAGGCCGACAGCACGCCGGCCAGCGGATGGATCAGGATTTCCGGGATGCCCAGTGCGTCGGCGACGAGGCAGGCGTGCTGCGGCGCCGCGCCGCCGTAACAGCAGAGCGCGAAGTCGGCGGGATCGTGCCCCTGGCGCACGGACACATGTCGGATCGCCCGGGCCATCGATTCGATCGCGACCGCGAGGAACCCGGCGGCGAGGTGTTCGAGGCCGTCATGCGCGCCGATCGTCGCGGCGAGCGACGAGAAAAGTCCGCGCACAATCCCGGCGTCGATCGGCTGGTCGCCTTGCGGGCCGAAAATCGCCGGAAAATCCTCCGGCCGGATGCGCCCGAGCAGCACCTGCAGGTCCGTGACGGTGAGCGGGCCGCCGTTGCGATAGCACGCGGGACCCGGCAGCGATCCGGCTGACCGTGGCCCGACCTGCAATCGTCCGCCCGAGTAAGCGAGGACCGATCCGCCGCCGGCGGCGACCGTGTGGATGTTCATCATCGGCGCCTGCAGGCGCACGCCGGCGACCTGCGTCTCGAAACGCTGCGGCAGCGCGCCGTCGTAGAGCGCCACGTCCGTCGACGTGCCGCCCATGTCGAAGGCGATCAGTTTCGGGCGTCCGGTCGCGTCGGCGACGCGCGCGGTCGCGACGAGTCCGCCGGCCGGGCCCGACAGCACCGCGTTGCAGGCGCGGAATGCGCCGGGCGCGACCAGGCCGCCATTGCTCTGCATGAACTGCAGGCGGACATCGCGCTGCCGGGGGGCTAGCGCCGCCCGGAATGCGCGCACGTAGCGGGCGAGCAGCGGCGTCAGGTACGCATCGACGACCGTGGTGTCGCCGCGACTCACGAAACGGATCAGTGGCGACGCCTCGTGCGAGGCAATGATTTCGTCGAATCCCGCGCGGCGCGCGAGTTCCGCCGCGCGGCTTTCATGCGCGGCGTGGCGGTAGCCGTGAAGAAAAACGATCGCAATGCTCGTAATTCCGGCCGCGCGAAGGCGCGCGTAATCCGCGGCAAGCCGCGCCTCGTCGAGCGGCCGCAGCACGGCGCCTTCGGTCGTCACGCGTTCATCCGCCTCGACCACCTCTCGATAGAGCGGAACGGGCAGCTCGATGCGCAAGCTGAACAGTTCGGGCCGGTTCTGGTAACCGATTGCGAGCGCGTCTCCGAATCCTGCGGTCGTCACGAGCGCGGTGGGCACGCCGCGGCGCTCGAGCAGCGCATTGGTTGCGACCGTGGTGCCGATACGAATGGCGTCGATGCTCGCCTCCGGCGAGCCGTGACGTTCGAGCAGCGCGCGGATGCCGGCGACGCCGGGGTCGATCGCACTGTCGCCGCTTTCCGACAGTCGCTTCTCGACGATCAGCCGGCCATCGGGCGCGCGCCCGATGATGTCAGTGAACGTGCCGCCGCGGTCGATCCAGAACTGCCAGCCGCGCTTCGCGCTCATGGACCCGCGTACGCAAGCCGAAGCCGCGCGAGTGCGCCGCCTTCGAGACGCTCGCAGGCGTCGCGATAGCCGATCTCGATGGCTCGCTCGAAGGATTTCCAGTCGAGCAGGTCGAGCGATTCCAGCGCGGGCGTCAGCAGAAGGTCAGTCTCCAGACGATGCGTGAGCGTCGCCGTCGCGCTGTTGACCATGCCGGTGCGCCAGAGAATCTGCAGGATGTTCGGCCGCCGGCGTCCGCCGCGCCGGCCCAGCAGAAGGTTCCAGAACGGCGGCGTCTCGGTCGCCTCGATGTCGGTCGTGAATGCCCGGTCCGCGCCGACATCGACGCCGATGACGGGGCCCCGCGCCTTCGCGCGCATCACGTCCACCGGCAGGTTGTTCATCACGCCGCCGTCCACGAAGACCTCGCCGCCGTGGAATACCGGCGGCAGAACGCCCGGGATCGCGACCGAGGCGCGCAGCCACCGCCACAACGGGCCCTGCTGGTGCACGGCGATGCGCCCGCTCGTCAGGTTCGAAGAGACGCAGAAGAACGGCAGCGGCAGGTCCTCGATGTCGATGTCGCCGAGTTCGCGCCGCAACAGCTGGCCAACCTTGCGGCCGGAAACCAGCGATACGAATGGCAGCGTGAAATCGGACAGCGGATTGGTGTCGACGAAGCTGCGCCGGAAGCGCTGAACGAGTTCCGCATCGGTCCAGTCGGCGGCGACGCCGGCCGCCAAAATGCCGCCCATGCTGGTGCCGCCGACGAGGTCGATCGGCACGCCCTGTTCGCGCAGCGCCCGCACGACACCGAGATGCGCGAAGCCGCGTGCCCCGCCTCCCGACAGCACGAGACCGACTGCGCGCCCGGTCAGGAGCCGCACGATGCGCTCGAAATCGCGGTCGCTGCGCAGGTGATGACAGGGCACGCCGGGCAGGACGGCCTGCCAGCGCGCGGCCGCGCCGTTGATGAAACCGCCCTCGTGCATCAATAGCAGTTCCGCGCGTCGAGCGGCGCCGTCCTGCCAGTCAATTCCCGGCCAGGCGGCCGGTACCTCCCGCGCACGGGCCGCAAGCAGCACGACGTCGGCCTGCCGCAGGCACAGGCGGGTCCATGGCGTGTCGCCGGACACGCCGGAATAAACGACGAAGTCGTTGCGTGATTCGACCTCGTGAAACCATTGCGGGCTGTGGCTGCCGGCGCGCTGGCCGGTGACGAGCTCGACCCGGCCGAAGCGCGCGAGCGCGGCGACGAGGGCGCGTGTTTGCGGAACGAGGTCGACTGCCGCGTCCAGCGGGATCATCGCAAGCGTGCGCGGCGTCATCTGCCGTCTGCGATCCCTGCCCGAACCCTCGATACGCTCGACCGTCAGGCGCGCGAGCCGGAGGATCGCTTCCGGGTGGCCGAGCAGTACGCGCTCGAAAGTTCCCGCCGACAGCATCGCCAGTTCGGAATCGCGCAGAGCCCGCACGGTTGCCGCGCGCGGCCGCGACACGATCAGGCCCATCTCGCCGACGCTCTCGCCGGCGGCGACGCGTCCGATCAGTTCTCCGCCCGGTGCGAATACGCCGAGGCAGCCGCTGACGACATAATAGACGGCGTCGGCCGGACTGCCTGCCTCGAACAGCAGGCGGCCGCCCGGCATCGACAGCCATTCGAGTTCCGTGACCGCGGCGTCGACGATGCTCTTCGGCAGGCCGGAAAACAGCGGCATCGCAGCCAGCATCGCCCAGGGGTTGGCGCGCGGGTCGGTCTGGGTCCGATCGTCGTCTGTGTCCACGACGGCTAGAATCATCCATGGCTGCCATCGACCGCAAGCAACTCGAACGCATCTGGAAGGCGGTCGCCGCGATTCCGCGCGGCCAGGTGGCAAGCTACGGCGAAATCGCGCGCCGCGCCGGCCTGCCTCGGCGTGCCCGCCTGGTCGGTCACGCGCTCAAGGTCGCGCCGGCCTCGCTGAGGCTTCCGTGGCACCGCGTGCTGAATGCGCGGGGCGCAATCAGCCTGCCCGACGGCTCGCGCGCCAATCGGCAGCAGCGCGAACTGCTGGAGCGCGAGGGACTGCGCTTCCGCAACGGCCGGGTCGATCTCGCGGCATCAGACGGTGCGCCGGATCTCGACGAGTTGCTGTGGCGGCCGCGCCGGGACTGATACCATCGGAGAGGCGGGAAACCGGAGCACTGCATGGCGAGCCGTCACGTGGTCTTCTCGCACGGCCTGGAAAGCGGGCCGTGGGGGACGAAGATTTCGGCGATGTCCGAAGTCGCGAAGAGCGAAGGCTGGCACGTCGATTCCGTCGACTATCGCGGCGTCAGCGACCCGCGCGACCGCGTCACGCGCCTGCTGAGTTTCTGCCGCGACATCCGCGGCGATCTCGTGCTCGTCGGCTCGAGCCTCGGCGGCTATGTCGCGACCTCCGCGTCGGCGTTGCTGCATGCGCGCGGCTTGTTCCTGATGGCACCGGCATTCTACATGCCGGGCGCCGAGAATCTGACGGCGAAGCCGGCGCCCTGTCCGAAGACGATCGTGCATGGCTGGCGCGACGATGTCGTGCCGGTCGAGAACAGCATCCGCTTCGCGCGCGAGCACCAGGCGACACTGCACGTCCTCGACTCGGATCACCGTCTGCACAGCGAGCTGTCGCTCGTGAATTACCTCTTCGAGTACTTCCTCGTCGCGTTGGACCTGCCGAAGCGCCGCTAGGCTAAACTTGCCGCCTTGTTGACCCGGGGAGGCGGCCATGCGTGCGAAAACGACGGTCGGATTGCTGGCGGTCGCGCTTGCGATCGCGGGCTGCGGCGGCGGCGAACCGGAGCCGGAGCCAGCGAAGGAGCCGATGAAGGTCGAAGACACGGTATTCGGCGACCTCATTGGAACCCAGGACAAGGCGCGTGACCGCACCAATGCTGCGATGGAAACCCATCGCGAGGCGCTGGAATCCCAGCTCGAGGCGGACGAAGGCGCGCCGCCCGAGGAATAGCGGCTCCCCGAGGTGAATCGCACGCTGATGTGGGCGTTGCGCGGCGTCATGCGCGTGTTCGTGCGCGCGACGGTCGTGCCCGAGGATTCGCTTCAGCGCCTGCACGGGCGCGCGCGGCCGCTCCTGTACGTACTCGAGGAGCGCAACGTCTCCGACCTGCTTGCGCTCGAGATCGCCTGCATGAAGGGCGGGCTGCGCCGTCCGGGAAAGCGTCTCAAGCTCAGGAATCTCGACCTCTCCCATTCGGCGGCCGCGCTCGAACGGCGCGCCGGTGTCCTGCGGCGCCGCGCCGACCGCCGCACGCCGCCGGAGCTGACGCGCGCCATCGCGGCGACCGGCGCCGACGAGGCACTCGAGCTCGACGTGGTTCCCGTCGCCGTCTACTGGGGCCGCGCGCCGCATCGGGAGAAGTCCTGGCTCAGGCTGGTCTTCTCGGAAAACTGGGCACTGGCCGGGCCGTTCCGCCGGCTGCTGTCGATCGTATTCAACGGGCGCAACACGCTGATCCGCTTCGGCGAGCCGCGGTCGCTGCGCAGTTACACGGGCGCCCGCCGGCTGCTCAAGGACATGCGCGCCGAGTTCCGGCACATGCGCATCGACACACTCGGCCCGGATCTGTCCAGCCGGCGCGCGATCGTCGCGCAGGTCCTGCGCACGCGCGCGGTTCGCCAGGCCGTGCGTCAGGAGATCCGCGACACGAAACGTTCGCGCCGCGACGGACTGCGCGTGGCGCGCCGCCATGTGCTCGAAATCGCGGCCAACTATTCGCATGCATTCGTGCGGATCGCCGAGCAGATCCTGACCCGCTTCCTGACGCGTGTGTACGACGGCGTCGAGGTGAAGAACGCCGAATACCTCGACCGCCTGCCGGCCGGCTGCGAGATCGTCTACGTGCCATGCCATCGCAGCCACGTCGACTACTTGCTGCTTTCGTACGTGATCTACCGGCGCGGCTATGCCGTGCCCTATGTAGCGGCCGGAATCAACCTGAATCTGCCGGTGATCGGGCGGCTCTTGCGCAAGGGCGGCGCCTTCTTCATCCGTCGCAGCTTCCGCGGCAGCGGGCTCTATCCGATCGTGTTCATGAAATACGTCGACGTGATGATGAATCGCGGCCATCCGATCGAGTTCTTCATCGAGGGCGGCCGCAGCCGCACCGGCCGGCTGCTGCGGCCGCGCACCGGCATGCTCACCATGACGATGCGGAGCTTCCTGCGCGACACGCGCCGTCCCGTCGCTTACGTGCCGGTGTACTTCGGCTACGACCGCCTGCTCGAAGGCGAGAGCTACATCGACGAGCTGCTCGGCCGCCCGAAGCAGAAGGAATCGGTAGGCGGACTGCTGCGCGTGCTGCCGCAGCTGCGACGCGAGCTCGGCCATGTGCACGTCGCCTTCGGCGAACCGCTCCTGCTCGACGCGGTGCTCGATCGCGTGCACACGGGATGGCGCGGCGAAGTACGCGACGAAAACACGCGCCCGGCATGGTTCGGAGATGCGGTCGACGAGGTCGCGAACGAGATCCTGCGCCGCGTCAATGCCGCCGCGGCCGTGACGCCGGTCAACCTGCTGTCGGTCGCGCTGCTGGCCGCGCCGCGCCAGGCGATGCTCGAATACGATCTCGAACGCCAGCTTCAGCTCTATATCGACCTGTTGCGCGGATTCCCGTATTCGCCCGACGTGTCGGTCGCGGTGGACGACGGCGGCGAGATCATCCGGCATGGCGAGCGGATGGGTCTGCTCGAGCGGCGCAAGCATCCGCTCGGCGACGTGCTGCGCATGGTCGAGCAGAATGCCGTGCTGGCTACGTACTACCGAAACAACGTCCTGCACCTGTTTGCGTTGCCGTCGCTCGTCGCCTGTGCATTCCTGAACAACCCGACGATGCGCCACGAAGATATCCAGCGCCTGGTCTGGCGCGTCTATCCGTACATCCGCGCGGAACTGTTCCTGCGCTGGCGCGAGGAAGAATTGCCGGGCGTCGTCGACGGCGTGCTGGCGGCGCTGGCGCAGCAGGGATTGTTGCAGCGCGTCGATGACGGCGCCGCGTGGCGGCGCCCGCGCACCGGCACCGAGGAGGCCGTGCGGCTCTCGGTACTCGCGCAGGCGACCATCCAGACCATCGAGCGTTACTACCTCGCGATCGCGCTGTTGCTGCGCTCCGGTGAGTCGACGCTGTCGCCGGACGCGCTCGAACAGCGCTGTGTCGCGATGGCGCAGCGCATGTCGATGCTCTACGGACTTGCCGCGCCGGAATTCTTCGACCGTGCGATGTTCCGCGACTTCATCGAGCTGTTGCGCCTGCGCGGCGTGGTCCGGCAGGACGGGGAAGGGCGCCTTACGTACGACGATGCGCTGGTCGCCGTCGCCGACGACGCGCGCGTCGTGCTTTCCGAGCAGATTCGCAACAGCATTCTGCAGGTGACGCACAGCTGAGGGCGGGGCGTTTTGCACTGCAAAGCGGAAACGCTGATATATCCTTGCGCGAAACCCGCCTGGTCCTGTTGGGGAGCTTCATGACCAAGACTTCCACCCGTGTCCTGCTCTTGGCCGCGCTCTGCGCGCCGGGCGGTGCCCAGGCAATCGACTTCACGGCGAGGCGGCTGGAACGGCAGCCTGAATACGACGCTCTCGGTCGGTCAGTTGTACCGCGACGAGAAGCGCGATCCGCGGTTGATCGGCACCGCCAACGGCGGCACGGGCCGCTCGCCGAACATCGACGATGGCAACCTCAACTACGACGAAGGCCTCGTATCGAACGCGTTCAAGATGGTCACCGAGCTGTCGCTCGACCGGGACAACTTCGGCGCTGTTCATCCGCGGCTCGGCGCTCTATGACTTCGAGATCGAGGACGACGAGCCGGAACGCACGCCGATTTCCTCGCGTGGCCGCGACCTGGCCGGCTCCTATGTACGCCTGCTCGACGCGTTTGCATACGGCCGCTGGGATGTCGGCGGTCACGAACTCGAAGTCCGTGCCGGAAGGCAGGTCGTGAACTGGGGCGAAAGCACATTCATCCAGAGCGGCATCAACAACGCGATCAATCATTTCGACGTGTCGGCGCTTCGCGTGCCAGGCTCCGAATTGCGCGAGGCTTATCTGCCGCAGGAAATGCTGAAGGTTTCCTATGCGCTGACCGAGAACGTCACCGCGGAGGCGATCGCGCTGTTCGACTGGAACCGCACCGAGCCGGAGCCGGTCGGTTCCTACTTCGCGTCGAACGACTTCGTGCCGCGCGGCGGCAGCGAGGTCTTCCTCGGCTTCGGTACGTTCTCCGACTTCGGCACCGATTTCACGCCGCTCGGCGGCCCGTTCATCGAAAACTTCCAGGCCGTGCCGCGCGGCCCGACGATCAAGCCGGACGATTCCGGGCAGTACGGCCTGTCGCTCAAGTGGTTCATGCCGGAATTCAGCCAGGGCACCGAGTTCGGGCTTTTCTTCGTCAACTATCACAGCAAGCTTCCGGTCATCAGCGGCCGCACCGGCACGCTGGCGGGCGTCTGCAAGTCGCTCGGCACGTTGGTCGTCGGTCATCGCGACGGCGCACGGCGCTCGGCGTCGGGTCTGCCGCTCGATACGGCGATCGCGATCGGGGCGAGTGCCGGAAGGTCGTCAGCGGACGGCGCCGGCTCCGAGAACTGCACGGCAACGCGATCTCTGCGCTTGAGACCGCAACCGGGTACGCGACGATCGCGGGCAATACGGTACTCGGCGGAGGCAACGTCACCGCTCAGGCGACCAATCTCGCGACGCACGAGTATGCGCAGACCGCGCAGCTACTTCACCGAGTATCCGGAGGACATCCAGCTCATTGGCTTGTCGTTCAATACGCAGCTCGGAACGACCGGCATCGCGCTGCAGGGCGAGGTCTCGTACCGCATGGATGCGCCGTTGCAGTTCGACGACGTCGAATTGCTGTTCGCGGCTTTGACGCCTTTCGAAGCCGCCGCGCTCGCGGCACAGGGTGTTGCGGTTCCGGCGACCTGTACGCCGCCATTGACGCTCGCACGCTGTGGCCAGCTCGGTGCCTTTGGGCTCGATCAGGTCGTGCAGGGCTGGGGAGAATTCGACGTCTGGCAGGCGCAGATGACCGCGACCAAAGCCTTCCCGCCGATGCTCGGCGCCTCGCAGCTCGTGGCGGTTGTCGAAGCGGGCGTGACGCAGGTGGATGGAATGCCGGACAAACTGAGCGGGCGGGCCGAATGGGCGCGGCCTGCGTTTGAACGGCCCGGGCACCTCCGTTTCGGGCAATGCCGAGCTTGCCGGCCGTCATTTTGGCGAAGTGGAGCCGCAGGACCGGTTCGCCGACGAGAATTCCTGGGGCTACCGCGCGGCGCTCAGGCTCGATTACCTCGGTCTGATCGGCGCGTGGAATTTCTCGCCGCGCTTCGTCTGGGCGCACGACGTGTCGGGAACGACGCCCGGCCCCGGCGGCAATTTCGTCGAGGACCGCTACGGCGCTACGCTCGGCGTCGGCGCAAGCTACCAGTCCAAGCTCGAATTCGACCTCAGCTACACGGTATTCGGCGGCGCGAGCCGCTACAACGAGCTGACGGACCGCGATTTCCTGTCGTTGACCGCCAAGTATTCGTTCTGAATCCGGCCGGAGCACCGCCACGATGAAGCACAAGCACATCCTCCGCCTCGGCCTCGCGGCCATCCTCGGTATCGCGACGATCGCGGTCGCAGGCGTGACGGCGGAGCAGGCGGCGCGGCTCGGTGGCGAACTGACGCCGATGGGTGCGGAGAAAGCCGGCAATGCCGCGGGCACGATTCCGGCGTGGAGCGGGGGCCTGACTTCCGCCGCGCAGGCGGGCGCCGCGGGGTTCAAGTCGGGCGGCCATCATCCCGATCCGTTTGCGGGCGACAAGCCGCTGTACAAGATCGACGCGACCAACATGTCGCGCTACGCCGCCAACCTGACCGCGGGCCACAAGGCGCTGCTGAACGCCTACAAGAGCAGCTACTTCATCAACGTCTATCCGTCGCACCGGAGCGCCGCGTTCCCGCAGCGCATCTACGACGCGACGAAGGCGAATGCGACGAGCGCGAAATTGACCGGCGCCGGCAACGGCGTCACCGGCGCGATCATCGGCGTGCCGTTTCCGATCCCGTCGTCCGGGCTCGAAGTCATCTGGAATCACATCCTCCGCTTTCGTGTCGAGATCGCCGAACGCACCATCGGCCAGGCGGCAGTCAGCCGCGGCGGCGATTACAACCTGGTCAGGCTGCATGACGAGACCATGGTCGGCTACAGCCTGCCCGGCGCGACCGAGGCCGGCCTCGACAACACCGTGCTGTATTTCATCCAGGAAACCATCTCGCCGGCGCGGCTGGCCGGCGAGATCCTGCTCGTGCACGAAACGCTGGATCAGACCAAGGAGCAGCGCCGCGCCTGGCTGTACAACCCGGGCCAGCGGCGCGTGCGCCGCGCGCCGAACGTCGCGTTCGACAATCCGGGCACCGCTTCGGACGGGCTGCGCACGTCGGACCAGTTCGATATCTTCAATGGCAGCCCCGAGCGCTATGACTGGAAGCTGGTCGGCAAGCAGGAAATCATCGTCCCGTACAACGCCTATCCGCTGCACAGCGACAAGCTGAAGAACGCCGACATCCTCAAGCCGCTGCACATCAACCAGGCGCATGCGCGCTACGAGTTGCACCGGGTCTGGGTCGTGGACGCGACGCTGAAGCCGGGCCAGCGGCACCTGTACAAGCGCCGCACGTTCTACGTCGACGAGGACTCCTGGCAGATCCTCGGCGTGGACTGTTACGACGGCCGCGACCAGTTGTGGCGCGTCCAGGAAGCGCACTCGATCGAATATTACGAGGTCCCGACCTTCTGGACCACGCTCGAACTGACCTACGACCTGCAGGCGGGCCGCTACCTCGCGCTCGGCCTCGACAATGAGGAGCCGCGCACCGTGAACTTCGGCGCCAAGCGCACGGCGGCGGACTTCACGCCGGCAGCGATCGCCAGGCGCGGCACGCGCTGACGTGAAGCGGGCGCTCGTCTGGCTCGCACTTGCGGCGGCGCCGGCGGCGCTCGCGCAGGACGGCGTCAGCGAGGATCCGCAGCGCGCCCGTCGATCATCGCGCCCCTCGCCGCGCGCTCGCTGTTGATCGACCTCGCGCCGGCGGGCGCTCGCGTGTTCGCGGTCGGCGAACGCGGCCACGTCCTGTATTCCGACCGATCGCGGCGCGACCTGGACGCAGGTGCAGGTGCCAGGCAGCGCAACGCTGACGGCCGTCTATTTCTCGGATTCGAAGCATGGCTGGGCCGTCGGGCACGCCGAGATGATCCTGCGCACGACCGATGGCGGCGATCATTGGGAGCTCGCGCACTTCGAGCCGGACAATGCGCAGCCGCTGCTGGATGTCTGGTTTGCGGACGCGCTTCGCGGCCTTGCGGTCGGCGCCTATGGCGTGGTCTACACCACGTCGGATGGCGGGCGCGTCTGGAGCCAGGTGCCGTTCGAGCCCGCGCCGTTGGCCGATGCCGAGGTGGTGGAGGAGGAGGACGAGATGGACCTCGGATACGAGTTCCACCTCAACGCCATTGCTCGCGGGCCGGGCCAGCGCCTGTACCTGGGCGCAGAGGCGGGGCGGCTTTTCCGTTCCGACGACGACGGTGCGAGCTGGCGCGAACTGCCGTCGCCCTACGACGGCTCCTTCCACGGCGTCCTGCCGCTCGACGGCGACGCACTGCTGGCCTTCGGCCTGCGCGGCAACCTGTACCGTTCGGACGACGGCGGCACGACCTGGTCCGCAATCCCGACCGGCACCGGCGCGCTTCTGAGTTCCGGCGCGCGCATCGACGCGGACACCGTCGTGATCGTCGGCACCGCCGGCGTCATGCTGACCAGCCACGACAATGGGTTGACGTTCACGCTGACGCAGCAGGACGATCGCAAGGGGATTTCCGCCGTGCTCCCCGCGGGCGACGGCTCGCTGATCGTCGCGGGCGAGGGCGGCGTGCGCCGCTTGCCGCTGCCGGCCGCCGCGCCATGAAGGAATCGGGCGACGCCCGAATCGCGGCCTGGCTCGAACCGCACGTCTTCGGCCACCGCACGCTGATCCTCGCGCTGTTCGCGATCATCACCGTCGTCCTCGGATGGCTCGCGGTGACCGGACTTCGCCTCGACACGAACTTCAACAAACAGCTCCCGCTCGAACACGAGTACATCCGAACCTATCTCGACCACAAGACCGAGTTCGGCGGCGCGAACCGGCTCCTGATCGCGCTCGTCGCGCGCGACGGCAACATGTTCACGCCGGAGTTCCTGGAGGCGCTGAAGGTCGCGACCGACGAGGTGTTCTTCATCGAGGGCGTGGACCGCTCACGCGTGCAGTCGCTGTGGACCCCGAATACCCGCTATACGGAAGTCGTCGAAGGCGGCATCGAGGCGGGCGACGTGATCCCGTCCGACTTCAAGCCGGATGCCGCAGGGCTCACGCGCGTGCGCGAGAACATCCTGAAGGCCGGCATCGTCGGACGCCTCGTCGCGAACGATTTCTCCGGCGCACTGATCACCGCGCAGCTCCTGGATGCCGATCCGGAGACAGGTGAGCCGGTCGATTACATCGCGATTTCCAGGGAACTCGAGCAGAAAGTCCGTGCGCGCATCGAGGGCGCGAATCTCGACGTCGCGGTCGAGGTGCCGGTCTCAGTGCACATGATCGGCTTCGCAAAGGTCGTCGGCGACGTTGCGGATGGCGCCTTGTCGGTGGTCACCTTCGCGATCGCGACCATTGCGCTGACGCTCCTCTTCGTCTGGATTTACATCCAGTCGCTGCGGATCGCGCTGGTGCCCGTGATCTCGTCGCTGGTCGCGATGGTCTGGATGATGGGCTTGCTGGTGATTCTCGGATACGGCGTCGATCCGCTCGGCATCCTGGTGCCGTTCATCATCTTCGCAATCGGCACGAGTCACGGGGTGCAGAAGATCAGCGCGGTCAGCGACGCCGCGATGAGCGGTGCGGACAGCAACGAGGCGGCCCGCCGCACATTCCGATCGCTGTTCATGCCCGCGATCGTCGCGCTGCTCGCGAATCTCGTGGGATTCGTCACCATCCTCCTGATCCCCGTGCAGGTGATACGCGAGATGGCGGTCACCGCGAGCCTCGGCATCGGCGTGATCATCCTGACGGACCTGATCCTCCTGCCCGTGCTGGTGTCATTCGTGCCGATCAAGGGTCGATTTCGGGACCGAGTGGAGAGGCGCCAGGAGGCGCTCAAGAAAGTCTGGTCGGGACTCGCGCACATCACCCACCGCGGCCCGGCGGCAGCGATCATCACGATTGCGCTCGTGCTCGGCGTCCTGGGCGCGATCAAGGGTCTTGAAACGCCGATCGGCGATACCCAGGCGGGGGTGCCCGAACTTCGCGCGGACTCGCGCTATAACCGCGACAGCAACCTGATCAGCGAACGCTTCTCGATTGGCACCGACATCATCAACGTGATCGTCGAGACCAAGCCCGACGGCTGCATCGATTTCCGCATCATCGACGCGATCGACCGCTTCGCCTGGCACATGGCGAACGTGGAGGGCGTACGGGATGTCATGTCGCTTGCAGGCGTGTCCAAGGTCGTGAGCGCTGGCTGGAGCGAGGGCAGCCTCAAGTGGCGGAACCTGCCGCGCGACGAGCGCCAGCTCGTGCAGGCGCAGGGCTATATCGAGACGAGCACGGGGCTGCTCAACCGCGATTGCAGCGTGATGCCGGTGATGCTGTTCCTGTCGGATCACCGCGCCGAGACCATCGAGCGCGTCGTCGCCGCGGCGAAGGAATACCGCGCGAAGCAGCCCACCGAGGGCGTGACCTACCGCCTCGCGACCGGCAATGTCGGCGTGATGGCGGCGCAGAACGAGGAAGTGAAGGCCAAGGAGTTCGTGATCCTCGGCTGGGTCTTTGCCGCGGTGACGATCATGTGCCTCGTGAGCTTCCGGTCAGTGATCGGCACGATCATGGTCATAATCCCGCTGGCACTGGTCTCGATACTGGTTTATGCCGTCATGGCCTTTGTCGGCATCGGGCTCAAGGTCAACACATTGCCGATGGTCGCGCTCGGCGCCGGAATCGGCGTCGATTACGGCATCTACCTCTTCACCCGCATGCAGGAGCACCTGAACCGCGGCCACAACGTGCACTACGCCTACCTGGCGGCGCTGCATGTCACCGGCGCGGCGATCTTTTTCACGGGCATCACGCTCGCGATCGGCGTCGCGACCTGGGTGTTCTCGCCGCTCAAGTTCCAGGCCGACGTCGGACTCATGCTGACCTTCATGTTCCTGGTGAACATGCTGGGCGCGATGCTGCTGCTGCCGGCGCTAGGCGCGTGGCTGTTGAGGCCGAAGAAACCCGTCTGAGCAATGGCGCTGGCAGGGACTTCCGGCAGGAACTGAACTATTCGATCGGCGGTCGCGCGCGAAGCAGCTTTCTGTCCTTTCGTAGCCGCTTTCCCTGAAGCCGTCTTGCCTTCGCGGCCCGGCTTGGACGCGTCGCCTTGCGCGGCTTCGGTACACGCCGTGCCTGGATGATGAGCTCTTCGAGTCGCGCGATCGCGTCGCGCCGGTTCGCCTCCTGGCCACGGTGACGATGTGCTTCCAGCACGATCTCGTCTGATTGCGTCAGGCGCCGGCCTGCAAGCGTACGCAGTCTCTGTTTGCCCGCTTCGTCCAGCAGGCCGGTGGCCGCCACGTGGAATCTGAGCTCGCAGGCGCTCGATACCTTGTTGACGTTCTGGCCACCGGGGCCGGGGCTCCGGACATACGTGAGCGTGTACTCGCCCTCGGGGATCCGCGGGCGCGGAGGATCGTCAGCGCTCATGGTCAGTCCTGGCCGTCTTCGGAGGGCAGGATCGGTTTCGTCGCTCGCGGCGCGAGCGAGGAACCGGATTGCCCGCCCTCGAGGATGCGGATTTCACGCTGGGCGGGCGGGATGGTGACGCCGTTTTCGCGGAACAGGGCCCAGATCCTGCGATTGACATCTGAGCGCACGTTGTTGACACCTTCCGCCGGGTCGCCAATCCAGAATCGCAACTCGATCTCCATGCCGTAGTCGGCGAATTCGAGCAGCCGCGTTACGGCCGGCGGGTCCCGCAGGATGCGCGGATGCTGTGCGGCATCCAGCAGCAGCTTGAGCGCGAGTTCGACGTCGTCGTGGTAGCCGATGCGGACCGGCAGGCGCAGCCGCACGCGAGGATGGCCATAGCTCCAGTTGATCAGCGGATTGGTGATGACGTTCTGATTCGGCACGAGGGTCGCGACGCCATCGCGGTCGCGGATGACAATGTGGCGGCCGCGCAGTTCCTCGACCCAGCCGAAGCCGGTCGTGCTGGTGCCGGTCGTGCCGGTGAAGCTGATCACGTCGCCCGGCTTGATGGACCGGTCGACCAGGAGCACGAAGCCGCTGACGAAGTTGGCCGCGATCGCCTGCAGGCCGAAGCCGAGGCCGAGGCCGATCGCACCGGAGAACACGGTGAGCGCCGTGAGATCGACGCCCGCGGACTGCAGGCCCATCAGCACGCCGAAACCGATCAGGAAGGCGTAGGCGAACTTGCCGATACCGATGCGGGTCGATGGCGCCAGTTCCTGGATGGTGCTGATGCGCTGGTCGATCCAGCGCGCGATCCAGACGCTGACGACGACGAAAATCGTCACCGTGGCAAAGGCTTTCAGCACGGACCAGATCGTGATGCGCGCCTGGCCCTTCGACAGCCCGATCGAGTCGAGGGTCGTGACGATGGCGTCCATCCAGCCGAGCAGCTGCGTAGAAACGAGCACCCAGACGATCAGCGTGACCCGCAGCTCCCACGCCTTGATACGCGTGCCGTGACCGATCGACAGCCGGAGCAGGAAGGCGAGCAGACGAATCAGCGCGAGCAGTGCGAGCAGCGTCCAGGCGGCATCCAGCCATCCAGTCGATCCGCCTTTCGCGGCGATCGCCAGCTTTGGCACACCGACGATCAGCAGGCCCACCAGATACGGGGCGATCACCGCGAGCGCGTCGGCGACGACCAGGCGCGCGCCGCCGTCCGGACGGTTCATGTACCAGCGCCGGCCGAGCACGACGCCTGCGATGACGACGAGCGCCGCGACGCTGATGATCGCGAGCTGCGCCGGTCCGGCGGCCCGGTAGGTATCCGCGAGAAATCCGTTCAGCAATTCCATCAGGCGTTGAGGTCCGGTATCAGCTCGCTTTCGAGCCGCAGGATCTGGTCTTTCAGCAGCAGCTTGCGCTTCTTGAGCCGGCGCAACTGCAGTTCGTCGACGTAGATGTCGAGCGACAGGCGGCAGATCACGTCATCCAGGTCGCGGTGTTCGATGCGGAGTTCCCGCAATCGCTGCATGCGCGCGAATAGCTGGGTGTTGACCTTGTCTTCGTCGGTCATGCTGGCAGGAATCCGGTCCAAACCGGCCGGATGGAAGCAGGAAGCTTAGCCAATCGACCCGGCGGATTCCACGGAATCGACGGATCGTGGAAATCGGAACCGGCCGAACCTTCGAGGCCAAACCGGACAGCGAGCGAAATCGCCTGCTCGCGATCCCGGACGGTGCCGCCGCCCGTGATCACCTCGAGCCCGACGCCGCCGGCCGTCTTGAATTCGGCGCAGAGGTCGCGCCGCGCGCCCACCGAGAGCGGATAGCGCATCGGGTGCGCGATCACCGCCTTGCCGCCGGCGGCCGTGATCCAGCTGGTGGCGTCGGCAAGTTCGGGCCAGGCGGTCGATACGTGCCCAGGTTTGCCGCGACCGAGCCAGCGGTCGAATGCGGCGCCCATGTCTTTCGCGGCGCCGAGGGTGACGAGCGACCGGGCGAAATGCGTTCGCGTCGGCATGCTGCCGGCGGCACGGATGCCGTCCAGCACCTCGCGTCCCGGGGCTCCGGCTTTCTGAAGGCGTTCGGCAATGCGCTCGGCCCGTTCGTCGCGCAGGGTCCGCTGCACGCCGATGCCGGCCGTGAGCCGCGGCGAATGCGGGTCGATGGCGAGACCCAGCACGTGCAGCGACCGGCCGCGCCAGGAAACCGAGAGTTCGATGCCCGCGACGAAGCCGATGCCGCAGCTCGCGGCGGCGATCGCGGCCGCATTCACGCCCGCGACCGTGTCGTGATCGGTCAACGCCATGAGCCGCACCCCGCAGTCGGCCACGTGCGCGACCAGCGCGGCGGGAGCGAGCATGCCGTCCGATGCAGTCGAGTGCAGATGCAGGTCGACGTCCGAGTGAGGGCTCATGCGGTCTTTGGGCCGAGTCCGACCGTGTCGACCGTATCGCCCGTCAGCACAACGAAGCCGCGCCGGCGGCTGAATCCATCCTCGGTGTAATCGAAGACATACGTGCGTCGCCAGGCCAGCGGCGCGTCGCCGCTACGCACGAGCCGCAGACGGTGGATTGCGACCGTGCCGTCCAGCATCTGCACGTTGGCATTTGCGCAGGTTTCCACCGCGAGGCGGTTTGCCAGCTCGCGCGCCGCCAGGCTCGAATGCCAGAATCCCGCGAGCAACGCGAGAAGGGCGACGGCCAGCAGCATTCCCCAGGTCATCGCATCATCGCAAGCCAGTCGACGTCCGCATCGGCAAGCCCGACGAAATGCGGATTCAGCACTTCCTCGCGCGCGTTGTAGTCGAGCGGCTGTCCGTCGAGGCGCAGGACCTGGCCGCCCGCCTGCTCGAGCACGCACTGGCCCGCGGCAGTGTCCCATTCGCAGGTCGGTCCGAGCCTCGGATAGACGTCTGCCTTGGCCTCGGCGACCAGGCAGAGCTTCAGCGAACTGCCGACCTCCACGAGTTCGTGCGGGCCGACGCGCTCGAGGAAGGCGTCGAGCGAACTGCCGCGATGCGAGCGGCTGCCAACCACGCGCACGGGTCCGGGCCCGCGCTTCGCGACGCGGATCGAACGACCGCTGGCTTCGACATCGGAACGGAAGGCGCCGACGCCTTCACAGGCGTAGTAGGTTCTTTCGAGCACCGGCGCGTGCACGACGCCGAGCACGGGACGATGGTCGTGAACGAGCGCGATATTCACCGTGAACTCGCCGTTCCTCTGCACGAATTCCTTGGTGCCGTCGAGCGGATCAACGACCCAGAGCCTGCTCCAGCCGCGTCGCGTCGCCCAGGGGACCTGAGCCGCTTCTTCCGACAGCACCGGAATCTCGGGTGCGATGCGTCTGAGGCCTGCCAGGATCAGCCGTTCGGAACGCAAGTCCGCCTCGGTCAGAGGCGAGCGATCTTCCTTTTCGGCGACGGTGAAGGTCGACGCGTACACATCGAGGATGGTCTGGCCGGCTTCGCGTGCGAGCGCGGTCACTTCGAGCAGCATCCGGTTGAGGTCGGCGGTCATGTCGGCTCCGGAAAGGGGCGCGTTATATCATAGGCGGGTGCAGGGCAATGCCCATTCCCCGGATTGGCGGTCGATCGACACCGTGCTGCTCGACATGGACGGCACGCTGCTCGACCTCGACTTCGACAACCGATTCTGGGAGGACTTCCTGCCGCGGCGCTTTGCCGAAAGCCGCGGCATTTCGCTCGAAGAAGCGCAGGACTTGATGCGGCCGCTGTTCGAGGGGACGAAGGGCACCCTCGACTGGTATTGCATCGACTACTGGAGCCGCGCGCTGTCGCTGGACATCGCAGCGCTCAAGCGCTCGGTGCGCCAGCAGATCGCCTGGCTGCCGGATTCCCGCAATTTCCTTGCGAAGCTCCGTGCCTCAGGGAGGCGGACCGTGCTCGTGACCAACGCCCATCCCGACGTCTTCTCGATCAAGGATGCCCAGCTCGGCATTCGCCGTCACTTCGACGCGGTCTACACCTGTTTCACTTTCGGGGCGCCCAAGGAATCGGCTGCGTTCTGGCTGCGCCTTGCCGGCGAGGAGCGGTTTGACGCCCGGCGCACGCTTTTTGTGGACGACAGCCTCGCGGTACTGCGCGCCGCGCGGGCGCACGGCATCGAGTGGATCTATGCGGTGCGCCGGCCGGTCCGGAGCGGACCCATGCGCGTGAACGCCGAATTCCCGAATGTCGAATCGGTGCATGAACTCGAGGCGGGACTCGCGCCGCTCGCAAAAACGACTCAACTGGCCGGACCCTGAGGCCCGCCGCCCGGTTTGCTGCCACCGTGGCGCCTGCGGCGCCGGCGTTTCTTCGGTGACGCTGGCGAGGGCGCCGCGGACGGTGCCACCTGCTGTGCTGGCCGCCGTTCCTGCCGATGAAGCTGGTTCGGCGGCGGGCCGTCTTCCTCTTCGTCGCCGAATGAGCGCGGCGCGTAATGCGCCGGTTTCAGGTACGGCAGCTCCGCCGGGTCGAAACTGCCGACCGGAATCCTCTGCCCCATGAATGCCTCGATGTCGGGCAGCGATTCGACGTACTGCTCGCAGCCGAAGCTGACTGCGTCGCCAGCGGCGCCGGCCCGCGCAGTGCGGCCGATGCGATGCACGTAGTCCTCGGGATCCTGGGGCAGGTCGTAATTGAAGACATGACTGACATCGGGGATGTGCAGACCGCGCGCCGCGACGTCGGTTGCGACCAGGGCCGCGAGCCGGCCTTCGTGGAACTCGCGCAGCATGCGCATGCGCTTGCGTTGCGGCACGTCGCCGGACATCGCCGAGGCGACGACGCCATTCGCGCGCAGCAGCCGCTCGAGGCGCTCCGCCAGGCGCTTGGTATTGACGAACACCAGCGTGCGCGTGGCGGCGCCGGTGCGGATCAGATGCACCAGCAAGGCGGCCTTTTCCTCCATCGCCGGGTAATAGATGATCTGGCGAACGCGTTCGGCCGTGATGCGCTCCGGCTCGATGCGGATCAGCTCAGGGTCGTTCATGTGCTCGTAAGCAAGTTCGAGCACGCGGTGCGATAATGTCGCGGAAAACAGCATGTTCAGGCGCGATTCGGGTGCCGGCAGGCGCCGCAGCAGGTACCGGATGTCCTTGATGAAGCCGAGGTCGAACATGCGATCGGCTTCGTCCAGCACCAGCACCTGCACGTGGCGCAGGTCGAAAACATGCTGTTTATAGAAGTCGATGATTCGGCCGGGCGTGCCCATCAGCACATCGACGCCGGCGGCCAGGGTCCGGCGCTGTTTGTCATAGTCCACGCCGCCGAATGCGAGCCCGAGCGTGAGTCCGGTGTATTGGACCAGGATCTCGGCGTCGCGATGGATCTGGATTGCTAGCTCCCGTGTTGGGGCCAGGATCAATGCGCGCGGCGAGGTGCCCGGACGATCGGGCGGAGCAGGATAGCGCAGCAGATGCGCGAATAGCGCGACCAGGAATGCAGCCGTCTTGCCGGTGCCGGTTTGCGCCTGTCCCGCAACATCGAACCCCGCGAGCGCACGGGGGAGGGCTTCGGCCTGGATCGGTGTGCAGCGTTCGAAGCCGGCATCGGCCACGCCGCGGGCGATAGATTCGGGTAAATGCAGGCCGGTGAAGGAAAGGTCCGAAAATTGCTGTTCTGTCACCGTCCGCCTACTTTATCGGTCATCACTTGAAAAATGGCCTCCAACGCGTTACAAAAGCACCTGACGATTGCGGAATCCCGCACGTATCTGCCCCTACCGCGCCAGACATTGTGCCGTATCGGGCATTCGCCCGTCACCGATCAACCACAGACCCAGGAGCAACCCCCGCTTGAGCGGCAATATCGTCCATACCTCTGACGCGACGTTCGAGTCCGACGTCCTCAAGTCCGATACCCCCGTACTGCTCGATTTCTGGGCTGAATGGTGCGGTCCCTGCAAGGCCATTGCTCCGATTCTCGACGACATCGCAAAAGACTATGCGGGTCGCGTGAAGATCGCCAAGCTCAACATCGACGACAACCGTCAGACGCCGGTCAAGTACGGCGTACGCGGCATCCCGACGCTGATCCTGTTCAAGAACGGCGCTCCCGAGGCGCAGCAGGTCGGCCTCGTCGGCAAGTCGAAACTGGCCGCCCTGCTGGATCAGCACCTGTGAGGGGCTATCTCGGCAACCAGGCGCGCAATCGCCAGAAGGGCCACCGCAATCGCGGTGGCGGGGGACCGCGTCACGGCCAGGAAGGCCTGCCGGTGGACGATCATGTGATGGATGGCTCCGAGGGCGACATCATTTCGCCGGAAGAGCTCGCTGCCTCCCGCAGCGCCATGAGTCTCACCGAGCTCAAGACCAAACCGGTCCACGAGCTCGTCACCATGGCCGAGTCCATGGGACTCGAGAACATGGCGCGCCAGCGCAAGCAGGACGTGATCTTCTCGATCCTGAAGGCGCATGCCCGCGGCGGCGAGGACATCTACGGCGATGGCGTACTCGAAATCCTGCAGGACGGATTTGGGTTCCTGCGCTCTTCCGACAGTTCCTATCTCGCTGGGCCCGACGACATCTACGTCAGCCCGAGCCAGATCCGCCGATTCAATCTCCGCACCGGCGACTCAATCTCCGGGCTGATCCGTCCGCCGAAGGATGGTGAGCGCTACTTCGCGCTGCTGAAAGTCGGCGAGATCAACTTCGACACGCCGGAGTCCGCGCGCCACAAGCTGCTGTTCGAGAACCTGACGCCGCTGCATCCGACCAAGCGCCTGAAGCTCGAGCGTGGCAATGGCTCGACCGAGGACTTGACCGCGCGCGTGATCGACCTGATGGCCCCGCTCGGCAAGGGCCAGCGCGGCCTGATCATCTCCCCGCCGAAAGCCGGCAAGACGATGCTGCTGCAGAACATCGCGACCTCCATCACGTGGAATCACCCGGATCTCTACCTGATCGTGCTGCTGATCGACGAGCGGCCCGAGGAAGTGACCGAGATGTCGCGCACGGTGAAAGGCGAGGTCGTCGCCTCGACCTTCGACGAACCGGCGAGCCGGCACGTGCAGGTCGCCGAAATGGTAATCGAGAAAGCCAAGCGCCTGGTCGAGCACAAGCGCGACGTCGTAATCCTTCTCGACTCGATCACACGTCTCGCGCGCGCCTACAACACCGTGGTGCCGAGTTCCGGCAAGGTGCTGACGGGTGGCGTCGACGCGAATGCACTGCAGCGCCCGAAGCGCTTCTTCGGCGCGGCGCGAAACGTCGAGGAGGGCGGTTCGCTGACCATCATCGCGACCGCGCTGATCGACACCGGATCGCGCATGGACGACGTGATCTACGAGGAATTCAAGGGCACGGGCAACAGCGAAATCCACCTGGATCGCCGGATCTCGGAAAAACGCGTGTTCCCGGCGTTTAACATCAACCGCTCGGGCACACGCCGAGAGGAGTTGATCACGGCCCAGGACGAGCTGGCCAAAATGTGGATCCTGCGCAAGCTCCTGCACCCGATGGATGAACTAGCCGCGGTCGAGTTCCTGATCGACAAGATGAAGGATACGAAAACCAACGGAGAGTTCTTCGATTCGATGAAGCGCGGATGACCGACGCGCTCCGCCACCTTCGCCGGGCCGACCCGGTGATGGCGGAGCTCATCCGCCGCGCCGGCCCCTTTGCAGTCAAGTCGGAACGCGGCGTCGGACCTTACGAGGCGCTGGTAGAGGCTGTCGCGCACCAGCAACTCACGGGCAAGGCGGCACGAACGATCCTCGGTCGGTTCTACGCGCTCTACGGCGGCGACTGCTGCCCGGAACCCGCACGGCTGGTTGCGACCGCGGACGAGGCACTGCGCGGCTGCGGCTTCTCGCGGGCCAAAGCGGCGTCGCTCAAGGATATCGCGTCGAAGTCGCTCGACGGCACGATTCCGCCGCGGCGCGCGCTCGCGCGCATGAAGAACGAGGCGATCATCGAGCGGCTGATCGAGGCGCGCGGCGTCGGCCGATGGACCGTCGAGATGTTCCTGATGTTCACCCTCGGCCGTCCGGACGTGCTGCCAGTTGATGACTATGGCATTCGCCTCGGCTACAAGATCGCATACGGCAAGCGCACACTGCTGAAACCCAAATCACTCGCGAAACTCGGCGAGCGCTGGGCGCCGTATCGCACGACGGCGTCGTGGTACCTGTGGCGCGCGGTGGACATGGAACGCGAGCGGAATCGTCCCCGCCCGGTGAGCTGACCTTGGCGGTTTCTTTTCTCCAGCGGCGGCAGCGTCCGCAAATTCAGGATCGACCAGCCCAGGAATTTGAGTGCTTTCTTCATGCCCCGAAGGGCATGAATACTCGCGAGTCGCTAAGGTGCGAGATAAACCGCCGTGAGCAGCACCAGGAACGCGACGACCGCCACCAGTCCGTGAATGATGATCACGCCGTTCGGCAGCGGTTTCTGTCGCATGTGATGGCTCACGAGAAACAGGCCGCCGAGCGCCGCCACGACGAACAGCCCGAGCGCCCAGGTATGCGCCGTTCCGAACCCGATTTCTTGGACGCCGAGCAGGAGTGCGATGACGCCGGACACGGCGAGCAGGCCGTGCAGGATCGCGACGCCGGCCGGCGGCGGCGTGCGGCCGCGGAAATGCTGGACGGCCATGTAAAGGCCGAAAACTGCAGCCGCTGCAAACAGAAGTACCGCGTAGTTGAACATGTGTTTCTTGCTTATTGAACGCGCCAGATCACGTTGCCGACGTCGTCGGCAACCAGAAGCCCGCCCTGCCTGTCGACGGCGACGCCCACAGGCCGGCCCTGCGCATTGCCGCTCGCGTCGACGAATCCGGTCAATACGTCGAGCGGCGGACCCGAGGGCATGCCGTTCTGGAACGGCACGAAGATGACGGCGTAGCCGCTGAATGGTTTTCTATTCCACGAGCCATGCTGTCCGACGAACATGCCGTTCGTGAACCGCTCCGGCAGCCGGGCCCCGTCGGACCACGCCAGCCCGAGCGATGCGGTGTGCGGGCCGAGCGCGTAATCCGGCTTGATGGCGCGCGCAACGAGATCCGGGCGCGGCGGCACGACCCGATCGTCGACGATCTGTCCGTAATAGCTGTATGGCCAGCCGTAGAAGCCGCCCTCACGAACGGACGTCATGTAATCCGGTACCAGGTCGCTGCCGAGCTCGTCGCGTTCGTTGACGACGGTCCATAACTTGCCGGTCACCGGCTCCCAGGCCAAGCCGTTCGGATTTCGCAGGCCCGACGCATAAATGCGCCGCTGGCCGGTCCCCGCGTCCACTTCCAGGATCGCGGCCCGCTCCAGTTCCTGGTCCATGCCGTGCTCAGCGACGTTGCTGTTGGAGCCCACCGTGACATAAAGCTTGGTGCCATCGGCGTTCGCGATGACGTTCTTGGTCCAGTGATGATTCAGCAGGCCGCCGGGCAGATCCGCGACCTTCGTACCGCTCGCGGTGATGGAGGTGTCGCCGGACCGGTAAGGAAAGCGCAACAGCGCATCGGTGTTCGCGACGTACAACTGGTTGTCGACCAGTGTCATGCCGAACGGTGAATTGAGGTTAAGACAACAGCGTCGCGCGCTCGTCGGCAACGCCGTCGCGGTCGGTGTCTCGCAGCAGCGTGATGCGATTGGCGCTTGGCACCGCGCTTCCGGCGCGCTTCATCGCCTTCTTCATGAAGAAGCCCTTGATGCCCTTGCCGTCCTCGGGACGCTCGGGCGCCGCGGTTTCGGCGACCAGCACGTCGCCATTCGGCAGCACGTGCAGCCAGCGCGGATGGTCCAGTCCGTCAGCGAACGCGATGACCTGGGTGCCTTGCGCGGCCATGGGTCGCGCGCCGTTGCTCCAGCCAGTCGCAGCTGCGATATGAACGACGGGAATCAACGACTTGCTGGGAGCCGGCAAGGTCGGGTGAGGTCCCATGCCGTCCTCGGCCATGATCTGCGCTTCACCGCCGCAGGAAACCGCTGCAAGCACGGCAATCAGGAACAGCGCTGCGTTTCTTATTCGTTGCATGTCGCTTGGCGCGAAACGCGATCGTGGTCAGCGCCTATTGCCTGTGACATCGCGCTGGAGTAAATGTTCGGGGAAATGAATTATTCGCTCGCAGCATTCATTTCGGCGGCGAGCGTCGTCTCGTTTTGCTCCTCCGCGGCGGACCTGCCACCGCGGCCCATCGCGGAAGTGCAGGATTCGATCCTGAAGTGTCATGCGATCCACAGCCGAAACGGTCCCGTCACGGGCACGGTCGACGTCAGCGTCTCGGTCGACGCCGCAGGTCGCGCGACTGGTGCCGCGACGCCGCCCGGCACCGATGAACGCGTCGCTGCGGCCGCCCAATGTGTCGGTCTTGCACTTCGTTATCAGGCGGCCATCGAATCAGACGTCGCGGTGCCCGGCCAACTGACGTTGCCCGTCCAGTTTCCGACGCTGCCGTCGCTCAAGTACGAGCTGCGCAATGCGATCGATTACTGCCATGCGCCCTGGGCGCGCAAGGACCGATATGAAGGCACGATGGACCTGATCATGCGCGTCGGCCGCGACGGCAAAGTCAAGGAATACCTGATGCCGGCCGGCACGCTGCCTTGGATGACCGAGGCCGCGAAATGCGTGGCCGATCGTCTCGAGTTTTACCCGGCATCGTTTCGCACGACGATTGTCGAGTCGTGGGTGATCCTGCCGCTCGAGTTCAACCTGACCACGAATCCGCATTTCGATGCCGAAGTCACGCCGCCAAAGCTCCGATCCGGCGAGGAAGCGATTATCGAGACCTATCGGCGATGTTATCCGGCCGGACGCACGGAGACCGCAAGGATCGAATATCGCATCACGATCACGGAAGGCGGCCGGGTGCGCAAGGCGGAGGTGCTGGGCGAAAGCGGCGATCCGGCACTCGATGAAGCCGGCATCTGTATCCTGCGAGGCCTCGTCTTTGTCGCGGCGCGCCGCAACGGGCGCTCCGTGGAATCGACGTTGAACTGGCCGATCCTGGTCAGGCCGCCCGGTTAGGCTTTCTTTTCCGGGAATTCCGTGTCGAGGATGCCGGCAATCTCGGCGTCCACGCGGTCACGGAACATCGCGAGAAAGAAACCGAGCTCCGCGTCGAGCACGATTTCCTTCTTGCCGAGCGTGACCGTGCCGCTGACATTCGGGTGTTCGATCGAGAGCACGTCGCCCTCCCATTTGCATTCGGCATCGAACCGCTTGCCGAGCGCAGCCGCCATGCGGTCGACACGCTGGCGTGCGGTCTGGGCGTTCAGGGCGTGCGAGCGGCGCAGGTGGATGCGGCTCATGCGCGAATCAAGACGGTGCGGAACGACGCGCGATCGCGCGCCATCCGATGTCGCGGCGAAACTGCATGCCAGGCCAGCAGAGCCGGTCGACGAGCGCGTAAGCCGACCGCTGCGCCGCCGCGACGCCGTCGCCGAGGCCGACCGCGCAGACCACACGTCCGCCGGCGGTCAGCACGCGGCCTGCTTCGAGGCGTGTGCCTGCATGAAACACCTTGCCAGGCAGCTGGGCGGCCTTTTCGAGTCCGGCGATCGCGTCGCCGACGCGCGGCTCGTCCGGATAACCGCCGGCGGCGACCACGACGCCGAGCGCCGCGCGCGGGTCCCAATCGGCCCGCGTTTCGTGCAGGCGCCCGCCGAGCGCCGCTTCACACAGCACGGTCAGGTCGCTCGTCAGGCGAGCCATGATCGGCTGCGTCTCGGGATCGCCGAAGCGGCAGTTGAACTCGAGCACGTTCGGCGTGCCATCCGCGGCGATCATCAGGCCGGCGTAAAGGAAGCCCGTATAGGGCATGCCTTCCGCAGCGAGACCGCGCATGGTGGGGACCGATCACTTCACGCATGATGCGATCGTGCAGCGCCGGCGTCACGACCGGAGCCGGGGAATACGCGCCCATTCCACCGGTATTCGGGCCGGCGTCGCCGTCCGAGAGCCTCTTGTGATCCTGGGACGTCGCGAGCGCCAGCACGTGCGTGCCGTCGCCCATGACGATGAAACTCGCTTCCTCGCCTTCCAGGAACTCCTCGACGACGACCGTTCGGCCGGCATCGCCGAACGCGCCCGCGAACATCTGTTCCGCCGCGGCTACCGCTTCATCCGCGCTGGTCGAGATGATCACGCCTTTGCCGGCGGCGAGCCCGTCGGCCTTGACGACGATCGGCGGGCGTTGCGCGCGGATCGCCACCGGGTCGAAGTTCTCGCGCGTGAAAACCGCATAGCGCGCGGTCGGTATGCCGTGGCGCGTCAGGAAGTCCTTGGTGAACTGCTTGCTGCCCTCGAGCCGCGCCGCGAGCCGGCTGGGACCGAAACAGGACTGGCCGGCCGCCTGGAATGCGTCGACCACGCCCGCGACCAGCGGTCCCTCGGGACCGACCACGGTGAGCGTGACGCCTTCCGCACGTGCCAGCGCGACGAGGCCCGGGATGTCCGTCGCGGCGACCGCGGCGTTGCGGCACTTTGGCTCAGTCGCGGTGCCGGCGTTGCCCGGCGCAACCAGCACCTCGGTGACGCGCGGCGACTGGGCGAGTTTCCAGGCCAGCGCGTGCTCGCGGCCGCCGCCGCCGATCACCAGGACTTTCACTGCTCGCTCAATGGCGGAAATGCCGCATGCCGGTGAATACCATCGCCGCGTTGCGCTCGTCCGCAGCGGCGATGACCTCGGCATCCCGGAGCGAACCACCCGGCTGAATCACGGCGCGTACGCCGAGGCCGAGCGCGGCGTCCAGGCCATCGCGGAATGGAAAGAATGCGTCGGAGGCCATCACGCAGCCTTCGACTGTGAGATTTGCATCGGCGGCCTTCATCGCGGCGATGCGCGTGGAGACCACCCGGCTCGTCTGACCTGCGCCGATGCCGACGGTGCGGCCGCCGCGCGCGAACACGATCGCGTTCGACTTCACGTACTTGCAGATGCGCCACGCAAACAGCAAGTCCACGAGCTCGGCGGCATCGGGCGCGCGACGTGTGACCTGCCGCAGGGCCGAGGCATCGATGTTGCCGTCGTCCCGCAACTGCGCGAGCAGCCCGCCGGTGACGGATTTGAGTTCGACCGCGGCGGGAAATGCGCCCGCGAGCGGACCCGTCAGCAGCACCCGGATGTTCTGCTTCGCCGCGAAAATCGACACTGCCTCCGGGGCATAGTCCGGCGCCACGATCACTTCGATGAACTGGCGCTCGACGATCGCGGCCGCCGTTTGCGCGTCGACCGGGCGGTTGAACGCAATGATCCCGCCGAAGGCCGAAGTCGGGTCCGGCTCATAGGCGCCGAGATAGGCATCTCGGGTGCTGGCCGCCTGCGCCGCGCCGCAGGGATTCGCGTGCTTGACGATCACGCAAGTCGTGGTGTCGAACTGCCGCACGCATTCGAGCGCCGTATCCGCGTCGGCGATATTGTTGTACGAAAGCTCCTTGCCCTGAAGCTGGGTCGCAGTCGCAATCGACGGCGCAGCCGCCAGCGCGTCGGCGTAGAACGCCGCGCCCTGGTGCGGATTCTCGCCGTAGCGCAGCTGCTGTAGCTTCCGGAATCCGGTGACGAGCGGATCGGGCCAGCCGTGGTCCGCATCGCGCATGCGCAACCAGGCGGCGACCGCGGCGTCGTACTGAGCCGTGTGCGCAAATGCCTTGGCCGCCAGTCGTCGGCGCAGTGCGTCCGGCACCGCACCGCCCCGCAGCGCGTCGAGCACGGCATGGTAATCCGCCGGATCGACGACGACCGCGACGCGCGCGTGATTCTTGGCTGCCGCGCGAAGCATCGCGGGGCCGCCGACGTCGATGTTCTCGACACCGTCCTCGTAACTGCGGTCGGGTCGCGCAACGGTCGCCGCGAACGGATAAAGGTTGACGACGACCAGGTCGATGGGCCGGATGCCGTGTTCGCGCATCACGGCGTCGTCGATGCCGGCGCGGCCGAGCAGGGCGCCATGCACCTTCGGGTGCAGCGTCTTGACGCGGCCGCCCATGATTTCGGGAAATCCGGTTTCATGCGCGACCTCGGTCACCGCGAGGCCCGCATCGGCGAGCGCTCGTGCCGTGCCGCCGGTCGAGACGAGCTCGAAGTCCTGGGCCGCGAGCTCGCGTGCGAAGTCGACGATGCCGGTCTTGTCGGAGACGGAAAGCAGCGCCCGTCGGGCGTTCTGCTGCGTCATCTGTTCAGGAGGACAGCCCGTACTCGCGCAATTTCTTGCGCAGGGTGCCGCGATTGATGCCGAGGATCGTCGCAGCGCGGCTCTGGTTGCCGTCGGCATAGTCCATGACCGCCTGGAACAGCGGCAATTCGACCTCGCGCATGACGAGATCGTACAGCCGGCCCGGCCGGTGGCCATTCAGGCTGTCGAAATACGTGCAAAGCGCCTGTTCCGTGTGGTCCCGCAGCGGAATGTCGCGTGCGTGCCCGTTCAGGGGCCGGGAATGCTGTGTGCGGCGCGAGATCTGCGCCCTGGACTTCGCCGTCATCGCCAATTCGCCCCGCCTGTCGTCGTCGCGTTGCCTTCAGGCTGCGCGGGCCATGCGCCCGATGAAGCCCGACAGGAAATCGTCCGTGAGCGACAGTTGCTCGCTGGCGATTTCGGTCTTCAACAGCTCGACCGGCAGATGCCCGACTTCTGCATGAAGCCTGCAATACCAACCGAGATGTTTGCGCGCCACGCGGACACCATGCGACTCGCCATAGAACGAGTAGAGGGCCTCGAGGTGCGAAAGCATGATAACACGGACTTCCGCGAGCGCAGGTGGCGCGACGAAGGAACCAGTGAGCGCACCGCGCACTTCGCGAAAAATCCACGGGCGTCCTTGCGCGGCGCGGCCGATCATCACGCCGTCTGCGCCGCTTTGTTCCAGCGCCTTCAAGGCCTTGGCGGCACAATCGATGTCGCCATTGACGAATACGGGCAGGCGAACGGAGCGCTTGACGGCGGCGACAGTTTCATATTCGGCTTCGCCTTCGAAGAAATCCGCGCGCGTGCGGCCGTGTACGGCGAGCGCCGCGATGCCTTCGCCTTCCGCGATGCGGGCAATCGCGACCGCATTGCGATTCTCGCGGTCCCAACCCGTGCGCATCTTGAGCGTGACCGGGACCGCGGCCGCGGCGACGACCGCGCCGAGTATCTCGCGGACCAGATTTTCATCGCGCATCAGCGCGGACCCCGCCGCACGATTGCATACCTTCTTGGCAGGGCAGCCGAAGTTGATGTCGATGATCTGGGCGCCGCGCTCCACGTTCTGCCGAGCGGCTTCCGCCATCATTGCCGGATCAAAGCCCGCGATCTGGACGACGCGCGGGTCCGGTTCGCCGCGGTGATCGAGACGCAGGCGAGATTTGGACGTATTCCACAGGCGTACGTCCGAAGTCACCATTTCCGACGCAGCGAGGCCCGCTCCCATGCGCCGGCACAACTGGCGGAATGGCTGGTCCGTGACGCCTGCCATCGGCGCGAGCGCCAGCGGCGCTGCGAGTTCGTAGGGTCCGATCTTCATGGCGCGGCCGCAACGTCCTGGTTCGCGCAGCGGACCCCGCCGTCCTCGGTGAGGCAGACGTCCAATTCGAAACCGACCGCATCCTTGCCGGGGTCGACGATGCGGATCTCGGCATCGGCTCGCTGGCCTGGCGCCAGCAGCCGTGGCGCACCCGTGCCTGGCAGGTAGTCCGCCGGCTGGACATCGCGTACGCCGATGGTCGCCCCGAAGCGGTCCTGCAGCGCCAGCCTCAACAGCGGGAGCGGCTGCGCGTAAGGCGCGCGATTGACGATGCTTGCGCGCAGCAACAGGCGTTGAGCCTCCTTGGGATCGCTGGCTGCACCCCATTGACGCAACTCATAAGCCGAGAGGTCGGTCGGCGAATCGAGGGGCAGGCCGATGAACGCGTAGGCGCGGGCGAGCCAGGGCCCGAAACCGGGCCCCCGCGCCAATTGTTCCCGCTGGCTATGCACGACCTGCACGCCAAAAAACAGCAAGGCGAGTGCGACAGCGATCGTCCAGGGCCAGCGGCGGTCGCGATCCGGCGCTTCCTCCGGCGCGAAATCCACTTCAAGGGCGCTGCGCGCGGCCGCTTCCTCGGCGAGGCGCCTGCGCATTTCGTCCGGTATCAGGATCCGCGATGAGGAACCGAACGGCGGCAGCGCCGTCGCGGAGGGTGGCGACGCCGACTCGGCAGGCGCAGGAGACGGCTCGGGAAGCGGGCGAGCCGGCTCGGAAGGGGGGGACGCCGATTTCTCCGGTGCCGCGAGCGAGGACTCCTCCGGCGCGTCCCGCTCATCGAGGACCAGGATCGGATATTCGTCCGTGCGTTCGAGCTCGTTCGTGCCTTCGGCCAGAGTCAGGGAGGCGGCAACCTTCGCGGGATCAAAATTCAATGGCTTGGGCTGGGACACGATGACGAACAACCGGTCGATGTCCGCGGCATCCCCGTGGTATTCCATCGCCGCCTCTTCGGACAGTTCGATGTTCTCGTTGCCCGGCAATTCCTCGACGGTCATCGAGTCGTCAGGGGACGGGCCCTCGTCGTCCTCGACGGCCGGGGTGAACGCCTGCTCGCTCAGCTGCTCGACGGCATTGAAGGTGTTCGAACAAACGCCGCAGCGCACGTCGCCCTGGGCGACACGCAGCGCGTCCGCCGTGACGCGAAAGATCGTCGCGCAATCAGGGCATCGGGTGTACACGCCTACTCCGCGCGCCGGCGGCCCGCGAGCGTGATCCATGCCTCGCGCCGCGACGCCGTTTCGATATCAAACCACGCTCCATAGGCCTGCGCCACCTCGTCTCCCTGATGGTTCAGCATACCGGCGAGCAGGATCGCGCCGCCGGCGCGGCAATGGGCAGCGAGCCGGGGCGCGACCGCGACCAGCGGCCCGGCCAGAATGTTCGCGACGACGATGTCGAACGGACCCTGAATGTCCGATGCGTCGTCGACGAGCGCGAGGCGCCCATCCAGCGCGTTTTTCGCGGCATTTTCCCGTGTCGCGGTGATGGCCTGCGGATCGATGTCGAATGCCGTGGCCTCCGCCGCGCCGAGCGCAAGCGCCGCGAGCGCGAGGATGCCGGAGCCGCAGCCATAATCGAGCAAACGAGCGCCTTCGAGCGGAAAATCATCGAGCCATTCGAGACAGAGCGCCGTCGTCTCATGCGTGCCCGTGCCGAATGCGAGCCCCGGATCCAGTTCAAGCACGACTGCCGCCGGATCGCCGGGCGGCTGTCCCGCCGGGCAGACCCAGAGCCGCCGACCGAAGCGCATCGGCCGGAAGTCCTTCAGCCATTCCCGCTCCCAGACGCGATCCGCGACCCGCTCGATGCGTATTGCGTTGTCCGGGAGCGCCAGCACCGCCGTCAGCGTGGCGGCGAGGACCGCGGGTTCGGCCAATTCCGCGAAAAGCGCCTTCAGGCGGACTTCGCGCCACAACGGGGTCTCGCCGGGACCGGGCTCGAGCAGTGCCTCGTCGCCGGCGTCCCCATAGGAAAGCGCGATCGCGCCGAGCGCGAGACAGGCCTCCTCGGCGCGGCCCGGCGGCTCGCGGCCGAGCTCGATCACGAGCTGATGCCAGTTCACTTCAGGCCGAGACGGCGCTCGAGGTAATGGATGTCGAGTCCGCCCTGACGGAAAGCCGAGTGGCCGAAGATCTCCTGGTGGAGCGGCGCATTGGTCTTGATGCCCTCGACCACCATCTCGGACAGCGCATTGCGCATGCGCGCAATCGCGGTGTCGCGATTCTCGCCATACGAAATGAGCTTTGCGATCAGCGAGTCGTAGAATGGCGGCACGTTGTAGCCCGAGTACAGGTGGCTGTCGACGCGCACGCCCGGCCCGCCCGGCGCATGCCAGAGCCGCACCGGCCCGGGTGAAGGGGCAAAGGTCTTCGGGTCCTCGGCATTGATCCGGCATTCCATCGCCCAGCCGCGCAGCACGATGTCCTGCTGCTTGAATGGCAGCGGCTCGCCGGCGGCAATGCGTAGCTGCATCTTGACGATGTCGACGCCGGTGACCTGCTCCGTGACCGGGTGCTCGACCTGCACGCGCGTATTCATCTCGATGAAGTAGAAGTTGCCGTCCTCGTAGAGGAATTCGAGCGTGCCGGCGCTGCGATAGCCGACTGCGGTGCAGGCGCTCGACGAGCTTCTCGCTCATGTCGTCGCGCTGCTTCGCCGTGATGCCCGGCGCCGGAGATTCCTCGATGATCTTCTGGCGGCGCCGCTGCAGCGAGCAGTCGCGCTCGCCGAGCGAGACCACGCTGCCGTAGTTGTCGCCGATCACCTGGAACTCGATATGCCGCGGCTTCTCGAGGAATTTCTCCATGTAGACCGTGTCGTTGCCGAAGGCCGCGTGCGCCTCGGTCTTCGCCACGTTGATCGCATTGACGAGCGTCGCGTCGCTGTGCACGACCCGCATGCCGCGGCCGCCGCCGCCGCCCGAGGCTTTGATGATCACCGGGTAGCCGATGGAGCGCGCCATGCGGAAGCATTCGTCCGTGGTCGGCGGGCAGCGGGCCGTCGGAACCGGGCACGCAGGGCACGCCGTGCTCCTTCATCACACGGATCGCCGAAACCTTGTCGCCCATCTGGCGGATGGTCTCGCTCTTCGGTCCGATGAAGACGAAGCCGCTGTTCTCGACGCGTTCCGCGAAGTCGGCGTTCTCCGACAGGAACCCGTAGCCGGGATGGATGCCGACCGAATCGGTGACCTCGGCCGCGCTGATGATCGCCGGCATGTTCAGGTAGCTGTCGCGGGACGCCGGCGGGCCGATGCAGACGGTCTCGTCGGCAAGCAGCACGTGCTTCAGGTTCTGGTCGGCGGTCGAATGCACGGCGACAGTCTTGATGCCGAGTTCGCGGCAGGCGCGCAGGATGCGCAACGCGATCTCGCCCCGGTTGGCGATGACGATCTTGTCGAGCATCCGCCTTACTCGATCGCGAACAACGGCTGGCCGAACTCGACCGGTTCGCCATTCTTCGCGAGCACCGCGACGACCTTGCCGGCGCGCTCGCTCTCGATCTGGTTCATCATCTTCATCGCCTCGATGATGCAGAGCACCTGGCCGACGCGGACTTCCTGGCCTACTTCGACAAAGGATTTCGCGCCGGGCGCGGGCGAGGCATAAAAGGTGCCGACCATCGGCGCCGTGACGAGGTTTTCATCGCGCGATGGCGACGGCGCAGCCGCGGCCGGCGCCGCGGCAGGCGCAGGCCCGGCAGCCGGTCCGGCGGCGGGCACCGCGATCTGCATCGGCTGGGGCGCATTCGCCGGGCCCTGGCTGAAGCGCGCGATCCGCACCGATTCCTCGCCTTCGGAGATCTCGAGCTCCGCGAGCCCTGATTCCTCCAGCAATTCGATCAGCTTCTTTATCTTGCGAATGTCCATCAATCCCCCCGGATGGCTGATCGAGCCGGTCAAGCGCGGCCGTCAGCGCCAGTTCATAACCTTTTGCACCGAGGCCGACGATGCTGCCGGCGGCGATATCGGAAAAATAGGAATGCCGGCGAAACGGTTCCCGTGCGTGCACGTTTGACAGGTGGACCTCGATGAATGGAATTGAGACCGCGAGCAGCGCGTCCCTGAGCGCGATGCTCGTGTGGGTGAAGGCGCCGGGATTCAGGATCAGGAATCCGACCGGATTGTCTGCGAGCGCCTGGACGCGTTCGACCAGTTCATGCTCGGCATTGCTCTGGAAGCACTCGAGACTCGCCTTGCGCCCCGCGGCCTGGGCCTGCAAACGCGCCTCGATGGCGTCAAGCGTCGCGTCGCCATAGAAGCCGGGCTCCCGACTTCCCAGCAGATTCAGATTGGGCCCATTGATCAGCAGGAGGCGTCGCATCGCGCCATTGAACCGGACCGACCTGACTTTGTCCAGATTGCGCGCCGATAATGCGTGCGAACGGCGTCGATCGGCGCGCTAATGCGTCGAATGGTCGTCGATCTCGGCCCGGATGCGCGCTGCGGGCAGTCGCCAAATCGATCCTGCCGGCATCGACGTCCGCGAACGCCGACAGGATAGCTCGGCTTGTCGGCAGGTGCAACTCGCCGACATGGATAGTGGCGATCCGGCCCTGCCGGTCGGTAAAGGCGGTGAACGGCAGGCCGATGCTCTCCATGCCGAAGGCGCGGGCCGCCGCCATGCCGTCCTGTTCGCCGATCAGCACGGTGTAGTCGATCGGCATCTTTTCGAGATACTTCAGAACGTCATCGCGAAAATCGATCGCGATGCCGATGACTTCGAACTCCGCGTACGCTTCTTCTTTTGCGAGGGCGTTCAGCATCGGGATTTCGCGCCGGCAGGGTGCGCACCAGGTCGCCCAGAAATTGATGATGAGCGGTTTGCCATCCCATTCCGAAAGGGTCCGCGGTTTGCCGTCCCGGTCGGAGAGGGTCACGTTGGGCCGGTATTCCGGGATCACGGCCAGCCGGATCGGCTCGGCCGGCGGTATCTCCGGCGCGAACAGGTGCGCGAGCGAGGAAAAACGCGGCGATGCCGGCGGAGAGCGCAATCGCCGTAGTGATTGCGAGGCTGCGACGGCTCCGTGTCAGCATTCGCGTGCGAATCGCGCCAGGTGGGCGCGGAAAGCGTCGGCCTCGACGAATCCGACGAGCCGGAAACCGCGGCACTCGCGGCCATGAGCGCCGAAGAAAGCGGTCGTCGGTGGGCCGTAGACGCCGAAGCGGCGAAGCAGCGCCTGATCCTGCTCGTTGTTCGCCGTGACGTCGGCCTTCAGCAGCACGAAGCCGGAGAGGTCCTGCTGCACGCGGGCCACCGAGAACGTGTACTTCTCCATTTCCTTGCAGGACACGCACCAGTCCGCATAGAAATCGAGCATCGCCGGCGAGCCTGCAATCTTGGCCACGGCGAGCTCGCGATCGAGATCCTCGATCGTGGCCACTTTCAGGAATGGCAATTCTTCTCCGCTGACCCGTGCGCCGCCGCCGCCCACGCCAGGCAGCGCCGCGCCGCGCAGCGGCTGCAACGGGTCATGCCCGCCCGCGGCCGCGCCGACCAGCATGATCACGCCCCAGACGACTGCCGCGAGACCGGCGCCGCGCGCCATCAGCCGCCAAGCGTCCGTGCCCGGAGCCCGCCGGCCGAAACCGCCGAAGTAATAACCGCCGACGATCACGAGCAGCGCCCACAAGGCGAGCGTCAACGAGCCCGGCAGAATGCGCTCCAGCATCCAGACGGCAACAGCGAGGAACAGCACGCCGAACAGCGTCTTGACGGTCGTCATCCAGGGACCGGCGTGCGGCAGGAAGCGGCCGCCCGCGACCCCGACCAGCAGCAGCGGCGAACCCATACCGATCGCCATGGCGAATAGCGCCAATGCCCCGCGCACGACGTCACCGCTCTGTCCGATCACCGCGAGCGCCGCGACCATCGGCGGCGCGACGCAGGCCGTGACGACGAGGGCCGATAAGGCACCCATGATCGCGGTCCCGATGAAACTTCCGGTTTTCAGCCGGCCGGAGGCGGCGGCCAGCCGTGTCTCGAGCGCGGCCGGTATCTTGAGGTCGAACAGGCCGAACATCGCGAGCGCCAGCACGACGAAAAGCGCCGCGAACGCGATGATGATCCAGGGTTGCTGGAAGAAGGACTGCGCCTGCTGGCCCGCCGCGGCGAAGGCGGCGCCGGCAATCGTATAAGTCAGCGCCATGCCGAGCACGTAAACGACGGACAGTATGAAAGACCGACGCGGCGTTGCCGTGGCGCCCTGGCCCGCAATGATGCCCGACAAAATTGGAATCATCGGCAGCACGCAGGGTGTGAAAGCCAGCAACAGACCGAAGCCGAAGAAGGTGGCCATCACGACCAGCAATCCACCGTCCGCGATCAGGGTCGCCAGCCGGTCCTGCTCCGCGACCATCGTCGGCGCAATCGCGCGCGACGGCGTGCCGGGTGGCGGCATGTCGATCGTCAGGGTTTTTGTGACGGGTGGATAGCAAAGCCCGGCGTCGGCGCAACCCTGGTAGGTGACTGCGATCTCGAGCGTGGAAACATCGGCCGGGCGCGTGACCGGCACGGCGGCGCCGAGGCTGTCATAGTAGACCTCGACGTCGCCGAAGAACTCGTCCGTCTTCTTCTTGCCGTCCGGCATCGAGACGTCGCCAAGCGTGAAGCCGGGGGTCGAGGTCCTGGCGCTGACGCGGTGGCGATATAGGTAGTAGCCGGGCTCGATGCGCCAGTCGAGCTCAATCCGTTCGCCGCCATCGGGGGCCGCCGTCAGCACGAAGGCCTCGTCGACTGGCAGGAACTGGTCCTGATTGCTCGTGGGTCCGAGCAGGCCCTGCCCGGAGGCTCCGGCTGAAACACAGAAAAAGAGTGCGCCCAGCACCGTGCAGAACTTATTCATGGGGGCGAGAGGTTAGCGGCCGGCCGGCGACTTGTCTCGGACTTGCGCTTAGTTTCTTTAAACTCTTTAGTATCAAAGACTTGCATTTGAATCCAGGCATTTGGCACGCCGCGCTTGTATTTGGAGCCGCGGGCCCTATCATTAGCAGCCGCTCGATGAGAGTGCTAACAACATGATAGGAGTGAAGACACATGAAGATCCGTCCGCTTCATGATCGCGTGATGGTCAAGCGCGAAGACGAAGAGCGCAAGTCGCCCGGTGGAATCGTCATTCCCGACACCGCGGCCGAAAAACCGATTCGCGGAAAAATCCTTGCGGTCGGCAAGGGCAAGATCCTGGAAAACGGCAACGTCCGTCCGCTCGACCTGAAGGTCGGCGACAAGATCCTGTTCGGCAAGTACAGCGGAACCGAAATCAAGGTCGACGGCGATGAGCTCCTCGTGATGCGCGAGGAAGACGTCGTGGCCGTCATCGAAAAGTAATTCAGAGGACACAGCAAACATGGCAGCCAAGGAAGTCAGATTTTCAGACGACGCGCGCACCCGCATGGTCCGCGGCGTCAACCTGCTCGCGAACGCCGTCAAGGCGACGCTGGGCCCCAAGGGGCGCAATGCCGTGCTCGAGAAAAGTTTCGGCGCGCCGACCATCACGAAGGATGGCGTCTCGGTCGCGAAAGAGATCGAGCTGAAGGACAAGTTCGAGAACATGGGCGCGCAGATGGTCAAGGAAGTCGCATCGTCGACTTCCGATGAGGCTGGGGACGGCACGACCACGGCGACCCTGCTCGCCCAGGCGATCATCCGCGAGGGTATGAAAGCCGTCGCGTCGGGGATCAACCCGATGGACGTCAAGCGTGGTGTCGACCTGGCCGTGACTGCGGCGGTCGAGGAGTTGAAGAAACTCTCCAAGCCCTGCAAGGACTCGAAAGCGATCGCCCAGGTCGGCACGATCTCGGCGAACAGCGACGAGGCCATCGGCAAGAAGATCGCCGAGGCAATGGAGAAGGTCGGCAAGGAAGGCGTGATCACGGTCGAAGAGGGCTCAGGTCTCGAAAACGAGCTCGAGGTCGTCGAGGGCATGCAGTTCGATCGAGGCTATCTGTCGCCGTACTTCATCAACAACGCACAGAACCAGACCAGCGAGCTCGAGAGCCCGTACGTCCTTCTGTACGACAAGAAGATCTCGAACATCCGCGAGATGCTGCCGCTGCTCGAAAGTATCGCCAAGGCCGGCAAGCCGCTGCTCGTCGTCGCCGAGGACGTCGAGGGTGAGGCGCTCGCGACGCTCGTGGTCAATACGATCCGTGGCATCGTCAAGGTCTGCGCGGTGAAGGCACCGGGTTTCGGCGACCGCCGCAAGGAAATGCTGAAGGACATCGCGATCCTGACCGGTGGCACCGTGATCGCCGAGGAAGTCGGCCTGTCGCTTGAAAAGGCGACGCTGAACGACCTCGGTAAGGCCAAGAAGATCGTCGCCGACAAGGAAAACACGACGATCATCGACGGCGCCGGCAAGCCCGCCGACATCAAGGGCCGGGTCGAGCAGATCCGCCGCCAGATCGAGGACGCCACATCCGACTACGACAAGGAAAAGCTGCAGGAGCGCGTTGCCAAGCTCTCCGGCGGCGTTGCCGTGATCAAGGTCGGCGCGGCCACCGAGATCGAGATGAAGGAAAAGAAGGCTCGCCTCGAAGACGCGCTTCATGCAACGCGCGCCGCGGTCGAAGAGGGCGTGGTCCCGGGCGGTGGCGTCGCATTTGTTCGGGTGCAGAAGTTGCTCGACAAGCTCACCGGCGCCAATGAGGACCAGAATGTCGGCATTCGCATCCTGTCGCGCTCCATCGAGGAGCCGCTGCGCCAGATCGTGCAGAACGCGGGCGAAGACGGTTCGGTCGTGCTTGCCAAGGTCCGCGAGGGCAAGGGCAGTTTCGGCTACAACGCAGCGACCGGCGAATACGGCGACATGATCGAGATGGGCATCCTGGATCCGACCAAGGTCACGCGCCTGGCGCTCCAGAATGCCGCATCCGTCGCCGGGCTCCTGCTGACGACCGAGGTGATGGTCGCCGAAGCTCCAAAGGAGGAGCACGACCACGCGCCGATGGGCGGCGGCGGCATGGGCGGCATGGGCGGAATGGATATGTAAGGCTGCTTCAGGCTCGCATTTTCGGCCTGAAAGGCCCGGGAAGCGATTCCCGGGCCTTTTCTTTTCGCGGTGCGGCCCCGGCCAACGGGTCATGGGTAGCCAGTATCAGCCGCTTGGCCGATTCGTACTCGGCCTCCGTCAGCGCTCCCGCGTTCCTCAGGCGAAAGTGCTCGCGCATTTCGTCCCTCAGATGCTTGGCGCGTGTTCCGCGGCGGGCGTCAACCGCGATTCGGAGATGCGCATCCAGTCGCGGCAGGAACCCGTGCAATGCGCGAAATGTACCCACGCCTCCCGTGTGCGCCACGAGTTTCGCCCGTCCGTGCGCGCTGAGCAGGGTCAGCGTTTCCGTCGTCAGGCTGATTGCGCCAAACATCGCACAACCCGCGAGGCCGAACAGCGCGGCCGTGGCCGCGAGCCATTCGTGACGCCACCACGGCGCCGTCGACGCGGCAACGGTCCGCGCGCCGAGAATTCCGAGCGCGAGGAATGCAACACTCGCCGCGATCCAGAGCCAGGCTACCCGCCGCTTCAGTTGCAATGCAGGGTCGACAAAGCGCAGGTCCACGACGTATCGCGAGGCGACGGACTGCGCGCGCGCGGTGCGCACGGACAGGTAGATATAGTCGATCAGGGCCAGCTCGATCGAGCGTCGCCAGAGACCACCGTGCAGCGCGAGCCGCGCGTGAATCCTGCGCGCCGTCTCGAGCGTCGGCAGTTCGCGCTCATCGGACTCGAGGAGGATGTGTTCCGTACTGGCCATGCGACATTCATCTTCCGCCAATCCGTTTCTTTGTGCATGACGACATGCATGCAGCGGTTACGTCAAATGTGTGAGCGGGCTGATCGCTTTACATAGTCATCCTTGACGGCGCCGGCCAAGGGGCGTCGGATGCGCGCGCGACGCTCGTCACGATCGAACTGAGAACTGCATCACGCCTGCGGCGGCCAACTGAGATAATGTCGCACCGCGATTCAGTCAAGGGCAAAGCAGTCGAAAGGCTGCGACGCAAAGTCTCCGGTCTACAGGGCGCAAGCCCCACGATAGCGGGACTGCCGGAATCCAGCCCGTCGCGGGCCGAATCGGTTGCTTTGCCCGAGAAAATTGCGGGGCGAGTGATGCGAGAACGCCATGACGCGACGCGGAAATTCAACCTGCCCGCCCGATCCAGCCGCCGCCTGGCGTTTCCGCCGGTCCGCCGCGCGCCCGCGTGCATCCTTCGTTCACCGTGCACCCTTCATCCACAAGGAAGGAAAGTCATGTCGCTGATCATCCGTACATTCGCGATCTCGCTGGCGCTCTGCTTCGGCATCACCGCCGCGCAGACACAGGAGATCGATCGTCAGCAGATGAAGGGTCTCGACGAGCAGGTACAGGACATCAAGACCGACGTGCTCAGCATCGCCGCCGAGCTGAACCTGCTCGAGGAAAGGCTGCTGTACCCGTCGGGCACGCAGGTCGCCGTATTCGTGGCGCTTTCGCAGGGCGACACGGTCCGGCTCGACGCGGTGCAGGTCCAGATCGACGGCGAGCTCGTCGCGCACTACATCTACAGCTTCAAGGAGCTGGAAGCCCTCCGCAATGGCGGCGTCCAGCGCATCTATGTCGGCAACGTGCCGACTGGCACGCACGTGCTCGATGTATCCGTGGGCGGCAAACTCGAGGGCGGCGCCGACTACAGCCAAACCCGGCAATTCAGCTTCGACAAGGGCGTGGGCCCGAAGCTGGTCGGGCTGACCGTGTCCGGGCCGAGCTCGGGGCGCGACCCGATCGAGCTCGGGAACTGGTGAGCGATGGCACGGACGCCGAATCGCTGGCCCGGAATCGGCGTGGCCGCCTTACTGGCCGCCGGCCCGTGCGCGGGCGCCGAACTCGAGGACCTGTATTACGGCGAAGCGCTTTTCGAGGCCAATCAGGGCCAGTTCTTCGAAGCACTCGTGCGGCTCGACACCGAACTCGCGCAACATTACGGGCTCGACGAACCCGCGCTCGACACGCTCAACCACCACGTCAACGGCGCCGAGTTCTCGGTCGGCGATTTCGAGCTCAATTACCGCATGCACAATCGCGCCGGCCGCGCGATCCGCGCGGTGCTCGAGGGCAACGTGGACGAATCGGTCCGCAACGAAGCCGCCTTCCGCCTGGCCAGGATCCACTTCCAGAAGGACCAGCTCGACGAGGCGCTGCACGCCCTTTCGCGAATCCAGGGCGACGTGCCGGAAGAGATCAGGGACGACGTCGAGTTCCTGCGCGCCAACGTCTACCTGGCGAGCGGCCGGCCCCATGACGCCGTCGACGTGCTGAAGCGACTCCCGACAGCCGGCGACCTGGCGGGCTTTGGCGCCTACAACCTGGGCATCGCGTTCCTGCAGGATGGCGATGCGGCCCACGCAATCGAGCAGCTGGACCACGCCGGGCAGATCAAGGCGCGCGAGCGCGCCGACCTTGCAATCCGCGACAAGTCGAATCTCGTGCTCGGCACGATGCTGTTCGAGTCGTCCGATTTCACGCGAGCGCAGCAGACGCTCGATCGGGTCCGCCTCGACGGGCCGTTCTCGAACCAGGCACTGCTGCGCGCAGGCTGGGCCGAGGTTTCCGCCGGTCGCCATGAGCGCGCGCTCGTGCCGTGGGGAATCCTCGTCGAGCGCGAGCCGACGGATGCCGCCGTGCAGGAGGCGATGCTCGCGATGCCGCATGCCTACTCGACGCTCGACGCGCACGGACGCGCCGCAATCCTCTATGGCCGCGCGCTCGAAACATTCAGCGGCGAGATCGGCAAGGTGGACACGTCCGTCGAAGCCATCAGGGAAGGCCGCTTCCTGAAGGCGCTGACACGCGAGGAAACGCGCCAGGACCGGACCTGGGTGGTCCGGCTGCGCCAGCTTCCCGATGCGCCCGAGACGTTCTACCTCACGGACCTGATGGCATCGCACGATTTCCAGACGGCGCTCCAGAACTACCTCGACCTCGAGGACCTGCGCACCAGGCTGGTCGCCTGGCGGACGAGCTTCGATGCGTTCGAGGACATCATCCGGCTGCGCGCAGGGAACTACGAGCCGATCCTCCCCGGCGTCGACGCCGAGTTCCGCGAGCTCGATTCGCAGATGCGCGTGCGGCTCGAACAGCGCGAACGCATCGCCACGCGCCTGCATTCGATGCTCACCGCGCCGAGGCCCGATTACCTCGCGACCGCCGATGAGCGGATCCTGGTGGAGCGCATCGACCGGATCGCGGCCGGGCTGCAGGACGCCGGCGACGCGGCGGCGCCCGAGCTTCAGCGCGCGGCCCGCCTGCGCGGCGCGCTGACCTGGCGGCTCGAGACGGAATATCACGCGCGGCTCACGCAGGCGCACGAGCGCCTGTTCGAGCTCGACCAGCACGTCGACGCGCTCAAGGCGAGGTACGACGCATTCGTCAGGGCGCGGCAGGCGGCGACGCACAGCTTCGTCGGCTATGACGCGGGGATCGCGCGCCTGCGCGATCGCGTGAACTCCGCGCTGCAGCGCGTGACGATCGTGATGGCGCGCCAGGGCCATGCGATCGAAACGGTCGCCATCAACCAGCTCAAGTCACGGCGCGAGCGCCTGGTCGCGCAGCAGACTCAGGCGCGCTACGCGGTCGCCGACAGCTACGACCGCGCGCGGGCGTCGCAGCCGGCCGGAGCCGGACGATGACGCGCCGCGCCGCGCTTTCGCTCGCGATCGCGGCCGCGCTTGCGGCGGGCTGCGCCGCAAGTCCCGAGAAGCGGACGCTGGCGGAGCTGCACGCGATCGACCCGGACGTCGCGGAGGTGCCCGTGACCGAGGGGCTCGAGCAGGCCATGCAGGGCTACCGGCGATTCCTCGACGAGACGCCGGAAACCGAACTGACTCCCGAGGCGATGCGGCGCCTCGCCGACCTGCAGATCGAGAAGCAGTTCGGCATCCGCGCCGGCGACGGCCGCCCGCGCGAGATGGAGGCGCCCGAGCGCGCGGCTATCGCCGCGGAAACCAGCGCAGAGCAGCGCACGCCGCCGATCGCCGCCGCCGGCGGCGGGTTTGCGGAGTCCGAGCAGGATTTCGAGCTGCGCGCGACCGCCGCGATGCCGTTGCCGTCCGCCGCGGCCACGGCCCCTTCGGATCCGTCGGGGCCGCTCGAGGCGATTGCGCTGTACGACCGCCTGCTCGCCGAGTACCCGGCTTACGAGCACAACGACCAGGTGCTTTACCAGAAGGCGCGCGCGTACGACGAGCTGGGACGCACGGAAGAGGCGATGGAGACGATGCAGAGCCTCATCACGTCGAACGCGCATTCGCAGCATTACGACGAGGTGCAGTACCGGCGCGGCGAGTACTTCTTCACGCGCAGGCGGTTCCGCGAGGCCGAGTCCGCCTATGAAGCGATCATCGGGCTGGGCGCCGACTCCTCGTACTACGAATTCGCGCTCTACAAGCTCGGATGGACGCTCTACAAGCAGGAGTTCTACGACGAGGCGCAGCACCGGTTCATGGCGCTCCTCGACTACAAGGTCTCGACCGGCTACGACTTCGACGCGCGGCACGAGGAGGACGAGGAGCGCCGCGTCGCGGACACGTTCCGCGTCATCAGCCTCGGGTTCTCGAACCTCGGCGGACCGGACGTCGTGCAGGAGTACTTTGCGCAGAACGGCCGCAGGGGCTACGAGGATCGCGTCTACGCCAACCTCGGTGAGTTCTATCTGGCGAAACTTCGCTACGACGACGCCGCGAAGACCTACAAAGCGTTCGTGGCGCTCAATCCGTTCCACCGCGCATCGCCGCATTTCAGCATGCGGGTGGTCGAGATCTTCACCGAGGGCAAGTTCCCGAAGCTGGTGCTGGGGGCGAAGAAGGAGTTCGCGGCTACATACGGGCTGAAGGCGGAGTACTGGCGTCACTTCGACGTCAACCAGTCGCCCGAGGTGTTGAGCTACCTGAAGAGCAACCTGCGCGATCTCGCAGGCCACCACCACGCGCTTTACCAGAACGCGGAACTCGTCGCCGAGAAGCCCGCCAACTACGCCGAGGCGCTGCGCTGGTACCGCGAGTTCCTGGTGTCGTTCCCGGAGGATCCCGACTCGCCGCCGATCAACTACCAGCTCGCGGACCTCCTGCTCGAGAACGAGGCCTTCGGCGAGTCGGCCGGCGAGTACGAGCGGACCGCATACGACTATCCCGCGCATGAAAAGTCGGCGGCAGCCGGCTATGCCGCGATCTTCGCTCACCGGCAGAACCTCAAGGGCGCCCCCGAGGCGCTGCAGGACACGGCGCGAGCCGCGACCGTCGCGAGCTCGCTCAGGTTCGCGGACGCCTTCCCTGCGCACGAGCAGGCCCCGGCCGTGCTCGGCGCGGCTGCGGACGACCTGTACGGGATGAAAGACTTCCGGGCGGCGATCTCGGCCGCGCAGAAACTCATCGAGCGTTATCCGGGCGGCGAGCCAGCGCTGCGCCGCTCGGCCTTCACGGTCATTGCGCACTCATCTTTGGAACTTGGCGAGTACGTGCCTGCGGAACAAGCCTACGGCCAGGTGCTCGCGCTCACGCCTCAAGACGACAAGGAGCGTCAGGCGCTGGTCGACAATCTCGCGGCGTCGATCTACAAGCAGGGCGAGCAGGCAAATGCCGCGCAGGACTATCGCGCGGCCGCCGACAACTTCCTGCGGGTCAAACGGTTGGCGCCCACGTCGCAGATTCGCGCGTCGGCGGAGTACGACGCCGCTGCGGCGCTCATCCGGCTGCAGGACTGGACGGCGGCGGCCGTCGTGTTGGACGAATTCCGCACGAGCTGGCCGGATCACGAGCTCAATCGCGAGGCGACCAGGCAGATTGCATTCGCGTATCGGCAGAACGGCCAGATGTCCCGCGCCGCCGGAGAATACGAGCGCGTCGCCTCGGAGTCGGGCGACCCGGAACTGCAGGGCGAGGCACTGCTGGTCGCGGGCGAACTCTACGAGCAGTCCGGCTCGAGCGCGCAGGCGCTCGCAGCCTACACGCGCTACGTCGCGCAGTTTCCGCGGCCGGTCGACACCGCCATCGAGACGCGCTTCAAGATCGCCGGATTTCACCAGGCGGCGCACGACGAGCCGAGCTATCTGGAAGAGCTGGAACAGATCGTGCGCATCGACGCGGAAGCCGGCGCCGAGCGCACCAGCCGCACGCGGACGCTCGCGGCGCGCTCGGCGCTGGTCCTTTCCGAGCGGCTCTACGGCGAGTTCGCGGGCTTCGAGCTGCGACAGCCGTTCGAGGCGAGCCTCGTGGAGAAGAAACGGCTCATGGATGCCGCGGTGGCGGCGTTCGAGCGCCTGATCGACTACGAAATCGGCGAGGTCACCGCGGCCGCGACCTATTACCTCGCCGAGCTCCACATGGGATTCAGCCGGTCGCTGATGGCTTCCGAGCGCCCGCCCGGCCTGCAGGATGCTGAGCTTGCGGACTACGAGCTCGCGATCGAGGAAGAGGCTTTCCCGTTCGAGGAGCAGGCCATTGCGATCCACGAGAAGAACATGGAGCTGGTGCGCGCCGGGACACTGAACGCATGGACCGACAAGAGCCTGTCCAGGCTCGCGGAGCTGGTGCCGGTGCGCTACGCGAAGGACGAGCTGTCGAGCGGCTACCTCGGCTCCATTGAGCGCTACGCGTACATCACGCCCGTCGTCCCGCAATCCGCGTCCGCGGAGCAGCCGGCCGCGGAGCCGCTGCAGACGACGGGATTGGACGGCGAGCTGGAAGACAGGGAGGTGTCGCTTGCAGGCGCAAGATGAACCGCGGCGCACGTCACTGCACAGGCTGCGGCCGTTTGCCGCCGCGCTGGTCGCCTGCCTCTGCGCGCCCGCCGCGCTGGCCGCCAAGAATCCGCCGAAAGTCGAGATCGTCCCTGACGCGACCGGCTTCACGGTCACCCAGGAGATTCGTGTCAGTGGAGACGTGCGCGCGGAGTACGACCAGGCGCTTCGGCTGGTTGCTCAGCAGCCGTCCGAGCCCGGAATCGCGCTGCTCGTCAAGGTCACCGACAGCGCGCCGGGCGCGATCGCTCCGCACATCGATCTGGGCATCGCCTATGCCCGCGCGGGCGATCTCGACCGAGCCGAGGAGAGCTTCGGCAGGGCGCTCGCGATCAACCCGGATCACCCGGTCGCAAACAACGAGCTCGGCATCGTCTACCGCCGCAAGGGCCGGTTCGCCGAAGCGCGCGCAGCCTACGAAAAGGCGCTCGCGATCTCACCGTCGTTCCATTTCGCCCATCGCAACCTGGCCATTCTCTGCGACTTGTACCTGATGGACCTGGGTTGCGCGCTGACGCACTACGAGGCGTACAGCCGGGCGGTGCCGGACGACAAGGACGCTGTGAAGTGGATCGCCGACCTCAGGGCCCGGTCGGCAACCTAGGAGGACGCATGCTGCGCCATACGTTGATGCTCGTTCTGTTCGTCGCCTCCGCCACCAGTGCCGCGGACGAGACTGCCGCGGACAAGGCCGCGGCGGACAAGACCGCCACGGACAAGCCAGCGCCAGCCGCGCAGATCGCCGCGGTGCAGCCCGAGGCGGACGCCGCCGGCGGGAAGAAGCTGTCCGGCATTTCGATATTGGGCAACCAGGATTCGCCCAAGGCGCTCGTGATCGTGCCGTGGAAGAGCTCGGAGATCGGCGACCCGCTCGGGCTCGCGGAGAACCTCGACGGATCGCGGCGCCCGGTCGACAAGGACGTCTTCATGCGTGAGCTCGACTACTACGACATCAAGTCGGGCTCGAAATGAGGCCGCAAACCATTTTTATGTTCCGCTGAGGATTGTTTCGCTACACCCAACCGTTTCTTCAAGAGGAATCGAACCGTGGACATCTTCTACACAATCGTCAACTTCTTCGTTCAGGGCGGTGCATTCATGTACCCGATCCTGATCGTCGCAGCGGTCGGAGCCGCGATTGCGGTCGAGCGCTACATCACGCTCAGCCGGACCGGCGCCAGGAACCGGGCCACCTGGGCGCGCGTCGAGCCGGCGCTGATGAAAGGCGAGTTCGACAGGGCGCGGGAAATGACCAGCAAGGACGACACGGTCATCTCGCGGCTGCTGTCGATCGGACTCGCGCTGCAGGGCACCGTGCGGCGCCGCGACGACGTCGAAAAGGCCATGGAAGAGAGCATGATGGAGAGCATTCCGCAGCTCCAGAAGCGCACGCACTACCTGGCGACGTTCGCGAACCTCGCGACCCTGCTGGGACTGCTCGGCACCGTCAGTGGCCTGATCCACGCATTCGCCGCCGTTGCGACCGTCAACCCGGCGGAGAAGGCGAACCTGCTGTCGGCCTCCATCTCCGAGGCGATGAACTGCACCGCCTTCGGCCTGGTGACCGCAGTACCGTTCTTGTTCCTGCATGCCCTGCTGCAGACCAAGACCACCGAGCTCATCGACGGCATCGAGACGGCTTCGGTGAAGTTCCTGAACGCGCTTGCGGCCCGTGCGCATGCGCGCGTCAGCCATCTCGAGCTCGCGAAAGCGAGCTGAGGAACCGCCATGCTCGCCAAGAAGATGGTGCGCCGCGTGCGCAAGCCGACGGAGCTGTTGCTGGTGCCGATGATCGATATCTTCACGGTGCTGGTCACGTTCCTGCTCATGACCGCGGTGTTCTCGCGCATCACGATCCTCGAGCTGGAGTTGCCGAGCGCGGCCGGCGGCCCCGCGGTCACCGAGCCCGAATTCCGGCTCGAGGTGATCCTGCGCGCGGAGGGCTTCGAGCTGACCAACGGCACGTCGGTCATCGCCGCGGTGCCGAAGGTCGGCGGGAAATACGACCTCAAGGCCCTGACCGACCTGGCGCAGTCGCTGAAGCGCGATCACCCGGACGTCAACGACGCCTCGATTCTGCTCGAGCCCAAGATCGAGTACGACGACCTGATCCAGGCAATGGACGCGATCCGCAGCGGCGAAAACCCGGCGGTTGCCGGCGCCGGCGCGCAGGCTCCGGGCGGTCCGGCCCCCGGCGACGGGATGCCAGGCGAAGCCCGGCCCGAACGCGTAGCGCTCTTCACCGACATCTCGCTGGGAGACGCACCATGATTCGCTGGAACCGCGGCAGCAGGGATCATCATCTGCATCAGCGCGAGGATGCCTATCTCAACCTGATTCCGCTGATCGACATCCTGACGGTGATGGTCGCATTCCTGCTCGTGTACTCGGTCGACGTCGAAGTCGTGCAGAACTCGAAGGGTGTCGAGATTCCGCAGTCGACGGCGGATGCGCTGCCGAATCATTCGGTGGTCGTGATGATTACGCGCGATCAGGTCTTCGTGCAGGGTGAACTGGTGGCGGATATCGCGGATATCGCGGATCCGCGCACGGATGTCATCGAACCGCTGCTGGCGGTGCTCCTGCGGCCGATGGTGGGCGTCGAAGCGGAATCGCAGGAGGAGGCCCTGGCGTCACGCGAGATCACGGTGGTCGCTGACAAGTCGCTCCCGTACGACATGGTGAAGAAGGTCATGACGACCTGCACCGAGGCGGCGTACGGCCGGATCTCGCTGGCGGTGATCGAAAAAGACAAGCCGGCGACTGACGTCGGCCAGACATCGACTTAGGCCCAGGAAGACCATGACCGTGCATACAACCCTTGCAGCTCCAGGTGGTTCCATGGAATCCGAAGCAGACCAGGACAGCCAGACGCTCCTGCCGCAGCTTGCCGAGGTGCGCGCGAAGCTCGACGGCCTCGTGACCGACTTTCGCGCGGCGGAAGCGGAGCTCGCCGCCCTGGCGAGGGAGCGCGAACAGCATGAGCTGCTCGCGGATGCCTGCGGCGCGCTCGAGAAACTGCGCGAGACCGGTGCTGCCGGGCTCTTCTGGGGTGATCGCAGCGAAGCTGCCAGCGACGACCAGGTCCGCCGCGCGCGCGGCCGTGCCACCGCCTTCCAGAAGCACATCGGCGGAATCGAGGACCGGCGCCGGGCACTGGTCGAGCAGATCCGTCATCACGAATTCGAGGCCGGCCTGATCGAGGACGACCTGTTCGAGGCGCAGGAAGAGGAAGAGCTGCGCAAGCTCGACTGGATCATCGAGCGTGAGCTCGGCGAATTGCCGGCGCGTGAACTGGTCATGCCATGGACGCGCCGCGGCGAAGACGACCGCCGGTACCGCAAATCGCTCTCGGTGGCGCTGCTCTTCTGCCTGCTGCTCGCGATCGTGTTCCCGATGATCGATATACCACTGCCCAAGCTGGATGAGGTCATGGAACTGCCGGATCGTGTGGTGCGCATGATGATGAAGGAGCGGCCACGGCCGCCTGCGCCTGCGCCCGCGGTGGAACCGCCAAAGCCGGAAGAACAGAAGCTGGCGCAGAAGCCGGTTGAGAAACCGCAGCCGACCAAGCCGGTCGAGACGGACGAGATGGAACCGGCGGTCGTCGAGGCCGCGAAACCGGAGCCGGAGCAGGGCATCCTGGCGTTCCGCGAGAAGCTGGCGTCGTTCCAGGATTCCCGCGTCAGCGACCGCATCGGGCTCAAACCGCGAGTCAGCAGCGCTGACGATACGGAGGCTGGAAGGCCCCAGCGCGCGATGCTGACAACCAATGCGCCGGGCTCGAGCGGCGGCATCAATCTTGCCGCGCTCAGCCGCAATGCCGGCAGCGGCGGCGGCGCCGGCGGCGGAATGCAGGGCGTGAAGGTCGGACGCGCGACGAGCTCGATCGCGGCGATCGGCAGTGGCGGAGGCGACCGGCCTCTCGCGCGCGGAGGGCCGGGGCTCTCGCGCACCGACGAGGAGATCCAGATCGTGTTCGACCGCTACAAGTCGGCGTTCTACCGGCTCTACAACCGCGAACTGCGAAAGGATCCGACGCTGCGCGGACAGATGGTGCTGCGCCTGACGATCGAGCCGGACGGCAGCGTGTCGATGTGCATGTTGCAGGCGTCCGACATGGATGCGCCCGAGCTTTCGGCCCAGGTCGTGGACCGGGTGCGGACGATCAACTTCGGCGCGAAACCCGAGGTGCAGGCGCTGACGATCGTGTACCCGATCGACTTTCTGCCGGCGGCATGACGACCAAGGAGGCCTCCAACTTCCAGACAGCATCGTGACGATGTGACAAGGGCAAAGCCGCCGAAAGGCGGCGACGCAAAGTCACCGGTCTAACGGGCACAGGGCCCCATGACAGCGGGACCGCCGCAATCCAGTCCACAGGACGGGCTGCCTCGGTTCCGCTCGCGATCGGATCGTCCGGTTCGTGGAACGAGGACATCGATGATTTCGATTGGTGCACACAGTGCAAAGAGTCGGAGCAGCCGGACGGTTCGCTGGCTGCTTGCCTGCGTCTTGCTGCTGGGCGCAGCTTTCTCGGCGCGCGCGGATGACTGCTCCGACTTTCCCGGCGGCGTCCTCGACGGCGCTGCGGGCACCGTGGCGCCGGTGCAGCTGAACATCGACCAGGACTGCCGGGTCCAGAACTACACGCAGGCGAATCCGTTCGATTCCAACGTCAACTTCGACACCGATCCGGGGGACCCGAACTCGCAGCGGTACCTGATCATCTTCAACAACGTCTACTTCACCGGCCAGATGTCGTGTAACGACAACCACATTCACAATCACAGGCTCTGGTTCACGAACGGCACGATCGCCACCAATCTCCAGCCGCAGTGCCGCGACCTGTTCATCCCGGTGGAGAAGATCGACAAGCAGAACCCGGACGGCCAGACCACGGCGGCGATCGGCGTGCCGTTCACGTACACGCACACGATGCCGGTGATGTGGGATCCGCTGACCGGCGAGGTCATCAATGACGAGGGCTCGCTCGACGACCTGCACGGCGTCACCGTCATCGACGACCTGAATGAGTCGGCCGCGCAGCTCAGCTATGTGAGCCACGCCGTCTACTGGGAAGGCAGTGGCACGCCGCTCGTCGAAGGCACGGATTACACGTTCACAAACGTTGGGGGGCGCCTGACCTGGGAGTTCGGCACACCCTTAGACGTCGACATCCCGGCAGGCGAACAGATCATCATCGAACTGACCGTCGTGCTCGACGACGATCCGGCGAATGTGAACGGGCTCCAGTTCATCAACACGGCCCGCTGGGATTTCGGGCGGCTGATCGACGGGCAATTCTTCGAGCCCTTGCCCGGCGAGAACGGCGTCACGCCGCCGATGACGATCGCGGCGCCGGAACTCGTGGTCGACAAGACCGGCCCTGCGACCATGAACCTCGGCGAGTGGGGCGAGTTCGTCATTGACGTCGCCAACGTCGGCCTCGGCGATGCCTGGGACGTCAGTATCCGCGACCTGTTCCCCGACGAGCCGCAGGGCGGGATGTGCGAGCAGACACCCGAAATCCTGAGCGCGCAGGTGTTCGCGGCGGACGGCGTGACGCCAGTGCCGGGCAAGCCGGCGCTGAACCCCGGCAGCGACTACACCCTCAGCTACAACGCTGCGCCGTCCTGTGAACTCAACGTCAGGATGCTGACGTCCGCCGGCGTCGTCGGTCCGGATCAGCGGTTAATCATCCGGTACCGGACGCAGCTCGACTCCGACACGCAGGACGGCGTGGCGCTGACCAACGTGGCGGGAGCCATCCAGTGGTTCAACGGCGACAGCAGCAACCCTGAGCGCTTGCCGTACGTGCGCGCCCTCACCGATGGCACCGTCGGAACCACCGACCACGAAGATGCGCATACGGTGACCGTGGCGCTCACCGGGTACTTCTTCGAGAAGACCGTGGTGGCGACGGCCGCGCCCGGCGACACCCTGCGCTACACGCTGCGCTTCCGGACATTCGACGAGGCGCTGAGCAATTTCCGCATCTTCGACGAGCTGGACGCGCTCAATCCGCTGCCGGTATTCGTGCCGGGCTCGCTCACGCTCATCACGGTTCCGGCCGGGGCGAACATCGGCAATACGAACGTCAACGGCGGCGCGCACGGCGGCGGCGTCATCGACATCCGCAACCTGAACGTGCCCCTCGGCGGCGAGGTCCTGATCGAGTTCGACGTCACGCTCGCCTCGACGCTGGACAACGGCACGGTCGTCACCAACCAGTCGACGCTGCGGCGCTCCGACGGCTCTGTTTTCACGCTGAGCGACGACCCGAATGTCAACGGCTCCGCGGATCCGGAAGTAACCGGGGATGAGGACCCGACGCGGGTGACGATCGCCTCGTCCGCGTTCTTCCGTGTCCAGAAGATCTCGACGGATCTCACCGGCGACCCGAATATCCTGCTGGCCGGCGAGACGCTGCGCTACACGATCACGGTCCAGAACATCGGCAATGGCGATGCGATCAACGTCGTGCTGCGCGACGCGGTGCCCGTCAATACAACCTACGTCGCGGGAAGCACCACGCTTAACGGGTCCGCCGTGGCCGATGCGGGCGGGCTCTCGCCGCTCGTAAACGGCATGCCGATCAACCCGCCGTCGGACCCGACGCCGGGCTCGATGCCCGCCGATGCTTCCGGCGGCCAGGCCAATACCGCGACGATCACCTTCGACGTCATCGTCGACCCGAGCGTCGTCGAAGGCACGATCATTTCGAACCAGGGCTTTGTCACCGCCGTCGACAGCGGTATCTCCGACTATCCGTCGGACGATCCGGATACACCGGTCGCGAACGACCCGACGCGCGATATCGTCGGAAACCTGCCGCTGCTCTACGCAGAGAAACGTGCGGAGCTGTCCGACGATCAAGGTACGCCGGGCATCGTCGACCCGGGTGACACGCTGCGCTACACGATCACGGTGCAGAACTCCGGCGCAGTCGCGGCGACTGGCGTCGAGCTGACCGACTCGGTTCCCGCGAACACGACCTACGTCGCGAATACCACGCAGCTCAATGGCCTGCCGGTCGGACAGCCGGACGGCGGCGTGTCGCCACTCGCCGCCGGGATCGACATCAGTTCCTCCGACCTGACGCCGCCGCTTCCGGGGCCGGGGGCGGGCACGGTCTCGCCGGGCGCGGTGGCGACACTCACTTTCGAATTGCGTGTCGATGACGCCACGCCAGCGGGCACGCTGATCAGCAACCAGGCTGTGGTCGAGAGCACCGAGATGCCCGACCTGCTGACGGATGGCGACGGCAATCCGGCGACCGGACCGGAGCCGACGGTCGTCGTCGTGGGCGCCGGGCAGCAGCTCGCCATTACGAAGCAGGTGTCGGTGGTCGGTGGCGGCCCCGCGGTTGCGGGCGCAACGCTGGAATATCTCGTGAGTGTCGTGAACATCGGCGCCGTGCCGGCGTTCGACGTCGTCATCCGCGACGATCTCGATGCGACCCAGCCGGGATATCTCGCGTATGTGGCGGGCTCGGCCACGATGAACGGCGCGACGACGGGAGTCAGCTTTACCGGCTCGACCATCACCGCGGACTACGCCACCTCCTATGGGACGCTCGAGTCCGGCGCGACGGTTGTGCTCAGGTTCAGAGCAATCCTCGATCCGGGCCTGGCGGACAGCACGACGGTGACGAATACGGGCGTCGTCTACTGGAACGATCCGACGCAGACGGCGAGCGCCAGCGTCTCGATCGTGGTCGGCGGTATCCCCGGTGTTTCAGTGCTCGGCGGAGCGGCCTGGCATGACGCCAATTTCGACGATGTCCAGGACGCCGGTGAGCGCGCGCTGACCGGCTGGTCGGTGGAGCTGTATCGCGATGGCGAACTGCTGCACTCGGCGCTGACGGACACGGACGGCGCCTACCGGATCATCGGCGTCGCGCCGAATGACACGATCAACTACCAGTACGAACTGCGTTTCCGCGCGCCGGGAGCGGGCGCGAACACGGCGCCGCTCGGAATCGCGGCGTCACCGTTCACGAACGCGCTGCAGCGTATTTCGGACATCGTCGTGCCGCCCGATACATCCGTGCTGGGCCTCGACCTGCCGATCGATCCGAACGGCGTCGTGTACAACTCCGTGTCGCGCACGCCGGTCGCGGGAGCGACGCTCACGCTCCTGAACGCCGGCAGCGGCGCTCCTCTGCCGGACGGCTGCTTCTACGATGCCAGCCAGCAGGCCCAGGTCACGCTCGCCGACGGCTACTACAAGTTCGACCTCAATTTCAGCGACGCTGCCTGCCCAAGCGGTGGCGATTACCTGGTCGGCGTGGACGTGCCTGCCGGAACCATCTACGTCGCGGGCTACTCGCAGGTCATTCCACCGGCGTCCGACGCTGCAACGGCCGCGTTCTCGGTGCCAGCCTGCCCGGGAAGCGCCGCCGACACGATCCCGGGCACGGCCCTGTTCTGCGAGGTGCAGGGCTCCGAGTTCGCGCCCGCGACCACAGTTCCGGCACGCACGCCGGGCACGGTCTATCACGTGCACCTGACGCTGGACGACAGCCATGTGCCGGGCTCGAGCCAGATCTTCAACAACCACATCCCGCTCGATCCGGAGCTGAGCGGCGCGCTCGCGATCACCAAGACCACGCCGCTCAGGAACGTCGCGCGCGGACAGCTCGTCCCCTACGTCATCACGGTCAGCAATTCCTCCGGGCTGCCGCTCACGGACGTCGTGATCGTCGACCGGTTCCCCGCCGGCTTCAGCTATGTCGAGGGTTCGGCGCGCGTCGACGGCGTTTCCGTCGAGCCCGTGATCGCGGGCCGCGAGCTGAGCTGGGGAGGAATGACGATCGCAGGCACGGCCCAGCACACGCTGAAGCTCCTGCTCGCGGTCGGCGCCGGTGTCGGCGAGGGCGAGTTCGTGAACCGGGCACAGGTCGAGCACGGCATCACCGGCAATCCGATGTCGGGCGAAGCGACCGCGACGGTGCGGGTCGCACCCGATCCGACGTTCGATTGCACGGACGTGACCGGCAAAGTGTTCGACGACGTCAACCGGAACGGGCTCCAGGAAGACGGCGAGACCGGCCTGCCCGGAGTGCGCGTCGTGACCGCGCGGGGCCTTTCGGCGACGACCGACCAGTACGGGAGGTACCACATCACCTGTGCGGTCACGCCCGACGAGCGGCGCGGCAGCAACTTCGTCGTGAAGCTCGACGATCGCACGCTGCCGAGCGGCTTCCGCCTGTCGGGCGACCAGATGCAGATCAAGCGGGCCACGCGGGGCAAGGCATTGCGGTTCAACTTCGGCGCCTCGATCCACCGGGTCGTCGGCTTCGAGCTGGCGGATGCCGTATTCGTGCCGGGCGGTACCGAAATCCGCATCCAGTGGCGGCCGCGGATCAGCCTGCTCGTCGAGGAGCTCATGAAGGCGCCGGCTGTGCTGCGACTCTCGTATCTCGCCGACGTCGAGGACGCGGCGCTCGTCGACCAGCGCGTCGGGGCCATCGAACAGCAGATCACGGACGCCTGGGCCGCGATGAACTGCTGCTACCGGCTCACGATCGAGCGCGAAATCTTCTGGCGCCTCGGCGGACCGCCAAAGCGGCCCGACGCAGGCGCGCCGGAAGGCAGGTGAACGCCATGACCACCCAACGCTCACTGCTGCTGATTCTCGGTTGCCTCGTTCCCGCCATTGCGTGGACCGGTCCCATCGAAGAGGCGCCGCTTGGCGAACCTGTCGAGCGTCACCTTTCCGACGACCAGACGTTCACGCGCTGGGCCCAGGATCCCTCGGTCCTCGACAGCGAGCGCGGCGACCGGCTGGAAGTGCGGCAGGTCTCCGGCGAGAAGCTGGAGACGGTCAAGCTCAGAAACGTCGTGCCGCCGATCCGGTTCGACTCGGGCGTGGCCTTGATACCACCGGAATACGTCGCAACGCTGAATGATGTCCTTCAAGGCATGCGCAATCGCAGGAACCTGCGAGTTCATTTCGTCGGGCACGCGGATGCGCAAGCCGCTGTCGCCCGCGCTCGCGCGCGTGTTCGAGGACAACGCGGGCCTTTCCCGCGAGCGCGCGGGCGAAGTGGCGGAGTACTTCAAGACGGTCCTCGACCTGGCCCCCGAGGCGATCTCCTACGAGTGGGCGGGAGACACAGTGCCGATCGCGTCGAACACGAGCGCGGAAGGGCGCGCACTCAACCGCCGGGTCGAAGTCGAAGTCTGGTATGACGAGACCAGCGCCGCGATGCGGGATGAGGAGATCGTCGTTGCCGACGACATCCGGCGCATCAAGGTCTGCCGCATGGAAACCGTCTGCAAGATGCGGTATCTGGAGGGTCACGCCCGGCGCGCACGCGTCCGCAACCTCATCGTCCCGCTGCGCTACGACGACGAAACCGCCGCGGTGCCTGAGACCTTCACGGCCCAGGTCCGCCAGGCACTCGACAATCTCCGCGACCGGCAGAACGTGACCGTCCGCTTCATTGGTCACACCGACGACGTCCCGTTGACCGGTCGCAACGAACGCATCTACGGCGACCATCTCTCGCTGTCCAGGTCGCGGGCGCACCGCGTCGCTCTTGCCATCCAGCAGTCAATCGGCCAGACGGTCGTCGCGGTGCAAAGCGACGGCCGCGGCACGTCGCAGCCGATCGCCTCGAACGAGACAGCGCAGGGTCGCGCATTGAATCGGCGCGTCGAAGTGGAATTCTGGTATGACGATCCGCTCCAGGAACTGCCCGACGAGCCCCAGCTCTGCCCGGGCGACGCCGGCGAGGAGATGGTGACGAAGGTCTACGACCCGCCCTGGGGAAGGATCGCGCCGCTCGCGCTCGAACATGGCCAGCCGGTGATACCGCCGGGCTACGCGTCGGACCTGCGCCGCGCGCTGTCGGACATCGCGGGCCGCAACAATGCGCGGCTGCGCTTCGTCGGCTTCACGCAGAATGAACGTCTCGACCGGCGCACGGCCGCCGTCTATGGCGACGACGTCGGGCTGTCCGCGGCGCGCGCGCGGCGGACCAAGGACGTGATCCTGCAGGATCCGGTGCTGTCGGGCGCACTGGCCGAGCACGAGGGGCGCGGATACGTCCATTCGGATGACGTGGTGAACGCGGGCTTCATCCAGGGCGCGGAAAGCTTCGTGCGCGTGCAGGTCGTCTACGACGAGGCCGCCCGGCGCGACGACTACGAAGGCGTCGACATCCAGCGCATCACGCGGGAACTCAAGCCCAGCAGTCCCTATGCGCTCAACCTCATGCGCATCACCGTGGACGGCGAGCCGATCGACGACCCGGCACGCAGCTCTGCCGACGTCCAGCGCTGCACCGACGTCGCACTCGACAAGGCCGACATCCGCTTCCGCTTCGACAATCTCGAGTCGCACCCGCGGCTCGGGGTCGCGGCGCATCCGCGCGCCATTGCGGTGACGGGCCAGGGGGACGGCGTTGCCGCGCCGCCGGTCCGGTTCCGGATGTACGCAAATTACGCTCACTTCATCGACCGCGCGGAAATCCGGGTCTTCGACGGTGGCAGGGCCGTGACGTCGACGCCACTCGCGGTCATCGACATCGATCATGCGGGCTTTGCGGAGTGGCAGCCGGAAGCGGACGGTCTCGAGGGGCCGGCGCACGAACTGAGCTTCGTGCTCCGTGCCTATGACGCACGCGGCAACTTCGACGAAACCGATCCCCAGCCGCTGTGGCTCTACCGCGAGACGGAGCGCGAGGCCGCAAGGACGCGCGATGATGCCGGCACGCCGGGCGACGACGACGGGACGCGGCAGGCGCCACCGGCCGAGCGCGAACTCCTCGCGGCTTATGGCGAAAGCGGACTCGCCCTCAGAAACATTCCGCTCGGCAGCGGCACGGTGAAGGTCCAGGGCAGCGGGATACCTCCGAACCATGCTGTCTGGGTCGCCGGCCGCGAGGTGCCGGTCGATGCTGCCGGCAACTTTGCGGCAGAAGAGATCCTGCCGACCGGCGCGCATACAGTCGAGGTCGCCGTCCTGGACGAAGCCGGCAACGGCAACCTGTACCTGCGAGACCTCGAATTCAAACGGAAGGATACGTTCTACGTCGGAATGGCGGATTTCACGTTCTCCGAGAGCCGTACCAGCGGGCCCGCGGAACTGCTGCAGGGCGCGGACGCGCCGCTCGACCTCGATTCGTCACTCGACGGCCGGCTGGCGTTCTACCTCAACAGCAAGTTCGGCGAACACTGGCACGTCACCGCGAGCGCGGACACGCGCGAGGGCCCGGTCGAGGACCTGTTCAGCAACTTCCTGGACAAGTCCCCCGATTCGCTGTTCCGCCGCATCGACCCCGACAACCACTACCCGACATTCGGCGACGACGGCGTCGTCGAGGAAATGGCCGCCACCATGGGCAAGTTCTATGTGAAGGCGGGCCATGGCGATAACTACGGAATGTGGGGCAATTTCTCCGTCGGCTACATGGGCAACGAACTCGGGCAGGTCGATCGCGGTCTCTATGGCGCCAACGCTCATTACGCTTCGCAGACGACGACGAGCTTCGGCGAGCGCCGCTTCGCGGTGGACGGGTTTGCTGCGGAGCCCGGCACGATGGCGAGCTACGAGCAGTTCCGTGGCACCGGAGGCTCGCTCTACTTCCTGCAGCACCAGGACATCCTCGGCGGCTCCGAGCGATTGCGCATCGAGCTGCGCGACAAGGTTTCCGGTGTCGTCACGGGCGTGGTCAACCTGCGGCCCGACATGGATTACAACATCGATTACCTTCAGGGCCGGCTGCTGCTTTCCGAGCCGCTGTCGTCGACGGCCGACGACAACTTGCTGGTCCGCAGCAGCGGGCTCGGCGGCGACGAGGCCTGGCTCGTCGTGCGCTACGAGTTCACGCCGGGCTTCGACGAGCTGGACGCCGTCGCGGTCGGCGGCCAGGGCCAGTACTGGTTCAACGACAACATCAAGCTCGGCCTGACGGCGAGCAGCAGCGAAGAGGGCGATGCCGACAACAGCATGAACGCCGCAGACCTCACGCTCAGGAAGAGCGCGGAGACCTGGCTCAAGCTGCAGGCCGGCCGCAGCGAGGGACTGGTCTCCGGGCCTCAGCGCTCGGACGACGGCGGTTTCGGGTTCACGGGTTACGACGACCTGTCATTCACCGAGGCCGACGCAGGGGCGTACCGGGCCGACGTGAGCGCGGGCCTCGGCGATTTCATCGAAGGCCGTGAAGGCCGCGCGACGCTTTACATGCAAACGCTCGACGCCGGATATTCGGCGCCGGGGCTTGCGACTGTTTCGGACACGGAGATCTTCGGCGGAACCTTCTTGATGCCGCTGACGACGCGCATCAGCGTCGGCGCGAAGGGCGACCGGCGGACGATCGATCAGGGACTGGAAACCACCGCGGTCGAGGTGAATGCCGGGTTGCAGCTCACCGAGCGCCTGAAGGTGAGCACCGGCGTGCGCAATGATGAGCGCGATGACAGCTCGCCGATCGTCCCGCTCACTCAGGAGCAGGGCGAGCGCACGGACGCCGTCCTTCAGGTCGACTACAACCCGGGCTCGTCCTGGCGCGGCTACGGCTTCGTGCAGGAGACCGTCGCGTCCACGGGCGACCGCGAGGAAAACGGCCGCGTCGGCGTCGGCGGCTCCTATCGCCTGACGGAGCGCTTTCGCATCGACACCGAGATCTCGGACGGCGATCTCGGGCCTGGCGGCCGGATCGGCAGCAACTTCCTTTATTCCGAGCGCACCAATCTGTACCTTAATTACGCGCTCGAGAACGAGCGCTCCGATAACGGGCTCCTCGCGCGCCGCGGCAACCTCGTGTCCGGCGTCAAGCGCAGGCTGTCCGACAGCTCGAGCGTCTACTTCGAGGAGCGCTACCAGGAAAGCGGCTCGGCTTCCGGGCTGACGCATGCGACGGGCATCAGCCTCGCTGCGAACGAACGCTGGAACCTGGGTGCGAATGCCGACATCGGCACGCTGGCGGACTCGCTGACCGGCGCGGAGACCGACCGCACCGCGGCCGGCGTGCGCGTCGGGTACGGATTCGAGAATGTCCAGTTCTCCAGCGCCATCGAGTATCGGGACGATGAAACGGAGCAGCTGGACCTGGGCGTGACGGAGCGCACGACGTGGCTGCTGCGAAACAGCGTCCGGTACCAGCTGACGCCGGACTGGCGCGTGATCGGCAAGTTCAATCATTCAGTCAGCGATAGCTCGCTCGGCGAATTCTACGATGGCGGGTATACCGAAGCCGTCGTCGGTTACGCGTACCGGCCGGTGGCGCATGACCGCCTGAATGCGCTCGCCAAGTACACCTACTTCTATAACGTGCCGACCACGGACCAGGTGACAGGTCAGGGCGTTGCGGCGGAATTCGTCCAGAAGAGCCACATTGCGGCCCTGGATCTCAGCTACGACCTGACCGAGCGCTGGACGCTCGGCGGGAAATACGCCTATCGCCTCGGCAAGGTGAGCCTCGACCGGGAAGATCCGGAATTCTTCGACAACACCGCGCAGCTCGTTCATTCTGCGCGCCGACTGGCGCTTCCGGGACGGTTGGGAAGGATTGCTCGAGGCGCGCGCGCTGGAGCTTCCGGACCTCGACGAGCGGCGCAGCGGCGCGCTCGTCGCCGTTTATCGCTACCTGGGGCGGCACTTCAAAGTCGGCGTCGGCTACAACTTCACGGATTTCTCGGAAGACCTCACCGACCTGAGCTACGAGCACCAGGGCGCCTTCATCAACATGATCGGCGTGATGTAGAAGCGCCCCTTGCATATGCGGGCGGTGCGCAAAGTCAGGATTATTCGGCGGTCGAGCTCCGGCCGACCGTCGTCGTGACTGCGACGTCCGCCGTCACGTTGCCGATCGTACGGAAAATGTCGGGAATCGTCTCGACCGCGATCAGTAGCGCCAGCACCTCGATCGGCACGCCCATGGCAAAACAGATCGGCGCGAGCAACGCGATGAATGTCACGGCGCTTGCGATCCCGACAGCCGCGACCGACACGATCGCCGCGACGACGACGCCAGCCGTCAGTTGCCAGAATGAAAGGTCGATGCCATAAAGGCTCGCGATGTAGATTGCGACGGCGAGATTGCCGGCCGGGCTCGTAAATCGAAACAGCGACACCGCGAGCGGCAACGTGATGCCGATCACGCGCGGCGGCAGGGCCAGCGGACCGCGAGCCGCGTCGATCATCGCCGGCAGGGACGCGAGCGATGACTGGGTGCTGATCGCGACGCTCTGTGCCGGGATCATTGCGCGCGCGAAGGCGCCAAGCCGGATGCCGCCGCCGAATGTCGCGAGTGGGTAGGCGAGCAGCGTGATCAACATGAGCACTACGGAGACGATCGCGATGTAGTGCGCGAACGCGCCCAGCGAGCCGAAACCGGTCTGCGCACCGACGACGAAAGCGAGCGCGAACACGCCGAGCGGCGCGACCAGCAGCACCCAGCCGACGATCACCAGCATCGCCTCGGCGATCGCTTCGAAGAATATCCGCAGGCTGGCCTGCCGCGCCGACTCGATGCGGGTGATCGCGAAACCGAAGATCAGCGCGAAGACGGCGAGCGCCAGCATCGCGTCGCCCGCGGCGGCCGCGATCACGTTCGGCGCGACGAATGCCCGGATGAATTCGAATGGCCCTGCTGCGGCGGCCGGGACTGTGCCGGGGGCTGGCGCGGCGGCCATGAGCGCAGCAGCCGCCTGCTCGGGGATCGGCCACAGCGCGAGCAATGGCGGCGTCACGAGTGCGCTGACCGCAGCGCCCGCGGTCAGCAGGATCGCGAAAAGCAGGATCGAACGTCCGGTGATCCTGCCGGCTGCGGCGGCGTTGGTCGTCGAGATGATGCCGGTGACGATCAGCGCAAATACGAGGGGCACGATCGTCATCTTGAGCGCATCCAGCCACAATCCGCCGATTGCCTCGGCGCCCGCGATGATGGACGCCATTGCCGGCCAGGCGGCCCAGTCCCAGACGGCGCCCAGCACGAGACCGGCCGCGAGTCCGGTCAGGATCTGCCATGCCTTGGTCATGCGCCCTCCGTGCCAGGCGTCGATGCTACTAGAATCGCGGTGTGACTCGCGCCGTGCGCCGGCGCAAGGGGAGTTTCCATCGGCCAGGAAGTTTTTCGCTACAGCGAGTTCATCGCGGAATCCTGCAGCCGCGATCCGGAACTGGCGGCGTCGCTCACGGCAGGGGAACTGGGGCGTCCGCGAGCGGCTGGCGAAATTCGCGCACAAGCGGACGAGCTGCTCGCGGGTGAGCTGGACGAATCCCGGTTCATGGAAGGCCTGCGCCGTCTGCGCCGCCGCGAACTGGTCCGCATCGCGTGGCGCGATCTGACGGTCGGCGCGCCGCTCGCCGAAGTCCTGGGCGACCTGTCGGAGCTGGCGGACGTGGCGATCGTGGCGGCGCTCGTCTTCGCGAACCGGCTGCTCGAACCGCGATATGGCGAGCCGCGGTCGCCGTCCGGCGAACGCCAGGAACTCGTCGTGCTTGGCATGGGCAAGCTCGGCGGCCGCGAACTCAATTTTTCTTCGGATATCGATCTGGTCTTCCTGTACCCGGAGAACGGCGAGACCGACGGGTCCAGGCGGGTCGCAAACGAGGAGTACTTCACACGGCTCGGGCAGGCATTGATCCGGCTGCTCGATGCGCGCACCGCCGAAGGATTCGTGTACCGCGTGGACATGCGCCTGCGTCCTTTCGGGGAGCCGGGTCCGCTGGTCACGAACTTCGCGGCATTCGAAGGCTATCTGCAGCAGCATGGCCGCGACTGGGAACGGTATGCCTACGTCAAGGCACGCGCCATCACTGGCGTGGAACGCTATCGCGAACTCTACGGTGCCGTGGTGCGGCCATTCGTGTACCGCCGCTACCTCGACTTCGGCGTATACGAAAGTCTGCGGGAGATGAAAGCGATGATCGCGCGCGAAGTCGCGCGCCGCGACCTGCAGGAGAATATCAAGCTCGGGCCGGGCGGCATCCGCGAGATCGAGTTCATCGTGCAGGCCCTGCAGCTCATCCGCGGCGGCTCGGAGCCGCGGCTGCAGGAACCGTCGCTGCTGGCGACGCTGCCGAGGCTCGAGGGGGCCAAGCTGCTGCCGGCCGAGGCGGTCGCGGATTTGCGCGATGCTTACGAATTCCTGCGGCGCGTCGAGAATCGCCTGCAGATGGCCGCCGACCTGCAGACGCATGTATTGCCCGCGGCTGGGGAAGCGCGCGCGCGGCTGGCCGCGTCGATGGGATTCGCGGACCAGGATGGCTTCATGCGGGAGCTCGACTCGAAGCGCCGCGTCGTCACCGCGCGCTTCAACGACGCCGTGCTGGGGCCCGGCGGTCGCGGCGAGGGAGTGCCGGCCGCCGCGCTCGAATCCCTGTGGTCCGCAGAGCCCGCCCTTGAACGCGTTGCCGAGGATGTCGCGCGGTTCGGTTTCGACGAGGCGGAGGAGAGCGCGCGCATGCTGCTCGAGTTGCGCCAGTCCGGCTATTACCGGCGCCTCGACGAGCATGGCCGGCGGCGGCTGGCGACGTTGGTGCCGCGCATGCTCTCGGCGATCGCGGCGAGCGCCGGCGGCCAGCGTATCCGGGGAAAAGTCGTGCTCGCGCGGCTGCTGCGGATTGTCGAGGCGATCGGCGGCCGTACCGCGTATCTGGCGCTGCTGAACGAAAACGCGGCGGCGCTCGCGCGGCTGGCGCGGATCTGCGGCATGGGCGAGTACCTGGCCCGGCAGGTCGCGGGCCATCCGCTGCTGCTCGACGAGCTGCTCGACTCCCGGGTATTCGATGCGCTGCCGGATCGCGGCCAGTTCGAGCACGAACTCGCGGTGCGGCTCGAGCATGCCGGCGAAGATGCCGAATTGCAGGTCGACGCGCTCCGGCATTTCAGGCGCGCATCGATGTTCCGCATCGCAACCCTCGACCTGACCGGACGGCTGCCGCTGATGCAAGTCAGCGACCGGTTGACGGACGTCGCGGAATTGATCATCGAGCAGGCCCTTGCGCTCGCATGGCGGCAGACGATCGCCCTTTATGGCGAGCCGCTTTGTGCGGAGGGCGATGGCACGCGTGCCGTGCGCGTTGCGATCGCCGGCTACGGCAAGCTCGGCGGCATGGAGCTCGGCTATGGCTCGGACCTGGACCTCGTGTTCCTGCAGGATTCTGCGGGCGACCGGCAGCAGACGGCGGGGCCGAAAATCGTCGACAACGAGCTCTTCTTCCTCCGGCTCGCGCAGCGGCTCGTACACCTGCTGACGGTGCACACGCCCGCCGGACGTCTCTACGAAGTGGACGTGCGGTTGCGCCCTTCCGGCAAAGGCGGGCTTGCCTTCACGCCGATGCGCGCATTCGACGAATACCAGCGGAATGAAGCCTGGACCTGGGAGCATCAGGCACTCCTGCATTCGCGCTGGGTCGCCGGCGACGCGGCGGTCGGCGCGGGCTTCGAGCGCATTCGCCGCGAGATCCTGATGTCGTCCATTCGCCTGGCGACGCTGCGCGAGGACATCGTCGCGATGCGTGAGCGCATGCGCGCGGAACATGCGCGCCCGCACGACGGCCTGTTCGACCTGAAGCAGGACCGCGGCGGCATCGCCGACATCGAGTTTCTCGCGCAGTACTGGGTATTGCGCCACGTGCGCGAACACCCGCCGCTGGCGGAGTTCGCCGATACGATCCGGCATCTGGAGTCCGTCGGCTCCGCCGCGCTGGTCGATCATCATGTCGTCGACCGGCTGGTGGACGCCTACCGCCGGTTTCGCGAGGCCGCGCATCACCTTTCGCTCGAGCAGCGTCCCGCCGTGGTCGAGGTGCAACCGTTCGCCGGTCTGCGGGCGGATGTCGCGGCGGTCTGGGAACGGGTGATGGTCGCGGGCGCCGACCCGACGCCCGTATAATCGGACGGTGCTCCAACCCAACGCGCAAAGCCGCTACGAGGTCACGCCGGCCGACCTGCCGCTCGCCTGTCCGATGCCCGCAATGTCGCTGTGGAACAGCCACCCTCGCGTCTACCTGCCGATCGAGGAAACGGGCAAGGCCCGCTGCCCGTATTGCAGCGCCGAGTTCGTGCTGAAGCGCTGAACCGCGATGTTCCAGCGGCTCGAGATCGACCGCGGCGCGATCCTGTTTGATCCCGAACTCGTCGACGTTCCCGGACCGCAGCTCTTCGACCGCGCGCGCTGGCGGACCGAGGGCTGCGCTGACCGAACTCGCGGGCGGGCGCGGTTCCATTCATTTCATCGACGACGGGCGCCGCCACTGGGCGCTGCGCCGCTACCTGCGCGGCGGCGTGCCGGCGCTCGTGTCGCGCAAGCACTATCTCTATCTTGGCGAGAATCTCACGCGTTCGTTCCGCGAGCTGCGCCTGCTCGATTCGCTGAAGCGCCGCGGCCTGCCGGTGCCCGCGCCGGTCGCCGCCTGTTACCGGCGCGGCGTACTGACTTACGTCGCACAGCTGATCACCGAGCGCATCGTCGGCGCCCGATCGCTGTCGGAATTGCTGGCCGCGGGCGCCATGGACGACGCGCGCTGGGCCGCGATCGGCCGCTGCCTGCGCCGGTTCCACGACGCGGGCGTGCACCACGCCGACCTGAATGCGCAGAACATCCTGCTCGATGCGCAAGGCAAGGTCTGGCTGCTCGACTTCGACCGCGGGCGCGAACGCGCGCCGGGCGCCTGGCGTGAACGGGCGCTCGGACGCCTCGCGCGCAGCCTTGCGAAGGTCGATGACGCCGGCGGCGACTGGCAGGGCGGTTTTGCGCTGCTGCGCATCGCGCACGACGGCTGAACCACGATGCGCTATCTCTACAACGTGCTGATTTATTGTGCGGCGCCCTTTGCGCTGCTGTTGCAGCTGTGGCGTGGCGTGCGCGATCCGAGCTATCGCGAGGGCAACCGCGAGCGCTTCGGGTTCGGAGAGCCGCTCGACGGGAAGACGATCTGGATCCACGCGGTCTCGGTCGGCGAAGTGCAGGCGGCCGAGCCGCTCGTGCGCCGGCTGCTCGATCGCCATCCCGGGCATCGGCTCGTGCTGACGACCGTCACGCCGACGGGCCGGGCGCGAGGCCGGCTGCTGTTCGGCGATCGCGTGCAGCTGCGCTACGTGCCATTCGATCTCCCGGGCTCGGTCAAGCGCTTCTTCGACCGGGTGCGGCCGCGGCTCGCGATCATCCTCGAAACCGAGTTGTGGCCGAATCTCTACGCGGAATGCGGCAGGCGCGACGTTCCGCTCGTGCTGGCGAGCGCGCGGATGTCGCCGCGCTCGGTCGGCAGGTACCGGCGCCTGGTACCCCTGTTCCGCCAGGCGCTGTCGAACGGCATCGTCATCGCCGCTCAGAGCGAGGCGGACGCGGCACGGTTCCGGTCGATCGGCGCTCCCGGGGGACGCACGCATGTGGCCGGCAATATCAAGTTCGATTTCGAGCCGCCGGACGACGTCGAGATGCGCGGCCGGCGCTGGCGCAAACTGAACGCGCCCGGCCGGATGATCTGGGTGGCGGGCAGCACGCATGAGGGCGAAGAGGAAATCGTCCTCGATGCGCACCGGCAAGTCCTGGTGCGCTTTCCCTCCGCACTGCTCGTGCTGGTGCCACGGCATCCGCACCGATTCGATGCGGTGCGCGAGCTGCTTGGCCGGCGGGGCGAGAACGCCGCACGTCGCTCGTCGGGCAACGTGATCTCGCCATCCAATACCGTGCTGCTCGGCGACACGATGGGTGAATTGATGATGTTCTATGCCGCTGCCGACGTTGCGTTCGTCGCGGGGAGCCTGGTGCCGATCGGTGGCCATAACCTGCTGGAACCGGCATCGCTGGGCCTTCCCGTCCTGACCGGTCCGCACAATTTCAATGGCGAGGAGATCGCGCAGTTGCTGCTCGACGCGGCCGCGGCGCGTGTCGTCACCGACTCCTCGCAACTTGCGCACGGCGTGACGGGACTGTTTGGGGACGCCGGGCGACGCGCGGCGATGGGCGCCGCGGGAAAAGCCGCGCTCGATGCGAATCGGGGAGCGCTCGATCGCCTGTTGACGCTGATCGAACCGCTGGTTCACTAGAATGAAATCCATGCGCGAAGTCGAACCGGATGTGCGTCTCCCCAGTCCCTACGTGCTGCAGGCGCTCGCTGCGGAAATTCGGCTCGCCGCTGCTCGTCATCGACTGTGACCTCATCCGCAGGCAGTATCACGCGCTCGCCGCCGCGCTGCCGGGCGTCGACCTGCACTACGCGCTGAAACCGCTGCCCGATGCGACCGTCGTGCAGGTTCTCGCGCGCGAAGGCGCCTGGTTCGACCTCGCGACCGACGGCGAGGTCGACCTCGTGCGCAGCGCCGGCACGGCGACGGACTTCAATTTCTTCCCGCGCGCGCGGGTGCTGCCGGTCAATGTCGCGCCGACGCGCGGTTGAACCGGACTGCGCCTGCGGCCGCCGGCCGCTGCTGCGCGGCCTCGCCTGCGCGGTGCCGGTCCTGATGGCGCTGCCGATGCGTGTCTTCGCGGATGCATCCGCGGACCGGCGGCTGGTGCTCGTCAATACGCACACCGGCGAAGTGCTGGACACATTCTATTTCCGGAATGGCGTTTATGACCCGGCGGAACTCGGGCGGCTGGACTGGCTGTTCCGCGATCACCGTACGGGAGGCGTGCTGCCGATGGCCCACGGCCTGTTCGACTTGCTGCACGAACTTGCACTGGCGGCCGCGCGCGAGCCGCGCTACGAGATCATCTCCGGATACCGCTCGCCCGAGACCAATTCGATGCTTGCGGCGACCACGGGGGGCGTGTCCTCGCGCAGCTTGCACATGGAGGGCCGCGCAGTCGACGTCCGCCTCGCAGGCTATACGATCGAGAGCCTTCGCGATCTCGCGCTCGCGAAGCGGGCCGGCGGCGTCGGCTATTATCCCGCCTCGGATTTCGTCCACCTGGACCTCGGCGCCGTGCGCAGCTGGTCCGGCTGACCGCGGGAGGTCTATATGCCCGGCGCGTTCCGGCTCTGCACATGACGACATCGATTCACCGCCGGGTCGATGCGCTGCGCGCCGGCGAAGATCCGACGTTCGTCGCGCGGCTCGCATCGGGATGGGCCGTGCTCGGCGAGCGCCAGGTCCTGCCGGGCTACTGCCTGCTGTTGCCGGATCCGGTCGTGCCGACACTCAATGCGCTGGCCGGCGCCGATCGCGCGCAATTCCTCGCCGACATGGCGGCCCTCGGGGACGCGGTGCTTTCGGTCACGCACGCGGTGCGGATCAATTACGCGATCTTCGGCAATCAGGATCCGGCGCTGCATGCGCACGTGATCCCGCGGTATCACGACGAACCGGCGCCCTACGTGACCGCCCAGCCGTGGGCGTACGACTGGACCCGGGCGCCGGCATTCGATCAGGAACAGCATCGCGAGTTGCGCGACCGGATCCATGCGCAGCTCGGGAGAATGGCGTAGCAGGCCGCCGACCGTGAAAGTCGTCCATTCCCCGCTGCACGCCCGCCATGACGGCGGCGTCGAATTGCACCGCGGTGCGCTGGTGCCGAGCTTCGAGTCGCCGCAGCGCGTGCATTTCATCCTCGAAGCCCTACAGCAGGCCGGTCTCGCCGTGGTGCCGCCGCGCGAGATCCCGGAAGCCTGCTTGCTGCGCGTGCACGATCGGGAGTTCGTCGAGTTCCTGCGCGGCGCGTATGCGCGCTGGTCCGCCGGCGGCAGGGACGGATCCATGCTGCCGAGCGGCTTTCCGGCCCGCGGGTTGCGTCGCGATCGCAGGCCCTCGGGCATCAACGGGGCGATGGGCTGGTACACCTTCGATGCCAGCACGCCGATCGTCGCCGGTACCTGGGACGCGGCGCTCGCGGCCGCGCGATGCGCCATGACCGCGGCCGCGCTGGTGGCCGAAGGCGACGTCGCGGCCTATGCGCTGTGCCGCCCGCCGGGGCACCATGCGGGCCGAAGCTTCTATGGAGGATACTGCTATCTGAATAATGCGGCACTCGCCGCGCAATATCTTCTCGACCACGGCTGCTCACGGGTGGCGGTGCTGGACGTCGATTACCATCACGGCAATGGCACGCAGGAAATCTTCTGGGATCGCGGCGACGTGCTGTTCGTGTCGCTGCACGCGACGCCCGAATCCGAGTATCCGTACTTCCTCGGTTATGCGGACGAGCGCGGAGCGGGCCGCGGCGAAGGCTGCACGCTGAATCTGCCGCTGCCGCTCGGCACGGGCTGGCCGGAGTACCGCGCCGCGCTCGATGTCGCGCTGGGCGCGATCGGACGCTACGCTCCGGATGCACTGATCGTCTCGCTGGGCGTTGACACGTTCGAAGCGGATCCGATCAGCGCCTTCACGCTCCGCGGCTCCGATTACGCACGAATGGGAGCCTGTCTGGCGACGCCCGGATTGCCCACCGTCCTGGTCCAGGAGGGGGGCTATGCGGTGTCCGAAATCGGCGCCAATGTGGCAGGCGTGCTCGGTGCGTTCGCCGCGTCCGCTAAACTTTGACGATGGCCGTCAGCACCGACTACCGCGATTTCGTGTTGGAGCAGTTGCGGCCGGCCGGGCGGGTCACGACTCGGTCCATGTTCGGCGGCGTCGGCCTCTATCTCGACGGGCTGTTCTTCGCGCTGATCGACGACGACACGCTGTACTTCAAGACCGACGACTCGAATCGCCCCCGCTACGAAGCCGCGGAATCGCGGCCGTTCTGCCCGTTTCCGGATCGGCCGGACAAGGCGATGGCCTACTGGCAGGTGCCCGCCGAGGTGCTCGAGGACGCGGAAGAACTCGCGATCTGGGCGCGGCAGTCGATGGCCGTCGCATTGAAGGCGAAATCCAGGCGATGACGCTCGAACGCCTGCGCCGCGAATGGGAACCGCAGATCGTCCGCTTCATCGCCGGGCAGCCAGGCGGCGATCCGGGTCACGGACTGGTGCATCTGAGGCGCGTCGTTGCCACCGCGCTCGCGCTGGCGCAGGCCGAAGCCGCGCGCCTCGATGTCGTGCTGCCGGCCGCGTGGCTGCATGATTGCGTGCCGGTGGCCAAGGATTCTTCCGATCGGCCGCGCGCATCGCGCCTGGCCGCCGCGCAGGCCGTGGCCTTCCTGCAGGCCGCCGGTTATCCGGAGAACGCGCTGCCGCAGATCGCGCATGCCATCGAGGCGCATAGCTACTCGGCCGGCATCCCGCCGCGGACGATCGAGGCTAGAGTCGTGCAGGACGCGGACCGATTGGACGCGCTCGGCGCGATCGGCGTCGCGCGCTGCATCGCGGTCGGCAGCGCGCTTGGCCGGCCGCTGTACGAGGCCGACGATCCTTTCTGCGAAAGGCGCGCGCCGGACGATTCGGGCGCATCGGTCGACCACTTCTATACGAAGCTGCTCAAGCTCGCCGCCACGATGCAGACCGAGGCCGGCAGAAAGGAGGCGGAGCGGCGCACGGCGTTCATCCGCGCGTTCATCGAGCAGCTGCGCTCCGAGATTGCGCCATGAGCCGCGGCGTCACCGCGCGCGATGCCCTGAAGCGGCTGCGCGACGGCAATACGCGTTTTGCCGCGCACGTGCGCAACCACGACTCGCTCGCAAGCGCCGCGCGACGCGCCGAACTGGTCATGGCACAGGATCCCTTTGCGATCGTGCTCGGCTGCTCCGACTCGCGAGTCCCGGTCGAGATCGTATTCGACCAGGGGCCCGGCGACCTGTTCGTGATCCGTGTCGCGGGAAACATCGTGGCGCCATCGCTGGTCGGCAGCGTCGAGTTCGCCGCCGAGCGGTTCGGCACGCGACTCGTGGTCGTGCTCGGGCATACATCGTGCGGCGCGATCCTGGCGACGATCGAGGAGCTGCATCGGCCGAAGAACAACCAGTCGCCGAACCTGAAGGCGATCGTCGACCGCATCCGGCCCGGGGTGGCCGCGCTCGTCAAGCGCGACGCCGGCAAGAACGATCCCGCACTCGAGCAGTCGGCGATGCACGCGAACATTCTCGCGTCGGTGGATCAGCTCCGTCGCGGCTCCGCGATCATCGAGGGTCTGATCGCGGCCGAGGGACTGCTGGTGGTGGGCGCCTGGTATTCGCTCGATACCGGGGTCGTGCAGTTTCTCGACGAAACGCTCTAACCGAGTGCATCGACGAACGTCGCGGTATCCACGTTGCCGCCAGTGACGATGATCGCGATCGTGCGGCCGTGTGTCGGAACCCGCCCCGCGAGGATCGCGGCGAGCGCAACTGCGCCGCCGGGCTCGATCACGATGCGCAGGTGCCGGAAGCCCCAGGCCATCGCGATACGCACCTCGGCGTCGCCGACCGTGATGCCGCCCGCGAGCAAGTCGCGCATCAGCGCGAAATTCAGCACTCCGGGGGAGGGCGACATCAGCGCATCGCAAATGGTTCGCGCGCCGGGGGCATTGGCCACGCGATGACCGGCCTCGAGCGAGCGCCGCGCGTCGTCGAAGCCGGCCGGTTCCACGGCGAGCACTTCAGTGGCTGGCGACAGCTCGCGGATCGCGAGCGCACAGCCGCTGATCAGCCCGCCGCCGCTGCATCCGATCAGCACCTGGTCCGGCGTCAGCTCGAGATCGCGCGCCTGCTGCATCAGCTCGAGCCCGGCCGTGCCCTGGCCCGCGATGATGTGCGGATCGTCGAATGCCGGAACGAGCGTCGCGCCGGTCTCGGCCGCGAGACGCGCCGCAATCAGCTCCCGACTTTCGCGATCGCGATCGTATAGCACGACTTCGGCGCCGTACGAGCGCGTGCCTTCGAGCTTCGCGCGCGGTGCGTCCGATGGCATCACGATCGTCGCGCTGATGCCGAGCATCCTCGCCGCGGCCGCCACCCCCTGCGCATGATTTCCGGAAGAGAATGCGACGACGCCCCTGCGGCGCTCGTCCGCGTCGAGCTGCACGAGCCGGTTGTACGCGCCGCGGATCTTGAATGAGCCGGTTCGCTGCAGCGATTCGAGCTTCAGCAGCACGCGCCCGCCGGTCAGCTCGTCGAGCGGCGTTCCGGCGAGCAACGGTGTCCGGCGGGTGATGCCGGCGAGGCGGCGGGCGGCCGCCTGCACGTCGTCAATGCCCGGCAGTGCGGCGGGTTCGAGTTCTGCGTTCATCCAATGCTATGGTACGCCGCATGCAGGGCAGTTTCCGCATGGCGCACCTCGTGGTCGGCGCGGCCGCGGTTTTCGCCTTCCTGGTCAGCGGCCAGTTCATGGGCCGTCACGAGCCGCCGGTCGCGGCGATGGAATGGGCCGAGCGGCTGCTGTTCCGTTCGCGGCACATTTATCTGCTGTGCGCAGGGCTCGTGAATCTCGCGATCGGCGTCCACTACCTGCTGCCGGACAGCGCCGCGCGGCGCGCGGCGGCGGTCGCCGGGTCGCTGCTGGTGCTCGCGAGCGCGCTGCTGCTCTTCTTCGCTTTCTTCGCGGAGCCGATGGCGGGGCGGATGCCGGGCCCCATCAGCAGCACCGGAGTCTTCGCACTGTTCGGCGGCGTGTTGCTTTACACGCTCGTCTGCCTGCGTCGCAAGGCACGGAGTCCCGCATGATCGCGGATCCGATCTGGCTGACTTGCGGCGCGATGGTCGGCGTCACCGCGCTGGTCTGGTTCAAGCTCTACGCCGACCGGCTGACCGAGATGCGCGTGAAGCGCATCAGTCCGCAGGCGATTTCAACGGCGCGTGCCGCGGCCACCCGGCTCGAGAACACGAATGCCGCCGACAACTTCCGCAACCTGTTCGAAGTGCCGGTGCTGTTCTACCTGTGGTGTGTCGCGGTCGTGCTGACGGGCGGTTCAACGCCGGGGTTCATCATGTCGGCCTGGGCCTATGTCGGACTGCGGGGTCTGCACAGCCTGATACAGGTCACGTACAACCGCGTGATGCACCGGTTCCTGGTCTATGTCGCGAGCACGCTGCTCCTGTTCGGCCTGTGGGTCGCGCTACTGGCGCGTCTCGCCGCATGAACGACCTCGAAGGGCGTTGCCTCTGTGGCGCGGTGCGGTTTTCGATTACCCCGCCGTCGCTCTTCTTCGCGCACTGCCATTGCCATTATTGTCGCGAGGCGCACGGCGCGCCGTTCGTCAGCTGGGTCGGCTGCGCCGAGGACCGGTTCCGCCTGCTGCCGGGCTCCGCGGAGCCGCGCTGGCATGCGTCGTCGCGCCAGAGCCGCCGCGGATTCTGCGCGGAATGCGGCACGACGCTTTTTTTCGCGTCGACGCTGTGCCCGGGAGAGATTCACGTCGAGCGCACGGCCATCCGCGGACCGGTCGACCGCGAGCCGCAATGCCACGTGTTCTACGACCAGCGCGCGGCATGGGTCGAGGTGGGCGATTCGCTGCCGCGCTACACGAGCGCCGAGCCCGGTCTCGCGAAGTACCGCGCCGTTACGAAGGACTGACCGCCCGCGTCAGCACGCCGTCCCGCAACGCGCGAATCAGGCGCGGCAATTCCGCGATCGGCTCAGAGCACTGCGGTCCCCGGCAGATGTAGGCTACCGTGGCGCCGCGCGCGGCTTTCGTCGCAAGCGCTTCAGGCAGTCCCTCCATAGCCTCCGGGATCGCGAAGATCATGCGGCGCGGCGCATAGAGCGCCGCGAGCGCCGCCGACCATGCCGCTACGGTGTCCCCCGTTCCACGGATCACGACGATTTCGCCAGGCCCGAGATACTCATCGAGCGCGTTGAGCATCGCCGTGTGGGCCTGCGGCACGCGCGAGAGCGAGGGCCAGCCGCCACGCAGCGTCTTTTCCGCCGCTTCGAGGTAGCGCAGGTCGCCGAGCAGCCAGCCGAGACGCGCAAGCGCCTGCGCGGCAACGCCATTGCCGGCCGGTGTTGCATCGTCCGCGAAGCTTTTGGGGCGGTGCAACGGCGGGTCCTGACCCTCGGCCGTAAACCAGAAACCGCCGCGATCGGCGTCGCTGAATCGGTCCAGCAACGCATCCGCGAGATCGCGTGCAAATGCGAGATCCTCGCTGCGGAATCGGGCCTGCATCAGTTCGAGCAGCCCGTCGAGCAGGAAAGCGTGGTCATCGAGATAGGCCGGAAAGCGCGCCTGGCCATCCTTCCACGCGGCAAACAGGGCGCGGTCGCGCCAGCAATGCCGGCGCAGGAAATCCGCCGCGTGAACCGCTGCGTCGATGTGCGACGACTCACCCAGGAGGCGGCCGCTAATCGCGAGTCCGCGCACCATCAGGCCGTTCCAGGAAGTCAGGACCTTGTCGTCACGCCCGGGCCTCACGCGGCCCTCGCGGGCGGCGAAGAGCTTCGCGCGGGCGGAATCAAGCAGCCCCGAGACGCGCGCGGCGTCAAGCCCGGTCTCGGCGGCGATCTGTTCGATGTCGACGAAGCAGTGCAGGTGCCAGGCGTCCTCGAAATTCGGTTCACGATCGAGCCCGAAGCGGCGCGCCAGCAGGCGATACTCATCCGCCGAAACGAGCGCCTCGACCTCGCCGTGCTGCCAGGCATAGAAACGCCCCTCGTGCCCTTCCGAGTCCGCGTCGATCGTCGCGTAGAAACCGCCTTCGGGTGCGCGCATTTCGCGCAGGACCCAAGCCGCGGTCTCGAGCGCCTTGCCGCGGTAGAAATCGTCGCCAGTCGCGACGGCGGCCTGGGCGAGTAGCGCGAGCAGCGGCCCGTTGTCGTAAAGCATCTTTTCGAAGTGCGGGATCATCCACAACGGATCGACCGAGTAGCGACAGAATCCGCCGCCCAGCTGGTCGTAGATGCCGCCGTCGGCCATACGCCTCAGGGTCAGCGTCGCCATGTAGAAAGCCTTGAGATCGGGCTCCGGCGCCAACGACGTCAGCTGCCACTCGCGCAACAGCCGCTCGATGCTCGCCGGATGCGGAAATTTCGGCGCAGCGCCGAATCCGCCATGGCGCTGGTCGAAGGCAGCCTCGAGGTCGCGGCGCGCGACGGCGATCGGCTCGCGCGTCAATGCGACGCCTTCGGGTGCCGCGGGCGGCACCAGCTCGCCGAACACGCCGCGCAACGACGCATTCTGCGTGCGCACACTGTCGCGCTCATCGCGATAAAACGCGGCGACGCGTTCCAGCAGGTCGGTGAAGGCAGGCATGCCGTAGCGCGGCTCTTTCGGGAAGTAGGTCCCGCCGAAAAACGGCGTCAAGTCGTCCGGAGAGAGGAACATCGTGAGCGGCCAGCCGCCGCCGCGCTGCGTCAGCATCTGGTGGGCGAGCTGGTAGACCTTGTCGAGATCGGGTCGCTCTTCGCGATCGAGCTTGACGTTGACGAACAGCCGGTTCATCACGGTCGCTGTCGCCGGATCCTCGAAGGATTCGTGTGCCATCACATGGCACCAGTGACAGGCCGAATAGCCGACCGACAGCAGGATCGGCTTGTCCTCGGCTTTCGCCTTCGCGATTGCTTCCTCGCACCAGGGATACCAGTCAACCGGGTTTGCCGCATGCTGCAGCAGATAGGGACTGGTTTCGCCGGCGAGCCGGTTGCGCGGCCCGCCGGATGGCTCGGGATGCATGTCGCTGCGGCTTTGGTCGGTTAGAATTGCGGACACTATAGCCACCGCGCTCCGTTCCCGCGAATGCAAAACAATTCCGAATCCGCAGCTGTCGCCGGCGGCGAACTGCCGCCACTCGTGCTGAAGTCGCAGGAAGAGCGCCGGCTGCAGGCCGGGCACCTGTGGATCTTCTCGAACGAGATCAATGTCGCGGCGACGCCGCTCACGGCCTTCGAGCCCGGCGCGCACGTGCAGGTGCGTTCGCAACACGGCCGCTTCCTGGGCTACGCCTACGTCAACCCGCGCACGCTGATCAGTGCGCGGCTGCTCGGGCGCGATGCCGACTATCCGCCCGGCAGGTCGCTGCTCGTGCACCGATTCCGCGTGGCGCTCGCGTTGCGCGAGCGCCTGTACTCGGCGCCGTTCTACCGGCTCGCATTCGGCGAAGCGGACCTCTTGCCCGGCCTCGTCGTCGATCGCTATGGCGACGTGCTGGTCGCGCAGATCGGCACGGCCGGCATGGAGGCGATGAAGTCGGACATCGTCGATGCGCTCGTCAAGGTGCTGGCGCCACGCGCGATCCTTTGGAAAAACGACTCGCCGATCCGCGAACTCGAAGGTCTCGAGCGGTATGTCGGGCCCGCAGTCGGCGAAGTGCCGGATTTCGTCGAAGTGCCGGAGGGTGGCGTCACGTTTCGCGTGCCGTTGGCCGCGGGCCAGAAGACCGGCTGGTACTTCGATCAGGCGGCCAATCGCGCGATGGTGATGCGCCACGCCAAGGGCGCGCGCGTGCTCGACGTGTTCAGCTACCTGGGGAGCTTCGGTCTACAGGCGGCGCGCGCGGGCGCAGTGGAAGTCACCTGCGTCGATTCGTCTGCGGCCGCGCTCGAGTCCGCCGCCGCAACGGCTACGGCGAACGGACTCGAGGGGGAACTCTTGCAGGGCGACGCCTTCGACACGCTCGAGGCGCTGCACGCCGATCGGCGGCGCTTCGACATCGTCGTCGTCGATCCGCCGGCATTCATCAAGCGCCGCAAGGATCATCCAAAGGGCCTCGCCGCGTACCGCCGGTTGAATCAGCTCGCGCTGCAGGCACTCGATCGCGACGGACTGCTGATGTCGTGTTCCTGTTCTTACCATCTGGCGCCGGGGGAACTGACGGACGCCGTGCAGCGGGCTGCGCGGCACCTCGGACGCTTCGCGCAGCTGATCGGCGTCGGCGCGCAGGCGCCCGACCACCCCGTGCATCCCGCGATCGACGAGACGCGCTACCTGCGCGCCTTCCTGTTCCGGGTAACCGACTCATGCTGACCTATCCGGACATCGATCCGGTCGCATTTGCCATCGGTCCCGTCAAGGTGCACTGGTACGGGCTCATGTACGTTCTCGGCTTCATCGCGGGCTGGTGGCTCGCACGCCGGCGCGCGCAGGATCCGCGATCGACGTGGAAGGCCGTCGACGTCGATGACCTCATTTTCTTCGCTGCGATCGGCGTGATCGCGGGCGGGCGGCTCGGCTGGATCCTCGTCTATGGTTTCGATGTGTTGCGAGACGATCCGCTCGCGATCGTCCGCGTCTGGGAGGGCGGCATGTCCTTCCACGGCGGGCTCGTCGGCGTGATGATTGCCGTCGCGCTCTTTGCGCGCCTGCGCGGCCGCCGCGTCGCGGATGTTTTCGATTTCACCGCGCCGCTGCCGGCGGTCGGCCTCTTCGCGGGACGCGTCGGCAATTTCATCAACAGCGAACTCTGGGGCAAGCCGACCGACCTGCCATGGGGCATGCTGGTCGACGGCGAAGTGCGCCATCCATCGCAGCTCTATGAAGCGGCGCTCGAAGGCCTCCTGCTGTTCACGATCCTGTGGTGGTTTACGTCAAAGCCGCGTCCCAGGCTCGCTCCCGCGGGGCTGTTCCTGATCCTGTATGCCGTATTCCGGATCGCGGTCGAGTTCGTGCGCGTGCCGGATGTGCATCTCGACTACCTCGCGTTTGGCTGGCTGACGATGGGCCAGTTGTTGTCGCTGCCGGTATTCGCCGTAGGACTGGCGATGCTCTCGTGGTCGCGGATCCGCCGCCAGCCGTCGGGCAACTACGCCGGATGAGGGCCTATCTCGACCTGATGCGGCACGTCCGCGAGCACGGGCTCCGCAAGACCGATCGCACCGGCACCGGCACGCTGTCCGTATTCGGCCGGCAGCTGCGATTCGATCTCGGCGCCGGATTTCCGCTCGTCACCACCAAGCGCGTGCACCTGAAGTCCGTGATCGTGGAGCTGCTGTGGTTCCTGCGCGGCGAGACGAACGTGCGCTGGCTGCGGGAGCAGGGCGTGACGATCTGGGACGAATGGGCGGATGCATCGGGGGAACTGGGCCCGGTCTATGGTCGTCAGTGGCGCGCCTGGCCGACCGCGGACGGCGGGCAGGTCGATCAGATCGCGCAGGTCATCCGGCAACTGCGGAACGATCCCGATTCGCGGCGCATCATCGTCAGCGCCTGGAATGTCGGCGAACTCGCCAGGATGGCGCTCGCACCTTGCCACGCGCTGTTCCAGTTCTACGTAGCCGGCGGAAAGCTCTCCTGCCAGGTCTACCAGAGAAGCGCCGACATCTTTCTCGGCGTTCCCTTCAACATCGCCTCTTATGCCGTTCTGACGCATATCCTCGCCCAGCAATCGGATCTCTCCGTGGGCGATCTCGTGTGGACCGGCGGCGATTGCCACCTGTACCTGAATCACCTCGAACAGGCGGAGCTGCAGCTTGCGCGCGAGCCGCATCCGCTGCCGACGCTCGCGTTGCTGCGGCGCCCGTCCGATGTCGCGGGCTACGAGTACAAGGATTTCCAGATTGTCGGTTACGAGCCGCATGCGGCGATCCGGGCGCCCGTCGCGGTCTGAGGCGGCGGACCCGATGATTCGGGTTCACCGCTCGAAGATCCACGGCCACGGCGTGTTTGCCGCGAGACTGATACCGCGCAACACGCTTATCATCGAATACGCCGGCGAGCGCGTATCGCACGCGGAAGCGGATCGCCGTTACGAAGGCCGCCCCGTGCGCGATGCGCATACGTTTCTGTTCATCCTGGACAAGGACACCGTCGTCGATGCGGGCATCGGCGGCAACGAGGCGCGGTTCATCAACCATTCCTGCCGGCCGAATTGCGAAACCGAGATCACGCGCGGCCGGCTCTGGATCCGTTCGCTGCGGCGGATCCTGCCCGGGGAGGAAGTGTCCTACGACTACTGCATCGGCCGCGATCCGGATGACCCGCCGGATATCGACGAGATTTTCCGGTGCCGGTGCGGCGCGGCCCGCTGCCGCGGGACCATGCTGGTCGGCCCGCCGCCACGGCGGCGCAAGTGAAGCCCGCGACGGTCGCAGTCGTCGCGATGGCCGAGAACGGCGTGATCGGCCGCGACAATCGGCTGCCCTGGCACCTGCCGGACGACCTGAAACGTTTCAAGTCGCTGACGATGGGGCACGCCCTGCTGATGGGCCGACGCACCTTCGAATCGATCGGCCGGCCGCTGCCCGGCCGGCGCAATCTCGTGCTGACGCGCAACGCCGGTTGGCGCGCGGACGGATTGCGAGACGGTCGGGTCGCCCGCTGCGGCCCTTGCGGCGGTCGGCAATTCCTGCCAGTTGTTCGTGATCGGCGGCGCGGAAGTGTTCCTGGCCTGCTGGCCGATGATCGACCGCATCGAGTTGACAGAAGTACATGCCAACCTACCCGGCAATGTCGTGTTGCGCGGTCTCGAGCGTGAAGAATGGCGTGATGTCGCGCGCGAAGAGCATCCGGCCGATGCGAGGCACGCGCACCGGTTCAGCTTCGTGACGCTGGTCAGGCGCTGAGCTGCCGCTCGATCAGGGCGACGGCGCGCCAGCAATCCTCATAGGAGTTGTAGAGCGGCGCAGGAGCGAGTCGGATGACGTCGGGCTCGCGCCAGTCGCAGGTCAGTCCTGCCGCGAGCAGCGCGTCAAACAGGGCGCGGCCCATGTCGCGCGCGCTGCGCAGCCGAACCGACAACTGCGCACCGCGCCACTGCGGGTCGCGCGGCGTCAGCACTTCGATCCGTTCGCCCAGCCGTTCGTGCAGCAGCCGCTCGAGCCAGCCGGTCAGCTCGCGCGAGCGCGCAAAGAGCGCAGGCAGGTCGGCGGACGCGAACTGTGCGAGTGAAGCTTCGAGCGGCACCATGCCGAGGAGCGGGTGATTGCTGACCTGCCAGCCCGCGGCACCGCGGTACGGCTGCAATTCCGGCGCGAAGTCGAAGCGCGATTCCAGGTCGTTTCCCCACCAGCCCGCGAGCCGCGGCAGGTCGGCGTCAAAATGCCGCTCGTGCACGAAGGCGCCGGCCGTCGCGCCAGGCCCGCCATTCAGGTACTTGTACGAGCACCAGACCGCGAAGTCGGCGCCCCAGTCGTGAAGCTGGAGCGGCACATTGCCGATCGCGTGAGCGAGATCGAGGCCGATGACGGCGCCGACCGCATGCGCTTCGCGCACCAGCGCCCCGAGATCGAGGAGCTGGCCGGTCAGGTACTGGACGCCCGGCAGCAGCACGAGTGCAAGCCGCTCTCCCTGGCGGCGGATCTCGGCGACGAGATCCTCGTGCTGCAGCAATTGCTCACCGGAGCGCGGCGCGACCAGGGCCATGGATTGCACACGATCGCGGTCATGCCAGCCGAGTTGCGAGACGACCGCATAGCGATCCGACGGAAATGCGCCGTGTTCGATCAGGATCACGTGCCGTTCGCGGGTCGGGCGGTAGAAACTCGCCATCAGCAGATGCAGGTTGATCGTCAGCGAGTGCATCGCGACGACTTCCTGGACCTTCGCGCCCGCCAGCTTCGCGAGCGCGGGCGCGAGCCGCTCGTGCAGGTTCAGCCAGTCGGCGCCGGGATCGTGGTAACCCCGTACGCCGAGCCGCTGCCATTCGGACATGAAGCGCGCGACCGCATCGGCGGCGGCGCGTGGCTGCAGCCCGAGCGAGTTGCCGCACAGGTAGACCGCGGGCGTACCGTCCGCCGCCTGCGGGAAGTGAAATTCGGCACGCCGGCGCGACTGCGGGTCGGCAGCATCGCGCGCGAGCGCCTCGTCCCCGGTCGATGTGCGGTTCATTCGAATGTCACCGCGTACAGCAGCGGTCGCGAAGGCGCCGCGTCCGTCAGAAAGGCCGGCATCTGCAGGTCGAGGAGATAATGACCGTCCGCAATCGACGGATCGATCCAGGCGAGTTCGGTGATGCTCGCCAGCGGGCGCTTCGCATCGCGGAGGCGCCGCGAACCGGCCGGCAATCCGAAGAAGATGCGATGCGCGGTGAGCCTGCCGCCGTCGTCCGCACGGTCGGCCGAAGGCAGGTCGAGCACGACGTGTTGGATGCCGTGATCGACGAGCCAGGCGGCGGCCTGCCGCGACAGATAAGGCGCCGGCGCCGCACCGCGATAACTCCGGTACGGCCCGGGCCCCGGCGACCGCAGGGTGCGAAGGATCATCGCGCGCAGCGCGACGCCTTCGTGCCGGCGGAACTCGGATTCAAGCGAAGCGGCCGTCACAAGCACATCTCCCGGCGACGGGAGCGGGTCGCTGTCCTCCGGTGTGGCGGTCGACACAGCGGGCTCGAGCGTGACCAGCAATGCGAGTTCGAGCCCGCCCGGAACGCTTTCGCCGACCGCGACGCGATCGTCGGTCACGTGGCCGACGCATTCCGTATGAGTGCCGTTGCAATGCGGCGCGAGCGTCAACAATTCGCAATGGCAACTCAGTCCTTCGCGCAGCGGCCGCGAAAACGCGGGCGGCGCGTCGAAGCAGACCGGTTGCGGACCGGCGAAATCCAGCGGAATGGCGATCGAAACGGGCCTTGAGAGGTCGGCCGCGAGACGGCGACCCGCCCATTCGAAACGCATGATCGTCATCCTTTCATTATAGTCGCGGGACGGAACCCTACCTGTTGACGCAGGTCTGAGGTTGCGGGTTGCTTGACAGAGGTGTGGTTCATGAGCGTGCGGGGGGCATTCGCTGTGGCGGCCATGCTGGCCGCGTTGTCTGCCATGGCGAGCGAATCCGGTTCCGACGAGACCGCGGCCGCCTGGAAGCGGCATGAAGTGCAGTTCATCTACAACGGATTCACGACGCGATATTCCTGCGGCGGGCTGCGCAGCAAGGTAATGCTGCTGCTGAAGCACCTCGGCGCACGCTCTGACGTCAAGATCACGGAACGCGGCTGCGACCACGGGTTATTCGCCGGTAGCGCAATTTCCACGCCTCAAAGTCGTGTTTTACGCGCCCGAACTGCCCGCGCCCGATGCGCGCGATGTCGGCGAACCCGTGCTCGGCGTCTGGAAGGCGGTCACGATCAAGCGCAATTCGCCTCGCGGCCTCGAAATGGGCGACTGTGAGCTCGTCGAACTGTTCCGCGACCGCGTGCTGCCGAAATTTCTGACGCGCGGCCTCGAGGGCGATGTCAACTGTATCCCGCATCAACTCGTCGGCAACCGCATCGACCTGCGATTCGAAGTGCTGACCGGCGTCCAGCCCGTAGACGCCGTGCAGGCACTGGCCAACTGATCAGCGCGACGGCTGCCGGCTGCCGCGGCAGGGCAGCATGACCGGCGGCAGGTCGGCGTCGAGCCGGATCGCGCACAGAGAGCCGCCCCAGACACATCCCGTGTCGAGCGCACGCAGGCCGGGTTCGGCCAGATAGCCGAGCGCGGACCAGTGGCCGAACACGAGCCGGTCGTCTTTTGTCTTTCGCTGCGGATGCCGGAACCACGGGATCGCGCCGTGCGGCGCCGCGGCGATCGAACCTTTCAGGCGAGGCAGCAGCCTGCCGCCGCCGTCCACGAAACGCAGTCGCGCCAGGCAATTGATCGTGAATCGATGGCGCTCGATGCCGGCAAGCTGCAACGACCAGCGGTCGGGCAAGTCGCCATACATGTCGCCCAGAAGCTCGCCAGGATTGTCGCGCAGGGCCCCTTCGACCTCGCGAGCGCAGGCCTCCGCCTGCGCCAGCGTCCACTGCGGCGCAAGCCCTGCATGGATCAGAGTCCAGCCGAGCGCCGCGTCGCGATGCAGCAGCGGCCGCGCCGCAAGCCATGACAGCAGCTCCGCCGCATCCGGTGCGTCCAGCACGGCCTGCAACTCCGGTTCGCGCCGCCGCACCGTCTCGGGCGCCCAGGCCATCGCCAGCAGGTGCAGGTCGTGGTTGCCCAGCACGGTCGTTGCCGCGCCGCCGAGCGAGCGGACCGTACGCAGCACCTCGAGCGACGCCGGTCCGCGGTTGACCAGGTCGCCGGTCAGCCACAGGCGGTCGCGCTGCGGGATCGAAATTCAGCTGCTCGAGCAGCGCAACGAATTCCGCGTGGCAGCCTTGCAGGTCGCCGATCGCGTAATGGGCCATCGCTGCGCTAGTGGATCGTGCCGGGGATCGCGAGCGTGAAGGGCGGGATCGGCGCATCGAATTTCACGCCGTCGTCCGCCAGCATCTGGTAGGAGCCCTGCATCGCTCCGACGGGCGTCTCGAGCACCGCGCCGCTGGTGTAGCGGAAGCCCTGTCCGGGCATCAGGTGCGGCTGCTCGCCGACCACGCCTTCGCCGCGCACTTCCTGCACCTTGCCGTTGGCGTCGGTGATGACCCAATGACGCGTCAGCAGCTTGGCCGGCACTGCGCCGCGATTGCGGATCGTGATCGTGTATGCGAACACGAAGCGCCGCTCGTCAGGGTCCGACTGATCTTCCAGATAGCGCGTATCGACGTCCACGGTCACCAGATGTTCGGTCGCTTCCTCCATGCGCCGCGTCCTAGCGCAGTCGGACGGCGAGCACGTCGCAGGGTGCGGCATGCAACACGGTGTCTTCGGTGAAATTCACGAGTATCGAAGGACCGCGCCGCTCGCGGCAGCCCAGCACGATCAGGTCCGCGTGCTGTTCCTGGGCCGCGCGCACGATCTCGGCCTTGACGTTGCCTGCGGCAACGTCGCGGCGCACCGATCCGATGCCAAGCGCCGTGGCCAGTTCCGCCAGGCGCTGTTTCGCGCGCGTCGACCAGCTCTTCCTCGATCTGCATCGCCGGCAACAGCGTTTCGCCCATCGGCTCGACCGGCACGTACTCGACGACATGCAGCAGCGACAATTCGGCGCCCACCAGCCCGGCGAGATCGCGTGCGCGCGTACGCCTATCTGTTCGCTTTGCTCGCCAAGATCGACGACCAGCAGGATCTTGCGGTAGATGCTCATGACCGGGACATTATAAGCCTGCCGCGAGCGGCGCCGGTTGAGCCGCGAGTTTCGCGAATTCCGCCGGTTCCAGCAGTCTCGGGCCGTCGTCCGGCATCGATGCCGGCGGCGCCAAAGGCGTCCTCCGCGACCAGGCCGCGCAAGGAATTCCGGAGCGTCTTGCGGCGCATCGAGAATGCGGCCGCGACGACCCGCGCGAAGCGCGCGGCATCCGGCAGCGGAAATGGCTCGGCCGCGTGCGGACACGCAGCCTGACGACCGCCGAATCGACGGCCGGCGCCGGACGGAAGGCGCCGCTGCCGACCCGGAACAGGAGTTGCGCGCTGCACGCAGCGGCGAGCATCACGGTCAGTCGGCCGTAGATCTTGCCGCCGGGACCGGCGACCATGCGCTCGACGACCTCCTTCTGCAGCATGAAATGCATGTCGGCAATGACGGGGCGCGACGCGAGCAGGTGGAACAGCAGCGGCGTCGAGATGTTGTACGGGAGGTTGCCGCACAGCGCGGAGCCGTGGCCCGCCGCCGTGCAGCGCAGCAATGTCCAAGTCGAGCACGTCGCGCTTCGATGGACGACGAACTCGCCCGCGCCGGCGCAACGCCGTTGCAACTCGCGGAATCAGGTCGCGGTCGATCTCGATCGCTTCGAGACGCCCGCAGCGTTCGAGCAGCGGCCGCGATCAGCGCGCCGAGGCCCGGGCCGATCTCGACGATGCGCTCGCCCGGCTGCGGATCGATCGCGGCGACGATGCGTGCGATGACGCCCGGGTCGTGCAGGAAGTGCTGGCCGAAGCGTTTGCGCGGCGCGGATCACGCGGCGCAGCTCGTGCGAGCGCGAGCGCCGATGCGGCCTCGAAGAGGCTGCCAGGGTCCGCGCGCCCGCTGCCGGCGAGATCGAGCGCCGTGCCGTGGTCGACCGACGTGCGGAAGAACGGCAGGCCGAGCGTGACGTTGACGGCATGGCCGAAACCCGCGTGCTTGAGCACCGGCAGACCCTGGTCGTGATACATCGCGAGTACCGCGTCGTGCCGCGCGAGCAGGCGGGCGTGAAGGCGGTATCGGCAGGCACCGGGCCCGGTCGCCGCGATACCGCGCGCGCGCGCGCGTCGAGCGCCGGGCGCGATGACGTCTGTTCCTCGCGGCCCGAGGTGGCCGCCTTCGCCGGCATGCGGGTTGAGGCCGCAGACCAGGATGCGCGGGCGCCGCATGCCGAATGCCGTCGCAGGCCGCTGGCTCGAGCACGTCGAGCGTCTCGCCGAGCGACTCGCGCGTGACGTGCCGCGGCACATCGCGCAAGGGCAGGTGCGTTGTCGCGAGCGCGACACGCAGCGTCGCCGGCAACCAGCAGCATCACCGGCCGCGCTGCGCCGCATTTCGCGCGAGGAATTCGGTGTGGCCGCTGAAAGCGATGCCGGCGTCGTTGATCGACGCTCTTCTGCACCGGCGCCGTGACCATCGCGCCGAAGCGGCCGTCGCAGACAGCCCGCCATCGCCGCGTCGAGCAGCGCGAGCACGTAGCGCGCATTGTCCGGATCGGGCTTGCCGGCCGCAGCCGGTACCGCGAGCGGCCGTGCAAGCACGGGCACGATGCCGCGCGATGCGGCACGCCGATCGGCGCGCTCTCGCCATGGCGGAACCTCGATGTCGCGCGCGAGCGCGGCGGTCGCGCGGCGATCAGGTCCGGATCGCCGGCGAAGACGAGTTCGCGCGGCCAGTCGGAAAGCGCCGCGGCAATGCGCGAGATCCGGGCCGATGCCGGCCGGTTCACCGGTCGTGACGACGATCGCGCCGGCGCGCTCAGGGATCGCGGATCTCGACGTAGGCCTCGTCGCGGAGCCGTCGCAGCCACAACTCGGTCTCCTCGTCGAGCTTGCTCTCGCGCAGCGCGTCAGGACCGCCTGCCGGCGCATTGTCGTCGCTCTTGTCGTAGCGCGCGCGTCCGAGCAGCTGCACGATGTGCCAGCCGAACTGGGTGCGGAACGGTTCGCTGATCTCGTCCGATTTCGAGCGTCGGCGACGGCGTCGAATTCCGGAACGAAGGTGCCGGGGCCAGTCCAGCCGAGGTCGCCGCCGACGACTGCCGAGCCCGGGTCGTCGGACATGCAGTTTCGCGAGCGCGCCGAAATCCTCGCCGACCCGCGATACGCTCGAGGATCGCCGCGAGCCGTTGTTGCGCCGTCTCGTCGTCATGATTTCATTCGGTCGTCATCAGGATATGGCGCGCGTGCATCTGCTCCACCAGCATCGCTTTTCTCGGCCGCCGCGCGTGTCGTTGACTTCACGATGTGGAAGCTGGTCGCCGTGCGAAACGGATCGCAGACGTCGCCTGGTTTCATGCGCGCCGAGGAGGTCGGCGAATAACTGTCGGCAGCTGGTGCCACTTCCTCCAGCCGAGCGTGCCGCCTTCCAGGGCCGACGCGCATGCGAATAGCGGGCGGCGAGCTGGCCGAAATCCTCGCCGCGCCTTGGCGCGCTCGTGATGTCCCGGGCCGTTCCTCGACGCGCTTCGATCTGCTCGGTCGTGGCCGACTCCGGCAGCGGCAGCAGGATATGCGATACGTCGTATTCGGCGTTCTGGTCCGATTGGCTGGCCTGGCGTTCGAGCGCCTGGTCGAGTTCGCGCGGCGACACGTAGATGCGCGGTATCACGTCGCGCTGGCGCAGCATCGACATCGTGATTTCGCGCCGCATGTCTTCGCGGTAAGAGGCATAGTCGATTCCCTGCGCCGCGAGCGACGTGGGCATCTGCTCGAATGGGATGCTGTTGCGCTTCGCGACGTCGCGCAGGGCCTCGTTGAGCATTTCGTCCGGCACCTGTACGCCGAGGCGGCCGGCTCGCTGCATCTGGATCTCCTGCAGCACGAGGCGCTCGAGCACTTGCTGGCGGAGCACGTCGGCAGGCGGCAGCGCGGTGCCCTGGCCTTCAGGCGCTCCTCGATCATCGCGGTCTGGTTGTCGAGCTGGCTCTGCAGCACGATGCCTTCGTTGACGATCGCAATCACACGGTCGAGCGGCACGCCGCTGGTCGACAGTTCGCGCGTCTGCGCCGCGGCGGGGCCGGCAAACGTCATGGACAGCATCAGGACGATCAGCACTCGGCTCATGGCGTATCCGGGTCGGTTTCAGGGCGGGGCGATAGCGGAGGCCGGGGAGTATCCCGAATGGCCCGCTGCAGGAAAGCGTCATTGCTGGTTCCGACCGACGACAGGCCCTTGAGTTCCAGTTGCAACATCACCGAATTGTCGCTTTCGCCCGTGCGATTCGACACATAGTCGACGCCCGACCAGGCGGATGCGCCAGCAGCAGCTTCCGTATTCAAAGCCGGCGAACCGGTCGATGGATTTCTCTTCCTTGGTCGAATAGACCTGGCGCGCAAAGACCTGCCACGTCGGCGACAGCCGCCACGCGAACGACGCATCCCATTGTTCGAGCAGGCCCTCGCGGTAACGATAGCCGAGATTGACGACCGAATCGGGCCGCAGGCGGTACTGGATGCCCGCCTGGCCGAGCACGGTGTTGGATGCCTCGCGATCCCATTCCATCGCGACGCGTGCGCTCCAATTGCGCCATGCGGTCAGATCGATCTCGCCGATCATGTTCGACGAGCTGCGCGACTCCGCCACTTCGCCCGGCAGCACGACGCGCGGTTGTTCGAAATAGAAACGCTGGCCGATCGTCGCGCTCAGGAACTGGCGGCCGGTGTCGGCCTTGAGCAACCGGGTCGTCAGGCCGGCCGCGACTTCGTTGGCGTCGCCCAGCCGGTCGGCACCGACGTAGCGGTTGGTGCGAAAGAGCTGCACGAGATTGAGGTCAGGCAGCGCGGTGTCGAACAGCGGCAGCTCCGACTGGTCACGGAACGGGATCCACGTGTAACGTATCCGCGGCTCCAGCATTTGCACCAGGTGGCCGCGCGAACCATCCGTGCGCTCGAACTCCAGGCCGGCATCCAGCGACAGAATCGGCGCTTCGCGATCGGGCGATTCGTCGGAGCCCGGCGTGACATCCGACAGTTGATAACCAGTCAGGCGCCAGGCCGCGCTCGGTTCGATGTACCAGCCCGGCCGACGAAACGGCCAGGCGACGCGTGGCGAAAGATCAAGGCGCAAGCCCGTCGTGCCCTCGTCGCGCTCGAACCATACGGTCTCGGCGTCGAACGAAGTCGATAGCCGGCCGCCGGCGAGCGGCCAGGCGCCGGTGAACTGCAGTTGCGGCAGGCGCGAGTAGGGACGGGAAAGCGGGTCGACGGTCAGGTCGATGGTCTGGAAATCCTGCGCGCGGCCGTCGAGGCGCCAGCTACGGCCGAGCCAGGCAAGATGCAGGTACCGGTCCAGAAACGTCACGCTGGTGCCGTCCGGTCCGAGGCCAAAATCCTCGAAATACTGCGTATCGCTCGCATCGGCCAGGCTCGCGCTGAAGCGCAGCCGGTCGGTGACGTCGGTACGGTGCGTCAGCGTACTGAGCCGCCGGTCCCGTCCCGCGAGATCGTCGCCCGGCAGGAAGCGCGTATCGAGCTGGCCGCGGCTTCGTTCCGTCAGGTAGCGGAACTCTCCGTTCAGCCCGAAGTCCCCGCCGGGCCAGCAGAAATGGCGTCAGCGTCATGTCGTAATTCGAGGCGAGATTGAAGTAGTACGGCACGCCGAGTGCGAATCCGCTCTTGTCCGAGTTGCCGAAAGTCGGGAAAAGAAAACCGGACTTGCGCGCGTCCCCGACCGGAAATGTGATCAGCGGCGTGTACAGAATCGGCACGCCTTTCAGTTCGACGCGGACATTGCGCCCCTTGCCGAGCTGCGTGCGCTGGTCGATTTCGATCGACGAGGCGCGCAGGAACCAGTCGTTGTTGCCGGCGGGACAGGTGGTGAAGCTGACTTCGCGCAACGACAGCGCGCCCTGCGACGAGACGTCCAGTTCCGCCGCTTTGCCACGCGCCGGCTGAGTCGGAAGCTCGAATTCCGCGCCGGTGAAGCGTCCGGAACCACCGACGCCCCAGGCGCCGGTGACACCCTTGAGGCGCAGGTCTGGTGAACGGAATTCGACGTCGCCTTCGACTTCGAAGCTCTGTTCAGTAGCATTGTAGGTGGCGGACTGCGCGGAGAGCTCGCGGTCGCCCTGGCGCACGACGACTCCGTCCGTGAGCTTTGCATCGCCTGCGCGCGTGAGTTCGGCGCCGCCGCTCATCACCTGCACGGGCAACTCATCCGGCCCCTTGATCGAAACGCCGTCGCCGGAAGCGGCGGGCGGTGCGGTCATCGCTTCGGGCTGCGGCCAGATGCATTCGTCCGCGCCAGCCAGAGGCAGGACGAAGGCGGTTGCGAACAATGCGGTGAGGCGGCGCGAAAGCACTTGGTCCGGAAGTCTATAATGCGAGCCCACCGGCCGTCGCCCCTGCATGACAACGAACGACAACGCCGATCCACGCCTGCAGAAACTCGAACGCTGGATCGCGGGCCTTCCCGGTCCGCCGGTCGAGCGCATCCTGCCGGCCTCGTCTGACGCGAGTTTTCGCCGCTATTTCCGCGTGCATCGCGCGGCACGAAACGCAGATCGCGATGGATGCGCCGCCTGAGCACGAAGCGCTCGACTCCTGGCTTCGCGTCGCCCGCATACTTGCCGCGACCGGCGTGCACGTGCCGCCGGTGATCGCCGTGGACGCCGAGCAGGGTTTCGTGCTGATCGGCGACCTCGGGACGCAGCACTATCTCGAAGCGCTCGAAGCCGGGCGCCGATCCCGAACCGCTCTACCGGATGCGATCGACGCGCTCGTCAGGATGCAGACCGGCGGCGCCGCACACGCTCGCCGAACTGCCGCCGTACGACCGTGCGCTCCTGCTTCGCGAAATGGAACTCTTCACGGAATGGTTCGTCGCGCGGCATCTCGGGCTTGCTCCGACTGCCGGCGGAACGGCGTACGATCGCGGACGCGTTCGACTGGCTGTGCGAACAGGCGCTCGCACAGCCGGTCGTGCTCGTGCATCGCGATTACCATTCGCGCAACCTGCTGGTGCGTGCCGATGGCAACCCGGGCATCGTGGATTTCCAGGACGCCGTGCGCGGGCCGGTCACCTACGATCTCGTGTCCCTGCTGAAGGACTGCTATGTCGTCTGGCCGGTCAGGCGCCTGAACGGCTGGCTCGACCGCTACCGCCGACGCGCGCGGCGACGCCGGCCTCAACGTCGGCGCGGATCGGACGCAGTTCCTGCACTGGTTCGACACGATGGGCCTGCAGCGCCATGTCAAAGTGCTCGGCATCTTCGCGCGGCTGTGGCACCGCGACGGCAAGTCCGGTTACCTCGCGGATCTGCCGCGCGTGCTCGACTACACGCTCGCGGTGACGTCGGCGATACCCGCCCTCGCAGCATTCGACGAATATCTGCGCGGCGAAGTGGTGCCGGCATTCGCGGCGGCCGCGCGCCGGGCGGGCAAGTCCCGGTGAAGGCGATGATCCTCGCGGCGGGCCGCGGCGAGCGCATGCGCCCCTTGACCGACCAGCTGCCGAAGCCGCTGCTGGAAGCGGGCGGCTATCGGCTGATCGAATATCATCTGGCCTCGGTGCTGAAGCACGGCATCACGGACGTCGTCATCAACCTGTCGTGGCTGGGCGCACGGATCCGGGAAGACATTGGCGACGGGCGCCGTCATGGTCTCATGATCCGCTACAGTGAGGAGGGCCCCGCGCCGCTCGGCACCGGCGGCGGCATTTTTGCGGCGCTGCCGCTCCTGGGCGCCGAGCCGTTCCTCGTCGTCAATGGCGACGTCTGGTGCGATCTCGCATTCGACGCGCTCAGCCGGCCGGCCGGTTCCCTCGCGCACCTCGTGCTGGTCGAGAATCCCGCGCACCACCCGGAAGGAGACTACGGCCTCGATGCCGCCGGCCACGCGCTGCCGCTGAAAAGCCGCCTGACCTTTGCGGGCATCTCGGTGCTCGATCCGAGATTGTTCGACGGCTGCGCGCCCGGGGTGTTTCCGCTGAAACCATTGCTCGACCTGGCAATGCGCGCCGGGCGGCTGACAGGCCAGCGGCACGACGGCGCCTGGACCGATGTCGGCACACCGGCGCGGCTTGCCAGGCTCGATGCGGAACTTCGCCTCGGCAGGGCCCGCCATCCCGTGCTGTTCTCGCCGGTCGGCTAGAATGCCTTCGGAAAACAGCGGATCGAAACACGTAAATGGCTGATTTTAAAGGTATTCAAGTCGCGATCGAACGCCCGTCGCCGGCGAGCGGCGAGAAATTCCTGACGCCCCAGGGATTCAGCGCAATCAAGAACGGCATCAAGCGCGCGGCCCTGCCCGAACCGCTGCCGGTGGGCGCCAAGCCGCGCTGGTTGCGCGCGCCGATGCCCGCAGGAGCGCGCTTCGATGCGCTCCGCCGCACGGTACGCGAGCATCGGCTGAGCACGGTCTGCGAGGAAGCGCATTGTCCGAACATCGGCGAGTGCTGGAATGCCGGCACCGCGACCCTGATGCTGATGGGCTCGGTCTGCACCCGCGCCTGCCGGTTCTGCGCCGTCGACACCGGAAATCCGCGAGGCTGGCTCGATCCCGAGGAGCCCGCGAATGCCGCGCACACCGTCGCACTGATGGGTCTTGGCTACGTCGTGCTGACCTCCGTGAATCGCGACGACCTCCCCGATGGCGGCGCCGGCCATTTCGCGGCCTGCGTGCATGCAATCCGCGAGGCGAGCCCGCACACCTCGGTCGAAGCACTGACGCCCGATTTCCAAGGCGATCGCAGCGCCGTCGAGACCGTGGTCGATTCCGGCATCGTCGTGTTCGCGCAGAACATCGAGACGGTCGAGCGGCTCACGCATCCGGTGCGCGACCCGCGCGCAGGTTATCGCCAGACGCTCGACGTGCTGGCGCACGCAAGCGGCATCGTCCCGCCGTGCTGACGAAGTCGAGCCTGATGCTCGGCCTCGGCGAGACGGTCGAGGAGTTGTTTGCGGCGATGGACGACCTGCGTGCCGTCGGCTGCGACTCTGCTGACGCTCGGCCAGTACCTGCGCCCGACCGTCAATCATCTGCCGGTCGCGCGATTCGTGGCGCCGCAGGAGTTCGCGGAATTTCGCGAGGCCGCGCTCGCGCGCGGATTCACCGAGTGCGTCTCCGGCCCGATGGTTCGCTCGAGCTATCGTGCCGAGCGCGCGCTCGCCGGCGACAACTGCGGGCTGCCCTGATGCACCCGTTCCCGCATCGCTACCGCGTGCGGATTGGAATGGCGCCGGAAGGCGAGGTACGGCTCGACGCCGACGGCTTGCCGCAGCTCGTGTCGCTGCCGCCGCCCGAATTCGACGGCCCGGGCGGGTACTGGTCGCCCGAAACGCTGCTGCTGGCCGCGGTGGGCGACTGCACGATGATGACGTTTCGTGCAATTGCGAAGGCATCGCGTTTTGAGTGGCGTCAGCTGACGGCCGAGACTGAGGGCGTGCTCGAGCGCATCGACGGCAACAGCCGGTTCACGCAGATCCGCATGCACGTGCGGCTTGTCGTGCCGCCCGGTGCCGACGCAGCGCGCGCGGCGAGGCTGCTCGGCAAGGCTGAACAGGGATGCCCGATCTCGAATTCGCTGAACGCGGCGCGCCATCTCGACTGCGAAATTGTCGAGGACCGATGAACGCCGTCGTTCGCTGGCTCGGCCGCGCGGCATATGGGCCCGTCTGGCGCGACATGCGGGACTTCACGGACGCTCGCGGCGCCGACACGCCCGACGAGCTGTGGTTTCTGGAGCATGAACCGGTCTTCACGCAGGGCCTGAGCGGCCGGCCGGAACACCTGCTCGCGACCGGCGACATACCGGTCGTCGGCATCGACCGCGGCGGCCAGGTCACCTACCACGGGCCTGGCCAGCTGGTCGTCTATGCGCTCGTCGATCTCAGGCGCCGGCGCATCGGAGTGCGCGAGCTCGTCGTCGGGCTCGAGAATGCGGTGATCGCGCTCGCGGCGCGCTACGGCATCGAGGCCTCCGGCCGCCGCGAGGCGCCCGGCGTCTACACCGGCGGGCGCAAGCTCGCGAGCCTCGGCTTGCGCGTCCGCCGCGGTTGCAGCTATCACGGCCTCGCGCTCAACGTGGACATGGATCTCGAGCCATTCGGCCGCATCCATCCCTGCGGCATGGCGGGCCTCGCGATGACCCAGCTAGCCGAACTCGGCGTGCAGGCGGACATACGCGACGTCGCGCACGGGCTCGCGCCGCTCGTCTGCGAGGCGCTCGGCCTGGATTGGGACCGAATCTGGTCTCAGAGCGCGACCAGCACGACGCCGCTGTCGGTCAGGTCCTGGTAGATGCTGTCGAGTTGCGCGCGGCTTTCGGCGCGGATCGTGTAGGTCAGTGCGAGGAACTTGCCTTCGCGGCTCAGCCGTTCGCTGATCCGGTCCGGACTCATCGGTCCCGCGTGTCGCTCGATGATTGCGAGTGTCAATGTGCGGAACGACTCGGAATCCCGTCCCATCACCTTGATCGGAAAATCGGTCGGAAACTGGAACAGCTCGTCTGCGCCGCTCATGCCGGCAGCACGGTCGAGAATTCGAGCTTTGTCGCCAGGAATCCCTCGTGGATGCGGCGGAACACGGCGCCGGGCGTGGCCGAGCCGACCGGCCGGCCATCCAGTGTCGTGACCGCGCGTATGCCGCCGCCGGCCGAGGCGATCAGGATCTCGTCCGCATCGCGCAATTCCTGTTCGCTGACCGGGCGCCGCCCGGACCCGATGCCGGCGCGCGCGGCGAGTTCGAACAGCACGCCGCGGGTCGTGCCGGGAAGTATCGCGTTGGTCTGCGGCGGCGTCGCGATCTTCCCGTCCTTGACGACATGCGCGCTGCTCGTGCTCCCCTCCGTGATCCAGCCTCCGCGCAGCAGGATCGTCTCGGTCGCATCGGCATCGGCGGCCTGCCAGCGATGCAGCACATTGCCGAGCAGCGACACGGTCTTGATGTCGCAGCGCGCCCAGCGCATGTCCTCGGCAGTGATCGCCTGCGTGCCGTGTTCGATCGTCGCCGCGGACATCACGGGCAATGCCGATGTGCAGGCGAAGATCGTGGGACGCCCGCCCGGGCCGCGGCACATGATTGCGCTCCGGCTCGACGCCGCGGGTGACCTGGATATAGAGCAGGCAGTCGCCGCCGCCATTGCCGTGCACTAGCCGGCCGAGCGCCGAGAGCCACCCCGCGCGGTCGAGCGCCGGCGCCATGCGGATCTCGCGCAGGCTGCGGTCCAGCCGTTCGATGTGCTCGTCGAACCGGTAGGCGCGTGCGTCGAATACCGGCAGCACCTCGTACACGCCGTCGCCGAACAGGAAGCCGCGGTCGAGCGGCGAGATCCACGCTTCCTCGAGCGGCAGCAACCGTCCATCCAGCCAGACCAGCGGATGCGGCACGATCAGGCGAACCAGGAAAGGATCGTGTCCCAGATCCGGCGGAAAATATTTCCGCGCGGCACGTCGATAAGCGGATGCAGCGGCGCTTCGGCCACGAGCTTGCCGTCGACCGTCGCGCGCAGGACGCCGACGCGGTCCGAGACACTCAGCGGCGCGAAGACCTTTGGCGCCAGCTCGATGCTGATTTCGACGCGCTCCGCGACGCCGCGCGGCAGCGTGACGAGGAGGTCGCGCGCGAGACCGACCGCGGCGCGCCCGCCGCGCGCCTTGTAGACCCGGTGCCGGGCTAGTTCGGTGCCGCCCACCTGCAGATTGCGCGTCTCGTAGAAATTGAATCCGTAGTTGATGAGCGCCAGGCTCGCATCCTCGCGCGCCTTCATGCTCTTTGTGCCGGTCACGACCGCGATCAGGCGCATGCCGTCGCGCTTCGCCGAGGATACGAGGCAGTAACCCGCCGCTTCAGTCATGCCAGTCTTGACGCCATCGAAGGTCGGATCGCGCTGCAACAAGCCGTTGCGGTTCGGCTGGCGGATGTTGTTCCAGGTGAACTCGCGCTGCGAATACCAGCGATAGTAGTCCGGGAATTCCGCGATGATCGCGCGCGTGAGCCTTGCGATGTCAGCCACGGACATCTTGTGCGTCGGGCCCGGCAGGCCGGTCGAGTTCTCGAAATGACTGTCACGCATTCCGAGCCGCTCGGCGTACTGGTTCATCAGCGCCGCAAAGGTGTCTTCGGTGCCCGCGATCGCTTCCGCGAGCGCGATGGTTGCGTCGTTGCCGCTCTGCACGATCATGCCCTGGATCAGCACGTCAACGGGGACGCGCGAATTCAGGTCGACATAGGTGCGAGATCCCTCGGACCGCCAGGCACGCTCGCTGATCGGCACCGCGGTATCGAGTTTGAGCTTGCCGTCCTTCAGGGCGTGAAATACGGCGTAGGCCGTCATCAGCTTCGTGATGCTGGCCGGCTCCACGCGCGCATCCGCGCGATGGCCCGCCAGCGCCTGACCAGTCGCCTGGTCGACGAGCACCCAGGCTGTGGCCTCAATACTGGGCGGCGGCGGCACCGGAGTGTCGGCTGCGTGCACCACCGGGGCGACGGCGAAAACGGCGAAGACGGCGGCGAGCAGGATTCTCAAGGGCGGCCTCACGGGGGTGGAAGGGCGGGCAATTCTACTGCAGTGCGAGGCGCGGCGAGTCCGCACCCGCGGCGCGCAGCCGCTCGATCAGGCTATCGAATTCGTCGACGCTCGCGACCGGGCCGGCCCGCACGCGGAACAGCCGGCGTCCGTCGGCGCGGGTTTCGGTGACGCTGACTCCGTCGATACCGGCGGCGCGCAGCCGCTCGGCCAGATTCGAGGCATTGTCTTCTTCGGAGAAGGCGCCTGCCTGAGCGAAGAAGCGGTTGACCGCCGGCGGAGCGGGCGGCACGTCGCCCGCGGCGAGACTGCGCACCTCCACGAGCGCCGTGCCGGCCCGGATCATGTCGAGCTCCTCGGCGGCCCTGCGCGAAAGATCGATGATCCGGTTCCTGGCGAATGGGCCACGGTCGTTGAGGCGGATCACGACACTCTTGCCGTTCTGCAGGTTGGTCACGCGGACCCAGGCCGGCAGCGGCAAGGTCGGATGCGCACCGGTCATCCCGTGCATGTCATAGGTTTCGCCGGTCGCGGTGCGCTCGCCGTGGAAATCGGGCCCGTACCAGGATGCGACACCCTGTTCGACGTAGCCCGCAGCCGATGCGAGCACGACGTAGCGTTGGCCGCCGACCTCGTAGAAGGGCGGATTGCCGCTCTTCGCACGCGGTTCGTCGTGTGGCACTCCTTCGCCGACCGGTTGCGGCGGCAGAGGCGGCGCGCGGCGCGGCTCCGCGGAGCAGGCCGCTAGCAGCAGGAGCGCGACCGCAGCGATGCCGGCGTGGACGCGGTTCACGATGGCGCCGGCACCAGGGCCTCGATTCGACGGCCGAGATCGTTGACTGCGAGCCCGTACAGGATGCTGCGGTTGTATTTCGTGATGACGCCGAAATTGTGGAACCCGGCCCGCAGTTCCGGGGCGTTATCACCGTCGACGCGAATGAAGACCGCGGGCTCCTTGCCTTCCAGGGTCGTGTCGAAGCGCAACCCGCGGTCGCGCAGCGACTTCACCGTCGTGTCCGGCGCGAGCGCGCCGGCGACGAGCCCGTCGGCGCGCGGGAACCAGAGCCCCGCCGGGACGACTACCGGTTCGCCGGCGTGCCAGCCGTGTTTGGCGAGATAGTTCGCCACGCTCGCGATCACGTCGTCCCAGCTGCCCCAGAGATCGCGCCGGTCGTCGCCGTCGCCGTCGACCGCGTAGGCGCGGTAGCTGCGCGGCATGAACTGGGCCGAACCCATGGCGCCCGCATAGGAACCGAGCACGGTCGCGACGTCGACCTGCTCTTCGCGGGCGAGCAGCAGGAACTGTTCGAGTTCGGCGCGAAAATAACTGCTGCGCGGCGGGTAGTCGAAAGCGAGCGTCGCGAGCGCGTCGACGACGCGGTAGCGGCCGGTGATGCGCCCGAAGAAGGTCTCGGCGCCCAGGATGCCGACGATCGCATGTTGCGACACGCCGGTCTCGCGCTCGATCGCGACGAGACGATCCCGGTGCTCTACCCAGAACTGCACGCCCGCGGCGATGCGCTCCGCGGTCAGGAAATGGTCGCGATAGGTGTGCCAGGCCATGGTCTGTTCGGCCGGCTTGCTCATCAATTCGATGATGCGCGGCTGACTCACGGCGTCAGCGATCACGGCGTCGAGCCATGCGGCCTCGAAGCCGTGCTTCTGGCGCATCTCCTCGGCGAACTGCCGCACGTCCTCGCGAGTTCCGTCGAGCGCAGAGACAGGCGGGGCGCAGGCAGCGATCATCGCCGCGGCGGCAATCCGCAGGCAAAGGATCGGCGTTCGCAGCATCCTTGTCGCGTCCGGCATCTTCAACTCACGAGCTTGCGGCTGGAATACAGCGACATCAGGATACCGAAGCCCGCCATCAGCGTCACGAACGACGTGCCGCCGTAGCTGACGAGCGGCAGCGGCACGCCGACAACCGGCAGGAGTCCGGTGACCATGCCGGCGTTGACGAAGGCGTAGACGAAGAAAGTCAGTGCGATGCTGCCCGAGAGCAGGCGCGCGTAGGCGTCGCGGCACTGCGTCGCCATGTAGAGTCCGCGCGCGACGATGAACAGATAGCCGAAGAGCAGCGCAACGAGGCCCAGCAAACCGAGTTCTTCGCCGATCACCGCATAGATGAAATCCGTCGATCGCTCCGGCAGGAATTCGAGCTGCGCCTGGCTGCCATTGGTCCAGCCCTTGCCAAAAATGCCGCCGGAGCCGATCGCGATCTGCGACTGGATGATGTGGTAGCCGGCGCCGAGCGCGTCGCTCTCCGGATCGAGCAGCGTCAGCACGCGCTGGCGCTGGTAATCGTGCATCACGAACCAGACCAGCGGAACGGCCGCTCCCGCGACCGCGACGCCGCCCAGCAGATAGGCCGGCGCCAGCCCGCCCATGAACAGCACGATGACGCCGGCGGCCAGCACGAGGAGCGCCGTGCCAAGATCGGGCTGCTCCGCGATCAGCATCGACCGGCACGACGATCGCGACGAGCACGATTGCGATGTCACGCAGCGACGGCGGCAGCGGCCGCTGGTGCAGGAACCATGCGCACATCATCGGCACGGCGAGCTTCATGATCTCGGAGGGCTGGAAGCGGATGAACTCCCAGATCGAGCCAGCGCTGCGCGCCCTTGCCGACGTCGCCCGCGACCGCGACGACGCCGAGCAACAGGAGGCCGAGCAGCGTAGGCGGCGGGCGCGAGCATGCGCAGGAAGTGGTCAGGCACCTGCGCGAGCGCGATCATCACCGCAAAGCCGATGCCGAGCCGCGCGAGCTGGTTCAACCACAGCGACAGGTTGTCGCCGGCCGCGCTGTAGAGCACGAACATGCCGAACACGCTGACCGCGACCAGCGCCGACAGCAGCATGCCGTCGAGATGCAGAGCGCGCAGCAGCCGCGCGGTCGCAGTGACCGTGCGGCGCGTGCGCGATGCGCCGAGTCCCTCGTACATCATCGCTTGGCTCTTGGCGCAGCAGGTAGGCGTCGAACACCGCACGTGCGATCGGCGCCGCCGCCGAACTGCCGTGACCGCCGTTCTCGACCAGCACCGCGATCGCGAGCGCGGCGCTGTCGGCCGGCGCGAATGCGACGAACAGCGCGTGGTCGCGCAGCCGTTCGGCGATGGTCTTCTCGTCGTATTTCTCGGTCTGGCCCACCGAGAACACCTGGGCCGTGCCGGTCTTGCCCGCAATCGAATAGAGTGCGCCGCGCGACGCCCGGACTGCCGTGCCGCGCGATCCGCTGGTAACGGCGACCATCGCGTTGACGATGGTCTCCCAGTTGTCTCGATTCTTCAGTTCGACCGGCGGCAGCGCTTCGGGCTGGCGTTGCTCGACCGCGCCGGTCGTCGGATCGACCAGCGCCCGCACCAGCCGCGGCCTGAAATGCCGGCCGCGCGTGGCGAGCAGCGCCGTCGCCTTGGCGAGCTGCAGGATGGTCGCGGTCCAGTAGCCCTGGCCGATGCCGATGATGACGGTCTCGCCCGGGAACCAGACCTGCTGCTCGCGGCCCGAGAATGCGGTCTTCTTCCATTCCGGCGACGGCATGATGCCTCCGCGTTCGCCCTCGATATCGATGCCGGTCGGCAAGCCGAAGCCGATGCGGTTCATGGCAGTCGTGGATGCGCTCGATGCCGAGCGAGTTCGCGAGCCGGTAGAAATAGACGTCGCAGGACTGCATCACGGCGCCTTCCATGTTCATCGTGCCGTGGCCCTCGCGCTTCCAGTCGCGAAACCGGTGGCGCGAGTGCGGCAGCGAGAAATAGCCGGAACAATAGACCGTGTCCTCGGGCTTGACGATGTCGTATTCGAGGCCTGCCAGCGCCATGACGGGCTTGATGGTCGAGCCCGGCGGGTAGGTGCCGCGGAGCACGCGGTTGAACAGCGGCTGATCGGGATTCTCGGTGAGCGCCAGGTAGTCGGCCCGCGAAATGCCGCGGGCGAATCCGTTCGGGATCGAACGAGGGCAGGCTTGCGAACACGAGCACGTCGCCGCGTCCACGGATCGATCGCGACCACCGCGCCGCGCCGGCCTGCCATCGCTTCTTCGGCGACGCGCTGCAGTTCGATGTCGATGCGTGAGGCGCAGTTCGCGGCCGGCGTGGGTTCGCGGGTCTGCATCTGCGAATCAGCGCCTTGCAGTTCCTTGACCGGACGGCCATCCGCGTTGACGAGCACCTCGCGATAGCCCGCCGACGCCGAGCAGTTCGTCCTCGTAGGCGCGCTCGATGCCGGTCTTGCCGATCACGCCGGTGCCGAAATAGCGCTCGCGATCGACGCGCTCGAGGTCGTCCTCGCTGATCGTGCCGACATAGCCGAGTGCGTGCGCGCCGACCGTGCCGTAGGGATAATGGCGCGCCATGCGCGTCTCGAGGAAAACGCCTGGCAGCTCGTGCCGATGCACGGCGTAGCGCGCGACTTCCTCGTCGTCGAGCTGCAGCAGGATCGGCACCGCCTCGAACGAGCGTCGCGACAGCACGAGCTGGCGCACACGGCCGATGTCGTCGCGCTCGAGCAGCCCGAATCGGCCGAGCCGCGCGAGCGTGAGATCGAGATCGTCCGCCTGCTCGCGCACCAGTTCGAGCTGGTAGGCCGGCGTGTTCTCCGCGATCACGCGCCCGGCGCGGTCGTAAATGATGCCGCGGCTCGCGGGCAAGGGCTCGATGCGGGCGCGGTTGCCCTGCGACAGCTCGACGTAATGAGTGTGCTGCATCACCTGCAGCCAGAAGGCGCGGCCGGAAAGGAGTAGCACGAGCGCTCCGACGATGCCCGCCGCGATCGCCGCGCGCTGCGTGAACATCCGCTGTTCGAGCGCGTCATCCTTGATGCGGACGCCGGCGCATCGCTAGCGCCTTGCCGCGACGCGCGCGTAGAGGCCGGCAATCAGCGGCCAGCAGGCGGCGCCGACCGGCACCGCGAGCCAGCGGCGCCAGTCGGTCACCGCGTGGCCGGCGACGCCGTCGATCCAGAACAGCAGGAATTCATTGAGCCACAGCAGCGCGAGGATGACAGCCGTCTGCTGCAGCGGCGGAAAGGCCCGCACCTGAAGGCGCAGCTTGGCGGCGACATAGGCGATCACGATCAGTGTCAGCGCATGCTGGCCGAGCAGTACGCCGCGAAATGCGTCGAGCGCCAGGCCCGCGCCCCAGGCATGAAACAGGCCGGTGAGCCGCGGCGACAGCAGGCTGAACCAGAGGACCGTCAGCGCGACGAAATCGGGCCGGAACAGTTCGAGCCATTCCGGCAATGGCGCGACCGTCGCCGTCAGCGCGACCAGCGTCAGCGCGATGATCCGCGGCCATCCGAAGTGCGAGCGCGTGCGGCGCATCATGGCTGCGTCCCGCCGGGGGCGGCACGGAGCGTTCGGGAGCCGTCTCTTCGGGCACGGTGGTCGGGGGCTCCGGCTGCGCGACCGGCGGCTGCGACTCGGGCTGCGTGACCGGCGGCTGCGTTTCGGGCAGTGTCGGCTGGCTGCGTCGCCGGCTGCATGGCGGCTGGCGTGGCCGTCGGCGCTGCAGGCTCGCTTGCGGGCGTTATCGCAGCGGGCGTGCCGGCTTGTCGTCGGCGGCGTTTCCGGTTCCGGCTCGGCTTCCGGTTCGACGACCACATTGTCGAACCATACGAGCAGGATCTCCGGATCACGATCGAGACCGGCCAGCGGTTCGGCCTCGATGGCGAGCAGCGGCTGGGCCGGGTCGCTCACGACCGCGGTTACCTTGCCGACGGGATATCCGGGCGGATACACGCCGCCGAGCCCGGAACTGACGAGCAGGTCGCCGGCGACGACATCGGCGTTGCGCGGCAGGTACGGCAGCGACAGCATGCCCGTGCGCCCGGTGCCGAGCGCGATCGAGCGCACGCCGGTGCGGTTCACCTGCGATCGGGATCGCGTGCTCTGGATCGGAGATCAGGATCACTTCGGCGGAAATCGGTGCCCGCGCGCATGACCTGGCCGAAAATGCCGTTCGCATCGAGCGCGGCCTGGCCGCGGAACACGCCGTCGCGCGATCCCTTGTCGACCAGCACGCGCTGGCGGAACGGATCGAGGTCGACGCGGACGATCTCGGCGATCAGCGTGCGCTTGACGACGCGTGCGGTGCGCTCGCCGCGCGCGCGCGAAGCCGCTGATTCTCCTGCTCGAGCGACTCGAAGCGCATCATCTTGAGCCTGAGCAGGAAGTTGTCGGCTGCGAGCCGGACATTGTCCGCTTCGATGCTCGAACGCGAGGCGCGAGAGATTCGCGCGTCGAGGTCCATGCCGCGAGCGGCGCCTGCACCGACCACTGGAACGGATAGGCGACCGCGGACAGCCAGTCCCGGATCCTCGACAGGTGATGCTGGCGATGGTCGGCGACCATCAGGCCGGCGGACATCAGCGCGAGAACGATGAGCCGGAGTCCCAGCGCGGGACCGCCGAGCAACATTGGCCGCGAATCCGGCTCGTGTGGATGTCACGAGGCCTCTAGTCGGAGGCCGAACAGCCCCGGATGATCCTCGGACAATTCGAGGATCCGGCCGCCGCCGCGCGCGACGCAGGTCATCGGGTCTTCGGCGATGAGCACGGGCAGGCCGGTCTCCTCCATCAGCAGTTTGTCGATGTCGCTCAGCAGCGCACCGCCGCCGGTCAGCACGATGCCGCGCTCGGCGACGTCGGCGCCGAGCTCCGGCGGCGTCTGTTCGAGCGCCTTCTTGACGGCCTGCACGATGCCCTGCAGCGGCTCCTGCAGCGCCTCGAGGATCTCGTTGCGAGTTCAGCGTGAAGCTGCGCGGCACGCCTTCGGACAGGTTGCGGCCCTTGACCGACATCTCGCGCACCTGCTGGCCGGGGTAGGCCGAGCCGATCTCGATCTTGATGCGCTCGGCGGTCGCCTCGCCGATCAGGATGCCGTAGTTGCGGCGCACGTAATTCGTGATCGCCTCGTCGAAGCGGTCGCCGCCGACGCGCACCGACTCGGCGTAGACGATGCCGTTCAGCGAGATCACGGCGACCTCGGAGGTGCCGCCGCCGATGTCGAGCACCATCGAACCGCGCGCCTCGTTGACCGGCAGGCCCGCGCCGACCGCGGCCGCCATCGGTTCCGGGATGACGTCGACGCGGCGCGCGCCCGCGCCCTCGGCCGACTCCTGGATCGCGCGGCGCTCGACCTGGGTCGAGCCGAATGGCACGCAGATCAGCACGCGCGGCGAAGGGCGGAGCCAGCGGTTGCCGTGCACCTTGCTGATGAAGTACTGCAGCATGCGCTCGGTGTAGGTGAAGTCGGCGATGACGCCGTCCTTCATCGGGCGCACGGCGGTGATGTGGCCCGGCGTGCGGCCAATCATGCTCTTGGCTTCGGCGCCGACCGCGACGATCGTCTTGCCGCCGCGGCCGGGTTCATCCTGGATCGCGACCACCGAGGGCTCGTTCAGCACGATGCCCTGGCCGCGTACATAGATCAGCGTGTTGGCGGTGCCGAGATCGATCGAGATGTCGCTGGAGAAGTATCCCCGGAGGCTCTTGAACATGGGTGCCCGACGCGTGAAAAGGCGTGCAAATGAGGGCCGGGAGTGTAGCCGCGGGCGCGACATTCCACAAGCGGACATGTATGATTTCCGTCAAGTTTTTCCCATGTTTTGCCCAGTGGTGTGATCGTGACGCTGACTCGCCGCGACGTCGAATCCATCGCGCATCTGGCGCGGCTTGAGATCACCGAGGACGAATTGCCGGTCTATGTCGGCAGTCTGTCGTCGATCCTCGCCTTCGTGGAGCAGTTGTCGGCCGTCGCGACCGAAGGCGTCACGCCGATGGCGCATCCGCTCGAGGGACAGGTGCAACCGCTGCGTGAGGACTGCGTCACAGAATCGGATCATCGCGACCGTTACCAGGGCAACGCCGCCGCGGTCGAGGCCGGGCTCTACTTGGTGCCGAAGGTGATCGAATGAGTCTGCACCTGGACACCGCGGCGGCGATCGGCCGGGGCCTGCGCGCGAAGAAGTTCTCGAGCGTCGAAGTCACGCGCCATTTTCTCGAGCGCATCGACCGCGCCAACCCGTCGCTGAACGCATTCATCACCGTCACGCCCGAGCGGGCGATGGTCGGATGCGCGTCGCGCCGACGGAGTACTCGCGCGTGGCGACGGCGGGCCGCTGACCGGCGTGCCGCTCGCGCACAAGGACATCTTCTGCACCGCGGGCGTGCTGACGTCCTGCGGGTCGCGGATGTTGTCGAATTTTGTCTCGCCCTACGACGCCACCGTCGTCGAACGTCTCGCGGCGGCCGGCACGGTGCTGCTCGGCAAGACCAACATGGATGAGTTCGCGATGGGCTCGTCGAACGAGACCAGCTTCTACGGCCCGGTGCGCAATCCCTGGGATCGGCACGCGCGTGCCCGGCGGCTCCTCCGGCGGTTCGGCGGCAACTGTCGCGGCGCGGCTCGCGCCGTTCGCGACCGGCACCGACACCGGCGGCTCGATCCGCCAGCCGGCGGCGCTGACGGGCCTGACGGGATTCAAGCCAACCTACGGCCGCGTGTCGCGCTACGGCATGATCGCCTTCGCGTCGAGCCTCGACCAGGCGGGCGTGCTCGCGCAGTCGGCGGAGGACGCGGCGCTCGATGCTCGGCGCGATGGCAGGCAGCGATGCGCGCGACTCGACCTGCGTCGACGTGCCGGTGCCGGACTACGCCGACGCGCTCGAGCGGCCGGTGAAGGGCCTGAGGATCGGCATCATCCGCGAGTTCTTCGGCGATGGACTCGATCCCGGCGTCGGTTCGGCCGTGCGTGCCGCGCTCGACGGCTTCCAGGCCGCCGGCGCCGACGCTGGTCGACGTCAGCCTGCCGAACCTGCCGCTGTCGGTGCCGAACGTACTATGTGGTCGCGCCGGCGGAATGCTCGTCGAACCTGTCGCGCTACGATGGCGTGCGCTTCGGCCACCGCTGCCAGGAACCGCGCGATCTGATGGATCTCTACAAGCGCACGCGCGGCGAAGGTTTCGGCGCCGAGGTCAAACGCCGTGTCATGACCGGCACCTACGTGCTGTCGGCCGGCTATTACGACGCCTACTACCTGAAGGCGCAGAAGGTGCGGAGCCTCATCAATGCCGACTTCAAGCGCGCATTCGGCGAAGTCGACGTGCTGATGGGACCGACGACGCCGACGCCCGCATTCGCGATCGGCGCGAAGACCGACGATCCGATCACGATGTACCTGAACGACATCTATACCATCGGCGCGAATCTGGCCGGCCTGCCGGCGGTGTCGGTGCCCTGCGGTCTGGTCGACGGACTGCCGGTCGGCCTGCAGATCATCGGACCGCATTTCGCGGAGGAGCGGCTGCTCGCGGCCGCGCACGCCTGGCAGCGGGAGACCGACTGGCACCGCGCGTCATCCGCCGCTCTTCGCCTGAGACAGCGATGGCCACCGAATGGGAGACCGTCATCGGCCTCGAGATCCATGCGCAGCTCGCGACGCGCTCGAAGATCTTTTCCGGTTCGTCGACCGCCTACGGCGCGGCGCCGAACGTGCAGGCGAATCTCGTCGATCTGGGCTATCCGGGCGTGCTGCCGGTGCTGAATCGCGAGGCCGTGCGCATGGCCGTACGCTTCGGGCTCGCGATCGGCGCGACGATCTCGCGCCGATCGATCTTCGCGCGCAAGAACTACTTCTATCCGGACCTGCCGAAGGGCTACCAGATCAGCCAGTACGAGCAGCCGATCGTCGAGGACGGCACGATCGACATCGTGCTCGAGGACGGGTCGCGCAAGACCGTCGGCGTGACGCGCGCGCATCTCGAGGAGGACGCCGGCAAGTCGCTGCACGAAGGGCTCGGCCGCTCGAGCGGCATCGACCTCAATCGCGCCGGCACGCCGTTGCTCGAGATCGTCTCCGAGCCCGACATGCGCTCGGCGCGCGAGGCCATCGCCTACATGAAGAAGGTGCACACGCTGGTGCGCTACCTCGAGATCTGCGACGGCAACATGCAGGAGGGCTCGTTTCGATGCGACGCGAACGTGTCGGTGCGGCACAGTGGCCGGCACGAATTCGGCACGCGCTGCGAGATCAAGAACCTCAATTCCTTCCGCTTCATCGAGCGCGCGATCAACTACGAGGTCTCGCGCCAGATCGAACTGATCGAAGGCGGCGGCAGTGTCGTGCAGGAGACGCGCCTGTACGATCCGGACCGCGACGAGACGCGCTCGATGCGCTCCAAGGAAGAAGCGAACGATTATCGCTACTTTCCCGATCCTGACCTGCTGCCGCTCGCACTCGACGAGGCGTTCATCGACGGTGTCCGTCGCTCGTTGCCGGAATTGCCCGATGCGAAGGCGGCCAGGCTCGCGCGCGAGCATGGCCTGTCCGAATACGACGCCGGCGTGCTCACCGCGAGCCGCGAGCTCGCTGACTACTACGAACGCGTCGCCGCCGGCACGGGCGGGGAGTGGAAGCTCGCGGCCAACTGGGTCATGGGCGAGTTGTCAGGCTTCCTCAATCGTGACGGCCTCGAAATCGGCGATTCGCGGATCGATGCCCCGCGCCTGGCGGGCCTGCTGAAACGCATCGTGGACGGCACGGTCTCCGGAAAGCTGGCCAAGGAAGTGTTCGAGGCGATGTGGACCGACGACAGGGACGCGGACGCGGTCATCGAAGCGCGCGGCCTGCGGCAGATCACGGACTCGGGCGCGATCGAGCGCGTCATCGCGGATGTCATGGCCGCGAATCCGCGCCAGCTCGCCGATTACCGCTCAGGCAAGGACAAGCTCTTCGGTTTCTTCGTCGGCCAGGTGATGAAGGCGACCGCCGGCAAGGCGAATCCCGCCCAGGTCAACGACCTGCTGAAGCGCATGCTCGCGGGGCCATGACCGCGCCCGGCGACCTGCTGCACCGGTTCCTGTTCGAGCGCCTGCCGATCCGCGGCCATCTGGTGCGGCTCGATGCGAGCTGGCGCGCGACGATCGAGCATCACGAGTATCCGCGCGCGGTCAGCGACGCACTTGGCGAGGCGATGGCGGCCGCCGTGCTGATGGCGGGTGCGCTCAAATTCGAAGGCCGTCTGTCGCTCCAGTTCGAAGGCAAGGGGCCGGTCCGCCTGATGCTCGCGCAGTGCACACACCGGCACGCGATTCGCGGTGTGGCCCGCCATGACGAGTTACCGGAGGGCGCTGGCGGCAGCGCGTTGTTCGTCGAGGGACAGTTCGCCGTCACGATCGAACAGCAGGAAGGCGGCGAGCGTTACCAGGGTGTCGTCCCGCTCGACCAGCAGCGGCTGGCGGACAGTCTCGAGCGGTACTTCGAGCGTTCGGAACAGCTGCCGACTCGGTTCATGCTGGCGGCCACGCCCGGTCGCGCGGCGGGGCTGATGCTGCAGCGCGTGGCGGTCGGCGACGCCAGCACGCCGGAGGAGCAGGCGGCCGCCGACGACGCCTGGATCCGCATTGGATTGCTCGCCGCGACGGTGTCGCCGCAAGAGCTGTTCGAGATGCCGGCCCGCAAGCTGCTCGGCCGGCTGTTCGCCGAAGACGACATCCGCCTTTTCGAAGGCTCGCCGGTTTTCTTCCAGTGCAGCTGCTCGCGCGAACGCGTCGCGGGGATCCTGCAGTCGCTCGGGGACGCGGAATTGCAGTCGCTGCTCAAGGAGCGCGGCGACGTCGAGGTACGCTGCGAATTCTGCAACCGCGCCTGGCGATTCGACGCGGTGGACGTCGCGGGTCTGTTCGCGGAAGTCAGCGCGCAGCAGGCGCCGCGCGCCCTGCACTGAGCGCCACGTATACTTGGTCGAATGTATGATCGTTCCCCGGTGCAGGTCTCGTTCGAGTTTTTCCCTCCGAAAGACGAGACCATGGAGCTCGCGCTCTGGGCTTCGATCGAGCGGCTCGCGCCGCTTGCGCCGCGATTCGTGTCAGTCACCTACGGCGCGGACGGCTCGACGCGCGACCGGACCCACCGTGTCATCAGCCGGGTGATGCGCGAGACCGCGCTGACGGGCGCGCCGCACCTGACCTGCGTCGGCGCGAGCCGCGGCGAGATCCTGGACGTCGCGCGCCGCTACTGGGACGAGGGCGTGCGTCACATCGTGGCGTTGCGCGGCGATCCGCCCGGGCGCGCCGGCGGCTACGTGCCGCACAAGGACGGCTTCCCCTTTGCAGCGGACCTGGTCGCGGGCCTCAAGTCCGTCGCGCCATTCGAGATTTCAGTCGCGGCCTTCCCCGAAACGCATCCGGAGGCTGCAGACGCGGGACAGGATCTCGACAATCTGAAGCGCAAGCTCGACGCCGGCGCGGTGCGCGCGATTACCCAGTTCTTCTTCGATACGGAGCATTATCTGCACTTCCGCGACGCCTGCCGGGCGCGCGGCATCGCGGCGCCCATCGTGCCGGGCATCCTGCCGATCACGCGCTTCCCGCAGCTGCTGAGGTTCGCCGAGCGTGCGGGTACCCGCGTGCCGGCCTGGCTGGTCGAGCGCTTCGCCGGGCTCGACGACGATCCGGAGACGTGCAAGTTGATCGCCGCTTCCGTCGCGATCGAACAGGTTGCGCGCCTGCGCCGCGAGGGCGTGGACGAATTCCATTTCTACACGCTGAACCGCTCCGAGCTGACCTTTGCCATCTGCCACGCGCTGGGATTGCGGCCAAATTGAGCGACGCGAGGCAAATTCGCATTGAGGCGCTCCGGCAGGCGCTGGCCGGACGGATCCTCGTGCTAGACGGCGCGATGGGCACGATGATCCAGCAGAGCCGGCTCGAGGCGGCCGACTTCCGCGGCAGCCGCTTCGAGGACTGGCCGCGCGAACTCAAGGGCGCGAATGACCTGCTGTCGCTGACGAAGCCCGAACTCATCGAGTCGATCCACCGGCAATACCTGGCGGCCGGGGCGGACATCATCGAGACCAATACATTCAATGCGAGCGCGCCCTCGCTCTCGGACTACGGGCTCGAGTCCTTCGTCGCCGAGATCAATATCGAGTCTGCGCGCATCGCGCGCCGCGCCGCCGATGACGCCACGCGGCAGGATGGCCGGCCCCGATTCGTCGCTGGCGCACTCGGACCGACGAGCCGCACGGCCTCGCTGTCGCCCGACGTCAACGATCCCGGCTTCCGCAATACGAGCTTCGAGGAACTGCGCGCAACCTACAGCACTGCGGCGCGCGCACTGATCGAGGGCGGCGCGGACCTGCTGATCGTCGAGACGATCTTCGACACGCTGAATGCCAAGGCAGCGCTCTACGCCATCAGCGAGTTGTTCGAGGAACTGGGCTTCGAGCTGCCGATCATCGTCTCCGGCACGATCACGGACGCGTCGGGGCGCACGCTGTCGGGACAAACCGTCGAGGCATTCTGGAATTCGGTCAGGCACGTGCATCCGCTAGCGGTAGGACTCAACTGCGCGCTCGGCGCCCGGCAGCTGCGGCCCTATGTGGAGGACCTCTCGCGGATCGCTGACACGCTCGTCTGTGCGTATCCGAACGCCGGCCTGCCGAACGCATTCGGCGAATATGACGAGCAGGCCTGCGAGACCGCGGCGCAACTCGGCGAATGGGCGCAGAGCGGCCTGGTCAACATCATCGGCGGCTGCTGCGGCACGACGCCGGAGCACATCGAGCACGTGGCGCGTGCAGTCGCGGGACTGCCGCCACGCGCTGTCCCGCGCATTACGCGCCGCTGCCGCCTGTCGGGGCTCGAATCGCTCGTCATCGAGCCTGAAATGCTTTTCGTCAACGTCGGGGAACGTACGAACGTTACCGGCTCCGCCAGGTTCCGCAAGCTGATCGAGGCTGGCGACTATGTGTCGGCGCTCGCGATCGCGCGCGATCAGGTCGCCAATGGCGCGCAGCTCATCGACGTCAACATGGACGAAGGCATGCTGGATTCCGAGGCCGTCATGGGGAGGTTCCTCGATCTGGTGGGCTCCGAGCCGGACATCGCGCGCGTTCCGGTCATGATCGACTCGTCGAAGTGGCCGGTGATCGAGGCGGGCCTGCGCCGCGTGCAGGGCAAGTGCGTCGTCAATTCGATTTCGTTGAAGGAAGGCGAGGGTCCATTCCTCGAGCAGGCGAAGCGGATCCGCCGTTATGGCGCGGCGACCGTGGTGATGGCCTTCGACGAACAGGGCCAGGCCGACAGCGTCGAACGCAAGGTCGCGGTCTGTTCTCGCGCCTACCGGCTGCTGACGGGCAGTGCCGGATTCACGCCCGAAGACATCATCTTCGACGCCAATATCTTCGCCGTCGCCACCGGAATCGACGAGCACGCCGGCTACGGTGTCGCGTTCATCGATGCCGTGCGGCGGATCAAGGAGGCCTGTCCTGGCTCGCTGACGAGCGGCGGCGTCAGCAATGTGTCGTTCGCATTCCGCGGCAACGACACCCTGCGCGAAGCGATGCACGCTGTGTTCCTGTATCACGCGGTCGGCGCCGGCCTCGACATGGGCATCGTCAATGCCGGGCAGCTCGGCATCTATGAGGAAATCGCACCCGAACTCCGCGAGCGCGTCGAGGACGTAATCCTGAACCGGCGCGTGGATGCGACCGAGCGGCTGCTCGAGATCGCCGAGCGATTCCGGGGTGATGCGGCGGCGCGGCGCGGCGAGGATCTCGGCTGGCGCGATTGGGCGGTCGGCAAGCGCCTCGAGCACGCGCTCATCAAGGGTATCGACGAGTTCATTATTGACGACGTCGAGGAGGCACGGCTTGGGGCGGCCCGGCCGCTCGACGTCATCGAAGGCCCGTTGATGGACGGCATGAACGTGGTCGGCGACCTGTTCGGCGCCGGCAAGATGTTCCTGCCCCAGGTCGTCAAATCTGCGCGCGTCATGAAACGGGCGGTCGCGCACCTCGTGCCGTTCATCGAGCATGAACAGGGCGGAGGGCGCGTCAGCAACGGCAAGATCGTGATCGCGACGGTCAAGGGCGACGTGCACGACATCGGCAAGAACATCGTCGGAGTCGTGCTCCAGTGCAATAACTTCGAGGTGGTCGACCTCGGCGTCATGGTGCCGGCGGCGCGGATCCTGGATACCGCCCGCGAACTGTCGGCCGACATGATCGGTCTCTCCGGGCTGATCACGCCGTCGCTTGACGAAATGGTTCACGTCGCGCAGGAGATGCGGCGCCAGGGCTTCACGATTCCGCTCTTGATCGGAGGCGCGACGACGTCGCCGGCGCACACCTCGGTGCGCATCGATCCCGAATATCCGCATGGCGTCGTCTACGTGAAGGACGCCTCGCGTTCGGTCGGCGTCTGCCAGACGCTCGTGTCCCCCGATTCGCGCGCTGCATTCTTCGATCGCATCAAGGCGGAACATGCAAACCGCCGCACTCAGCATGCTTCCCGCAAGCGCCGGCCCGAAGGGCTTTCGCTGGCGGACGCGCGCGCGGCGGCTCCACGTTTCGACTGGCGCGCCGCGCCACCGGCCGTGCCGCGCATGCTCGGCACGCGCACGATCGGCCCGGTGCCGCTCGCCGACCTCGTTCGCTATGTCGACTGGATGCCCTTCTTCAACGCTTGGGAATTTCCGGGGACGTTTCCCTCGATTCTCGAGGATCCGGCGCGCGGCGCGGCCGCGCGCGCGCTGTGGAAGGACGCCGGGCGGATGCTCGAGACGCTGGTGCGTGAGCGCTGGCTCACGGCTCAGGGCGTCATCGGATTGTTCCCGGCGGCGGCGGAGGGCGACGACATCGTCGTCTACGCCGACAGCACTCGCAGTGGCCCGCGCGAAACGCTTCATCATCTGCGCCAGCAGAAAATCAAGCCCGCAGGGCAGCCACAGTACTGTCTGTCGGATTTCATCGCGCCGCAAGGCTCGGGCGTCGACGACTTCATCGGCGCATTCGCCGTCACGGCCGGCATCGGCATCGATGCGCCAGTGGCGCGCTTCGAAGCCGAACACGACGATTACTCGGCGATCCTGCTGAAGGCGCTCGCGGACCGCTTCGCGGAAGCGCTCGCCGAGGCGCTGCACGAACGCGTGCGCCGCGAGTTCTGGGGGTATGCGCCGGAGGAACGGCTGACCGCGGAGCAGCTCGTACGCGAAGAGTACCGCGGCATCCGTCCCGCGCCGGGCTACCCGGCCTGCCCCGACCACAGCGAGAAGGCGACACTCTGGCGGCTGCTCGATGTCGAGGCATCGGCCGGCATCCGCCTGACCGAGTCCTACGCGATGTTTCCGGCGGCATCCGTCAGCGGCTGGTACTTCTCAAATCCCGGCGCGCGCTATTTCGCGGTCGGCGCGATAGGAAACGACCAACTCGAGAGCTATGCCCGCCGCAAGGGCATTTCCTCGACGGAAGCGCGGCGCTGGCTCGGGCCGCTGCTTGTCCAGGCCGAGGCCGACGCCGCCTGAAGAGCGCCGAACGGTGCGCCTGCCGAGATGAACTGCGGCCGGTGCCCGGCGGTGTCCGCTATGCTGCCGCGATCATGGCCGTCAATTTCACCGTCAATGGCATCGAGCGCGAGTTCGGGGGCGACGGCGAGATGCCGCTACTCTGGTATCTGCGCGATCACGCCCGGCTGACCGGCACGAAGTTCGGCTGCGGCGGAGGATTCTGCGGCGCCTGCACCGTGCTCATCGACGGCGCCGCACAGCGATCGTGCGTCGTGCCGGTCGCGGCCATCGCGGGCCGGTCTGTCACGACCATCGAGGGGCTGGCCCGGTCCGGGCTGCATGCCGTGCAGAAAGCCTGGCTGGAGGAAGACGTGGCGCAATGCGGCTACTGCCAGGCCGGACAGATCATGGCGGCTGTCGCGCTGCTGCAAAAAAATCCGGATCCCGCGCCGGCGGACATCGATTCGATCACCAACCTGTGCCGATGCGGGACCTATGTGCGCATTCGCCGCGCAATCGCTCGCGCCGCGCGGGACCTGTCCAGGTGAGCGCGCCCGCGTTTGCGGTTACCCGCCGCGCGTTCCTGCGGTCTTCGCTGACGGCCTCGGGCGGCTTGCTGCTGGTGCCGGCGTTCGCGCGTCTCGCCTCCGCCGCCGATCCGCCGGTGTCGCCGCCGAATCCCTTCGGCCTGTTCCTGCGCATCGAACCGGACAACCGCGTTTTCATCGGCGCGCGCGGCGCCGAGATCGGGCAGGGGGTCAAGACTTCGCTGCCGATGATCATCGCGGATGAACTGGATGCTGCCTGGTCGGATGTCACCGTCGAACAATTACCCCTCGCCATCGATTACTCCGGCGCGACACCGCAATGGAAATACGGACCGCAGGGGGCGGGCGGCAGCACCAGCGTTTCCGATGCCTGGGCGGACCTGCGCCAGGTCGGCGCGCAGGGACGCTGGCTGATGCGCGAGGCCGCTGCCGCGAAGTGGAGCATTCCGCACGGCGAAGTTTCGACGCGCGACGGCCATGTCCTGCATCCGGACGGACGCCGACTGCCCTACGGCGAACTGCTGGCCGCCGCAGCGACCCTGACGCTGCCGGCGGAGCCGGTGACCATGAAGACGCCCGCCGAGTACCGCATCATCGGACGTCCGCAGCGCGTCGTCGATGCGGAGGAGATCGTGACCGGAAGGGCGCGCTATGGCATCGACGTCTACGAACCGGGCGCCCGCACCGCGGTCATGCTGCGCTGCCCGTATTTCGACGGCGATATAGCCAAAATAGACGATTCGGCCGCCCGCGCCGTCCCGGGAGTACGCGCGGTCGTCGTCGTGCCCGGCCCAAAGCCCGGCGAACCGATCACGGCGAACCTCGCGACCGGCATTGCGGTCGTCGCCGACGACACCTGGGCCGCTCTGAAGGGCCGCGCCGCGCTCAAGGTCGAGTGGACGCGCGGTCCGTTCGCGCGGGAATCGAGCGCCTCGCTCGATGCGCAGTGCGCGGAGCTCCTGTCGCGGACCGGCCAGATCGTGCGCAGCGACGGCGATTTCGATGCCGCGCGCAAATCCGCCGCGCGCGTCGTCGCGGCGCGCTACCGCCAGCCATACGTGAGCCATTCGCCGCTCGAGCCGGAGAATGTCTTCGTGCACGTGAAGACCGGGAGCGCGCGCGTCATCGGGCCGCTGCAGCAGCCGGCCGGTGCTTCGCGTGCGGTCAACCTGACGACCGGCATCCCGCGCCCCGCGATCAGCGTCGACATGGTGCGGTCTGGCGGCGGATTCGGCCGGAAGCTGACGAACGACTTCGTCGCCGAAGCAGCGCTGATCTCCAAGGCGACCGGATTGCCGATCAAGCTGCTGTGGACGCGCTCCGACGACCTGCAACACGACTTCTTCCGGCCGTTCGGTCATCACGAAATGATCGCGACGCTCGACGCATCGAATCGCGTCACCGGCTGGACCCACCGGCTTGCAAGCGCATCCAAGTATTACCGCCGGCCGAACATGCAGCCCGAGGGCCTGTGGGAGGCAGAGCTGTATCCGGACGATTTTCCGGCGAAGCTGGTGCCGAACTACCGGCTCGAATGGCACAGCGTCACGAGCGGCATTCCACGCGGTTCCTGGCGCGCGCCGGCGCATACGGCGAATGCCTTCGTCGTGCAGAGCTTTCTCGACGAAATTGCGGCGGCGACCGCGCAGGATCCGCTGCGGCTGCGGCTCGCGATGCTGGGCGAGGACCGCGTGTTCGACTACGCGCAGCATGGCGGGCCAAAGTTCAGTACGGCGCGGCTTCGCACCGTCCTCGAACGGGTCGCCGCGGCGATCGGGTGGGGCCGCCCGCTGCCGCACGGCCGCGGGCTCGGTATCGCCGCTCACTTCACGTTTGGCGGCTATGCCGCGCACGCGATGGAGGTCGAGGTCTCCCCGCGCGGCGACCTCGCGATCCACCGCGTGATCTGCGCAATCGACTGCGGGCAGCCGGTCAATCCGCTCGGCATCAGCGCACAGATGCAGGGCGGCACGATCGACGGACTCTCGACGGCGCTCAATCTCGAGATCACGATCAAGGATGGCCGGGTCGAACAGAGCAATTTCAACGATTACCCGCTCGCGACCATGGCGCAGATGCCGCAGGAGATCGAAGTCATCATCATCGATTCGACGGAATCACCGGCGGGCTGCGGCGAGATGGGCATCCCGACCGCTGCGCCCGCACTTGCCAATGCGATTCATGCCGCCTGCGGCGTGCGGATCCGCAACCTGCCCATGCGGTCACAGCTTCAGGACGCGCTCGCTCCGGCCTGAGCGCGGATCATTTCATCCCGTCGAGAAGGCGCGTGCCGCCGAGCCGCTGCATCTGGCCCTGGATCCAGTCCTGGCGCCGGCGCACGTAGGCGGAGGGATTCGCGACACGCATCCGCTTCGGGCTCGGGAGCACCGCCGCCAGCAGCGCGGCTTCCGGCCGGCTGAGCAGCGACGCGGGCTTGCCGAAATACTGCCGGCTCGCGGCCTCGACGCCCCAGATACCCCGTCCGAATTCGGCGCTGTTCAGATAAACCAAGAGTATCCGCTGCTTCGGCCACAGCGCCTCGATCCAGATCGTGAACCAGACCTCGAGGCCCTTGCGCACCCAGCTGTGGCCGGGCCACAGGAACAGGTTCTTGGCAACCTGCTGGCTGATCGTGCTCGCACCGCGCTGGCGGCGTCCGCGCCCGGCGTCGGTGAGCGCCTTGTCGATCGCATCGAAATCGAAGCCGTCGTGCACGAGGAACATCTGGTCCTCGGCCGCGATCACTGCGACCGGCGCGTGCCCCGAGATCCCGCTCCACGATACCCAGTCGTGGCGGCGATCCGGCTCATCGTCCTGGAGCATGAACGCGGTCGTCGGAACCGGCAGCCAGCGGAATGCGAGAACGACGGCAACGCTCAGCATCGCCGCGGACAGCAGTGCAGTGGCGGCCGCCCGCGCAAACCGCGCTGGCCAGGAGCGGCGCCTCATCGGGCGGCGTTCGTCAGGCGGCGCTGGTGCGCCGCACCAGGGTGACCACGATCGGCTCGAGCGGCACGTCATCGTGACCGCCCACGCGGCCCGTTTTCGCGGCCGCAATCTTGTCGATCACGTCGATGCCGCCGCCGACGCGGCCGAATACCGCGTAGCCGAAATTGCCCGGACGGTGATCCAGGAAGGCATTGTCGACGACGTTGATGAAGAATTGCGACGTCGCACTGTGCAGGTCGTTGGTGCGCGCCATCGCGATCGAGCCGCGCAGGTTCCGCAGGCCGTTGTCGGCCTCGTTCGTGATCGGCGAGTGCGCCGGCTTTTGTTTCATGTCGGTTGTGAAGCCGCCGCACTGGACCATGAATCCCGGGATGACGCGGTGGAAGATAGTGCCGGCGAAGAATCCTTCGTCCACGTAGCGCAGGAAATTATTGCAGGAAACCGGCGCCGATTCGGCGTCGAGTTCCACGGTGAAATCGCCGAGCGTCGTCTCAAAGCGCACCATCGGCATCGCCCTCCGGAATAAAGCGGGATTGTAACCGTCAGCGCGCGAAATTGCCGCGCGTCGCGCGCTCGCGGCCGGCAAGATCGCGGCGGGTCTCGATTTGCGCGAGACCCGATTCCGCCATCAGCGCGCGAACCCGTGCTCCCTGTGCCGCTCCGTGCTCGACGAGCAGGCAACCGCCCGGGTTGAGCCGGTCCCCGGCTCCGTTGCAGATCGTCGTCAGCGCGGTCATGCCGTCCTCACCCGCGACGAGTGCAATTCGCGGCTCGTACGCGAGTGCGGCGAACGCCGGGTCGTCCGCCGCGACATAAGGCGGATTCGACACGATCGCGTCGAAGCGTGCACCTCCGGTCGCCACGAACCAGTGGCCCGATCGCAGATGCAGGTTCGCCAGGCCGAGCCTTCCTGCGTTGCCGCGGGCGACGGCGAGCGCCGGTTCGCTGACGTCGGTCGCCGTCACGAGCGCATCCGGCCGTTCGTGCGCGATCGCAATCGCAATGGCGCCGCTGCCCGTGCCGAGATCGAGCACCGTGGGAGTCACCTTGCCGCCGAGCGCCTCGAGTGTCCACTCGACCAGTAGTTCGGTTTCCGGCCGCGGCACGAGCACGTCCGGCGTTACGTCGAGTTCGAATGACCAGAACGCGCGCCGGCCGGTCAGGTAGGCGATCGGCTCGCCCGCTGCGCGCCGATGCGCCAAGTCGTCGAGCCGTCCGCACTGCGCCAGCGTCAGCACGGACTCCGGCCGGGCCACGAGTGCTGGGCGCGTGAGGCCGAGCACATGCGCGACCAGGAGGGCGGCATCGAGCGCCGCCGAAGTTGAACTCGCGGCCAGCCGTTTCCGCAGCGCCGCCTCGGCGTCGCGTGCGCGCGTCATTCGAGCTCGGCCAGCTCCTCGGCACGGTGTTCGCGCGAGAGCGTATCGATGATCTCGTCGAGGTCGCCGTCGACGATGGAATCGAGCCGATACAGGGTCAGCTCGATGCGATGGTCGGTCAGCCGGCCCTGCGGGAAATTGTAGGTGCGTATGCGCTCCGAACGGTCCCCCGTGCCGACCTGAAGCCGACGTTTGCGGGCCGTCTCGGCGGTGCGCCGCTCGCGCTCTGCAGCGAGCAGCCGCGCCCGCAGGAGCGCCATCGCGCGCGCACGATTCTTGTGCTGCGAGCGCTCGTCCTGGCATTCGACGACGATGCCGCTTGGCAGGTGCGTGATGCGCACGGCGGAATCGGTCTTGTTGACGTGCTGGCCGCCGGCGCCGGAGGACCGGTAAGTGTCGATGCGAAGCTCTGCGGGATTGATGTCCACGCTTTCGACCTCGCCGAGTGCCGGAAGCACCGCGACCGTGCAGGTCGAGGTGTGGATGCGGCCCTGGGCCTCGGTGGCCGGCACGCGCTGCACGCGGTGCGTGCCTGACTCGAATTTGAGGCGCGCGTAGACATCGCGGCCAGCGATGCGGCTGACGACCTCGCGGTAACCGCCATGCTCGCCTCGACTCTCCGACAGGATCTCGACAGTCCAGCCGCGGCGTTCGGCATAGCGTGAATACATGCGGAACAGGTCGCCGGCGAAAATGGCTGCCTCGTCGCCGCCGGCCGCGGCCCGCACTTCGAGGAAGACGTCGTGGTCGTCCAGGGGATCCGGCGGCACCAGCAGTTGCTGCAGCAGGATTTCGTCGGCCGCCGCCGCCGCCTCCAGGTCCGCGATCTCCTGTCGTGCGAGTTCGCGCACGCCGGCGTCCGGATCGGCTGAGACTGCGCGCGCCGCATCGAGCTGGCGCTCCCGTTCGGCGAGTCGCGCGAGTCCACGCGCGATCGGATCAATTCGGGCGAACTCGACCGACAGGTCCCGGAAGCGGTCGTTCTGCGACATGACCGCTGGATCGGACAGCAGTCGCTCGATCTCCGCATGCCGGTCGCTGACGCGCTCGAGCCTGCGGCGGATAGCCTCCTTCATTGCGGATCCCGCCCGGTGCGGAACAGGCGCGCGGCCGCGGCCGCGAGCGTGACGTCGCCGCCTTCGGCCGCGTCGCGCAGCGCCGCGGATGGCGCATGCAGCAGGCGGTTCGTCAATGTACCCGCCAGGTATTCGAGCACTTGTTCGGGATCGTGGCCCGCCGCCAGCATGCGCCGTGCCTGGTCAAGCGTCTGGTCGCGGGCGATTTCAGCGTGGTTGCGCAATTCGCGGATCATCGGCACGGCGTCCAGGACCTTCAGGCTCGAGACATAGCGTGCGACGTCCTCGTCGATGATGCGCCGGGCGGCTGCGGCTTCATCCTGCCGGGCCTTCACATTTTCGTCGACCACCTGGCGCAGATCGTCGATCGTGTAGAGATAGACGTCTTCGAGTTGTCCGACGCGCGGATCGATGTCGCGCGGCACCGCGAGGTCGAGCATGAACATCGGGCGATGACGGCGCGCGGCGAGCGCCGCGCGCACCGCGTCGAGTCCGATCACGTGGCCCGGGCGCGCGGTCGAACTGATGACAATGTCGGCGTGCGGCAGGTGCGCGTCGAGGGATTCGATCAGGATCGCCGATGCCTCGAGTCCGCCCGCAATGCGCTGCGCGCGGCTCAGACTCCGGTTTGCGATGATCATCCGGCCGATATGCTGGCCGTGCAGGTGACGAGCCGCGAGTCCGATCATCTCGCCGGCGCCGACGAGCAGCGCCGTGTGCCCTTCGAATCCCGCAAAGATACGGCGCGCGAGCTGGATGCCGGCGGAGGCCGCGGAGACCGCGCTGGCGCCGATGGCGGTTTCGCTGCGCACGCGCTTGGCGACGGAAAACGTTGTCTGGAACAGTCGGTTGAGCTGGACTCCGGCCGTGCCGGCGCGTTGCGCCGCGCGATAGGCATCCTTCAGCTGGCCGAGGATCTGCGGCTCGCCGAGAATCATCGAATCGAGGCCCGCGGCAACCGAAAACACATGGCGCGCCGCGTCTGCGTCCGCTATGCGGTAGAGACAATCGGCGAGCGGGATGCCGCCGGAGGCATTCATGAGCCAGCTGCTGGTCCGGCCGTGATCATCGTCGCCGACACAGTACAGTTCCGTGCGGTTACAGGTCGATACGATCACGGCTTCCTGAATGCCGGGCAGTGCCCTCAGCGAAGCGAGCGCCGCCGGCAGGCGCTCGGCATCGAATACGATGCGCTCGCGCACCTCGATCGGCGCGGTCCGGTGATTCAGTCCGAGGACGACGAGCGACATGGTGAGCCGGAAACGGGAACCCGGCGGATTGTCCGGTAACGATCCCGGCAGCACAAGCGCTGGGCTATAGTGATCTGATGCATGCTTTGACGCGTCTGCTCGCGACATTGTCAATCTTCATCGGCGCCGCTCCTGCCTTTGGCGCCGAGGCCCGCTGCCCCGGAGGCGAAACCTGGCAGCTCGTCGTTCAGGCCGAACAGGCGCTCGCACTGGCCGACTGGCCGGAAGCGACGAAACTGTACGTATGCGCCGCGGCAAGGAGCGATGATCCCGCGCTCGCCGAACGGGCGACGCGCACCGCCTACGAGAATCATCAACTCGAGCGGGCCGTCTCGGCCGCGCGTCGCTGGCGCGAACTCGCTCCCGACAGCGAAGTCGCGCGCCGCCATCTCGCTACGAGCCTGCTTCGGCTCTATGACGACGCGGCCGCCGGCGCGGAGTTCGCGGAACTGCTGGACACGAGCTATTCCGATCGCGCGCGAGGCTTCATCGTGCTGCTCGGCATCCTCGCCGAGGAAGACAATGAATCCGGAGCCGCGCGTGTCATGGACCGGCTGGCCTCGGTGGACACCGGCATCGCCGAGGCACAGTACGCAACGGCCGTGCTGTGGCTTCGCGCCGAGGACGCGGGCCGCGCACTGGCGGCGGCGCGCCGCGCACTCGAGTTGCGCGCCGGCTGGCGCATGGCGGAACTCGTGATAGTCGGCGCCGAATCGAAACTCGGCCGTCACGACGATGCGCTCGCGACAGCGGCCCGCCTCGCGGCCGACGGCGATCCGCATTCCAGGCTGACCCATGCATGGCTCCTGCTCGAACACGAACGGCACGGCGAAGCGGCGACGGTGTTCGAGGCTTTGCGCGCTGAAGGAGGACCCTCGGTCGGCGACGCGCAGGACGGCCTGGCGGCGATCGCGCTCGACGAGCGGCGTTTTGACGACGCGGCGCGACTGCTGAACGAGGCAGCGCGCGATCCCAAGCAAATGGATCTGGCCCAGTGGCGGCTTGCGCACATCGCCGAGGAACGCGGCGAGCAGGCGGGCGCCGCGCGAATGTATCAGCGCATTACGACCGGCCCGCGTGCAGTCGCATCGCAGCTGCGTGCGTACCGGTTGTGGCGGGAACTGGGCGAAACCGAACGCGCGGAACTCCTGCTCGACGACTTCCTCGCGATCTCGCCCGCCGACACGCAGGAGATCGCCTCCGGTGTCGCGTCGATCCTGGTCGAGAATGGCCGCGGCGACGAGGCCATTGCGCTCGTCGACCGCGCTTATGCCCGCTTGCCGGACGACGGGTTGCTGCTGGCCCGCGCATTCCTGCTCGAGCGGCTCGACCGCGTGCCGGAAGCGGTCGCCGACATGCGCCGCGTGCTGTCGCGGCGTCGCGGCGATCCGGTCGTGCAGAACGCGCTCGGCTACACGCTCGTCGACCGCACTCGATCGATCGAAGAGGGTCACCGGCTGATCGCGGAGGCGCTGACGGCGAAGCCGGACAGCTATGCGATCCAGGACTCGATGGGCTGGGCGCTGGTCCGGCTTGGCAGGCTGGAGGAAGGCAAAGCGTGGCTCGACAATGCCTGGAAAAATTCCGAGGATCCGGAAGTCGCGGCGCATCTCGGCGAGACGCTGTGGCTGATGGGACGGACCGACGAGGCGCGGCGCACCTGGGAAGTAGCGCTTGCGGATAACCCGGACAGCCGCCCGCTCCTGCGCGCAATCGAGCGTCACCCGAAGTGAGCTTCCGCGCCGCCGCCGCCTGCGCCGCGCTGCTGCTTACATCCGGCTGTGCCACGCTGCCGGAAGCGGCGGCGCCCGGCGACTGGGAAACGCGTCGAACCGAACTCCAGGCGCTCGAACGCTGGACATTGAATGGGCGCGTCGCGGTCGCCGCTGGCGACGAAGGATTCAGCGGCGGGCCTGAACTGGCGTCAGTCCGGCGCCCGCGCCGAAGTCGAATTGCGCGGTCCGGTCGGGGGCATGGTGCTCGCGATCCGTGTCGACGGCAGCGACTTTTCGGTCACGGATCAGCACGGTGAACACCTTGACGGAGATCGCGCGCGTGATTTCGTCGCCGAGCGCCTCGGGTCGGACCTGCCGATAGCGGAATTGCGCTACTGGCTGGTGGGCACGCCGGCACCCGGCGCTCCTCATCAGGAAACCCTCGGCGCCGATGCCAGGCTCGCCGCGCTCGACCAGGCCGGCTGGAAGGTGCGGTACGACCGGTACCGCAGCGTCGGCCCGCTGTCGTTACCCGCCAGGGTCGACATCACGAATGGCGACCGTGCGGCTTCGTGTCGCAGTGGCGGACTGGCGCCTGGCGCCATGAGCCCGGAGGGCTGGCCGGCGCCTGCCAAGCTCAACCTTTTCCTTCATGTGGTCGGACGGAGGCCGGACGGCTATCACGAGATCCAGACCGTGTTTCAGCTGGTCGAGCTGTGCGACAGCCTGGTATTCGAGCCTCGCCCGGATGGCGTCATCCGCCGCGCCGAAGGGCCGGTCGCGGTGCCGGAACAGGCGGACCTCTGCCTGCACGCGGCCCGCCGGTTGCAGGCTGAAGGCGGCATATGCCAGGGCGTCGACATTCGCCTGCGGAAACGCATCCCGATCGAGGGTGGACTGGGTGGCGGCAGTTCGGATGCGGCGACCACGCTCGTTGCACTCAATGAAATCTGGGGGTTGCACTGGGATGCGGCTCGCCTGGCCGTCCTGGGCGCAGGCCTCGGCGCCGACGTGCCTTTCTTCGTCCAGGGCCGGAGTGCCTGGGGAGAGGGCATTGGCGAGCGCCTTACCCCGGTTGAGTTGCCCGAGCGGCATTTCGCCATCGTCCATCCGGGTATCGGTGTCCGGACTGCTGAGGTGTTTCAGGCGTCTGAATTGACAAGAAATTCTCCCAAGACCACAATTCGCGGTTTCCTGAAGGCAGGCGGTCGCAACGATTGCGAACCGGTCGTGTCCGGGCGCTTCCCGGAAGTCGCGAGGGCGCTGTCATGGCTCGCCGCGCGCGGGGATGCGCGCCTGACCGGCACGGGCAGCTGCGTGTTCGCGGGATTCGCGGATCGCACGGCGGCCGCGGCGGCCCTCGTCGGGCTGCCGCCGGAGTGGAGCGGTTTCGTCGCCCGCGGGCTCGACCGTTCGCCCTTGCAGGAACGCCTGGCGGCGGAGCGAGCGTCCCGGACCGGCGGGAAGGTTTGAAATTGGGGTGTCGCCAAGTGGTAAGGCAACGGGTTTTGATCCCGTCATACGAAGGTTCGAATCCTTCCACCCCAGCCAGATAGGGAGGATCGCGTGGATCAGTCCACGATGGCGGTGTTCACGGGCAATGCGAATCCGGGTCTCGCGCAGGACATCGCGCGCAACCTGATGCAGCCGCTCGGCCGCGCCATCGTCGGGCGGTTCAGCGACGGCGAGATCCAGGTCGAGATCATGGAGAACGTCCGCGGCAAGGACGTATTCCTGGTGCAATCGACTTGCCCGCCGGCGAACGAGCATCTGATGGAACTGCTGGTGATGGCGGACGCCTGCCGGCGCGCCTCCGCAGGACGGATCACCGCGGTGATCCCGTACCTCGGCTATGCGCGGCAGGACCGGCGCCAGCGCGCGATGCGCGTGCCGATCACGGCGAAGCTGGTCGCGGACATGATCGGCTGCGCCGGCGTCAACCGCGTGCTGACGGTAGATCTGCATGCGGACCAGATCCAGGGTTTCTTCGGCGTGCCGGTGGACAACGTGTATGCGTCGCCGGTGCTGCTCGGCGAAGTCTGGAAGCGGAAGTACGACAACCTGATCGTGGTCTCGCCGGACGTCGGCGGCGTGGTGCGCGCAAGGGCGCTGGCGCGGCGCCTCGACGACGCGGACCTCGCGATCATCGACAAGCGGCGCCCGCGCGCGAACGAGTCGCAGGTGATGAACATCATCGGCGACGTGCGCGGAAGATCGTGCATCCTGGTCGACGACCTCGTCGACACCGCCGGCACGCTGTGCCAGGCGGCGACGGCACTGAAGGCCGAAGGGGCGGTGCGCGTGATCGCCTACATCACGCACCCGGTGCTGTCCGGGAAGGCGGTGGAGAGAATCTCCGCTTCCGAGCTCGACGAGCTGGTCGTGACCGATACGATTCCGCTCTCGCAGGAGGCGAGAGACTGCAAGCGCATCCGCGTCCTGTCGGTCGCGGAGTTGCTGGCGGAGACGATGCGGCGGATTCGCGACGAGGAGTCCGTCAGCTCGCTGTACGTGGATTAGAGGGGCTCGCCCCTCGATCGGCAGCCGCCGGATGGTCCGGCGACGCCGCAAACGGTTTGCCGGTGCCTGGTCGCGGGCCGGCGGACCCTGTTTCGGGAGTTTCTGACATGAAGATTTCATTCGAACTCGACGCCGAGTTCCGCGACGACCAGGGCAAGGGTGCGAGCCGCCGCCTGCGTCGTCACGGTAAAGTCCCGGCGATTCTCTATGGCGGAAAGCGCGACGCGCGCACGCTGCTGGTCGACCACACGCGCCTTGCGAAGCTGATGGACAACGAGCGCTTCTACTCGACCATCCTTGCGCTGAAGGTCGGCGACCAGTCGCAGGCGGCGGTGCTGAAGGACGTGCAGCGCCATCCGTACAAGAACCAGATCATGCACATCGACTTCCAGCGCGTGCTGGAGGACGAGCGGATACGCATGCGCGTGCCGCTGCACTTCAGGGGCGCCGCCGAGTCGATCGGTGTCAAGAGCCAGGGCGGCGTGCTCTCGCACGTGCGCAACGACATCGAGGTCGCGTGCCTGCCGAAGGACCTCCCGGAATTCGTCGAGGTGGACGTCTCCGGACTCGAGATCAACCAGGTGATCAAGCTGTCGGAACTCAAGCTTCCGGACGGCGTCGACATCGTGGAACTGCTGGCCGGGCGCGATGCGCCGGTCGCGTCGATCCACATGCCGCGCGTCGAAGAGGAGGAAGCACCCGTCGTCGACGAGGCCGCCGCAGCCGCCGCCGGTGTTCCGGCCGCAGCGGGTGCGCCGGCAGCACCTGGCGCGGCGCCCGCGGTGGCCGCCCCGGGCGCGGCACCCGGAGCCGCGCCGCCTGCCGATGCGAAAGGCGGCGCCGCGAAGGGCGCGAAGGACGACAAGGGCGCCAAGAAGGGCGACGGGAAGAAGTAAGGCGCTTTGGCCGGACTTCCGCTGCAACTGGTCGTCGGGCTCGGCAATCCGGGCGCCGAACACGAAGACACGCGCCATAACGCAGGCTTCTGGTTCGTGGACGAACTGGCGCGCCGGCATGATCTGCGCCTGAGGCCGGAGCGGCGCTACCATGCCGAGGCCGGCCGCGGCGAGATTGCGGGCAAGTCGCTGTGGTTCCTGAAGCCGATGGGCTACATGAATCGCAGCGGCCAGTCGGTGCGCGCGTTCTGCGATTACCTGCAGCTCCCGCCGGACCAGGTCCTCGTCGTGCACGACGAGCTGGACCTGCCGCCGGGCGTCGCGCGCCTGAAGCGGGGCGGCGGCGCTGGCGGGCACAATGGCATGAAGGACGTCATCGCGCATCTCGGCGAGGACTTCTGGCGCCTGCGCCTCGGCATCGGCCATCCGGGCCATCGGGACCTGGTGATCGGCTACGTACTCGAGCGGCCGGGCGCGGTCGAGGAACGGCTGATTCGCGAATCGATCGAGCTGGCAGTCGCCGAGTTTCCGCGGCTCCTGACGGAAGGTGCCGAGAAGATGATGAATCGCCTGCACACATCGCCGCCCGAAACTGCCGACTGATGGGCATACGCTGCGGCATCGTCGGCCTGCCGAACGTCGGCAAGTCCACACTATTCAATGCGCTGACGCGCGCCGGGCATTGCCGCAGAGAACTATCCGTTCTGCACGATCGACCCGAATGTCGGCATCGTGCCGGTGCCGGACCCGCGTCTGGCGGAGCTCGCCGCGATCGCGAAGCCCGAGAAAGTCATGCCGACGACGGTCGAATTCGTCGACATAGCCGGCCTCGTCGCCGGCGCATCCCAGGGCGAGGGTCTCGGCAACAAGTTCCTTGCGCACATCCGTGAAGTGGACGCGATCTCGCACGTCGTCCGGTGTTTCGACGATCCGGATGTCGTCCACGTGTCCGGCCGCGTGGATCCTTCATCGGACGTGGCGATCATCAATACGGAACTTGCGCTTGCCGACCTCGAGACCGTCGAGCGCGCGCTCGCCCGCGCCGACAAGGCGGCCAAGGCAATGGACAAGGACGCGATGCGCTGGCGGGACTCGCTGAAGCGCATGCGCGAACAGCTCGACGGCGGCGCGCCAGTGCGCGCGATGGTGCTCGACAGCTTCGAGCGCGAGCGACTGCGCGAACTGTCGCTGCTGACCGCGAAGCCGGTCATGTATGTGGCGAACGTTGACGAACGTGGTTTCGCGGACAATCCGTACGTGAATACACTCACCGCGCTCGCACGCACGGAAGGTTCCGAGGTCGTCACGGTCTGCGCGGCGATCGAAGCGGAGATCTCACTGCTCGACGAGGCGGACCGGGCCGCGTTCCTGGCCGATCTCGGGCTTGAAGAGCCCGGCCTCGATCGCATCATCCGCGCAGGCTACCGGCTGCTCGGACTGCTGACTTTCTTCACGGCCGGACCGAAGGAAGTGCGCGCCTGGACGGTGCGCACCGGCGCGACCGCGCCACAGGCGGCAGGCGTCATCCACACGGACTTCGAGCGCGGCTTCATCCGCGCCGAGACGATCGCGTTCGCGGACTACGTCACGGGCAGGGGCGAGGCCGGCGCGCGCGAAGCCGGCCGGCTCCGGCTCGAGGGCAAGGAATACGTCGTGCGCGAAGCTGACGTCATGCACTTCCGCTTCAACGTCTGAGGGCGGGCAGCCAGCGGAATTTCCGATGCATTCGCCGGCCGTGCCGCTAAGCTATCCGCCCTGAAGCCCGAGCCAGTACCGGAAGCCAAATTGCCCGCCTCCAGCAAAGCGCCTGCGCCCAAGGCACCCTCCGGCCGGCTGCCGCTGTTTCATGTGGTGGGATTCACCGGTCATCGACAGCTTGCAAATGAAGAGCACGTTGCCAGCGCCATACGTGAGGCTCTGGAATCCCTGCATAGGGAGATACCGGGCGAGTGGATAGCATTGTCCTCGATCGCCGACGGCAGCGACCAGCTGTTCTCACGGGAGGCGCGGATCCTTGGTTTGTCCTGGCATGCAATCCTGCCCCTGCCGCGCGCCGAGTTTGCCGAGGACTTCACGCCATCCGAATGGTCGGCGGTGGAGGAAATCCTGACTGCCGCCGATCATGTGCGCGTCATCAACAACGACGACGGTGACCGGGAGGAAGCCTACCTCGATTGCGGAATCGAGACTGTCAATGGCGCAGACGTGCTGCTTGCCGTCTGGGACGGCGATCCGGCGCGAGGCAAAGGGGGCACTGCCGACGTCGTGGAGTACGCCCGGTCCATCGGCAAGCCGTTGATGATCATCGACGGCGACACTCACGAGGTCCGGAGGGAAAACTGGGACAGGCTCGAACCCAATGACGCCGTTCTCGCCGACCTGAACGGACTGCCGGAAGCGGCGAGCGCCGGGTCGCAAAATCCCTTCAAGGCGCCGGACGCCGTGTTCCTGTTCCAGCAGAAGTGCGACCACTACGCGAGTCATGGCGCTCCGCAGTTCCGGCGGCTGATCGTGTCCATGGTCGTGGCGCACGTCGTCGCGTCGGTGATCGGTGCGGCGGTCGTAGGCTATAGCCTGCACCTGCTCGCCTTGCCATGGCTCGAACTGTCGTGCATCACCTTCGCCCTGGGAGCGGCACTGGTGCTGCGCCGAAAGATGCACTCGCACCACAGCTGGGTGCGCTGCCGGCTCGCCGCGGAGTTCTGCCGCTCGGCACTGGCCACCTGGGGCCTGCCGCGTGCGGCGCCGCTGTTGCAGGATCTCGACCTTGCGGGTGCGCGCGGCCTGGCGCGCTCACTGTACATACTGCACACACGCTGGTCCGCAACCCGGCCGGTTCCGATCGAGGAATTCAAGCGGATCTATCTTGCGAAAGCGAATCGACGACCAGCTCGCATACTACGAGCGGCAGGTGAATCGCGCGCAACCGCTCTTCAACCGGCTCAAGGCAGGATTCTGGATTGCCACGGTTTTTGCCTTGGCAAGCACGGCGTTCTATGCGATCACCCGCACGCTGCACCTGGCGTTGCCAACGTGGGTCGAGGAAACAACGTACGTGTTCCTGCCGATCTCACTGCCGGCACTGGCGGCCGCCGCGATCTCGATTATTTCCATCAACGACCTGCAGCGCCGAGTAGCGCGTTTCAGGGATATGCGGAACCTGCTCGCGGCCAGTCGTGCGCAGGTTGCCTCCTGCCGGACCTGGAACAGCCTCGAACACGTCGTCCTCAGAACCGAGCGCGCGCTGCTGCAGGAGGTGATCGAGTGGCATTCGATCAGGAGCTTCGGCGAGTCGCATTGACGTGCAACCCATGAACACGACGTTCAAGTACCGCGCGTTCATCAGCTATAGCCACAGCGATGAGAGCTGGGCGCGTGGCTGCATCGCAGCCTCGAAACCTATCGCGTACCCCGTCACCTGGTCGGCACGAAACCGCATACGGTCCGGTGCCAGCGCGCTTCGCGCCCGTGTTCCGCGATCGCGACGAGCTGGCTACGGCGACGAACCTGGGCGAGACGCTGACGCGAGCACTGGCGCAATCGGCCTGCCAGATCGTGGTCTGCTCGCCGGCGGCCGCGCGATCGCGCTGGGTCAGCGAGGAGATCCTGGCGTTCAAGCGCCTCGGCCGCGAGCAGCGCATCTTCTGCCTGCTCGTGAGCGGCGAGCCCGGCGCTTCGGCGGATCCGGGACCGCGGAGCGAGGAGTGCTTTCCGCAGGCGCTGATCTGCGCATCGGCGGCGACGGCGAGCTCACCGAGGAGCCGAGCGAGCCGATCGCAGCCGACGCGCGGCCGCACAAGGACGGCAAGCAGGATGCACTGCTCAAGCTGCTCGCCGGCATGCTCGACGTCGGGCTCGACGAGCTCAAGCAGCGCGAGGCGCATCGTCGACAGCGCCGGCTGATGGCGCTCGTCGCGGCGTCGATCGCGGGCATGATGATCACATCGGGTCTCGCCGCGCCGCCTGGCTCGCGCGCAACGAGGCGGAGCGCGAACGCGACGCGTGCGGAGGCGGAGGCCGAGACCGCAAAACAGACGACGCGGTTCATGGTCGATCTGTTCAAGGTGTCCGATCCGAGCGAGGCGCTGGGCAACACGCATCACGGCGCGCGAGATTCTCGACAAGGGTGCCGCGCGCATCGACACCGAACTCGCCGGACAGCCGGCCATCCAGGCGACGTTGATGGATACGATGGGCACGGTCTACACGAGCCTCGGGCTCTACGCCCGCGCGATTCCGCTCATGCGCGAAGCGCTGGAAAAGCGCCGGGCCTTCCCGAGCGCAACGGATGCGGCCATCGCCGAGAGCCTGAACCATCTCGGCAAGGCGCTGTCGCGCAAGGCGGACTACCCGGAGGCGGAGCAGCGCTGCGCGAGGCGCTCGCGATGCAGCGCAAGGTGTTGGGCGAAGACAGCGCGGAAGTCGCGACGACACTGTCGGCGCTGGCGGACGTCATGTCGTTCACGGGCGAGTACGACAAGGGCGAGCCGCTGATCGAGGAGGCGTTGCGGATCCGGCGAAACGCTATACGGCGGAGCACATCCCGACGTCGCCGAGAGCCTCGGTGACCTCGGCGTCAATTATGGCGAGCGCGGCGACTTCAAACAGGCCAAAGCGTACCTGCGTGAGGCCCTGGCGATGCAGCGCGAGCTGCACGGCCGCGTGCATCCCGCACCTGGCGGAAGCCTCAACAATCTCGCCTGGTCCCTGATGGGCCTCGGCCAGCCTGCAGGCCGAGCCGCTGTTACAGCGAAGCGCTCGAAATGAAACGCAAGATGCTGGGCGACGCGCATCCGGAACTCGCTGCCGGTCTCAACAATCTCGCGTATCGTGCTCGAGACGAAGGGTGACTATCGCGGCGCGGAAAAGGCCTATCGTGAGTCGCTGGCCATGAATCGCAAGCTGCTCGGGCGAGCCATCCCGAGATCGCGCTCGCCATGAGCAATCTCGCGTTCGTGCACGATGCCAAGGGCAACCGCAAGGCGCAATCGCCTGCTGCGCCAGTCGCTCGAGATGAGCCGGCGACGAGCTCGGCTCGAAGCATCCGGACGTGGCGGGCGGCGCGACGAACCTCGCCTACTGGCTGATCTGACGGGTGAGTACGCCGAAGCGGAGCGCCTGCTCGACGAGAGCCTCGCGATCCGCCGCAAAGCACTCGGTCCCGAGCATCCGCAGGTCGCGAGTACGTTGACGGTGCGGGCGAACCTGCTGTTGGCGGAGAAGCGCTTACGAGGCGCGCGAAGTTGCGGGGGAAGCGCTGCGCATCCTCGCGGCCACGTACCGGAGGATCATTGGCAGGTCGCGATGGCGAGCAATGCGGAGGGCGCTGCTCTGACGGGCCTGGGCGACTACACCGACGCGGAAACGCTCCTGCTGGCGAGCCTGCCGGGCCTGTCGGGCTCCCCGATTCCGGGTCTCGCGAAAACGGGTCGCATCCGCCTCGCCAGTCTATATACTCGCTGGGGGAAGCCGGACAAGGCCAGCCAATACCAGGTCACTAGAACTTGGGTTGAACGATAGCCTTCCGGCCTGTCGACCAGCGCCAGGCAATTGAGTCGCAGCCGAAACGGGCTGCTTGCAGCGGCAGGCTGCAATAAGTCAAACCGGGGTGAAGGACACGATGCGTACGTCACTCGACAGACACACGGCTCTATCGGCCCGCGCCCTGTGCCTGTTGCTGTTTGCTGCCAGCTCGTGGAGTCCGGCCCAGGCGCAAATCACCCGACAGACCCTGGACCGCGTCGATGCTTTCAGCTCGAGCGCGGTGCTCGGATGACCTTCAACGATCCGACCCGCATCCCAGGACTTCTTCAACCTGGGCATCGTCGGGACGAATTTCGTCTCCTGCAAGCTAACCGCGATCGACGGGCTCTTCTGCCTCGATGGCAATGTCGTACGGCACTGGCCGGATCCCGAGGATTCACCGGCGTTTGTCGACGAAGTGAGCTGCCTCGATACGGCCCTGCAACTGGACACGAGAAAGCCCGGTGTTTGCACCGGCATGACGGTCGGTCTGTCGGGGGCGATCTAGATCGCGGGGAAGAAGGGAACGGCTGCAGGCCTGCCTTTCAAGATCGTTGCTGAAGCTCCCTCCCGCCGCCTGTCCGATCGACTCTGGCCGGCCACGTTATTGCGCCCGCGAGCTCTATGCGGGAAGGCCACTGCTGGTCGACATCAACGCGATCGACGGTGACGCGGGTGCTGCATTCAAGCCGTGCCCGAGCTGTGCGGTGAAGTCCGGCATTCTCGGCCTCGAGGCGGGAAAGGCCGCTGTATTTTTCCCGATCCCAAGCCGACGACACGAGCAGCCCGATCGTGATCGCGAATAGCCAGGGCTGGAACCTCAGCGGAAACGAGCAATTGCTGGGCGGCGCCTTGCTGCAGTTGCCGAACGGCAATGTGATCGACAACTTCGTCGTTTCGACGACGACCAACGGCCGCGATCCTGGCCGAGGAAACCAACGGGACCGGCTCTGCGTTCGCAACCTTCAATATTCCCTTGGGGCGGGCCCAGTCCTCGACCCAGTGCGACTTCGGCACCCAGAATTACGGTATCGGCACGAGTTCCAGACCGGACGGGTCTACGTGACCGACAGGAATTTTTGTCAGGCGCTTGCGCTCGGTCCCGCAGCGTCGCCGTTCACGGCGCTGGTCAACGATGGCGACGTCGAGGACCTGACGCTTCGACGGCCGATTCGTCGGGAACCTTTCCAACCAGTGGGCCGACGCTTGCGCCCGGCATCGTATCGATCTCCGGGAGGACTGCGGCGTCAGTTGCACGTTTCTAACGAGCGAGGAAGGCGACGCGGCAGCGTCATTCGTTGCCGTCCGGCTCGCCACCGGCAGCAATTCCGACGCGACCGTTTTTCAGGTCAAGGGCATTCCGGATTGTCGGTACGCCGACCAGCTTCCGGCGGAACTGCAAACGGTGTGCGCCAACGCAGCGGGCGCTGGTCGTCGAACCAGTCAACGATCCACTGAACGAAGATAAACCGGCTGCCCAGCTCCTGAACGTGACGCCGCTGCTGCCGCTGGAAATCAGGTTGCTGTTCGACGACAGCGGCATTCCGCCCGCGGGGTTGCCGCCCCTGCTGATCTCGCGCCAGTACCGGGCGCAGGCGCGGACCGGTTTCGTATTCGAGGCGTTCTTCGTGATCACCGAAGCGGGGGTCCGCTTTCGGAAGACGTTTACCGCCGAGTTCGACGTACGTTGCTCGAAAACGTTCCGGAAAGCCTGGATGCGTATCCGGATGCCGGAAATCTGATCGCCTGGGACGTCATGACGTCGGTGTCGGAAACTATTCAAAACGGCAGACAGCGATGGTGACGGCGATGCCGAGCACGTCGACATGCTCGACGAATGGCGGTTGCATCAACCCGACGAAGACGCTGGGCAATCGGCTTTCGCTGCTGCCCTATAATCTTGAGATCACGCCGGACACTTACGGGCCCACATTTCTCAGCCCGTCAAGTCGGTCACGATCGGTAACGATGCCGTCTTCGCGAGGCTGGTCAAGGCCCTCTACGACGACCTGGACTTTGTGCGGCGTGAACTCGCCTGCAAGCAGGTGGACTCCCTGCCAATCGGGGGTCCCGCGCCGCTGTCGGCCACGGTTTGCAACTCGCTTGCGAGCAAATGGCAGAACGGCAAGGTGAAGCTCGACAAGTGCATCGATGCGGCGTTCGATCCGAAGCAGAGCCTGGGTGACGAGAACTGCCAGTCCTTCGTCACTCAGCTGACAAACTACCGCGGATCGCTTCCCGCAACGACGTCTGCCTCGGATGTGGCAAACCGCCTGGGCGAGCTCAAGGTGCGGGTCGACGTGATCCGCCATGTCTTCGACACGCGCTTCCTGCCATCGATCCCCGCGGCCGGCTTCTGCAGGGAATCGGACTTCGACGGCAATCCTTAACCTGCCCGGATCCCTGGCAGTAGTCGCCAACTGCACGGCATCCGCCGGTCTGTCGGCGTTACGCCGACGAGCGCCATCGTTCCGCCGCCCAAATCGACGCCTTGACAGCGATGGGCACGCTCCCGACAATCCCGCCTCCCCCGAGGGACCTTCCCACCGCGTGGCTAGGTAGCTCAGCTGGTTAGAGCACGGGATTCATAACCCCGGGGTCGAGAGTTCGATTCTCTCCCTAGCCACCATTTAATCGACGAGAAGCCCGAATGCCGCGACGGACGGCGGCTGCGCCGGCCGGCGCCAGCCACTAGCGTGGGCGCCGGATTCCACAAGGAGATTCGAATGACCGCGTTCCTCGGAAAATTGCGGCGCTCGGCTGCTGCCTCGTGATGACGGGCCTCGCTGCAACGCCGGCTCTTGCCCAGGAAGCCACCGCGGCCGCGAAGCCCGCGACCGAAGACGCAGCGCCTCGCCGCTTTCTTCGAGGAAGTGTTCCAGCGCAACCTCAAGGACAGCCCGATCTTCCAGGCACAGCTCGGCATGAAAGGTCCGGACTACGGCAAATGGGACGATTTTTCGCGATGCCGAAGCGGACCGCCAGAACGAATTGACGAAACAGGATCTCGCCCGCCTGCGCGCGGATTTCGATTACGCGAAGCTGTCGACCGGCTCGAAAGTCAGCTACCGGATCTTCGAGTTCCTGCAGGAGCGGGCGCTGCGCAACTTCCCGTGGCGGTTCCACAACTACGCGTTCTCGACCCAGCAGAATCCCGTCACGCAGTTCGTCACATTCATGCAGAACATCCATCGCGTGGACGACGCCTCTGATGCGGAAGCCTATATATCGCGGCTTGCGCGGCGTCGAAGCCGTCTCCGCACAGGTGATCGAAGGCATGGATCTCGCGGCCGCGCGCGGCATCGTGCCGACCTCGTACTCGTTCGATCCGGTGCTGACCGACGCGCGCAACGTCCTGAAAGGCGCGCCATTCGACGGCAGCGCCGAGGACTCCGCGATCCTCGCCGACTTGCGTGCCAAGGTCGACAAACTGGAGATCGCCGATGCCGAGAAGAAGCGGCTGCTCGACGCCGGCATTGCCGCGCTGCAGGGGCCGTTCCGCCGCGGGTTCGAGGCATCGATCGCGCGCATCGAAAGCCTGCGCAGCCGGTCGCCCGGTCCGCACGGCGTCTGGAAGCTGCCGGACGGCGACGAGTTCTATCGCAACCAGATCGATTTCTGGACCAGCGAGCCGGATCGGCGGCCGATCAGATCCACGACATCGGACTTGCCGAGGTCGCGCGCATCCGCGGCGAGATGGAAGTCGATCATGCGCAAGGTCGGCTTCAAGGGCGACCTGCCGGCCTTCTTCAAGCACCTGCGCGAGGATCCGGCGCAATTTCTTCCCGAATACGGAGGAGGGGCGGCAGGCCTATCTCGACCAGTCGAAGGCCTATATCGACGCGGTCTACTCGGATGTCCGCGAGTACTTCAACGTGCTTGCCGAAGGCGCCGCTCGAAGTGCGCCGCGTCGAGACCTGGCGCGAGGAAACGGCGCCGATCGCGTTCTACAACCAGCCCACGCCCGATGGCAGCCGGCCCGGCATCTATTACGTGAATCTGAAGCGACATGACGACCCGGCAGAAGCACGAGATGGAAACTGTCGCCTACCACGAGGGCGCGCCCGGGCATCACTTCCAGATCGCGATCCAGCAGGAGCTCGAAGGCGTGCCGATGTTCCAGAAGTTCGCGTTCTTCGGCGCCTACATCGAGGGCTGGGGACTCTACGCCGAGCGCCTCGCGAAGGAGCAGGGCCGGTTCAAGGATCCGATGCAGGATTTCGGCCGGCTGCAGAACGAGATGCTGCGCGCCGGCGCGGCTGGTCGTGGACACCGGCGCACACGCGAAGAAATGGACCCGCGAGCAGATGATCGAGTACATGCTCGCGAACAACCCGATGACGGTCGAGGACGCGACCAAGGAAGTCGAGCGCTACATCGACACGCCGGGCCAGGCGTTGTCGTACAAGATCGGCATGCTGAAGATCCTGGAGCTGCGCGACAAGTCGAAGTCGGCGCTCGGCGCGCGCTTCGACATCCGCGATTTCCACGACGTCGTGCTGAAGAACGGCGCCGTGCCGCTGCCGATCCTCGAAGAACTGGTGGACGACTACATCGCCGCCAAGAAAGCGGGCTGATCGCCGTCAGCTCGCCGGCCGGAGCTTCGGCACCGTCGCGCTGGCGTCGGCCAGCAGTTCGCCGGCGGCCTGTGCGAGTATCGCGAGGCCCTCGTCGATGACCGCGTCCTCGGCCGTGATCGGCACCAGGATGCGGATGACGTTGCCGTAGACGCCGCAGGACAGAAGGATCAGCCCGAGTTCCCGCGCGCGCGCCGTCAGCCGGCGCGTCAGGTCCGCCGCCGGCCGCTTCGGATCGCCGCTTTCGCAGAGCTCGAATGCGATCATCGCGCCGAGCCGGCGTACTTCGGCGATGTCCGGATGGCGCGAGGCGAGCGCGTCGAGCGTCGACGCCGATCGTCTCGCCGATCCGTTCCGCCCGCTCGAAGATGCGCTCGTCGTCGAATATGTCGAGCACCGCGAGCGCTGCCGCGCAGGCGACCGGATTGCCGGCGTAGGTGCCGCCGAGCCCGCCGGGACCGCAGGCATCCATGATGTCGGCGCGGCCGACGACCGCCGACAGCGGGAATCCGCCGGCCAGCGATTTCGCGAGCGTCGTGACGTCCGCCGCGACGCCGTAATGTTCCATTGCGAACATGCGTCCCGTACGGCCGGCCCCGCTCTGGATCTCGTCCGCCACCAGCACGATGCCGTGCCGGTCGCACAGTTCCCGCAGCCGCCGCACGAAATCCTTCGGTGCGATGTAGAAGCCGCCTTCACCCTGCACCGGCTCGAACACGATCGCCGCCACGCGGTCCGGCGCGACGTCGCACTTGAAAAGCATCGCCAGCGCATCGAAGGCGTCGTCGACCGAAACGCCGTGCAGCGCATTCGGGAAACGGCGCGTGGTGGACCTCGGCCGGGTAGGGGCCGAAGCCGGCCTTGTAGGGTTCGACTTTGCCGGTCAGTGCGAGCGCCATGATCGTGCGACCGTGAAAGCCGCCGGCGAACGAGATGACGGCGGAGCGGCCGGTCGCCACTCGCGCGATTTTGACAGCGTTCTCGATCGCCTCGGCGCCGGTCGTCATCAGCAAGGTCTTGTTCGGGCCCGGCCCCGGAGCGAGCCGGTTCAGGCGCTCGCAGAGCGCGACATAGGGTTCGTAGCCGGTGACCTGGAAACAGGCATGCGTGACGCGCTCGAGCTGGGCGCGCACGGATTCGATCACGCGCGGATGGCGATGACCGGTGTTCAATACCGCGATGCCGCCCGCGAAGTCGACGTAGCGGCGGCCTTCCACGTCCCAGAGCAGCGCGTTTTCCGCGCGCTCGACGAAAACGGGATGCGCGAGCGAAACGCCACGCGCGACCGAGGCCTGGCGGCGGGCCAGCAGGGACTCGTTCGTGCTCATGCGGCGTTAGTGTATCGAGTCCTCGTCGAGGTCGTCGTCCTCGACGATTTCTTCCCAGGTCGTCGTGACGGGCTCGATCGCGCGCGCCGTCTCGGTATCCGCCATGTCGGTGTAACCGAACTCGTCCGGCTCGACGTCGTCCATCGGGCCGCCCCAGTCTTCCGGCTGTGCCGCGGTTTCGACTGCGAGCGCGCGCCATTCCTCGAGATCGAGTTCGTCGAGGCCGCCGTCGAATTCCTGGATCTCGATTGTGCCCGCAGATTCGTCGAGCGCAACGATCTGGAACAACTCGCCCTTGTCGCGGTGCGAGTACCAGTTGCCGACGACCGGCTGCAGGCGATTACTCACAAAAACATCCTACGCCCGATTGACGGACCCTGCCAGACGTTACAATCGATGCGGGCACCGAAAGTGTGCCGGTCCCGGGAGACGGCGATGACGACAACGACAATTGTGGATTTCCGTCGCAACATGAAAGGCGAGGAATCGTCGCCGGCCGCCGACAAGGTCATGAAGGGCGAGCCGAAAACAACGGTCAGGAACTATTTCAGCGATCCCAGCGGCTCAATTTTTCGCCGGAACGTGGTCGAGCACGGTCGGCAAATGGAAGATCGACTACAGCGAGAACGAATTCTGCCACCTGCTCGAGGGCCGGGTCGTGATCACGTCCGCGGAAGGGAAGCGCTGGCAGTTCAATGCCGGCGATGCCTGGGTCATTCCGGCGGGCTTCAGCGGAACCTGGGAGACGGTCGAGCCCGCGCGCAAGCGCTACGCGGTCTTCGAGGCCGCCAAGCCGTGCCTGAGGGCCGGCTCGCCGTTCCTACTGCCAGTCCATCCCGACGGTGATGCCGACCGTCCGGGGCCGCGCCGGCCAGACCAGTTCGTTGAACAGGCCGTAGCCGAACTGGTTGTTGTCTCGTCCGCGTTCTCCCAGCCGCGCTCGAAATATTCCTCGTCGAAGGCGTTCTCGACCCACAGCGTCGCCCACCAGGCGCCGGCGCTCTTGTAGCCGAGGCGGAAATTGAACTCGTTCCAGCTGTCGACCGCCGCGTCCTCGATATTGTCGGGTCCGCCGAACATCTCCGACGCGGTAGACGTGCTCGGTCGTGAAGAACATCTCGCCCGAAAGGGCCGGACGGCCGGTAGGTGACGATCGCTGACGTGCTGACCTCGGGCGCGAACGGCAGGTTGTTGCCGTCGCAGTCGCCGCAGGCCCGAGATCGATGATTTCGGTCGCGTCCGTGATCTCGGTGTCGAGCAGCGACAGCCCGAGCATGACGTCCCAATGCGCATCCGGGACCCAGCGCAGGTCCGCCTCGAGCCCCTGGCCCTGCGCCTTCGCCGACATTCGCGACGAGTGAGGAGCCGTCGTCGAAATAGACGAGCTGCAAGTCCTTGTAGTCGTAGCTGGAAGAGCGAAGCATTGAGCTGCAGGGTGTTGTTCAGGAGCCGTGTCTTGGCGCCGACCTCGTAGCTGTCCACCTGCTCCGGGTCGAAGGACTTCGGCGTCGTGCCTGCCGGGGCAGCGCCTTCGTCCGTGACAACCCCTCCATGCAGGTCATAACCAAAGGTCGCGAAGCCGCCGGACTTGTAGCCCCGGGATGCGGTCGCGTACAGCGTCACGTCGTCGCTCATGTCGAAACTGAGCGCGAGCGCGGCGTGAATTCGTCCCAGTCCTGCTTGTCGGTGACGAAGCCGTCGGTAAAGAATTCGAAATTGAAGTTGTTGCCGAGGGCGCCGCCGCTGTCGAACACCTCGCTCTCGATTTCCTTCTCGTCATAGGTGTAGCGCGCGCCCGCGGTCAGCTCGAAGCGGTCCGAGAGCTCAAACGTGAAATCGCCGTAAACGGCCCAGCCTTCGCTGTCGACGTTGACGAAGGTCATCTCGGACTTGTTCACGAGCAGATCGGCGGGGTCGAATTCGTGCCATCTCCGAACCAGTAGTCTTCGAAATCGGAATCGGTGCAGCCGATGACCGGGACGGGACCGCCGAAGTCCGGCGCATCGCTGATGCCGATCGCGCGGCAGAGGTCGTCTTCGGTGTAGCGGAATTCGAACAAGCCGTCGATCTCCTCCTGATAAACGCTTGCGCCCGCAAACCAGGTCGCGCGGCCTTCGTCCGGCGAATTGATCCGGAATTCCTGGCTGACGTAATCGACCTCGTTCTTCTGGCGATAGTCGTTGACCTGCGTCGGACCGCCGTCGTAATCCTCGAGGTAGTCGAAATCGAAGCTCTTGTAGCCGGTCAGCGACGTCAGCGTATAATCGCCCGGCAGCGACCACTCGATGTTCGCCCGCGCATCGAAGACCTCCGACTCGTCGAATCCGTCGTCGCCGAGGTCGATCGACACCAGGTCCTCCGGCAGGCCGTCGGCGGGGACCCAGTAAACCGACGGATCCTGGTCGCGGTCCTCGTAGGAGGCCGTCACGGTCGCATCCACGGCGTCGCCGGCGAAGCGCAGCGCCACCCGGCCGGAACGAGATGTCGTGGAACCCGAGATCGTCGCCGCCCTCGGTGTTCTCGAGAAAGCCGTCGTCGGTCTTCGTATATCCGCTGGCGCGGAAGTACACGCGGTCCGTCAGCGGCAGGTTGACCGTGCCGGTGCCCTCGAAATGGTTGTCTTCGGCGAAGGTCAGTTCCGCGCTGGCTTCGAACTGGTCCTACGGTTTGTTCGTGATGATGCTGACGGCGCCGGCGATCGAGTTGCGCCCGAACAGCGTGCCTTGCGGACCCTTGACCACTTCGGCGCGCTCGATGTCGTAGAAGGACGTGACCACGCCGCCCGTGCGGCCGGCCCAGACGCCGTCGATGAACATCGCGACCGACGGGTCGCCGCCAATGCCGAAGTCATTGGTCGCGATGCCGCGCATCGCGAGGGCGTCGGTGAAACCGTCCTCGGTCTTGCCGCTGAAGCCCGGCGTGAAATCGACCAGGCCGCGGATGTCGCTCATCCGGGTTTCCTTGAGGAATTCACCGGAAAAGGCGGATACGGACAATGGCACGTCCTGCAGCGATTGCTGGCGCTTCTGGGCGGTGACGATCACCTCGTCGAGGCCGACGATTTCCGGCGCCGGTTCCGCGGTTTCCTGGGCCTGCGCCGCGAACGGGCACGCGATGATGGCGGCGACCGCCGCACGGCATGCCGCCTGATTTTTCGTCTTCATGATGGAAGCTCCCTTCATTGTCGCGTCAGTCCGCGGTTCACCCCGGGTAAAAGGATAACACCGCGCCTGGAGGATTGGTTTTTCGCCCTAGTCCAGTCCGTCAATGATCGGTGCCAGCACGTCGAATATCCGGTCGACCTGCGCCCGCTCGATGATCAGCGGGGGCGACATCGCGATCGTGTCGCCGGTGGTCCGGACAAGCAGCCCGGCTTCGAACGCCCGGACCAGCGCTTCATAGCCGCGGGCGCCGGGCGCCCCGGCGCGCGGCTCGAGTTCGATTCCGGCGACCAGTCCGTAGGCGCGCAGGTCGATCACGTGGCGCCGGCCCTTCAACGCATGCACGGCATCGTTCCAGTACGGCGCCATCGTCCGCGCCTGCTCGAACAGGCCATCCCGGTAAAGCTTCTGTGTCGCAAGTCCCGCGGCGCAGGCAACCGGGTGGGCCGAATAAGTGTAGCCGTGGAACAGTTCGATCGTGCCCGGCGGTCCCGACATGAACGCATCGTGGATTTCACGCTTCACCATCACGGCGCCCATCGGCACCGCGCCATTGGTCAGCCCCTTGGCGCAGGTCATCAGGTCGGGAACAACGCCGAATTCCTGCGCCGCAAACGCTGATCCCGTGCGGCCGAATCCGGTGATGACCTCGTCGAAGATCAGCAGGATGCCGTGCTTCGTGCAGATGTCCCGCAGGCGCTGCAAATAGCCCTGCGGCGGCAACAGCACGCCGGTCGAGCCGGCAATCGGCTCGATGATGACGGCCGCGATGGTCGAGGCGTCGTGCAGGGCAACCAGCCGTTCGAGGTCGTCGGCGTACTCGGCGCCGTGTGCCGGCAGTCCGCGCGAATAGCCGTTGCGGGCGGCATCGTGCGTGTGACGGAGGTGGTCGACGCCCGGCAGCAATGCGCCGAAGAACTTGCGGTTGTTGACCATGCCGCCGACCGAAATACCGCCGAAGCCGACACCGTGATAGCCACGCTCGCGGCCGATGAAGCGGGTTCGCGCGGCCTCGCCGCGCACGCGGTGATAGGCGAGCGGCGATCTTGAGCGCGGTGTCAACCGATTCGGAACCGGAATTGGTGAAGAACACGCGATCGATGCCCTTCGGCGTGATCTCGACCAGCGCGTTAGCGAGCTCGAAGGCGGCCGGATGGCCCATCTGGAACGGCGGTGCGTATTCCATCGTCGCGATCTGCCGGGTGACTGCTTCGGTGATCTCGCGCCGGCAATGGCCCGCATTGACGCACCAGAGGCCCGCCGCCGCATCGAGCACCTGGCGGCCGTCGGGCGTCCAGTAGTACATGCCCTCGGCGCGCGACAGCAGGCGCGGCGCGGCCTTGAACTGGCGATTCGCCGTGAATGGCATCCAGAAGGCATCGAGGTTCGGGCGTGCGGCGGATTCAGGGCTCATGGAGCGCTCCCGGCTGCGTCGATAAGATAATTGACAGCGTTTGAATGGAAACGCGATATTACGCGTCTCCGTGTTTAAAATCATAGACAACCGGGGCATCCATGGGCAATGACGTCAGCGCGCGGCTGAAAGCCGTACGCCAGATGCACGGATTGTCGCAGCGTGAACTCGCGAAGCGCGCGGGCGTCACCAACGGCATGATCTCACTGATCGAACAGGGCCGCGTCAGCCCGTCCGTCGCCTCGCTGAAGAAAGTGCTGGCCGGCCTGCCGATGGGCCTGGCGGAGTTTTTCACGATGGACCCGGCGGGCACGACGCAGGTCTTCTACGCCGGGGCGGAACTCGTGGAACTTGGCGAAGGCGACGTATCGCTCAGACTCGTCGCGGCGCACCGGCCCGGTCGGCGCATGGCGATCCTGCACGAGGCGTACGAGCCGGGCGCGGACACGGGTTCCGAAATGCTCCGGCACGCCGGCGAAGAGGGCGGGGTCGTGGTCAGCGGGCGGGTCGAAGTGACGATCGGGGGGCAGACCCGGGTGCTCGGGCCCGGCGACGCCTATTATTTCGCGAGCGCGGTGCCCGCACCGGTTCCGCAATCGGGGCCGCGAGCGCTGTGAGATCATCAGCGCCTCGAATCCGCCGACCCTTTGACGAGGAGCAGGCAGCCTTGAATCGCGAACAGAAAGCCGTGGACTGGCGCGAACGGGCGACGGCGCTCGTGCCTCGCACTGAAGCTTTCATCGACGGTGGCTACCGGCCCGCGCTTTCCGGTGCGACCTTCGATTGCATCAATCCGGCGACCGGCAAGTCGATCGCGACGGTCGCCTCCTGCGACGTTGCCGACGTCAATGTCGCGGTTGCGAGCGCGCGGCGCGCCTTCGACGCCGGCCACTGGTCGCGGCGTGCGCCCGCGGCGCGCAAGAAAGTGCTGCTGCGTTTCGCGGAACTGATCCGCAAGCATCGCGAAGAACTCGCGCTGACCGAGACACAGGACATGGGCAAGCCGATCACCGACTCGCTCAAGATCGACATTCCCGCCGCGGCCAACTGCATCGCCTGGTACGCGGAGGCGATCGACAAGGTGTACGACGAGATCGCGCCGACCCCGCACGATTCGCTCGCGCTGATCACCCGCGAGCCGGCGGGCGTCGTCGGTGCGATCGTGCCGTGGAACTTTCCGCTGCTGATGGCGACGTGGAAACTGGGGCCGGCGCTCGCGACCGGCAATTCGGTCGTGCTGAAGCCATCGGAGAAGTCGCCGCTGACAGCGCTGCGCATCGCGGAACTCGCCATGGAGGCGGGGTTGCCGGAGGGCGTGCTGAACGTCGTGCCGGGCTTCGGCTACACGGCGGGCGAGGCGCTCGCGCTGCACATGGACGTCGATTGCGTCGCCTTCACCGGGCTCGACCCGGGTCGGCAAGAGGATGCTGGAATACGCCGGCCGCTCGAACATGAAGCGTGTCTGGCTCGAGTGCGGCGGCAAGGCGCCAAACGTCGTGCTGGGCGACGTCGCGGACATTGAACGCGCCGCCAGCGCGGCGGCCTACGGGATATTCTTCAACCAGGGCGAAATGTGCTCGGCGGCCTCGCGCCTGGTCGTGCACGAATCGGTACGCGAGCCACTGCTCGAAAAGATCGTCGAGATCGGCAGGACCATGGCGCCCGGCGATCCGCTCGATCCGAAGACACGCCTCGGCGCGATCGTCGACCAGGTGCAGCTCAACACCGTCATGAACTACATCGACTCCGGACGCAAGGAAGGGGCGAGCCTGCGAATGGGCGGCAACCGGGTGCGCGAGGAGTCCGGCGGCTTCTTCGTCGAGCCGACCGTCTTCGACGGCGTGACGGCAGGCATGAAGATCGCGCGCGAGGAAATATTCGGGCCGGTGCTGTCGACGATCACGTTCAAGGACGTCGACGAGGCGATCCGCATCGCCAACGATGTCAGCTACGGGCTGACCGCCGCGGTCTGGAGCCGCGACATCACTACCGCCCATCGCGTCGCGAAAGCGCTGCGCGCGGGCACGGTGTACGTGAACTGCTACGACGCCGACGACATCACCGTGCCGTTCGGCGGCTTCAAGCAGTCCGGTAATGGCCGCGACAAGTCGCTGCACGCGATGGACAAATACACGGAGTTGAAAACCACGTGGATCGATCTCTCATGAACGTCACCGTCGCCGCGACGCAGATGGCCTCCGGCACCGACCGTGAGGCCAATATCGCGAACGCGGAGCGGCTGATCCGCGAAGCCGCGAAGAAAGGCGCGAATGTCATCCTGATCCAGGAATTGTTCGAGTCACCGTACTTCTGCAAGGACCATCTGGCGAAGCATTTCGAGCTCGCGCTGCCGATCGCCGAAAATCCCGCCGTGACAGCGGCTGTCGAAGATCGCGGCCGAGCTGTCCGTCGCACTGCCGCTGTCGGTGTTCGAGCGCGCGGAGAATGCCTACTTCAACACCCTCGTCATGGTCGACGCCGACGGCCGTACGCTCGGCATCTACCGCAAGTCGCACATTCCGGAAAGCCCCGGCTATCACGAGAAATTCTACTTCTCGCCCGGCGACACCGGTTTCAGGGTGTGGCCGACGCGCTACGGCCGTCTCGGCGTCGCGGTCTGCTGGGACCAGTGGTTTCCGGAATCTGCGCGGGCGATGGCGCTGCAGGGCGCGGAAATCCTGCTCTATCCGACCGCGATCGGATCCGAGCCGCAGGACCCGTCGCTCGATTCGCGCTGGCACTGGCAGCGCACGATGCAGGGCCATGCGGCGGCCAACGTGATGCCGCTCGTCGCGTCGAACCGCATCGGACGCGAGCGCGGCGAAAAGGTCGAGATGACCTTCTATGGACATTCGTTCATCGCGGATCACACCGGCGAAATCGTCGCGCAGGCGGACGATCACAGCGAGCAGATCCTGACTGCGACCTTCGATCTCGACGCGATCCGGCGCTACCGGCACTCCTGGGGCGTGTTCCGCGACCGCCGGCCGGATCTCTACGCACCGCTATTGAAGCTGGACGGTGGCGGCGCCTGACCTGCCCTTCGCGGGCGAGATCGCCTGCGTCGATCTCGAGACCACCGGCGGCCACGCGGTGCGCAACCGCGTCATCGAGGCCGGTATCGTACTGCTGTCGGGCGGCCGCGTCGTCGAGGAGTATTCGACGCTCGTCAACCCCGGCACGCGCATCCCGTACGCGATCCAGCAGTTCACCGGCATCACCGAAGCGATGGTCGCCGGCGCGCCGTCCTTCGCAGACGTCGCCGCCGACATCCTGGCGCGCCTCAATGGCCGGCTCTTCGTCGCGCACAACGTCCGCTTCGATTACGGATTTCTGAGGAGCGAATTCCGCCGGCTCGGTATCGGTTTCCGGGCGCCCGTGCTTTGCACGGTGCGATTGTCCCGTGCGCTGACGCCCGAGATCCGCGGCCACAACCTCGATGCCGTGATGCAGCGTTACGGCATCGCCTGCGATGCGCGCCACCGCGCGCTCGGCGACGCGCGCGTGCTGGCCGATTTCCTGCGCATCGTCGGCGAACGCTTTCCGGGTCCGGCGCTCGCCGGCATCGTCGATCGGCTGCGCGCCGTGCCGCGGTTGCCGCCGGGTCTCGACCCCTCGATCGCCGACGAGCTGCCCGAGTCGCCAGGCGTCTACCTGATTTACGGAGAGGACGACGCGGTGCTCTATGTCGGCAAGGCGAAGAACCTCGCGACCCGCGCGCTCGCGCACTTTGCCGGTCCCAGGGCGCGCCGTGAGCAGGAACTCGCGACGCTCGCGCGGCGCATCGAATGGATCGAGACGGCGGGCGAGTTCGGCGCGCTCGTGACCGAGACGCGCCTGATCAAGGAACGAAAGCCGCTGCTCAACCGGCGGCTGCGCGAAACGGGAGAGCTTTGGACGATCCGGCTCGGCGACGACGCGGGAGGGCCGTGCGCGAGGATCGCGCCGCTCGACGCCGTGGACGACGTCCCGGAGACGTACGGCCTGTTCAGGCGCCGTGGCGACGCCGAGCGGGCGCTCGAAGGACTCGTGCGCGAGCATCAGCTCTGCATGAAACGCCTCGGACTCGAGCGCGGAGCAGGTTCGTGCATCGGATTCCAGCTCGGCCGCTGCCGCGGCGCCTGCGCGGGCGGGGAGGCGCCGGCGCTGCACGCGTTACGTGTCCGGCTTGCACTGTCGGGAATCAGACGGCGCGACTGGCCGTTTGCGGGGCGGATCGCCATCCGCGAACGCGACTGGCGCGGCAATGAAGAAATCCACGTATTCGACCGATGGTGCCACCTCGGGACGGCCACGGACGCCGTTGAACTCGCCGAGTTCCAGTGGCGTCCCGGTATGTTCGATCCGGACATGTACCGGATCCTCGTGGGCTTCCTCGATCGGCCAATTGCCGGCGCGGAACTCATGCGCCTGGACGGAAACCACGGCGGCGCCATCGCAACGTCGTCCCGAACCACTTTTCGGTGACGCCGCCGGCTATTGTAGTGGCCTGTCGACTGAGGGCCGCAATTCTGGAACACGCCGGAGTCTTCGTCACCGCGGCAACTGGAACCGCCGATCTGCTCGCCGCGGAACTCGCGTCACTCGGCCTGTCCGGCGTGCGCGAAGCGCCGGGCGGCGCTTCCTGCGAGGCGACGCTCGCCGGCGCCTATCGCATCTGCCTGTGGTCGCGCCTCGGACTGCGCGTGCTGTGGCGGCTGGACGACTTCGCGGTCGGGAACGCGCGACGAAATGTATGCGGGCCTGCGCCGCACCGACTGGTCGGCGCACATGGCCGTCGGCGCCACGCTTGCGGTCGATTTTGCCGGCGCCGTACCGGGCATTTCGCATACGCAATTCGGTGCGCAGCGCACGAAAGACGCGATTGTCGACCAGTTTCGCGAGCAGACCGGCGAGCGGCCATCCGTCGACCGGCAATCACCGGACCTGCGCGTCAACGTGCATGCCGCGCGCGGACGCATCACGGTCGCGCGTCGACCTGTCCGGCAACAGCCTGCACCGGCGCGGCTATCGCGGAGGGCAGGGCGCGGCGCCGCTCAAGGAGAATCTCGCTGCGGCGATCCTGACTCCGCGCGGGCTGGCCCGCGCTCGCGGTGGCCGGCGGTTCGTTCGTCGATCCGATGTGCGGCTCCGGCACACTGGCAATCGAGGCCGCTCTCATCGCAGCCGACATGGCGCCCGGACTCATCCGCGAGCGATTCGGCTTCGAGCGCTGGCGAGGGCATGATGCGGCCCTCTGGCTGGCGCTTCGCGAGGAAGCGCGGGCGCGCGCCGCACCGGGAAATCTGACCCATGGACGAATTCGGGGATTCGATCGCGACCCCGTGGTGCTGCGCGATGCCGCCGACAATGCCCGGCGCGCAGGACTTGCGGAGCGCATTTTTTTCCAGCGTTCGGAACTTGCGACGCTGCCGGCGGCGCCGGCGCGCGAGGGACTCGTCGCGGTAAATCCCCCATATGGCGAGCGCATCGGCGAGACGGAGCCATTGCGCACGCTTTACGCGCTCCTGGGCGAGCGCCTTCGCGAGGGCTATCGCGGCTGGCAGGCGGCCGTGTTCACCGGAAATCCGGCGCTCGGACGCGAACTCGGCATCAACGCGCGCCGGACGCACCGGATGATGAACGGTCCGATCGAGTGCCGGTTGCTGCGATTTTCGATCGAACCTTCCGAATTCATCATCGCGCGCGAACCGGGCCGTCCGCCCGTCATCGATGCCGAATCCGCGCGCGCCCGTCCGGGCGCTCAGATGTTCGCGAACCGGCTCCGCAAGAACATGGACAAGCTTGCAGCCTGGGCCCGACGCGACGCGATTTCCTGCTACCGGCTCTACGATGCGGACATGCCCGAGTATTCCTTCGCGATCGACCTGTACCAGTCGGATCCGCGAGGGGAAGACGGGCGCTGGCTCTACGTCCAGGAATACGCACCGCCCGCTTCGGTCGCTCGCGACAAGGCGCGTGGACGGCGCGAAGAGGCGATTTCGGTCCTGCCCGAAGTCACTGGCCTGACCGCAGACGCGATCTACTGGCGGACCCGGCGCCCTCAG
>CAWIWZ010000004.1:0-188285 GCA_963839885.1 uncultured Gammaproteobacteria bacterium
AACAGCGCGCCAGGCGTTCGGGCGAGACCGGCATGCCGCGACGCCCGGCCCGGCGGGCGCGTGCCGCGATGCGATCGATGATCGCCTGACGGGCGGCCGGGATCCTGCCTAGCATCGACACTCCAGGGGCGCCCGGTCCGCAATGCCGCGGACGACGGCGTGGCGGCGCGAATTATACACGCGAGTCACCGGCGGGTCCGAGCAGCCAGGAGCGCTTCTGCAGCCGCGCAAGCAATGCATCGAACTGCGATTGCTCCGCCGGCGACAGTTCCGCCAGCAGCCGGCGTTCATAGGCGAGCGCCAGCGGAATGATGCGGCCATACACCTGCAGTCCCCGGGGCGTCAGCGTGAGCACCGACCTGCGCCGGTCGGCGGAGGCGAGTACGCGCCGCACGCGCCTGGCGTGAACGAGCCCGGTGACGGCGCGGCTGACCGCGACCTTGTCCATCGCCGTGCGTTCGGCGACACCGGCCGCAGAAAGCCCCGGCGTGCGAGCCAGCACGGCAATGACGCGCCATTGGGGGATCGTGAGCCCGAATCGACGCGCGTAAGCGCCGGCGAGGGCCGAGGACACTGTATTCGACAGCACCGAGAGCCGGTAGGGCAGGAAATGCTCGAGATCGAGGGCCGGGACGTCGTTCGCGGGAGCCATCATCAATGCATTATAGTTGCAACTGCAACTAACCCGGGAGTAGCTCATGGCCGAGCGGTTCGACAACCCGATGGGCACGGACGGCTTCGAATTCGTCGAGTATACGGCACCGGACCCCGAACAGCTGCGGGGCCTGTTCGACCGCATGGGCTTCCCGGTGACGGCGCGCCACCGCAGCAAGAACGTGACGCAGCACCGCCAGGGCGACATCAATTTCGTCATCAATGCGGAACTTAGCGGCTTCGGGCAGCGATTCGCGCGCGAGCACGGTCCATCCGCCTGCGCGATGGCATTCCGAGTGCGGGACGCCGCCGCGGCGCTTCGCCGCGCCGTCGAGCTCGGCGCGAAACCCGTCGAGACGCCGGTCGGTCCGATGGAACTGCATATCCCGGCGATCGAAGGCATTGGCGGCAGCCTGATCTACCTGGTCGACCGGTATGGCGACCGGACTATCTACGACGTGGATTTCGTCGCGGCGCCCGACGCAGCGCCGGTGCGCACGGCGGGCCTCACGCTGATCGACCACCTGACGCACAACGTCAGCCGCGGCCACATGGACCTGTGGGCGGGTTTCTACGAGCGGCTGTTCAATTTCCGCGAGATCCGCTACTTCGATATCGAAGGAAAGAAGACGGGGCTGTTCAGCCGTGCAATGACGAGCCCGTGCGGCAAGATCCGCATACCGATCAACGAGAGCCAGGACGACAAGAGCCAGATCGAGGAATATATCCGCGAGTATCACGGCGAGGGCATCCAGCACATCGCGTTGTTCACCGACGACATCTTTGCGACTGTCGACGCACTGCGTGCGAATGGCGTCGAGTTCCAGGACACGCCGGACACCTACTACGAAGGAATCGAATCGCGCGTGACCGGTCACCGCGAATCGCTCGCACGCATGCAGGAACGGCGCATCCTGATCGACGGCAGCGCGGAGGAGGGCGTCCTGCTGCAGATATTCACCAAGAACGTGATCGGCCCGATCTTCTTCGAGATCATCCAGCGCAAAGGCAATGAAGGCTTTGGCGAGGGCAATTTCCGCGCGTTGTTCGAGTCGATCGAGCTCGACCAGGAGCGCCGCGGCGTGATCTGACCGGGAGACAGTTCACAACTTGCGCAAGAATTCCGGTGTAATGCGTGCCGGGACCCCTGCGACTTGACATGATCTGGGGATCGCGAGCCAGGAAATGGCATGAACGCTGTGACGTCCCCGGGCCAACCGACAGGCACTTACCGCCTGTCCCATCGATCGATGGTCGGCGGCTGGACCGGTTGGGTGACGATCGGCGTGGCCGTTTACATCGCGGTCGCCATCTATATCACGGTGGGCGACTTCGGGCCGAGCCCCGCGCTCGACGTTTACCTGCTTTTCAACGACACGCCGGCGAGCCTCGCCGCGGCGCTCCTTGCGGTCCTTGCCGCGCGCGCGGCGCCTGAACTCGCGACGCGCCGCACCTGGACGTTTCTCGCTGCGGCACTGGTGACCTATATCACCGGCAACCTGATCGATGCATTCTATCGCCTGCAGGCACTGGACCCGTTCCCGTCCATGGCCGACGTCGTCTATCTGACGTTCTACGCGTTGCTGCTATCGGCATTTGTAATCGCGATCCGCTCCAGCGCACTGCGCATGCCCTGGGGCCGGCTGCTGCTGGACTCGGTGATCCTCGTGCTCGGGTTCGGCACGTTCTTCTGGTACTTTGTGATCAGCCCCGCCGCCGCCGCGAACCAGGAGGACTTTGCCCGGTTCGTGCTGTCGCAGGCCTATATCGCGCTCGACTGCCTGATGCTGATGGCGATCGGCGTGCTGCTGATGAACAGCACCCGCGGCCCGCTCAGCCGCAACACGCTGCTGCTGCTGACGGCCGGATTTTCCGTCATGTTCCTCGCCGACATCGTCTGGGCAACGTCGGTCGTGACCCACCAGTACCTGCCCGGGGGCTTTTCCGACGTCCTGTACCTGAGCTGCTACGTGGGCCTGACCGCGGCCGCGCATTCGCAGATTCGCGACCGTTCGCGTTCCGGATCGCGCTCGGCACCGGTCAACGCGGCAGTCACGCAGGCCGTGCCCTATGCCGCCATGCTGATGTCCTTCCTTGTGCTCGTGTATTTCGCGTCAGGAGATTCCAGCAACCCGGTCACGGTCATGACGGTGTCGATCTTTATCCTGGCGGTGCTGGTCATGGCACGGCAGAGCGTGATCCTTCGCGACGACGCGCAGTCTCGGCAGCGGCGCGCCGTCAATCTCGTGGAGGCGCGATTCGCCTCACTGATCAGGCATGCGTCGGACGTCATCATGATCGTCGACGACAATGGGTGCATCCAGTACGCGTCGCCGGCCGTGGAGCGGACCTTCGCGCTGCAGCAGGACGACCTGATCGGCCGCAAGCTGTCGGAGATATGGATCGAGGCCGATCGCGAACGGCTCGCCACGTTCCTCGCGGAGGTGACCGCGACTCATGGCATCGCCGTCGGACCGGTCGAATTGTCAGTCGGCACGACTGCGAAACGGTTCATCCTCGAATGTGTCGGCAGCAATCTGCTAACCGACCCCGCGGTCAAGGGCCTCGCGCTCAACCTCCGCGATGTCACGGAGCGCAAGACCCTCGAGGACCAGCTTCGCCAGCTCGCGTTCCACGACCCGCTGACGCTGCTCGCGAATCGCAGCCTGTTCCGGAACCGGGTCGACCATGCGCTGGCCGTCGCGCGCAGGACCGGCCAGCAGGTCGCGGTTCTGATGATCGACCTCGACAACTTCAAGAATGTCAACGATTCGATGGGTCACGATGCCGGCGATCGTCTGCTGCAGACTGCCGCGCAACGTCTCGTGAAATGCACGCGCGCGGACGATACCGTCGCCAGGCTCGGCGGCGACGAATTCGCCGTGCTGCTGGAGGGCATCGCGAAGCCGGAGCACGCGGAGAACATCGCGGAGGTCGTCACACGCGCGTTCGGGGCGCCGCTGCAGATCGACGGCAGCGACCTGAACGTCACGACCAGCATCGGCGTCGCGCTGGCGCAGCCCGGGGATGACACCGAACACGTGCTGCGGAACGCCGACATCGCGATGTACGGTGCGAAATCGGCGGGCAAGGGCCGCCACGTCGTGTTTCATTCGAGCATGCAGCAACTGCTGCGCGAGCGCCTGCGCCTCGAGGACGACATCGGCCAGGCGCTGCTGCAGGAGGAGTTCTTCCTGGAATTCCAGCCGATCGTGGATCTGCAGACCACGGAACTGCTGGGCGTGGAGGCGCTGGTCCGCTGGCAGCACCCTGAGCAGGGCCGGCTGATGCCGGGACAATTCATTCCGACGGCCGAGGAAACGGGCCAGGTCATCGAGCTCGGGCAGTGGGTGCTGCTCGATGCCTGCCGGCGCCTGCAGCAGTGGCGTTCATCCATAGCCGCCGGCAACGGGCTGCGCCTGGCGGTCAACATTTCCGGGCGGCATCTGCAGCAGGGCGACCTGGTCGCGGACGTGCGCCACGCCCTCGAGCTGTCCGGCCTCGAGCCGGAATGCCTGCTGATCGAGCTGACCGAAAGCACGATCATGCAGAACACCGAAGGCAACCTCACGCGGCTCAAGGAACTCAAGGCGCTCGGCGTCAGGCTCGCAATCGACGACTTCGGCACGGGCTACTCCTCGCTGTCATATCTGCATCGTTTCCCGATCGACATCCTGAAGATCGATCGTTCGTTCGTGAGCCGGCTGACAGAGTCGAGCGAAGGCCCAAAGCTCGCGCGCGCCGTGGTCATGCTCGGCGAAACGCTGGGGCTCGAAACCGTGGCGGAGGGCGTCGAACTCGAGGATCAGGTGACGCATCTGCTCCAACTCGGTTGCGTTGCCGCGCAGGGATACCTCTTCTCCTATCCGGTGCGTCTCGAGGACATCACGTCGTCGCCGTTCGCCGTGCGTCGTGAGCAGCTTCGCCGGGCGCACAGCGATTACGACTCGCTGACGGCGACCGGCCGCTACAAGGTGGCCGACATGATCGGTGGACGCGGCTTGTCGGCGACGCAATCAATGCGCAAGTAGGCGCGGTGCGGGATCCCAAAAAAAAGAGCCCGGCACAGGGCCGGGCTCCATGGGCATCCGGGATACCGGCCGAATTCAGTCGGGAACCGCCTCGAGTGCGGCAGCGGCGTCGACCAGGCCGAAGCCCGCGTCGAAACTGTAGCCGTCCGGCCCGATATCTTCGATCGGGAATGTGATCGTCGGGCGGGCCGAGGTGAAGCGCAGTGAGATCGGCCGGGCGGTGTCCTCCAATATCTGGCGTATCTCGGCGGGCGTGATATCCGACTTTTTCTCGAGCATCAGCGCGGCGACGGCCGCGACATGCGGGGCAGAGGCCGAGGTGCCGAAGAAGTTCGGATATTCGTCCCCCGGCTGGTCGAGCCCGCTGATGAATATGCTGAACGGGCTGTTGATCCCGTCACCGTCGTCATCGTCGTAGCTCGAGTCCGACAGGAAGAAGCTTGTATTGCCGCCATCCGGCCCGGTCACACTCGGGCTCAGCCGGATTTCGGGCTCCGCGAGGCGGGCGCCAAACCGATCGAACAGGATCGGCACATTGCCCGCCGACGAAAAGTCATTCAGGCAGGCCGGCGCACACGGGCTCAGGTCGATCGGCGGAGTCAGTAAATCATTCGGCGGCACTTCACCGCTCGTGCTGAACGGCTCCGTGACATACCACGACGCCGCGCCGATCGACTGCGCGCCCGCCGCATTCGAATGGCCCCATGCCGTACCGCTCTGCGTGTCGAAATCGAGTAAGCCAAAGACGCCCTGCGTCTGGAACCACGAATGCTTGACGAGACCCGGGTCAGGGCCCGCGTTCAGGACGATGCCGATGAAGAAGAGCTGCGCGGTCTTGGGCGGACCTGAGAAAAACAGCGCGGCAACGTCGGCGGCATCGCCGCCGATGTTCGGATCACCGGTGATCTGGCACGTGATCCCGCGCGACACGCCAGGCGGACAGAGCCGGATGACGTGGCCCTTGTGATCGAAGAACACGAGGTCCAGGTCGCTCTCCGCGCCGACCGCGAGCGCCGGGTCCTGGCCGGCCTTCAGGCGCGCGTAAGTCGTTGCGGTCAGGTGCGGTTGATCCCACTGGAAACTGAAGATCGTGAACCCGGCCTCCGCGTCGGGCTGCAGGAATACCGGCTGCAGGATCGCAGGGCTCTCGGCCGTGCCGAAATTATGAAAGCGCCGCACGACGGCCTTTCCGCCATTCAAGTTCTTGCCGGCATTGACCAGGACATTGATGCCGCGGAACTCGCTTTCGTACGAGTCTCGGGCCTGGTTCCCTGCCGATGTGAAATACGGCACGCCGCGGCCCGCGACGATGTCGACGGCCTGGGCAATCATGCCGTCCGAGAACATGGGCTCACGGAAATAAATCACGTCGTCGACGACGATGTCAGCGCCGTCGTCGGCGAGTTCGATGATGCCTTCAGCAAAGTCGAACTCGCTGTTGAACGCGGTATGGAATGAAATTGAGGAACCGGGCGCGACGTCGTGGATCAGCTGCGCCATGCCACGACCCTCGTCGCTGCCGGGGCAGGGGCCGTTGTCCAGAATCGTCGTGTCGAGCGGCAGTTCCCCATTCGACAGGTCTTCCGCGAAACTGCTGTTGGGCGCACCGGGCTGAAATGCGGGCGGGTTGCAGGCGAAGGTGTCCGACAGCGTGCCGATTTTCAGGCCGCTGCCGTCGACACCGGCGGCGTCGCGCGCGGCGGGGCCATTCATCGAGACGTCACCCTGGGAGCTAGCTTGCGGGGGCAACGCCCGGGTCGTCGCGAGCATGGGCCGCGCGGACCGCAGCGACGCGAGCGCCGCAATCTGACCCAGTGACTTGACCGGGACCTGCGCCGAGACCAGCGGTCCACGCACCTTGATCCTCGTGGCGCCCAGCGTGCGCAGCGATTCAGCCAGCGCCCTGCCATTCGTCGCGTAGGCATCAACACCGACGGCGCCGTTGCTGACGCGCAGCATCCGATTGCTGCTCTTGAAATTCTTGGCATTGCCGCCCTTGGCGACGCTTTCGCGATATTCCTCATGCAGGTTGCCGAGCCAGGGTCCGATCTTCGCGTAGGGCCCATTCTTGACGGCATTCAGCACTTCATCCGGCGCATCGGGCCTCGGAGCGGCCATTGCGTTCGGAATCGCGCAGGCCATCAGCGACACGGCCGCACAGACAACGGCAATTCGATTTCCCTTCGCCATTCGAGTCTCCTCCACCGAATTATTGTGCCGGCGTCGCGCGGCCCCGGGCGGGCGTGCACTCAGGATCACCGGTGTGAAAGCAGCGTACTCCAACCTTGTCGCGCGCGCGATATCTCAAATACCTTATGTCAACTGGATTTGCCGGCAGTTTGCGAACTGCCGTCGCCACGCGATCCGGGCGGCCGCGTTCAGGGGCGATGCGGCCGCGCCAGGTACGTGCGTCCCTGCATTTCGATGAGGCGGCTCGCCGTGCGGCGGAACTCGAAGGCGAGCCGTTCGCCGCGATAGAGCGCCGCGGGTACCTCGGCCATTGCAGAGAGGACGAGCTTCACGCCCCGGTCGTAAAACTCGTCGACCATCGTGATGAACCGGCGGGCAGCGTCGTCGTCACCGGCACCCATGACGGGCACGCGACCGATGAACACCGTGTGGTAGCAGCGCGCGATCTCAATGTAGTCGGCTACCGAGCGGGGTCCTTCGCAGATCTCGCGGAAATCGAACCAGACGACGTCCTCGGCTTCGCGTCGCGCGCGCACGGAGCGCCCTTCGACCTGTACGCGCACGTCCTTGTCGCCGGGGCCGTCGGCGAGCCGCTCGAATGCGCCCGCCAGCAGCGCTTCCGCATCCTTGGCATCCGGTCCGAGGTAGAGCGCCGCGCGTTCGAGCTGCCGCAGGCGGTAGTCCACGCCGGCATCGAGTTCCATGACGCGGCAATGCTTTTCGATCAGCGCGATCGCCGGCAGAAAGCGTTCGTGCTGCAGGCCTCCACGATACAGTTCCGACGGTGGCAGATTGGAGGTCGCGACCAGCGTGACGCCGCGAGAATAGAGCGCATCGAGCAAAGTCGCGAGAACCATGGCGTCTGCCACATCGCTGACCACGAACTCGTCGACGCATAGCAGCCGTGTGCTGGCGGCGAGGTCGGCCGCGACCCCGACGAGCGGCGAGGACAGGTTGCGGTGCCTGCGCAGGCCCGCATGCACGTCCTGCAGCAACCGATGAAAATGTTCGCGGCGTTTTTCGCGGATCGGCAGTTCCGCGAAGAACTCGTCGACCAGAAAGGTCTTGCCGCGCCCGACTCCGCCCCATAGATAGAGGCCCCTGAGCGGCGCCCGGCCGGCGCGCGGGGCCGGCAGCAGTTGCAGGCCGCGCGCGAACAGCGAGCGGCGCGCGAGCACGCGCCGGCGCAGGTCCTCGAGGCGCGCGATGACCTGCCGCTGCGGCTCATCCGGCGCGTGGCCGTGCACGGCGAGCGCGGCTTCGATGCGCGCCGTCAACGGATGCTTGTCGGCCGCGCGGTTCAGTCGCCGAGCTCAGGCCGGTTGCGGAAGTGTTCGAGTGCGCCCGGATTCGCGAGCGCATCGGTGTTCCGCACCGGGCGGCCGTGGATCGTCTCGCGCACCGCAAGCTCGACGACCTTCCCGCTGATCGTGCGCGGGATCTCCGGCACCTGGACGATGCGCGCGGGCACGTGCCGGGGCGTGGTATTGGCGCGGATCTGCCCGCGGATTCGTTCGCGCAAGGCGTCGTCGAGCGTCAGGCCTTCGCGCAGTCGCACGAACAACACGACGCGCACGTCGTTCTGCCAGTCCTGGCCGACGACGACGCAGTCCTGCACCTCGTCGAGCCGTTCGACCTGGCGATAGATTTCGGCGGTGCCGATGCGCACGCCGCCCGGATTCAACACGGCATCGGAGCGGCCGAGGATCACGAGCCCGCCGCGCGGCGTCAGCAGCGCGTAGTCGCCGTGGTGCCAGACGCCCCGGAACCGCTCGAAATACGCCGCGCGGTAGCGACCGCCGTCGGCGTCGTTCCAGAAGCCGACCGGCATCGAGGGAAATGGAGCCGTGCACACCAGTTCGCCACGCTCGCCGATCACCGGATGGCCCTCGTCATTCCAGACGTCGACTTTCATGCCGAGACCGCGGCACTGCAATTCACCGCGCCACACCGGCAGCAGCGGGTTGCCGAGCGCGAAGCAGGACACGATATCCGTGCCGCCGGAAATCGACGCGAGCTGGATGTCCCGGCCGATCGCATCGGCGACGAAGTCGTACTGTTCCGGCGCAAGCGGCGAACCGGTCGACAGCAGCGTACGCAACACCGCGAGCCCATGGCGTTCGTTCGGCCGGTAGCCATTCTTCTGCAGCGTGGCGAGATATTTCGGGCTCGTGCCGAACACGGTGACCGCCTCGTCTGCCGCCATGTCCCACAGCACGCCGGATCCCGGATGAAGGGGCGATCCGTCAAAGAGGACGATCGTCGTTTCCCCGGCGAGCGCGCTGGCGAGCCAGTTCCACATCATCCAGCCGCAGGTCGTGAAGAAAAAGAGCCGGTCGCCGGGCTTGAGGTCCGTGTGCAGCTGGTGTTCCTTCAGGTGCTGCAGCAGTGTCCCGCCGGCGCCATGGACGATGCATTTCGGCACACCGGTCGTGCCGCTCGAATACAGCACGTAGAGCGGATGATCGAATGGCATGCGCGAAAAGAAGAGCGTCGCGCCTCGCTCGCCGTACTCGGCGAATGGCACGGCACTCGGCAGGGTCGCCACCCCAGTCTGCGTGCCGGCGTAATGCACGACGACGACCCGTGACACGGAAGGCAGCCGCTCGAGCACGCCCGCGATCGGCGCGAGCGAATCGATGGTCTTGCCCGCGTAAAAATATCCGTCCGCGGTGAAAACCGCTTTCGGTCTGACCTGGCCAAACCGGTCGAGCACGCCCTGGATGCCGAAGTCGGGCGAGCAGGACGTCCAGGTCGCGCCGAGGCTCACGGTCGCCAGCATCGCGATCACTGCCTCCGGCAGGTTTGGCAGGAAGCCGGCGACGATATCGCCCGGACCGATGCCGTCGGCGCGCAGTCCGGCGGCGATGCGCGCGGTCTCGGCACGCAGTTCCCGCCAGGTCATTTCCCGCCGCGCGCCGCGTTCGTTGCGAAAGACGATCGCCGGCTCGGCATCCGGTCCACGCAGCAGATTTTCCGCAAAGTTGAGCCGCGTGCCCGGGAAACCAGCGTGCGCCGGGCATGCGGTCGCCGTCGGCGAGCACCGAACCGCTGCCGCGATCGGCGATGACGTCCGCGTAGTCGAAGAACGCGGACCAGAATGCCGCGGGCTCGGCGATCGACCAGTCGTAGAGCGCACCGTAGTCGGCGATCGGCACGCCGCGATTCTCTACGAACGTCATGAACCGCGTCAGGTTGGCGTCCGCTATCCGGAACAGCGATGGCGTCCAGATCGGCTCGTCGGCATCCATCTAAAGGTTCTGGTAATTCGGCCCGGATCCACCTTCCGGCGTGGTCCAGGTGATGATGCCGTAGGGATCCTTGATGTCGCAGGCCTTGCAGTGGACGCAGTTCGCGGCGTTGATCTGCAGTCGCTTGCCGCCGGCGCCGTCGTCGATCATCTCGTACACGGCGGCGGGGCAGAAGTACTGGCAGGGGTTGCCGAACTCGGTGATGCAGCGGGTCGCGCAGATCGACGTGTCGTGAACCTTCAGGTGCACGGGTTGATTCTCGTCGTGCACGTTGCCGGCATGGAATACGGCGGCCAGCCGGTCGCGCGGCGCGAGGTCGCGCTCGCCCCAGTCGCGCTCGACCATCGGCGCCGTCTCCAGCCGGTGCAGCGCCAGGTGATTCTCGTGGTGCGTGAGCGTCCACGGGCTGTGGCCGCCAACCGCTGTTTCGAACGCCGCATTTGCGAGGCCCCACCACAGGCCGCGATGAAATCCCGGCTTGATATTGCGCACGCGCTTGAGCTCCCGCCCGCCCACGGATGTCCGCCAGCGCGCGTCGAATCCCTCGGACCCGCCGTTCTCGACCAGGTGTTCGGCCGCGAGCGCGCCGCAGCGGATCGCCTGGTGCACGCCCTTGATCTTCGGCACGTTCAGCGTGCCGGCGGCGTCGCCGATCAGCAGCAGTCCCGGGGCATCCATCCGCGGCAGCGCCTGCCAGCCGCCCGCCGCAATCGCGCGCGCGCCATAAGACAGCATTTCGCCGCCGTCGAGCAGCGCGTGTATGCGCGGGTGATGCTTGAACTGCTGGAACGCCTCGAACGGGCGGAAGCGCGGGTCCGCAGTAGTCGAGACCGGAAACGTAGCCGACATAGACCCGGTCGCGATCGAGGTGATACAGGAAGCTGCCCGCGTACGTCTTCGGGTCGGCGGGCCAGCCGACGGTATGATGAACGAGTCCCGGCTCCGCGCGGCCGGGTGGCAATTGCCAGAGTTCCTTGATGCCGAGGCCGTAGCTTTGCGGCGAGCGGCCGTCAGCGAGGCCAAGGCGCGAGACGAGTTGCTTCGTCACGCTGCCGCGGCAGCCTTCGGCAAGGATGGTCGTGCCCGCGCGGATGTCGGCGCCGGGCGTGTAATTCGGACCGGGCTTGCCGTCGCGGTCGAGGCCCATGTCTCCGATCCGCACGCCCGCGACGCGCCCATCGGTATCCACGAGCGCTTCGGCCGCCGCGAATCCGGGAAACACGTCGACGCCCAGCGCCTCCGCGCGCTGCGACATCCAGGGAACCAGCTGGCCGAGCGAGACGATTAAATTGCCACGGTTGTGCATCTGCGGCGGATTCGGCAGGCGGACGCCGCCGCGCTTCGTGTAGTACCAGAATTCGTCGCGCTGGCAGGGGACGCAGATGCCGGGCGGCGACTGGCGCCACTCGGGCAGCAGCGCATCGAGCGGGCCGGGCTCCAGCGCGCACCCGGAAATCATGTGCGCGCCGACCGCGGAAGCTTTCTCGAGAACGCAGACGGTGAGATCCGCCTTCAGTTGTTTCAGCCGCACCGCGCAGGCGAGGCCGGCGGGACCGGCACCGACGATGACGACGTCGTACTCCATGACGTCGCGATCGGTCACGGCATCCGCGCTCCTTTGAGCTGCGGAAGCTGGCGAACACTGTCGCCGATGGTCGCGAGATCCCCCGCGACGACAACCGTCATGCGATCGCGCCGGATGTATTCGCCGGTGATCGCGCTGACCTGCGCCGGCGTCACCGCATGGACGCTCGCCACCCAGTTCGTCAGGAAGTCGTCGGGCAATCCATGAAGGTCCATGAAGGCAAACTGGCCGAGCACGCCACTCGGCGACGAGTTCGAGATCACGAACAGCCCTGAACGGAAGGCCTTGATGGCCTGCAGTTCTGCGGTCGAGGGCGCCTCGCGCTGCAGCCGGTCAATCTCGTTGAATATCTCGGTGATCGCCGCGGCCGTGTGCTCGCTCGTCACCTCGGCCTGAAGGACCCAAAGCGCGCTGCCGCGCCGCGCGCTGATGGACGAGTTCGGCGAGTAGCTGTAGCCCTTGTCCTCGCGGATGTTGGTCGTGATGCGGGAACTGAACGTGCCGCCCAGCAGGCTGTTCATCACCGTGGTCTGGAAGTAGTTTGCCGCGGCCGGATGCGGGACGGGCACGGCGATGCGCACCGATGACTGCGGCGCGCCGGGGCTATCGATCAGCGCGAGCTGCAGCGTCTCGCTCGGATGCGGCGGCAACTCCGTGGCCGGCGGACCCGTCGCCCAGTCGCCGAACGCATCCTTCAGCGCGACTTCGAGCGTGGCGCGGTCGTAGCGTCCGGCGACGTAGACATGCGTGCGCGCGGCACCGAAGTTCCGCGTGTGGAAGCCGCGCACGTCGGCAATGTCGTAGCCCGCGAGCTGGCCGTCCCGCGGCAGCGTTCGCCCGAACGGATGATCACCGTAGACCAGCCTTGCAAGCGCCTCGTCGGCGAGTCCCTGCGGATCGGAGCGAGCGACCGCCAGGGTGCGCTCGAAATTCGCAATGACGCGCGGCAGCTCCGATTCCGGGAAGCGGGGATTGCGCAGCACGTCCGCGAGCAGTTTGACGGCGGCCACCGCATGCTCCGACAACACCGAAATGCCGAGGGTCGTCTGCTCGGCGCCGGCGCCGACATTGAGCGTGCCGCCCATACCGGCGGCTTCCTGCGCGATGTCGGTGGCGTTGCGCGTCTGCGTGCCTTCCTTCAGCATCTCGACTGCGACATCAGCGAGCCAGGTCGATTCGCCCTCGTCGATATTGCCGGTGCGCACGACCGCGATCGCAGTGACCTTTGGCACGCTTCCGTAGTCGATGAAGGTCATCGAGAGTCCGTTTTGCAGCCGCAGCGTCTCCTTGCCGGGCAGGCGGAAATCGCGGGGGTGGCCGGGCGCGGGAGGTTCCTCGCGCGCCTGTCCGCTCGGCGCCGCGAGCAGCAAGGGCAGCAGCAGCGCGGCCAGCCGGTTCATGGCGCGGCCTCGGCTGTGGCACGGCCGGGTTCGACGATCTGGATCGTGCGCGTCGCGGGCGTCAGATAGCGGCGCGCCACGTCGGCTTATCCGCTCCGGCGTGACGGCGCGGAATTCGGATTCGATGCGATTGATGCGCGCCGGATCGTTGTCGAAGAGCGCGAAGCAGGCGAGCAGGTCGAGCAGGCCGAAGCGCGTGCTGGATCCGGCGAGATCGTACAGGGCGGCGCGGATTTTGGTCAGCGCGCGCGCGAGCTCGGCGGCGGTCGGCGGCGCCGCCTGCAGCCGCGCGATCTCGGCGTCGACGTCGGCGACGATCGCCTCGGGCGCGACGGCCGGGTCGTGCACCAGATAGAGCATCCAGAGCATCGGCCCGTCGTAGGTGAACTCGTTGCCGAGCAGGTTGACGCCGCCCGACACCGCGCCGGAATAGCCGCGCTCCTGCACGAGACGCTGCCATAACACGCTGTCCTCGCCCTGCAGCAGGATCTGGTCGAGCAGGCTGAACGCGTAGTGATCCGGTGTGCCGCGCGGCGGTACGTGCCAGGCGAGCGCGAGGGCGGGCCGCGGCGCGAGGCGATCAACGTAGCTCGAACGCTGCTCGGCCAGTTGCGGCGGCTCCGCGAGATCGGGCTGTCACCGGCGCCGGCCGCGACGGAATCGGCGCGAAATACTTCTCGATCCAGGCACGTGCCATGGCCGGGTCGAAGTCCCCTGCGACTACGAGCACCGCGTTGCCGGGTCCGTAGAACGAATCGAAAAACGCGCGCGCATCCTCGAGCGTCGCGGCGTCGAGATCCGCAAGGTCACCGTAGAAATTGTGCGCGTTGTGCCAGTTCCGGTTCGCGACCTGCGGCATCGACAGCCACGGAAAACCGCCGTACGGCTGATTCAGCACGTTGACGCGCACTTCGTTCTTGACGACGCCCTGCTGGTTCACGAGGTTTTCCTGCGTGATGGCAAGGCCCTTCATCCGGTCCGCCTCGGCCCAGAGCACGGTTTCGAGCGTGTGCGCGGGCACGATCTGGTAATAGTTGGTGTAATCGAAGTTGGTCGAGCCATTGACGACGCCGCCATTGCCCTCGACGAGCCGGATGAATTCCATCTTTCCGAGATTCGCCGAACCCTGGAACATCAGGTGCTCGAACAGGTGCGCGAAGCCGGTGCGGCCCTTCGGCTCGATGCGGAATCCGATCCGGTAATACACGCCGACAGTGGCGGTCGGGGAGGTCGTGTCCCGCGACAGCACCACCTTGAGGCCGTTACCGAGCGTGTAGTACTCGATCGGGATACTGATACCGCTTTGCGCGGGCGCCGGACGCTCGACCGTGATCGTGCGCGGTTCCGTCGCGCAGCCGGCAAGCGCCAGCGCCATAAGCAGCAGCACGGCCGGGCGCTCCTGCACGGTTTTCATCGCGGCGCCATCCGGATGGCGCCATCGATCCGGATGGTCTCGCCGTTCAGCATATGGTTTGTGCAGATCGCCGCGACGAGTTCCGCGTACTCCTCCGGCCGGCCGAGGCGCGGCGGAAACGGAACCTGCTTGCCGAGCGACGCCTGTGCTTCCTGCGGCAGGCCGGCCATCATCGGTGTTCCGAAGATGCCGGGCGCAATGCCCATGACGCGGATGCCGAAGCGCGCGAGTTCGCGGGCAAGCGGCAGGACCATGCCGGCGACGGCCGCCTTCGACGCCGCATAGGCAGGCTGCCCGACCTGGCCTTCGAACGCGGCGACGGACGCCGTGTGGATGATCAGCCCGCGTTCGCCATCGCCATCGGGCGTGTTGTTCTGCATGTGCGCGGCTGCCGCGCGATCGAGATGAAAGGTGCCGAGCGTGTTGATCTGGAGCACTCGCAGGAACGCTGCTGAGGACAACGGCCCGTCGCGGCCGAGCAACTTGCCGGGTGTCGCGACGCCGGCGCAGGAGACCGCGACATTGAGCCCGCCCATTTGCCGCGCCGCATCGGCGACGGCCGCATCCACGGCGGATTCACTCGTGACGTCGCAATGCCGATAGGTGGCTTTCGCACCGAGAGCCACGGCGGCCTTTTGCCCGGCCTCGTCCTGTACGTCGAGCAGTGCGACCTTGCCGCCGGCGGCGACGAATCGCGCGGCGGTCGCGAGGCCGAGACCGGATGCGCCGCCCGTGATGACCGCCCGTACCGCGTCGAGATTCATGCCAGCACCTCGAGGACAGTCTACAACCTTAGCTCTGCCGGAGCCTCGGCCCCTACAGCCTCAGCCCACCGTCCACCGCGATCACGCGCCCGGTGACAAAATCGTTCTCGGCGATGAAGACTGCGGTTGCCGCGATTTCCGCGGGCTCGCCCAGGCGGTTCAGCGGTATCGCGCTCCGGACCTTCGCGACCGTCTCCGGTTTCATCGCGGCGAGAATCTCGGTCGCGCAGAAGCCCGGCGCGATCGCCGCACTTCGGATGCCGTGGCGCGCAAGTTCCTTGGCCCACACGACCGTCAAAGCCGCGACGCCTGCCTTCGTGGCGGAATAGTTGGTCTGGCCCGCGTTGCCTGCGCGCGAAATGGACGAGATGTTGACGATCAGGCCGCCTTGCCTGAGCCGGATCATGCGTTCCGCGGCCTCGCGGCCACACAGGAACACGCCGGTCAGGTTGACGTCGACGACGGATTGCCACTGTTCGAGCGTCATCTTCGAAACGATCGCGCCGTCTTTCGCCTTGACGAGCAGCGCGTCCCTCGTGATGCCGGCATTGTTCACGAGCACGTCGAGTCGGCCGAACGCCGCGACCACCGCATCGAAGCCTGCGATCACCTGGGCCTCGTTGGTGACGTCGACCATGAAGGGCAGTGCGCGCACGCCCTGTGCGCTACAGAGCGCACAGGTTTCGGCCAGTTCCGGCTGCCGCAGATCGAGCGCCGCGATTGTGGCGCCCTTCGCCGCGAAGGCGAGCGCCATTGCGCGCCCGATGCCGCGGCCGGCGCCCGTGATGACGATTACCTTGTTGGAAAGATCCATGCCGCCCTTTACTGCACCCGCGAAAGGAAGTGCAGACAATGCAATGGGGTCAGGACCTTAGCGATTATTGCGCCGCAAGACAACTGTCAGTCAGGCGCGATGTCAAAGAGCACCGTTTCGGCATCGACCAGTTCACCTTTGCGCGCGAGCACGGACTCGACGCGACCGGCACGACCGGCGCGGATCGCATGCTGCATTTTCATTCCTTCGACGATTGCAAGCACGTCGCCGCGTGCGACAGCATCGCCGGCCTGCACGCGCACGTCGACGACGCGCCCCGGCAATGGCGAGGCAGGGTGCGCGTCCGCATCCTCGACGCTGCGTTCGAATGGCCATGCCGGCGCGAGCACGATTTCGTCCGCGTGTTCTCCGACGATCTGCAGACGATGGCCGGCGCGAATCAATTCGAACGAATGCGGTCCTTCGCCGGCGTCCACGCGATAACGATCAGTGCCATCGGCCACGACGCTGCCGCACAGGCTCAGGGAATCGCCTTCAACGCGGATCGCATGGCCGTCACGGCTGACGCGCAACCGAAGGAACGCCGGCGTACGCAATCCGATCGTTCGCCGCGCCGTGCCGCCGGCGCGCCAGGTGTCACGAAGCGCCCATGGCGAGCCATCAGCCGGCGCGCGCTCCGAATTTTCCGCGATCGCCGCGCCGAGCAGCAGCGCTTCCGGCTGCGGCGCGCGCTCCGCGGTCAACGCGACAAGCTCTCGGTCGACGAAACCCGTGTCGACGTCGCCGGCCTCGAACCGCGGATGCGCTGCAACGGCGCGCAAAAGCGGCAGATTGTTCGAGACCCCGAAAATCGCGGTACGATCAAGCTGGTGACGCAGCGTCGCGAGCGCTTCCGTGCGGTCGCGTCCGGTCGCGATCACTTTCGCGATCATCGGGTCGTAGTGCACACTGATCAAATCGCCGTCCTCCACGCCGCTGTCGACACGCCAGCCGTCGTCGTCACGTGGCCGCGCGAACCGGTCGATGCGTCCGACCGATGGCAGGAATCCGCGCCGCGGATCCTCGCTGTAAAGCCTGGCCTCGATCGCGTGGCCGCGCTGCCGGATCTCTGCCTGGGATAACGGCAGCCTGTCGCCGGCCGCGATCGCGAGCTGCCATTCCACGAGGTCGAGACCGGTGACCTGCTCGGTGACCGGATGCTCGACCTGGAGGCGAGTATTCATTTCCATGAAGTAGAACTCGCCATCGACCCCGACGATGAACTCGATCGTGCCGGCGTTGACGTATCCGACTGCCTGCGCCGCACGCACTGCGGCTGCCGTCATCGCCTCGCGCGTCGCGGCATCGATGAACGGCGACGGCGATTCCTCGATGATCTTCTGGTAGCGGCGCTGCACCGAGCATTCGCGCTCGAACAGGTGCAGGCAGCCGCCGTGACGGTCGCCGAAGACCTGGACTTCGATGTGGCGCGGTCGCTCGAGAAAGCGCTCGAGCATCAGGCGTCCGTCGCCGAAGGCGTTCTCGGCCTCGCCGCGCGCACCGGCGACCGCTTCGGCGAGCTCGCCGGCGGCGCGCACCACGCGCATGCCCTTGCCGCCGCCGCCGGCAACCGCTTTGACGAGCAGCGGATAGCCGATGTGCTCCGCTTCCGCGGCGAGTCGCGCCGGCGACTGGTCATCGCCCATGTAGCCCGGCACCACCGGCACGCCGGCTGCCGATACGATGGCCTTGGCTTCGTGCTTGAGACCCATCGCGCGGATCGCGGTGGCGGGCGGCCCGACGAAGACGATGCCGGCAGCGGCGCAGGCTTCCGCAAATGCGGCGTTCTCCGACAGAAATCCATATCCGGGATGGATCGCATCCGCGCGGGTCTGCTGTGCGGCACCGAGCACCGCGGAGAAATCGAGGTACGACTCGCGCGCCGGAGGGGGCCCGATGCAGACGGCCTGGTCGGCCATGCGCACGTGCAAGGCGCCGCGATCGGCTTCCGAATAAACGGCGATCGCGTGCACGCCGAGACGGCGGCAGCTGCGGATGATGCGGCAGGCGATTTCGCCGCGATTCGCGATCAGCAGCCGGCGAATGCTCATTCGCCGCGGATCCAGCGCGGTTGCGCCGCTCGAGAAACGCGGAGAGGCCCTCGCGGCCTTCCTCGCCCGCGCGAATGCGCGCGATCCAGCGCGCGGTGTCGGCCAGCATCGCCGTATCCGCCGCGTCGCCGCGGCCCGTCACCCGGCGGAGCAATTGCTTGATTTCGGATTGCGCGACCGGTCCGCCGGCGAGCAGGGCGTCGGCGAGTTTGGCAACCGCTGCCATCAGCGACGCGTCGTCGACCGTCTCGTGCGCAAGGCCGATGCGTTCGGCCTTCGCCGCATCCATCGCCTCGCCGGTCAGGAACCAGCGATGCGCCTGGCGCTCGCCGATTGCCCGGATCACGTAGGGCGAGATCATCGCCGGTATCAGGCCGAGACGCACCTCGGACAGCGCGAATCGCGCACTGCTGGCGGCGATCACGATGTCGCAGGCCGCGATCAGCCCGATCGCGCCGCCATAAGCGGCGCCGTGCACGACGGCGACGGTCGGCTGGGGCTGCGCCTCGAGCCGGGCGAGGAGGGCCGCGAAGCGGCGCGAATCGGCTTCGTTGGCTTCCTGTGCCGCCGCGCCCGCCGCGCGCATCTCGCCGATGTCGGCGCCGGCGCAGAAGACGTCGCCGGCACCTTTCAGCACGACGACGCGTACCGTCACTTCGCTCGCGAGCGCCGCGAGCGTCTCGGTGAGCCTGGCGACGAGCTCGGCGGAGAGCGCGTTGCGCCGCTGCGGCCGGTCGAGCGTCAGCGTGGCGATGCCGCGCGGGTCGCGGTCGATGCGTAGCATTGACATTACATCCGGAACACGCCGTAGGACTCGGGAGCAGGCGCCGGCCCTGCCGCGACCACGTCGAGTGCGAGGCCGAGCACGCGCCGCGTGTCCGCCGGGTCGATGACGCCGTCGTCCCATAGGCGCGCGCTCGCGTAATACGGATTGCCCTGGCGTTCGTATTGATCGCGGATGTTCGCGACGAACTGCTGTTGGTCCGCCTCCGGCCAGCGGCCGCCCTTGGCTTCGATCCCGTCCTTGCGCACCGTCGCGAGCACGCTCGCCGCCTGTTCACCGCCCATGACCGAAATGCGCGCATTCGGCCAGGACCATAGGAACCGACCGCCATAGGCGCGCCCGCACATCGCGTAATTGCCGGCGCCGAAGGAGCCGCCAATGACGACGGTGAGCTTCGGCACGGTCGAGCAGGCGACGGCCGTGACCATTTTTGCGCCGTCGCGCGCGATGCCGCCTGCCTCGTAGCGCTTGCCGACCATGAACCCGGTGATGTTCTGCAGGAACAGCAACGGCACTTTCCGCCGGTTCGCGAGCTGCACGAAATGCGCGCCCTTCAACGCCGACTCCGAGAACAGGATGCCGTTGTTCGCGAGGATCGCGACCGGACGGCCCCAGACGTGCGCGAAGCCGCAAACGAGCGTCTTGCCGTACAGCGCCTTGAATTCGTGAAACTCGGAGCCGTCGACGAGGCGCGCGATCACCTCGCGCACATCGTAGGGTTGGCGCAGGTCGCGCGGCACGAGGCCGTAGAGCTGGTTGGCGGGGTAGGTCGGCTCAGCCGGTTCCTGGCGTGGCAGCCACGACGCCGGGTGATGATTGAGCGCACCCACGATCTCGCGCGCCATCGCTAGCGCGTGCGCGTCGTTGTCGGCAAGATGATCGACGACGCCCGACGTGCGCGCATGCACGTCGCCACCGCCGAGGGATTCCGCGTCGACGATCTCGCCGGTCGCGGCTTTCACGAGCGGGGGACCGCCGAGGAAGATCGTCCCCTGGTTCTTCACGATGATGGATTCGTCGCACATCGCCGGCACGTAGGCGCCGCCGGCGGTGCAGCTGCCCATGACGACGGCGACCTGCGGGATGCCGGCCGCGGACAATCTCGCCTGATTGTAGAAGATGCGGCCGAAATGCTCGCGATCCGGAAAGACCTCGTCCTGCAGCGGCAGGAAGGCGCCGCCGGAATCGACGAGATAGACGCAGGGCAGGCGGTTCTCGAACGCGATCTCCTGCGCGCGCAAATGCTTCTTGACGGTGATCGGGTAGTAAGTGCCGCCCTTGACGGTCGCGTCGTTCGCGACTACGACCAGTTCCCGGCCCAGGATGCGGCCGATGCCTGTGACCAGGCCCGCGGCCGGCGCATCGTCGCCGTACATGCCGCCGGCGGCGAGCGGTGCAATTTCGAGGAACGGACTGCCGGGGTCGAGCAGCGCTTCGATGCGATCCCGCGGCAGCAGCTTGCCGCGAGCGAGATGCTTGGCGCGCGCTTCCGCGCCGCCACCCTCTGCCGCCGCGGCAAGCCGCGCGCGCAGATCGTCGACGAGCGACCGCATCTGCGCCGCGTTGTCGCGGAATTCGGCGCCGCCCGCATCGATTCGCGAGAGAATGCGCGTCATGGCGTGGTCGCGCGGAACAGTTCGCGCCCGATCAGCATGCGCCGGATCTCGTTGGTGCCGGCGCCGATCTCGTAGAGCTTCGCGTCACGCAGGATCCGGCCCGCCGGGTATTCATTGATGTAGCCATTGCCGCCCAGCATCTGGATCGCTTCGAGGCCCGCGCGCGTTGCATGTTCGGAGGCCATCAGCAGGCAGGCCGCTGCGTCGTAGCGTGTCGTGCGACCGGCGTCGCAGGCGCGCGCCACGGCGTAGGTATAGGCGCGGGACGAGTTGCAGGCCGCGTACAGGTCGGCGAGCTTGGCCTGCATGAGCTGGAAACTGCCGATTGGCCGGCCGAACTGTTCTCGGTCATGCAGATAGGGCGTCACGATGTCGAGCGCGGCGCGCATCAGCCCGAGCGGCCCGCCGGCGAGCACGACGCGCTCGTAGTCGAGCCCCGACATCAGGATCTCGGAGCCGCCGCCGATCTCGCCGAGCAGATTGGCGACCGGCACGAAACAGTCTTCGAACACGAGTTCACAGGTGTCGGAGCCGCGCATGCCGAGCTTGTCGAGTTTCTGCGCTGTGCGATAGCCCGTCATTCCGCGTTCGATGATGAAGGCCGTGATGCCTGCGGCGCCGCTGCCGGGCGCGGTTGTCGCATAGACCACCGCCGTGTTGGCTTCCGGACCGTTCGTGATCCACATCTTGCTGCCATTCAGCACGAATCCTCCGTCGCGACGATCCGCGCGCGTGCGCATCGAAACGACGTCGGAACCCGAACCCGGTTCGCTCATCGCGAGCGCGCCGACATCCTCGCCGCTGACGAGGCGCGGGAGGAAACGCCGCTTTTGCGCCTCCGTCCCGTAGCGACGGAGCTGGTTCACGCAGAGATTCGAATGGGCGCCATAGGAAAGGCCGATCGAGCCGGAAGCACGGCTGATTTCCTCCATCGCGATGACATGCTCGAGGTAGCCGAATCCCAGACCGCCGTACTCTTCCGGCACGGTCATGCCGAGCAGGCCCATGTCGCCCATCTCGGGCCAGAGTTCGCGCGGGAAGCGGTTGCTGCGGTCGATGGTCTCCGCCTGCGGCGCGATGCGCCGCAGTGCGAATTCGCGGACGGCGTGGCGGAGCTGGTCGGCCCGTTCGCCGAGCTGGAAGTCGAAATCCACCTGGAACATGGCGCCTCCGGCGGGCGGGGGTAATGCTTGACCTCGACTATGATATTGTCCGACAATCCGACAGGCAAGCGTCAAGCGGAAAACAGCGACCCATGTTCCAACCCCTGGGCTACGCGCCGGCCTATTGGCGCGTTTCCGAGGCCATCCGCGCCCGGATACTGCGCCGCGAACTGGTGGAAGGCCAGCCGCTGCCGACCGAGACGGAACTCGCCCGCCAGTTCGAGGTGAACCGGTCGACCGTGCGCGAGGCGCTGCGCAAACTCGAAAGCAACGGATTGCTCGGACGCCGCCGAGGCGGCAAGCGACTCTACGTCACGCGCCCGACCCGCGAAGCGGTTGGCGGCGGACTTTCGGAGGCATTCGAACTGCATCGCGCGCGCGTCGTGGATGTCTGGGAAGCGCTGCAAGCGGTGCAGCCCGGGATTGCGGGCGCAGCGGCGCTCCGTCGTTCAGAGGCGTCGCTGGCGACGATCGAGTCTGCAGCGCGTCGATTCGCGGGACGCCATGGCGAACGAGAAGAGGCGGTCGGCGACGTCGCCGCTTTCTTCGACGCGCTCGGCGAGGCGAGCGGCAATCCGGTATTCGTGCTGCTGAACGAGCCGCTGCTCAGGCTCCTGAAGCCGAGCCTGGCCGTGATCATCGATCGCGTGCCGCAGGCACGCTCGCGCATCGAATCGGCGCAGAGGCAGGTGGTAGCGGCGGTGCGCGCACGCGATGCGGACGGCGCATCCGAATGGATGGCCCGCCACGTGCGCGATTTCCGCCGCGGCTATGAAGTGGCCGGGATACCGCTCTCGACCGAGGTTGGCGAAACCCTGGATCCGGCCGTGGCCGGTGTCAGCTGAGCTCGATGGCGACCGCGGTTGCCTCGCCGCCGCCGATGCAGAGCGCCGCGACGCCGCGGCGGCCGCCGCGGCGCTGCAACGCATGAATGAGCGTCGTGAGAATCCGCGCGCCGGTCGCCCCGATCGGATGACCGAGCGCGCAGGCACCGCCGTGGACATTGACGCGATCGTGCGCGATGCCGATGTCCTTCATGGCCGCCATGGCCACAACGGCGAATGCCTCATTGATTTCGAAAAGATCGACATCGGCGGCGCTCCAGCCAGAGCGCTTCAGCACGGTCGCTATCGCGCCGCCCGGCGCGGTCGTGAACCATTCGGGCGCATGGGCATGGCTCGCCTGCGCCACGATGCGGGCGATCGGCTTCAACTTCCGCGCGGTGGCAGCGTCTTCGCGCGCGAGCAGCAGCGCCGCGGCGCCATCGGAGATCGACGAGGAACTCGCGGCGGTCACGGTGCCGTCCTTGCCGAAAGCCGGCTTCAAAGTCGGGATTTTCTCGATCGAGACGTTGAACGGCGTTTCGTCGCGTCCAATGGTCCGCTCGCCCTTGCGGTCGGTGATCGTCACTGCGGCGATCTCGGATTCGAAAGCGCCGGATTCAACGGCAGCGAGCGCGCGGCGCACCGATTCCGCGGCGAACGCATCCTGCTCGGCTCGCGAGAATCCGTACTTCGCGGCGGTCGCGTCGGCGAAGCAGCCCATCAGCTTGCCGTCCCAGGGACTCTGCAGGCCGTCATGGAACATATGGTCGAGGATTTCGCCGTGACCCATGCGATAACCGGCGCGCGCTTTCGGCAGCAAGTAGGGAGCATTGGTCATCGACTCCATGCCGCCGGCCAGCACGAATTCGGCGCCGCCCGCGGCAAGTTGATCCGCGGCGATCATTACGGCTTTCATGCCGGAACCGCACATCTTGTTGACGGTCGTCGTGGGCACAGACTGCGGCACGCCGGCGGCGAGCGCGGCCTGCCTTGCCGGCGCCTGGCCTTGGCCGGCCGGCAGCACACAGCCCATCACGACCTCGTCGACGATGCCGGGGTCTGCGCCTGCGCTTTCGAGCGCGGCCCTGAGCGCGGTTGCCCCGAGCGCGGGCGCCGCGACCGCGGAATAGACTCCGAGCATGGCGCCGATCGGCGTTCGGCGGGCACCCAGAATGACAATTGATTGCTTGGCCATAGACGGCTATTTTGCCCTGCAAAAGGAAATTTGTCTTGCCCGAAGCCTGCCCGCGAGCGCTGCCGCTACACTGTCAGGCCGGCGCAATGGAGTGACCCGATGAGCAGCCCGGCCGAACGTATCGACAAGGTCGCCGACTCGGCGCGAGGGCCGCTTCGCTTCGTCAGCGCCGCCTCGCTTTTCGATGGCCACGACGCCGCGATCAACATCATCCGTCGAATACTGCAGGCGCACGGCGCCGAGGTCGTGCACCTGGGGCACAACCGCAGCGTCGCCGACATCGTGCGCGCCGCAATCCACGAGGATGCGGACGGAATCGCGGTCAGCAGCTATCAGGGCGGTCACAACGAGTACTTCCGCTACATGATCGACATGTTGCGCGCGGCCGGTGCGGGTCACGTGAAGGTCGTGGTCGGGGGTGGCGGCACGATCGCGCCGCACGAAGTCGAGGAACTCGAAGCCTACGGGGTCGAGAAGATCTATACACCCGATGACGGCCAGCGTCTCGGTCTCGACGGCATGATCGAGGATGTGTTCCGGCGCGTGCAGAGCGTTCCGCGACCGCTGTACGAAGGCGGTCCGGTGTCGGCGGACGATGTGGCCGGGCTCGCGCGCGCGATCACCGCGCTCGAGCAGGGCGGTGACGACGCCGTCGTCACGCGGCTGCGCGCGCTCGCGGCGAAGACGCTGAACCGGCCGCCCGTGGTCGGCATCACGGGCACCGGCGGCGCCGGCAAGTCGTCGCTGACCGACGAGATCCTGAATCGGATCGTGCGGTTCTTTCCGGACCGGCGCGTGGCGGTCGTCGCGATGGATCCGACGCGGCGCCGGTCCGGCGGCGCGCTGCTTGGCGACCGCATCCGCATGAACTCGCTCGCGAACGAGCAGCTCTTCATGCGCTCGCTCGCGACACGTCGCCAGCATCTCGCGACTTCCGCGGTACTTGCCGACACCGTGCAGCTGCTGAAATCCGCGGGCTTCGATCTGATCGTCATCGAGACTGCGGGCATCGGCCAGAGCGACACCGAGATCGTCGACCTCGTCGACCTGTCGATGTACGTGATGACCGCCGAATACGGCGCGGCGAGCCAGCTCGAGAAGATCGACATGCTGGACTTCGCCGATTTCATCGTGCTGAACAAGTACGAAAAGCGGGGCGCCGAAGATGCGCTCCGGGACGTCCGCAAGCAGGTCGCCCGGAATCGCAAGCTGTTCAGGACGCCGCCGGAAGAATTACCGGTTTATCCGACGATCGCAAGCCAGTTCAACGACGCGGGCGTCAACGCGCTGTTCGCGGCGCTCTGCCGCCGGCTGCACGAGCAGTGGGGCAGACTCCGTCCCTGGCAGCCCGAGGGCATCGCGCCGCTCGGGCCGCCGAAGCGCCAGGCGATCATTCCGGGCGGGCGTGTGCGTTACCTGGCCGAGATCGCGGCGGCGGGCCGCGACGCCCACGGCGCGGCATTCGCCGCGGCGGATGCGGCGAGCCGTGCGCACGGGCTGCATCGCGCGCTCGCGGCCCTCGGCGATCCGGCGCTCGCCGCGCCGCTCGACCGCTATGCGGACGGCGCATTGTCCGACCCGGACGCCGCGCTCGCGCGGCTGCGCCGTGCGTACAACGCGGCAATCGATGCGGTCGGCGCAGAGGGGATCGCGTTGCTGAAGGACTGGCCGTCCCGGCAACAGGCCGCGACCGCGGACGAATTCAGCTATCGCGTGCGCGACCGCGAGGTGCGCGGGCCGAACTACAGCGAATCGCTGTCGCACCTGAAACTGCCGAAGATCGCGACGCCGCGTCACACGGATTGGGGCGCGCAGCTCGCCTTTCTGCTGACCGAGAACCTGCCGGGTGCATACCCGTACACGGGCGGCATCTATCCGTACCGCCGCGAGGACGAGGATCCGACGCGCATGTTCGCCGGCGAGGGCATGCCCGAGCGCACCAACCGGCGTTTCCATTACCTTGCGCGCGGCCACCAGGCGACGCGGCTCTCAACGGCCTTCGACTCCACCACGCTCTACGGCGAGGATCCGGACGAGCGGCCGGACATTTACGGGCGGATCGGCAACTCCGGCGTCTCGATCGCTTCGCTCGACGACATGAAGCGCCTGTACTCCGGCTTCGATCTCTGCGCGCCGTCGACCTCCGTATCGATGACGATCAATGGCCCCGCGCCGATGATCCTCGCGATGTTCATGAATACTGCCGTCGACCAGCAGGTCGAGCGCCACCTGCGCGAGACCGGACGCTGGGACGAGGCGGAGGCGAAGATCGCGAAGCTGTTCGCCGGCCGCGAGCGGCCGGGTTACCGCGGCGAGCTGCCGGCTGGCCACGACGGCTCGGGTCTCGGGCTTCTCGGCGTCAGCGGCGACCAGGTCGTCGACGCCGAAACCTACGGCAGGATTCGTGCGCATGCGCTCGCGCGCGTGCGCGGCACGGTGCAGGCCGACATCCTGAAGGAGGACCAGGCGCAGAACACCTGTATCTTCTCCACCGAATTCGCACTCAGGATGATGGGCGACGTGCAGCAATTCTTCACCGACAACCGGGTGCGGAATTTCTACTCGGTGTCGATTTCGGGCTATCACATCGCCGAGGCCGGCGCGAACCCGGTATCGCAGCTCGCTTTCACGCTCGCGAACGGCTTCACGATCGTCGAGTACTACCTGTCGCGCGGCATGAAGGTCGACGATTTCGCGCCGAACCTGTCTTTCTTCTTCTCGAACGGGATGGATCCGGAATACGCGGTGATCGGTCGCGTCGCGCGTCGCATCTGGGCGCGTGCGATGCGCGACCGCTACGGCGCAAGCCCGCGCAGCCAGATGCTGAAATATCACGTGCAGACCTCTGGGCGCTCGCTGCATGCGCGCGAAATCCAGTTCAACGATATCCGTACGACGCTGCAGGCGATGTATGCGCTCTTCGACAGTTGCAACAGCCTGCACACGAATGCCTATGACGAGGCGATCACGACGCCGACCGAGGAGAGCGTGCGGCGCGCGGTCGCGATCCAGCTGATCATCGCGCGCGAACTCGGTCTCAACCAGAACCAGAATCCGTGGCAGGGCTCATTCGCGATCGAGCGGCTGACCGACATGGTCGAGGAGGCCGTCTACCTCGAATTCGAAAGCCTGTCGGAGCGCGGCGGCGTGCTGGGCGCGATGGAGACCATGTACCAGCGCGGCAAGATCCAGGAAGAGTCGCTCTACTACGAACACAAGAAACACGACGGCAGCCTGCCGATCATCGGCGTCAACACATTCCTGCCGGAACGCGCCAATGCCGACGAGAACCGCAATGCGGAGCTGATCCGCTCCACCGAGGAAGAAAAACAATCGCAGGTGCGGGCGGTCCGCGCCTACAACGAAGTGCATGCCGCGGCGCAGGAAGCGGCGCTCGAACGCCTGCAGGCAACGGCTGCGACGTCCGGCAACGTGTTCGCGGAGCTGATGGAAACCGTGAAGGCGGCTTCGCTCGGGCGCATCTCGCGTTCGCTCTACGCGGTCGGCGGCCAGTACCGCCGCAACATGTAGAGGGGACGCACCCCTTTTCAAAGCGCGTGCGATTCCGGGTTGCCGATCGCGAAAAGGGATGCGTCCCCTCTTATTCTTCCCCGAGCGCGGCCGCGATCCGTGCATGCGCGCGGTCGCGCAGCATGGCCGTGGCTTCGCCGGCGCCGGTCTCGGCGCCGAACGGCACGAGCGCCTCGACCTCGATGCGGCCCCATCGCGGCAGGATCTGGCCGGCGCCCAGCATCTGGCGAGTTCCCCGGATCACGACCGGCGCGACCGGCACGCCGGCGCGCGCGGCAGCGGCGAAGGCGCCGCTGTGGAATCGCGCAAGACCGGGCTCGGCGATGAACGTGCCTTCGGGGAAGAACGCAATCGCCTGGCCCTGCTCGACGGCGCGCAGGATGCGCCGCGCATCGCTCGCGCCCTCGTGGCGATTGCGGCGCTCGACGAAGTGGTGCCCGAGCCGGCGGAGCAGGAACCCTGCGAGCGGGATTCGCGAGGCCTCCTTCTTGATCACGAAGCCGAAGCGCGGCGGCAGGCAGGCGAAAAGCAGCGGTCCGTCCAGGTAACTCGCATGATTCGCGACGATGATGCAGGCGCCTGGCGGGAGGCGTTCGATGCCCCGCACGTGAATGGGCAGGCCGCAGAGCATGAAATAGACGCGACAGACGCCGCGCGTCAAAGCGCGCCGCTGTGCCAGCCGCGGCAGGGCCAGGATCGGAACGGCCGCCATCGCGAGCGTCGGCAGCAAGAGCAGCCAGGCCCACAGACCCCACAGAAGCCGCAGCGGGTTCGGGATCATCGCTGGCGACCGTCTCCGGGAGCGGGGTACTGTGAACTGGTTCCGGTTATGTTAATGGTCGTAGGCGTCTGTGAGACGGGTCACGTTCGATTCCGCCGGAGGCAAACCATACTGCGTCTGCATTCTGTCGCACCAGCCCGCCGCGTGCGAATTCGCGGCGGTGTCGTTGTCCGTGACCGGAAGCAGGACAGGTCCATGAGCGCAGCCATGAAATCGTCGACATCGGTGCGTGCCGCGACACTTGCGTCTGCCGGCCCGGCCGACGAGCCCGTGGAACCGATGATCGTCCGCTTTCTTGATGCCGTCTGGATGGAGCGGGGGCTGTCGCCGAACACGCTCGCCGCCTATCGCGCCGATCTGACGGCGCTTACGCGGTGGCTGCGGCTGCGCAGCACCGCCCTCGTCCGCACCACGCGCAACGACCTGCTCGGATTCATCGCCTGGCGCGTCGAGACCGGCGCCCGGCCGCGCTCGACGGCGCGCCAGCTGTCGAGCTTCCGCCGATTCTTCCGCTACCTTGTGCGCGAAGGCGTAATCAAGGAGGACCCGACCGCGCAGATTGCGATGCCCAAGATCGGTCGCTCGCTGCCGCGGTCGCTGACGGAGGCGCAGGTGGATGCGCTGCTGGCGGCCCCGCAGACCAGCGACCCGCTCGGTCATCGCGACCGCACCATGCTCGAAGTGCTGTATGCGACCGGGCTTCGCGTGTCTGAACTCGTGAGCCTGCGGCACGGACAGGTCAACCTGAACCAGGGCGTGCTGCGCATCGTCGGCAAGGGCAACCGCGAGCGGTTGATTCCGCTTGGCGAGGAAGCCGTGCGCTGGCTGAACGAGTTCGTGCGCGGTGCCCGCGGCGAGATCCTGCTCGACCGCCAGACCGACCACCTGTTCCCGACCCGGCGCGGCGACCGCATGACCCGCCAGGCCTTCTGGCACATCATCAAGCGCTATGCGAAGAAAGGCGGCATCGAGAAGGATCTTTCGCCGCATACGCTGCGCCACGCGTTCGCCACCCACCTCCTGAATCACGGCGCGGACCTGCGCGTCGTGCAGATGCTGCTTGGCCACAGCGACCTGTCGACGACGCAGATCTACACGCATGTCGCGCGCGAGCGCTTGAAAGAACTGCACGCGCAACACCACCCGCGCGGCTGATAGAATCGTTGGGCTGAACCGCGGCCCCGGTGCGCGGTCGAAATGACGGCCCACAGTGTCCCGAGGCCCGCGTGAATCATCCGCTCCGATCGTTCCTCATCCCGGTGGTTGCGACGCTCTCGATCGCGGCGTCGACGGCGGCCACGTCTCCGCCGGCGGCGAAGCCGGACGCGCGGACGGAGATCGCGCGCCAGCTCGACGTGAAGCCCGAGGACGTGAAGCCGTCGCCGATCGCGGGTCTGTACGAAATCCGCTCGGGCGCCGAGGTCGGCTACGTCTCGACCGACGGCCGCTTTTACGTCGATGGCGACGTATTCGACATGCATTCCAAGCAAAACCTGACCGAGCCGCGCCGCCAGGAAGGGCGACTGGACATCCTCGCCGGCATCGCCGACAGCGACGCGATCGTGTTCTCGCCCGCCGGCGCGGTGCGGTACACGCTGACTGTGTTCACCGATGTCGACTGCCGGTACTGCCGCCGCATGCACCAGGAGATCGCCGAGTTCAATCGGCTTGGTTTCCGCGTGCGCTATGTGATGTTTCCAGCGGGCGGCCCCGGTTCCGAGGCCTGGCGCAAGGCGGAAGCGGTCTGGTGCAGCCCGGACCGACGGGATGCGCTGACCCGCGCCAAGCGCGGCGAAGCCGTCAGCGAGGCGAAGTGCGCGACCCCGATCGCGGCACACCATGCGCTCGGGGAGCGCCTGGGCATTCGCGGCACGCCCGGCATCATCACGGACGAAGGCGAATACCTCGCAGGCTACATGCCGGCCGCGAGCATGGCGGAGTACCTGGCGCAGGCGTCCACGGCCGCCGCCGCGTCGAATTGACGCCTCAGCGTTCGAGCAGCCGGAGCTTGTCCGGCACGTCCTTCCACTCGTCGGCGTCCGGCGGCGGTTCGCCGCGCTGGGTGATCACCGGCCATTCCTTTGCGAGCTCGGCGTTGAGCGCGAGGAAAGGCTCCTGGCCGGCCGGTACTTCCTCCTCGGAATAGATCGCCTCGACCGGGCATTCCGGTTCGCACAGCGTGCAGTCGATGCATTCGTCGGGATCGATTACGAGGAAATTCGGCCCTTCGTGGAAACAGTCCACCGGGCAGACCTCGACGCAGTCCTTGTACTTGCACTTGATGCAGGATTCGGTGACGACAAACGTCATCGAGGCAGCTCCAGGGCGCGTTTTCGAGCGGCGCATTGTGCCACAGGCGGACGCCCGCGGCGGTTTCAAGCGGCGCGCGGCGCGCGCTCAAACGTCGTGAAATGCAGCGTACGCTCGCCGGTCGCGCGGTCCTCGAAGTATCGCCGCAGCGTGAATTCGACGCTCGGAAACGCGATTTCCGGCCATGGAATGTCGCGCTCTTCATAAAGCCCGACTTCGAGACTCTCGACGCCGACGCCGAACGATCCGCCTTCGAGGACCGCGCGAAACAGCACGTGGACCTGGTGCGCGTGCAGCACGTGCACGATCGCACAGGGATCCTGGATCTCCACGCGGGCGAGCGCTTCCTCGTGGCACTCGCGCGCCGCCGCTTGCTGCAGCGTCTCGCCGTTCTCCATGAATCCCGCCGGCACTGTCCAGTAGCCGCGTCGCGGCTCGATCGCGCGCCGGCACAGCAGGATCCGGCCGCTGCTCTCCGGCACGCAGCCGGCCACGAGTTTCGGGTTCTGGTAGTGAATCGCCTGGCAGCCTTCGCAGACGAAGCGGGGCAGGTGATCGCCGTCGGGAATGCGCCGGGCGACCTTCGCGCCGCAATTCGGGCAGTAGTTCATCGGCTGGATTGTCGTCTTGGAGACCCGCTCTGCCAAGCCGCCGTATACTCGCCGACCGCGGTGCCGGGGTGGTGGAATTGGTAGACACAGCAGACTCAAAATCTGCCGACCGCAAGGTCATGCGAGTTCGATTCTCGCCCTCGGCACCAGTCATTTGACGCCAGCCTGCGACCTTTTGAAGGTCCAGGGCATCTAAGCGCCCGATGACGCGCATTGCCGAGATCCCGATACCGCCGGAAATCGTGGCTGCCGCCCAGACCGGCGATGAGTCCGCGATCGAGGCCGTCTATCACGCGACCGCCGGTCCCCTGTATACCCTGCTGCGCCGCCTCGTGCGCCGTCCGGCCATCGCCGAGGAGCTGCTGCAGGAGACATTTGTCGACGTGCTCGAGCACATCGGCGCCTACGAAGGCCGCTGCCCGCTCCCGGCGTGGATCCGCGCGCTCGCGGTCAATCGCGCACTGATGTACCTGCGTTCGCCCTGGCATCGCAGTCTCGAATGGGTGGACAAGGATCCGGGTGGCATGGATCGTTTGCCCGCGCGCGAACGGGCGCTGACTTCGGACGCCGGCCTCGAGCGCGCGCTGATGACGCTGCCAGCGATTTCGCGCGCCGTCGTCTGGCTGCACGACGTGGAAGGATTCACGCACGTGGAAATCGGTCTCGCGGTCGGCCGTACGCCGAGCTTCTCAAAATCGCAGCTCGCGCGCGCGCATGCCCGCCTGCGCGCACTGCTGGGCGACTCGGTCGCGATGACGGAGGTGGTCCCATGCATACCGAACTGAACGAGTGGAGCGGGCGCCTGTCGGCGCTCGCCGGCTACGACGCGCCGCGCGCGGGCTGGACTGCCGTGCTGGCCGCGCGCCGCCAGCGGGAAGCGCGCGCGAGCCTGCGGTGGCCGCTGCCGGTCGCGGCCGCCGTGCTCGCGATTGCCGCGGGTCTCGGGTGGTGGTTGCAGTCCACGCAGCAGGAACTCGGGCGCGTGGCTTCGGCCGTGGCGCCGGTCATTCTCGCGAGCGACGCCGCGCGTGACGAAAATGCACGGCTCGAGCGGTTGCTCGCGACGCTGCCGGAGCGTCAGGTCATGCGCGGCAGCACCGCGTTCACGGTGGCGGAACTCGAGGACAGGCTCGCGCTGCTCGATGACCGGCTGAGCCGTGTGACGCTCGAGCCGAATGCGCCGGAACGCTCGGAGCGCCTGTGGCGCCAACGCGCCGACGTCATGAATTCGCTGGTCCAGGTCCGGTATGCGGCCGTAATCGGCACCTACTGATTTTCCGGAGGCGACGATGTTCAGGACTATTCAAACGATGATGGCGGCCGCGGCGCTGGTACTCGTAGCGGTCCCGGTCCAGGCGAAGGACGAGGCGACCGTCCAACAGAGGCTGGAGGACGCGCAGCGCCGACTCGAAGAGGCCGCTCGCGAAGTCGCGGAATTGAGCAGCGAGGCGGGCGGCTCCGCGATGCATCGCGCCTTCGAATTCCGGCTGCCGCCACCGTCGCCACGGGCCATGCTCGGCGTCAACCTCGGCGGCGCCGCGCCGGGCGCCGCAGGCGTTCGCGTCAATGGCGTGAGCCCGGGCGGACCGGCGGAGGAAGCGGGCGTCAGGACGGGCGACGTCATCGTCGCAATCCAGGCGAAGCCCGTCACGACCGGCCGCGAACTCGTCAAGTTCATGGAAGCTGTCGAGCCGGGGGACAAGGTCGCTCTGGAACTCCAGCGTGACGGCAAGCCGGTCAAGGTCGCAGTCGAGGCGCGCCCGCTCGATCAGGTGTTCTTCATCCGAAACCACGAAGCGCTGCCGCCCATGCCGATGATAGAGGGCCTGCCGCCCATGCCGTCGGTGGCGGGCATCGCGATGGCGGGCAATCCGCACTGGCTGCTCGACGATTGGGGCGACGCGGAGTTCACCTCGTTGACGCCGGGACTCGGCCGCTATTTCGGCGCCGACAAGGGCGTGCTGGTGGTGCGCGCGCCGGAAGACTCGTCGCTCGGACTGCAGGACGGCGACGTCATCGTAACGATTGGCGGGCGCGAACCGGAGAATGGGCGCCATGCCATGCGCATCCTGCGCTCGTACGAGCCGGGCGAAACGGTGGAATTGAAAATCCTGCGCGATCGGCGCGCGCAGACCTTGAGCGGAAGGGTCCCGGCGCGCGCGGAAGCCGATGTGCTGCGCCGCCGCCCCCCGCCGCCCGCGCCGCCGACGCCGCCCGCGCCGCCGGCGGCCGCTACGCCGGGCTGACCGGCCATGTCCCTGTGATAGTCTGCGCGGCGCATGCGCCGCGCAGATTTTTTCTATCCATTGCCGCGGGAACTGATCGCGCAGCAGCCATTGCCGGCTCGAACGGCAAGCCGCCTGCTCGCGCTCGACGGTGCGGACGGGTCGCTCCGCGACCGCTTGTTCACGGACCTGCCGGCACTGCTCCAGCCGGGTGACCTGCTCGTGTTGAACGACACGCGCGTACTGCCGGCGCGTGTCAAAGGGCACAAGGCCAGCGGCGGCGCCTGCGAGATCCTGCTCGAGCGCATCCTGGGCCCGCGCCGGATTCTCGCGCAGGCGCGGGCCAGCAAGGGACTGCGTCCCGGCGGAACCGTATCGCTGCCGGCGGGGGCGACCGCGACGATCGCCGCGCGTCGCGGCGACCTCTATGAATTCGAACTCGATCGCGAGGCGCTCGCGTACTTCGAGACCGAAGGCAGCATGCCATTGCCACCCTACGTCGCACGCGCGGCGGAGGATCTGGATCGCGAGCGCTACCAGACCGTCTTCGCCGACGAACCCGGCGCGGTCGCCGCGCCCACGGCCGGCCTGCACTTCGACGCGCCGATGCTCGAACGGCTGGTCGCTGGCGGCGTGGGCGTCGCCCGGCTGACCCTGCACGTCGGTGCCGGCACGTTCCAGCCGATCCGTTCCGACAATCTCGCGGAGCATCGCATGCACGCGGAACGCTTTCGCGTGTCCGCGGATGTCGTGATGGCGATACAGGCGGCGCGCCGACGCAGCGGCCGTGTCGTCGCGGTGGGCACCACGGTCGTGCGCGCGCTCGAAACTGCCGCCGCAGGCGGCAAGCTCGCGCCGCTCGAAGGCGAGACCGACATCTTCATAGCGCCGGGCCACCGGTTTCGCGCGGTCGATGCGCTGCTGACCAATTTCCACCTGCCAGAGTCCACGCTGCTGGTGCTGGTCGCGGCTTTCGCCGGGCGCGAGCGCGTGCTCGCCGCGTATCATCACGCGATCGCCGGCCGCTACCGGTTCTTCAGCTACGGTGATGCGATGTTCGTGCTGCCGGATCCCGCAGCTCTTGCGCCACGCGGGGCGCGCCAGTGAATTTCACGCTGCTTGCGGGGGATGGCGCCGCACGCCGTGGCCGCATCGACTGCGCGCGCGGCGCTGTCGAGACGCCCGCATTCATGCCGGTCGGCACCTACGGCACCATCAAGGGCGTGACGCCGGAGGAACTCGCCGCCTGCGGCGCCGAGATCGTGCTTGCGAACACGTTTCACCTGATGCTGCGGCCCGGCACCAGTGTCGTGAAGGCCCACGGCGGCCTTCATCGGCTGATGCACTGGGATCGCCCGATTCTGACGGACTCCGGCGGCTACCAGGTATTCAGCCTGGCCGCGATGCGCAAGTTGTCAGAGCAGGGCGTCAGTTTCCGGTCGCCGGTCGATGGCAACCAGGTGTTCCTGGATCCCGAGCGCTCAATGGAAGTCCAGCGCGCGCTCGATTCGGATATCGCGATGGTTTTCGACGAGTGCACACCGTATCCGGCGTCGGAAGATCAGGCGCGCGAATCGATGGAACTGTCGCTGCGCTGGTCGGCGCGGAGCCGCAAGGCCTGGGATGCGGACCGGGGAGGAGGCGTGCTGTTCGGCATCGTGCAGGGCGGCATGCACGAGCGGCTGCGAGCCGCATCGCTCGAAGGACTCGAGCGCATCGGCTTCGAGGGCCTCGCGATCGGCGGGCTGTCGGTCGGTGAACCCGTAGGAGAGCGCCAGCGCGTGCTCGAGACGCTGGTGCCGTTGATGCCTGGCGGCAAGCCGCGCTACCTGATGGGCATCGGCCGGCCCGAGGACCTCGTCGAGTCGGTCGCTGCGGGGATCGACCTGTTCGATTGCGTGATGCCGACTCGGCACGCAAGAAACGGCCACCTGTTCGTATCCTGGGGAGTCATGAACGTCCGCAATGCGCGCTATGCCGAGGACACGCGCCCGGTCGACCCGGATTGTTCCTGCTACACCTGCCGCCACTACAGTCGCGCCTACTTGCGCCATCTCGACCGCTGCGGCGAGATGCTCGGGGCGCGCCTCGCGACGCTGCACAACCTGCACTATTACCTCGACCTGATGAGCCGCATGCGCGCCGCAATCATGGCGGGCGCATTCAGCGCGTTTCGCGAAGGTTTCCACGTTGCCCGGCGGCAGCCAGCCGGCTCTGTGGCATAATCACGCGCCCAAAACAGGGCCGGATGGACCGGCCCCCGCGCAGAGGAAGGAAATGGACTTTTTCATCACGCCCGCCCTGGCACAGGCCGCCGCTGGGTCGACCGCCAATACGCTGACGACGTTGCTGCCGCTGGTGCTGATCTTCGTCGTCTTCTATTTCCTGCTGATCCGTCCGCAGACGAAGCGCGCCAAGGAACACCGCGAGATGGTCGCGAAGCTCGCCGTCGGCGACGAGATCGTGACCAATGGCGGCATCCTCGGCCGCATCAGTGATGTGCACGAGCAATTCATCACGCTCGAAATCGCTTCCGGCGTCGCGATCACCGTGCAGCGGTTCCAGGTCGCGCAACTGATGCCGAAGGGCACGTACAAGGGCGCCTGAGCGCCCGCGAACGCGACCGACTCCCGTGCAACGATATCCCTTCTGGAAGGGCGCCCTGCTGTCGGCCATGTTGCTGGGTGCCATCCTGCTGGCGCTGCCGAACTGGTACGGCGAGTCGCCGGCGCTGCAGCTGTCGCAGCGCGATCGCGCGGCATTCGACCAGGCGGCCACGGCCGCCATCGGCGCCGCGCTCGCCGAAGCATCGGTTCCCACCGAGGAAATCTACGTCGACGACGATGGCCGCCTGTGGATCCGCTTCGCGGATGCCGACCAGCAACTGAGGGCCCGCGACCTCATCCAGCAGCGATTCGAGGGCCAATACGCGATCGCGCTGACGACGGCTTCGCGCGCCCCGGACTGGCTGAATGCGCTCGGCATCGAACCGATGAGCCTCGGCCTCGATCTGCGCGGCGGCATGCTGCTGGTCTACGAGGTGGACACCGAGGGGGCCGTCGCGCAGCTGCTCCAGCGCATGGAGCGCGATTTCCGCAAGGTGCTGCGGGATGCGCGGATTCCGTACGAGGAGGTCTCGGTCGCGGGAGCCGTGACGACCGTGAAGCTGCGCGATCCGGCGGCGACCGAGGACGCGCGCAAGGCGCTCCTCAATTACGATCCCGCGCTGACCATCACCGCGGCCGCCGCAGCCGGCACGCTGCAGGCGACTCTGACCGAAACGCAGATCAAGGAACGCCAGGACTTCGCGATCCAGCAGAACATCACGGCGCTCGAGAACCGGGTCAACGCGCTTGGGGTCGCGGAGACCGTCGTTCAACGCCAGGGCCAGAACCGCATCGCGGTGCAGGTGCCGGGCGCGCAGGACGCCTCTGAAGTCGTACGGCTGCTGGGCAAGGTCGCGACCCTCGAATTTCGTCTGGTCGACACCGTTGCGAGCCCGCTCGAAGCCGAACGCAGCGGCCACGCGCCGCTCGGCACGCGGCTCTACCGGCAGCGCGACGGCAGCCCGGTGCTGCTGAAGCGCGACATCATCGCGACCGGCGAGCAGCTGATCGACGCCTCGTTCGCGCCGTCGCAGGGCGAGCCGTCGGTCAGCGTCAAGCTCGACAGCCGCGGCGGCGAGGAAATGCTCCGCACGACGCGCGAGAACCTGAACCGGCCGATGGCCGTCGTGTTCATCGAGAAAGAGCGCGAAATGGTCGAACGCGACGGCAAGAAAGTCGTCGTTGACCGCTCGAAGGAAGAAGTCATCAGTGTCGCGACCATCCGCGGCGTCTTCTCGAACAATTTCCAGATTACCGGGCTTTCGGCCGCGGAGGGCACGGAACTCGCGAAGCTGCTGCGTGCCGGCGCGCTCGCCGCGCCGATCGTGATCGTCGAACAGCGCGTGATCGGCCCCGCGCTCGGCAAGGACAACATCGAGAAGGGCGCGCGCGCGCTCGGCATCGCCGGTATCTTCCTGTTCGCGTTCATGGTGCTCTACTACCGCGTGTTCGGCCTGATCGCCGACATCGTGCTGACGACGAACGTCATATTCATCGTCGCAATCCTCGGCCTCTTCAACGCGGCGCTGACGCTGCCGGGCATCGCCGGCATCGTGCTGACGGTCGGCACGGCGGTCGACGCGAATATCCTCATCTATGAGCGCATCCGCGAGGAGCTGGCGATCGGCGCATCGCCGTGGGCGGCGGTCAATGCCGGTTTCGACAAGGCGTTCTCCGCGATCGCCGACTCCAATGTGACCATGGTGCTGGCGGGCGGTGTGCTGTTCCTGTTCGGCTCGGGCCCGGTGCGTGGCTTTGCGGTGACGCTCTGCATCGGTATCGTGACGTCGATGTTCACGGCGCTGGTCGGTAGCCGTGCGCTGATCCACCTGGCCTACGGCCGCCGCCGCCGCATCGAGCAGCTGGCCATCTGAAGAATGACGATGGAATTCCTCAAAAAGGTCCCGTCGATACGATTCATGGCGCTGCGGCGCTACTGGTACTGGCTGTCGGCAGCGGTGGTCGTCGCATCGATCGTGCTCGTGCTCGTGCGCGGTTTGAACCTGACGGTCGATTTCACTGGTGGACAGGTGTTCGAGGTCGCCTTCAGCCAGCCAGTCGACCTCGAACGCGCGCGCACCGCGCTTTCCGACGCCGGTTTCGAGGATTTCCAGGTCCGCAGCTACGGTACCGCGAGCGATCTCGAGGTGCGCCTGCCGCCCGCCGGCGCGGGCGCGGCGACCGGCCAGAGCACCGGCGTGATGGCGGCGCTGCGCACGCTCGATCCGCGCGCTGAATTGCGCCGCACGGAATCCGTCGGTCCGCAGATCAGCCAGGAACTCGGAAATCAGGCCGCGCTTGCGCTCTTGATGACGTTGCTGCTCGTGTTGATCTACATCGCACTGCGGTTTCGCTGGCGCTTCGGCGTCGGTTCGCTGGTCGCATCGCTGCACGACCCGATCGTCGCGGTCGGCGCCATCGCGCTGCTCGGTATCCCGTTCGATCTGAATGTGGTCGCGGCATTGCTGACGATCCTCGGCTACTCGGTCAACGACACGGTCGTGATCTTCGACCGCATCCGCGAGCGCTTCAGGTCGATGCGCAAGGCGTCGCCGGCGGAAGTGATCGACAAGGCGATCAACGAGACGCTTGCCCGGACGATCATCGTTTCCGGCAGCGCGCTGTCGTCGGTGATTTTCCTCGCGGTGCTCGGCGGCGAGACGCTTCGCGGTTTCGCGGTCGCGCTGGCCATCGGCATCGTGATCGGCACTTATTCGTCGGTCTACGTCGCCGGTGCGATTGCACTCGACCTCGGGGCGTCGGGCCGGGACTTCATGCCGCCCGAGAAGCGCGGAGACGTCGACGAACTGCCCTGAGGACGCGGCAATGGAGGCCCAGTGATCGAGTTTCTCGCCGACCCGGCCGTCTGGGTGTCGTTCCTGACGCTGACACTGCTCGAGATCGTCCTCGGCATCGACAACATCATCTTTCTTTCGATCCTCGTCTCGAAACTGCCGCCCGAACTGCAGCAGCGCGGCCGCGTCCTCGGACTCTCATTCGCGATGGTCACGCGCATTGCGCTCCTCTTCTCAATAACCTGGCTGACCCGCCTGATTGACCCGCTGTTCACCGTCATCGGCGAAGAGATCTCGGGGCGCGACCTGATCCTGTTCTTCGGCGGCCTGTTTCTGCTGGTCAAGAGCGTCAACGAGATCCACGGCGCACTCGAGGGTGCGGAGGATCAGACCGGCAAGCGCGTGAAGCTGCGCACGCGGGTGCTGGGCGTCGTCATCCAGATTGGCCTCATCGACATTATCTTCTCGCTCGACTCCGTGTTCACGGCGGTCGGGCTCGCGCAGCACATCGAGATCATGGTGGTCGCGATCGTGCTGGCGGTGATCGTCATGATGTTCATGGCGCGGCCGATCAATGAGTTCATCGAGCAGCATCCGACCATCAAAATGCTGGCGCTGTCGTTCCTGATCCTGATCGGCGTCGCGCTGATCGGCGAGTCGTTCGACTTCGAGATCCCGAAGGGCTACCTGTACTTCGCGATGGCCTTCTCGGTCGGCGTCGAGATGATCAACATCCGGGTGCGCAGGCGCGGCCACCCCGTCGACCTGCACGGACCGGACTTGCCGGCGGACGACCGGAAAAAGCGTTGAGGACTGCGGCCGCCCGCTTGACGGGCCGGCCGGCGCCACGCACGCGTCACTGAAACCGGCTACTTGTTGAGCTTGCTGTGACGCTGGCTGTAGCCGAAGTAGATCACGAACCCGATCACGATCCACCCCGACATCCAGTGCCAGTTGGCCAGGAACGCCGGGTAGAACAGGTACAGGCAGGCCGCAGCGCCCAGGATGCAGACGACCGGCGCGGCCGGCACGCGGAATGCGCGCGGCAGGTCCGGCCGCGTGCGGCGCAGGATCAGCACGCCGATGCACACCGTCGCGAACGCCAGAAGCGTGCCCATCGACACGAGGTCGCCGAGCACGCCGATCGGCAGCAGGCCCGCGAGGATCACAGCCGTGGCGCCGACGATTACCGTGCCGATGTGCGGCGTGCGGAATTTCGGGTGGATCCGGCCGAATATCGGCGGGATCAGGCCGTCGCGGGACATCGCATAGAAAATGCGTGGCTGACCGAGCGTCATCACGAGGATCACGGACGTGAGGCCGGCGATCGCACCGATCTCGACCAGCGACTTGAGCCACAGCAGGCTCGGATAGTGCTCGAGGGCCGTCGCGACCGGCCGCGGCGTTCCGAGGAGCTCATACGGCATGATGCCGGTCATCACGGCTGACATCGCGATGTAGATCAGCGTGCAGATCGCGAGCGAGCCCAGGATGCCGATCGGCATATCGCGTTGCGGGTTCTTCGCCTCCTGCGCCGCGGTCGAGACCGCGTCGAAACCGATGTAGGCGAAGAACACGACGCTCGCGCCGCGCACGACGCCATCGAAGCCGAACCGTCCCGGGCCGTCAGGTTCCGGGATGAACGGGGTCCAGTTGTCCGGATCCACGTATTGCAGCGTGAATGCCATGAACAGCAGGATCACGCCGACCTTGATCGCGACGATGACGGCATTGACCGTCGCCGACTGGGAGATGCCGCGATAGCAGAGCGTCGCGACCGCGAGCACGATCGCGACCGCCGGCAGGTTGATCAGCGCGCCGGTTCGCACGAGCCGCCCCTCGACGACATTGAGCGGCGCATTCGTGAGTGCTTCGGGCAGCGCGAGCGTCATGCCGACCGCGCTGCCGATGGATTCGAGCAGGCCCGTGAAGTATCCCGACCAGCCGACCGCAACGGTCGCCGCCGCGAAGGTGTATTCGAGCACGAGGTTCCAGCCGATAAACCAGGCGACCAGCTCGCCGAGCGTCGCGTAGGCATAAGAGTAAGCGCTGCCGGACACCGGGATCATCGCTGCAAACTCGGCGTAGCAGAGGCCGGCGAAGCCGCAGGCGATGCCGGCCATGACGAACGAGAGGATGATTGCCGGACCCGCGTAATTGGCCGCCGCGTTGCCGGTCATCACGAAGATGCCGGCGCCGATCACCGCGCCGATGCCGAGCATCACGAGGTGCCGTGCTGTCAGGACGCGCTTCAGCGTGGCTTCGCCTGGAATGTGCCCTTCGACGGGTTCGCCCGCATCGACATGCGGCTGGGTCGTGACCGGCTGGGTGCGAAACAGGCTCATGCTCATGCGGCATCCCCCCTGCGAAACCGTAGCGGACTCTAACCCAGCCCATAAGCGATTGCGAGAGCGCCGCGCACGCCTAATTGCGCAAATCCTCGTCGAGATACGGCGCGAAAAGTTCGATCAGCGCGGCGTAGACGCGCGGGTTGCCCACGATCAGATTGCCGCCGTCGCGATAATCCGTGCCTGCCAGCGTGCCAACCCGGCCGCCCGATTCGGTGATCAGCAGATTGCCGGCGGCCGTGTCCCAGGGCGCAAGGCCGACTTCCCAGAAGCCGTCGAGCCGGCCAGCTGCAACGTATGCGAGATCGAGCGACGCGGCGCCGGCGCGACGCACACCCGCCGTGCGATCCATCACCTGCTCGAGCATCGCAAGATAGGGCTTGAGCCAGCGCCGGTTCTCGCGAAACGGGAATCCGGTGCCGATCAGCGCACCGTCGAGCCCGAGCCGCTGCGTGACGCGCAGCCGCCGACCGTCGAGCTGGGCGCCGTCGCCGCGCGCCGCGGTGAAAAGTTCGCCGCGCAGCGGGTCGAACACGACGGCGGCCTCCGCGCGATCGCGGTGACGGCAACAGATGGACACCGCGAACTGCGGGAAGGCGTGCAGAAAATTGGTCGTGCCGTCGAGCGGGTCGATGATCCACGTGTACTCGTCGCCGTCGTGACGTCCGCTTTCCTCGGCGAGGATGCCGTGATCCGGATAGGCCTTGCGGATCGCCGCGATCACCGCCTGTTCGGCGGTGCGGTCGACCTCGCTGACAAAATCATTGCGGCTTTTTTCGCTGACAGTGACGCCGCCGGCGCGGTCGAGGTTGCGCACGATCAGTTCGCCGGCGCGCCGTGCGGCGCCGACCGCAATATTGACCAGGGGGTGCATGGTCCGCTCCAGCAGGACGGCTAGTAGAATAACCGCCATTCTCCGGGAATGGTCATGTCCGCCGCAATCCACTTCGTGCTCGTCGACACCAGCCACCCGGGCAACATCGGCGCAAGCGCGCGCGCAATGAAGAACATGGGACTCACGTCGCTCATACTGGTGCGTCCGCAATCGCACCCGGATCCTGCGGCGCTGTCGCGCGCATCCGGAGCCGCGGATGTCGTCAGCGGCGCACGGGTGCTGCCCGACGTCGGTGCCGCGATTGCCGATTGCGGGCTCGTGGTCGGTGCGAGCGCAAGGCTGCGCAGCGCCCACCACCGCGTGCTGGACGCGCGCGCGGCGGCGCGCGAACTGGTTGCCGCGGCTGCCACGCGGCCCGCCGCCGTGCTGTTCGGAAGCGAGCGCAATGGCCTAGCGAATGAGGAACTCGGGCGCTGCCATGCGTTGCTGCGTATACCGGCAGTTGCGGCCTACGAATCGTTGAATCTCGCGCAGGCCGTGCAGATCGTCGCTTACGAGATACGCATGGCCTCCCGCGAACCCCCGTGCGTCGATCGGAATGCGATTGATCCGCCGGCGACCGCTAGGGAGATGGCGGCCCTCGACGCACATCTCGATGTCGTGATGGCGCAGGTCGGTTTCGTGCACGAGGGCAACGCCGGGCAGCTCGGCCCACGCGTCCGGCGGCTCCTGTCTCGCGCGAAGCCGGACGACGCCGAAGTGCGCATGTTGCGCGGGCTGCTCGCGGCGATCGAACGCCGCACCCGGCCGGTGGACTGAGTCGCGTGCCCGGCGCTCCGATCTACCTCGACCATGCGGCGACGGCACCGCTCGATCCGGTGGTCGCCAGCGCGATGTCCGATTGCCTCGGCGATTCGACACTGCAGGGCAATGCGGCCTCCGCCCATGCCGCGGGGCGAATGGTTGCCGCCGCGATCTACGCCGCACGGGCGGACGTCGCCGCGCTCATCCATGCGCCGCCGGAGTCCATCGTTTTCACCTCCGGCGCCACCGAAAGCGTCAATCTCGCCATCCTCGGAGCCGCGCGCGCAGCGCCGCGCGGTTCGCGCCACATCGTGACGTCACGGGTCGAACATCGCGCTGGGATCGACGCTTGCCGCCAGCTCGAGCGCGAGGGATTTCGGGTCACTTGGCTGATGCCGCGATCGGGCGGCGCGATCGCGGCGGATGACGTCGCGGCCGCGCTCATGCCGGACACCGCGCTCGTGTCGCTGATGCACGCCAACAACGAGACCGGCGTGCTGAACGACATCGATGCGATCGCGCGGATCTGCAGGACGCAGGACGTCACGCTGCACGTCGATGCGGCGCAAAGCGCCGGCAAAGTGCCGCTTGATGTCGCCGACGGCGGCGTCGCGCTGCTCAGCTTCTGCGCGCACAAGCTCGCGGGCCCAAAGGGCGTGGGTGCGCTCTACATCCGGCGCCGGCCACGGCCGGCGTTGCAGCCGCTGCAATTCGGCGGCGGGCACGAGGGAGGGCTGCGCTCCGGCACGCTCGCGACGCATCAGATCGTCGGCTTCGGCGCCGCCTGCGCGATGGCCGGTGCGGCGCTTGCGACCGAGGCCGGGCGCATCCGCGGACTGCGCGAACGACTCTGGCAGGCGCTGCAGGCAGCAGCGCCGGTGTGGCGGAATGGCGCCGCCGAACCCACGGTGCCGGGAATTCTGAATGTGGGCTTTGCGGGTATCGAAGGGGAGAGTCTGCTGCTCGCGCTCGACGGGCGCGTCACCGTCGCAAGCGGCGCCGCCTGCAGTTCCGCGCAGGCGGAGCCTTCATACGTGCTGCGCGCACTGGGCCTGTCGGACCTCGCCATCCAGGCGTCATTGCGCATCAGTCTCGGACGCGAGACGACCGCCGGCGACGTCGATGGCGCCGCGGCGATCCTGATCGAAAGCGTGCGGCGCCTGCGCGCGGCGCTGCCGCCGGGCGCGCAGGAACTGATCGCGTGAATGCCCACGCATCAAGGTACTCGGATGAAGTGCTGGCCTTGTTTGAGCGCCTGCCGGGCGCAGGATCGCTGCCGGACGGCGCCGGCATGGCGGTCGAGGGGGAAGCGATTGCGCTCGATCGCGGCGCCTGGGTCCGGTTCGATGCCCGCGTCGATCGGGGGCGATTCGTCGCCTGCCGCTTCCGCGCCTGGGGCTGCCCGCATGTGCTGGCAGCGGCCGCCAGGACCGCGGAGCGCCTTGCCGGGGCAGTGGTCGCTGAGGAAGCCGCCTGCGACACGCGGACGCTGATGCAGGCGCTCCAAGCGCCGGCCGAAAAACTTGGCCGCCTGCTGGTGGTCGAGGATGCAGAGCGCGCACTGCGAGCGGCGGCGCGTGCGGTACAATCTGCCTGAACATGGCAATTACGCTCACGCCCGCTGCGGCGGACCGGATCCGGCACTTTCTTTCGGAACGCGGCCATGGCATCGGACTTCGTCTCGGCGTGCGCAAGACCGGCTGTTCCGGCTTCGCCTACGTCGTCAATTACGCGGACGAGGTAGAGCCCGGCGATCGCGTGTTCGACAGCCAGGGTGTGCAGGTCCTGGTCGACGCCGAGAGCCTCGGACTGATCGACGGCACCGAGGTCGATTTCGTGCGCCACGGATTGAACGAAGCGTTTCGGTTCAGGAATCCGAACGTGCGCGGCGAATGCGGTTGCGGCGAGAGCTTCAGTATCTGATTTTTCCTTGTGGGACGGGCACTTCCGCACTTACGGCAATTGCCGGAGCGGGACGCCGGGCGGTAGAATGCGCGGCCCGGCACGCCCCCTTCTGAACGCGAGGAATTCATGGCGCTAGAGCGCACCCTGTCGATCGTCAAACCCGACGGCGTCGGCCGCAATCTGATCGGCGACGTCTATCGCCGGTTCGAGACTGCGGGCCTGCGCATCATCGGCGCGCGCATGATGCAGCTGACGCCGAGCCAGGCCGAGGGTTTCTACGAGGTGCACCGCGATCGGCCGTTCTTCCGCGACCTCTGCACATACATGACTTCGGGCCCCGTGATGGTCCAGGTGCTCGAGGGCGATGCCGCGATCGCCCGCCACCGCGAAATCATGGGCGCGACCGATCCGAAGCAAGCAGCGCCCGGCACCATTCGCGCAGATCTTGCGACCAGCATCGAAGAGAACGTCGTGCACGGATCGGACGGCGCCGAGAGCGCCGCGCGGGAAATCGCCTATTTCTTCGCCGAGACGGCGCTCTGCGCCCGAACGCGCTGAGGCGACCATGAGCGACGTGCCAGAACGCACCAATCTGCTCGGGATGCCGCGTCCCGACCTCGAAGCGTTCGTCGGCGCTTTCGGCGCGAAGCCATATCGCGCCCGGCAACTGCTCAAATGGATTTACCGCCGCGGCGAATCCGACTTCGCGCGCATGACCGATCTCGCGAAGGATTTCAGGGGGGGCCTCGCGGAACGCGCGGAAGTCACCGTCCCGGAGATCGTTGCGGACCGCACGGCGGTCGACGGCACGCGCAAGTGGCTGTTGCGCATGCCGGGCGCGAATGGATCCGAGCAGGTGATCGAGACCGTGTTCATTCCGGAGCCGGCCCGAGGCACGCTCTGCATCTCGAGCCAGATCGGCTGCGCGCTCGACTGCTCCTTCTGCTCGACTGGTCAGCAGGGCTTCAATCGCAATCTGACCGCGGCGGAGATCATCGGTCAGGTCTGGCTCGCGAATCGCGAACTGGGCCGGGACCCGGACGGCAAGCGCGTCATCACGAACATCGTGTTCATGGGCATGGGCGAGCCGCTTGCCAATTACCGCAACGTGCTGCCGGCGATGCAGCTGATGCTCGATGACTTCGGCTATGACCTGTCGCGCCGCCGCGTGACGCTGTCGACCTCCGGCCTGGTGCCTCAGATCTACCGGCTCGCGGAAGAGTGCAACGTCGCGCTTGCCGTTTCGCTGCACGCGCCGAACAATCGCCTGCGCGACGAGCTGGTGCCGATTAACCGCAGGCATCCGATTGCGGAACTGCTCGAAGCCTGCTGGCATTATCTGGACCGCCAGAACGGGCGCAGCGTGACCTTCGAGTACACGATGCTGGACGGCGTCAACGACATGCCGGCGCACGCGCGGGAACTCGCCCAGCTGCTCCACGGTCATGACGCCAAGGTGAATCTGATTCCGTTCAACACATTCCCGGGCACGAAATATCGCCGTTCGCCGGTCGAGGCGATTCGTCGGTTTCGCGACCTGTTGGTGCAGGGAGGGGTCATGGCGACTATCAGGCGGACCCGGGGCGACGACATCGATGCGGCCTGCGGCCAGTTGCGCGGGCAGGTGATGGACCGAACGCAGGTGCGCCTGGGGAGCCGGCTTGTGCGCCTCGCGGTGCGCGCATGAAGACTCTGCTCGTCGCGTTGGCGCTCAGCCTGCTGTTCGTTGCGCCGGCGCAGGCGCAGTCGACCGCTGCACAGCCCGACCCGATCCTCGAAGCCGGCAAGATCAATGCGCGACTGGCGATCGAATACATGAAACGCGAGCAGTTGCAGGCCGCGAGCGACAAGATCGAAAAAGCGCTGGTGCAGAACCCGCGCGACCTGTCGGTGCAGCTCGCCGCGGGCGTCGTGTTCGAGCGCCTGCTCGACACGAAGCGCGCGGAGAAACATTTCCGCCTGGCGCTGCGTGCCGACGCCAACAGCCCCGAGGCGCAGAATGCGCTCGGCGCCTTCCTGTGCCGTCACAAGGACTACGCGAAGGGCGAGGAAATGTTCCTGAAAGCCGCGAACAATCCGATCTATCGCACGCCCGAGGTCGCGTACACGAACGCGGGCGTCTGCGCGAGGAGCGCGGGCGAACTGGAACGCGCGGAAAAGTACCTGCGCCAGGCTCTCGCGGTCAAGTCCGTGTATCCCGAGACCTTCGTGCAGCTCGCGGGCGTCGCGCATGACCGCGGCAACCATCTGCAGGCTCGCGCATTCATCGAGCGCTTCCTCGCGACGGCGCCGGCGACGGCGGACGCGCTGCTGCTTGGACATCAGATCGAAAAAGCGCTCAACGACAACGCGGCCGCGGCGGTTTTCAGCGAACGGCTGCGCAAGGAGTTTCCGGGCTCCGTGCAGCTGCGGGTGCTGGACGACCTGGAACGCCGGGACACAGGATGAGCCCGCGAGGGAGCGGTCCTTCGCCGGGCGCGCGACTGCGGATCGCCCGTGAAGGCCGCGGGCTCTCAATCGAGGAAGTCGCCGAGCGGCTGCGCCTGAATGCGGCGCTCGTGCTCGCGCTCGAAGAGGACCGCCTCGCGCTTCTGGGGGCGCCGGTGTTCGCCAAGGGCCATTTGCGCAACTACGCATTGCTGGTCGGCGTGCCGGAAGCCGAAATCCTGGCGGGCTGGGATGCCGACGAGATTCCGGCGCCGAGTTTACTGCCGGCGCTCGACCTGAAGCCGCGACGCAGGCGCCGTGCGCGCTGGCGCTGGCCGCTCGCCGCAGTCGCGCTCGTGCTGGTTCTGGTCGCGGTGTTCTGGTGGTGGACGAAGGCGGGCGGCGGCTAACGATGGTGAGCAAGCTCCAGGCCATCCGCGGCATGAACGACCTGCTCGCGGAAGAAATGCCGTACTGGCAGCAGGTCGAGCGCTCGGCTCGCGAACTGTTCGTCGACTACGGGTACCAGGAGATCCGAGTCCCGCTGCTCGAGCACGCGGAACTGTTCCAGCGTTCGATCGGCGAAAACACGGACATCGTCGAAAAAGAGATGTACCGGTTCGAGGACCGCGGCGGCGGCTCGCTGGCGCTGCGGCCCGAGGCGACGGCGGGTCTCGTGCGCGCGGCGATCGAACACGGGCTCCTGCACAACCAGAAGCAGCGCCTCTGGACCGCGGGGCCGATGTTCCGCTACGAACGGCCGCAGCAGGGACGCTACCGACAGTTTCACCAGATCGACTGCGAAGCCTTCGGTTATACGGGACCCGACATTGACGTCGAAGTGATCCAGCTCTCGGCGCGCCTGTGGCGCAAGCTAGGGCTAGGCGGCGTGAAGCTGCGCGTGAACTCGCTCGGCACGCCCGATTCACGCCGGCGCTACCGCGAGCTGCTGGTTGCGTACTTCGACGGCCGGCGCGGCGCGCTCGACGCCGACAGCCTGCGGCGGCTGGATTCGAATCCACTCCGGATCCTCGATTCCAAGAATCCGGCGCTCGCCCCGGTCATTGCCGAGGCGCCCTCGATGACGGATCACCTCGATGACGAGTCACGCGCGCATTTCGAGCGTTTCCTCGGACTGCTCGTGGACTGCGGAATCGCGCATGAAGTGGATCCGCGGCTCGTGCGCGGGCTCGACTACTACACCCGCACCGTCTTCGAATGGACCACGGATGCGCTCGGCGCCCAGGATGCCGTCTGTTCCGGCGGCCGCTATGATGGCTTGGTCGAGCAGCTGGGCGGAGAGCCCACCCCGGCCATCGGCTGGGCGCTCGGCATTGAGCGCATCGTGAGTCTGCTGCGCGCGACGCACGCCGTCGCAGCGGTCGCGCCGGCGGTGTACCTCGTTCTTGTCGGTGACGTTGCCGAGCGTGCCGGCATGGCGCTCGCCGAGCGATTGCGGGACGCGTTTCCGGGAATTGGCGTGCAGGTCAACCTGGGCGGCGGCGGGATCAAGGCACAGATGAAGCGGGCCGACAAGAGCGGCGCAGTGCTCGCGCTCATCATCGGCGGCGACGAAGCGGCACGCCGGGTCGCGGCGGTCAAGCCATTGCGCGCGGATTTGCCGCAACAGGAATGCGGCTGGGACGAATTGGCGGCGCGGATCGGCGCATTGCTGCAACGCAAGGATTGACGGGGTATTGACGATGGTCGACGAATATCTGTCGGAACGCGAACAGGCGGAACAGCTGCGCAACTGGCTGCGTGCGAACGGCATCTGGATGGCGGCCGGTGTCGCGCTGGTCGTGGGCGGTTATTACGGGTACCAGTGGTGGCAGGCGCGCCAGGCGACGAAGTCGCTCGCCGCCGAAGCGCGGTTCAGCGCAATGCTGGACGCGTTGTCGCAGAACAAGCGCGAGGAAGGCGTGCGCATCGGCGGCGAGATTGCGACCGCGCATCGCGGAACGCCGTACGCCGATCAGGCGGTGCTCGTGCTCGCGCGCCTCGACGCCGAAGGCGGCGACTTCGGACGGGCCGAATCGCGTCTGACGAGCGTCGCGCAGGGCTCCGATGATCCGGAACTGCGCCTCGTCGCGCGGCTGCGCCTCGCGCGCGTGCAGCTCGCCCAGGGCCGCCATAACGATGCGCTGGCGACGCTCGAAGCGGCGCGCCAACCGTCGGCCGAGGCGCGGATCGAGGAACTGCGCGGCGACGTGCTGCTGGCGCGCGGCGACAAAGCCGCCGCTCTAGAGGCATACCGCAAGGCGCAGTCGCTGGTCGGGGCGCCCTCGATGGACGGCGGGCTGGTCGACACGGAACTGCTGGGACTGAAAATCGACCAATTGTCCTCGGCCGCCGTCCCGGCGGCTGCGCCGGCGACGGAGTAAAGCATGCGAAACCATCGGATCATCGGAATCGTCGCGATCGCGCTCTGTGCTCTGAGCTGCAGCAAGGAAAAAGAAACCGCGCCGCCCGCCGAGCTGGTCGATTTTTCGCCCGCGCTGAAAACCGACCGGGTATGGAGAGTCAGCGCCGGGGGAGGCGATGAGGTGCTGCGTCTGGCCCTGCGTCCGGCAGTGGCGGAAGGACGCGTCTACCTCGCCGGCCATGGCGGCAGCGTCGAGGCGATCGAACTCGCGACCGGCCGCGACCTCTGGCGAGCGAAAACGAAGCTGCCGCTCTCGGGCGGTCCCGCGGTCGGCGACGGCATCGTCGTCGCTGGCACTTCGGGCGGCGAACTCGTGGCACTCGACTCGGAATCCGGCACCGAGCGCTGGCGCTCATCCGTCGGCGGCGAAGTGCTGGCGGCGTCAGTCATCGCGGGCGGCATCGTGGTCGTGCGCACGGTCGACGGGCGGCTGCGCGGCCTGCAAGTGGCGGACGGGAAGGAATCCTGGGTGTACGAACAGCCGGTGCCGCGCCTTTCGCTGCGCGGCAACGGCGCGCCGGTCATCAGCGGCGACATGGTCATCGCCGGTTTCGACAACGGCAAGGTCGTCGCGGTCACGCTCGCAACCGGTGAACTGCTGTGGGCCACGACCGTCGCGCCGTCGCACGGCCGGACCGAAATCGAACGGCTGGTGGACATCGATTCTTCGGTGAGCGTGAGCGGCGAGGACGTGTTCGTGGTCGGCTACCAGGGTCGCATCGCGATGCTCGCACGCGACTCCGGCCAGATCTGGTGGGGTCGCGACCTGTCGAGTCATCGCGGCCTCGCAACTGACGATACCTATCTCTACGTGACGGCTGCCGACAGCGCTGTCGTGGCCCTGCGGCGCCGCGACGGCACCGAAATCTGGCGGCAGGACAAGCTGCTGAACCGCTCGTTGACGGGGCCTGCGTTGTCCGGCGACGCCATCGTGGTCGGCGATTACGACGGCTATGTTCACTGGCTCGATATCGTCACCGGCGATGTGCTCGCACGCGTGAAATCCGGTGGTCGCATCACCAATGCACCGGTCGTCGCGGGTGACATTCTGCTGTTCCAGACGGATTCCGGCGACGTTGAAGCCTGGCGCGTCGTGCCGCGCAGCGCCAGCTGACGCTGCCGGATACGCATGCCATGCTGCCTGTCCTCGCGCTGGTCGGCCGGCCGAATGTCGGCAAGTCGACGCTCTTCAATGCGTTGACAGGGACGCGCGACGCGCTCGTCGCCGACGTTCCCGGCCTTACCCGCGACCGCAAGTACGGCTACGGTCATTCGGAGCCGTACCGGTTCATCGTCGTCGATACCGGCGGCCTCGTGGAATCACCGCGCGGCGTCATGCAACTCATGGCGCAGCAGACGCAGCGCGCGATTGACGGCGCCGATCACGTCCTGTTCATGGTCGACGGCCAGAGCGGCCTCGACGACGCCGATCTTTTCGTCGCGGATGTGCTGCGCCGGAGCGGCAAGCCCGTCACCGTGGTCGTCAACAAGGCCGAAGGCAAGGACGCCGCGATGGTGGTCGCCGAGTTCCACGCCTTCGGCCTCGGCGAGCCGGTTCCGTTGTCGGCGGCCCACCGGCAGGGCATCGACGACCTGATCGAGCAGGTGCTTGCGGGGCAGGCGCCAGCCGCGGCCGGCGACGACGCGGGCAACGCGCGCGCGATCCGCGTCTGTGTGGTCGGCCGTCCGAACGTCGGCAAATCGACGCTGATCAACCGCTTGCTCGGCGAGGAACGCCTCATCACGTTCGACCAGCCGGGGACGACGCGCGATGCGGTACAGGTGCCATTCACGCGGGATGGGCAGGACTACGTGCTGATCGACACGGCCGGCGTCCGGCGCCGGGCGCGCGTCGAGGAAACACTCGAAAAATGGAGCGTAATCAAGACATTGCAGGCCATTGATTCGGCCCACGTTGTGATCGGAGTGCTCGATGCGCGGGAAAACGTCGCCGAGCAGGACGCGACGCTGCTCGGCATCGTCGCCGATCGCGGCCGCGCGCTCGCGATCGCGGTCAACAAATGGGATCACGTATCGACCGAGCAGCGGGACGGCATCCGAGACCAGATTGCGCAACGGCTGCGCTTCCTCGATTTCGCGCCGCTTCATTTCATCTCCGCGCTGCACGGCAGCGGCGTTGGCGAGCTGATGGATTCGGTGCGGGCCGCCTACGCGGCCGCGATGCGCGAGATGCCGACGCCCGAACTGACGCGGGTGCTCGAGGCGGCGATGCGCCAGCACCAGCCTCCGCTGGTGCGCGGACGGCGCATCCGACTGCGCTATGCGCACCAGGGCGGACGCAATCCGCCGGTCATCGTCGTGCACGGCTCACAGGCCGAGCGTACGCCCCAGGACTACCGCCGGTATCTGATGAACTGCTATCGCGAAGCCTTTCGCCTGTCGGGAACGCCGGTACGCGTCGATTTCCGCAGCGAGAAGAATCCATTCGAAGGGCGGCGTGACAAATTGACGCCGCGCCAGCGGAGGACAAAGGAGCGGGATCGTCGCCGTGAGGGCTGACTCACCCTTCGGACGCCGTCACGCGCGCGCGCAAACGCCCGCGCGCGAGACGCGCCTGGATCTCCGTTCCGGCCGCAGCCTGCGATCCGTCGGTCAGGACGCGGCCGTCGGAAGCCAGCGTGACGATCGCATAGCCGCGTGCAAGCGTGGCGAGCGGGCTCGTCGCATGAAGCCCGCTCGCGGCAGCCTGCAGCCTGCCGTTGGCGACCGCGAGCCGGTGCCGGAGTGCGGGCGCCAGCATCGCGCCCGCCTGCTTGATTAGCGCCGACAGCGCCGCGATGCGCACAGCAGGTGACTGGCCGGCGAGTTCCGCGGACTGGCGGGCGACGCGCTCGCCGGCATGCGTGACCGCGCGGCGGATCGCGGCCAGCATTCGGGTCTGCAGTTCATCCAGGCGCTGAGCGCGCTGCGCGAGCGCCTGCGCCGGATGCAGGCGAGCGAGCCGCCGCGCACTGCGAGAAAGGGAATCATGGCGCAGCCGGAAGGCGCGCACCGCGGCGCCCGTGAGCCGGCGCGCCATCGCATCGAAGCCGCCGAGCCATGCCGCTGCGTCCGGCACCGCCAGTTCGGCTGCGGCCGACGGCGTCGGCGCGCGGAGATCCGCGACGAAATCGGCGATCGTGAAGTCGACTTCGTGCCCGATGCCGCAGATCAGCGGCAGCTCGAGACTGGCGATTGCCCGCGCAAGCCCTTCGTCGTTGAAGGCCCAGAGGTCTTCCAGCGAGCCGCCGCCACGTACCAGCAGAAGCACGTCAACATCGCGACGACGGTCGGCGAGTTCGAGCGCCCGCGTGATCTCGCGCGCGGCACCCGCGCCCTGGACCGGCACCGGGTAGATCAGGACGGGCATGGCGGGGAATCGCCGCCGGAGCACGTGCAGGACGTCCCGCAGGGCCGCGCCGGTTGCGGATGTCACTACCCCGACCCGCCGCGGAAATCGCGGCGGTGCGTGCTTGCGGGAGGCGTCGAACAGGCCCTCGCCGGACAGTCGCAGCTTCAGCGCCTCGAATCGCAGGCGCAATTCGCCTTCGCCGGCGTCCTCCAGGTGATCGACGACAAGCTGGAAGTCGCCGCGGGCCTCGTACAGCCCGACGCGCGCCCGCAACAGTACCTGCAGTCCGTCCCGCGGCGTCGCCCGGCACGACTGGTTGCGCTGGCGGAACATCGCACAGCGCACCTGGGCGTCCGAGTCTTTCAGCGTGAAATACCAGTGCCCGGACGCCGGACGGGACAGATTCGACAGTTCGCCGGTGATCCAGAGCGACGGCAGCCCGGCCTCCAGCAGCGCGCGAGCCTCGCGATTCAGGCGGCCGACGGTATAAATGTCGCGCGTTCCGTCCATGTCCCATGCTAAGCGAGCCGGAAGATGCACGCTGCCCTTACAACGCGGCGGGCGGCATCGTACAATGCGCCGCTTCATTCGGACTGCCCCCGGGAATACCGCCGATGCGCATCGTCCAGGAAGCACTCACCTTCGACGACGTCCTGCTCGTCCCCGCCTACTCGGACGTGCTGCCGCGCGAAGTGAGCCTGTCGACGCAGCTGACGCGCGGCATCCGGCTCAACCTGCCATTCGTGTCCTCGGCAATGGATACCGTCACCGAAGCCCGGCTCGCGATCGCGATCGCTCAGGAAGGCGGCATCGGCATCATCCACAAGAACATGACGGCGGCCGAACAGGCGCGCGAGGTCGGCCGCGTCAAGAAGCACGAGAGCGGCGTGATCAAGGATCCGATCACGGTGCGCCCCGATGCGACGATCCGCGAGGTCATCGCGCTGACGCGTGCCCGGGGAATCTCGGGTCTGCCGGTCACGGCCGACGGCAACCAGCTCGTGGGCATCGTCACGCACCGCGACATCCGCTTCGAGGAACAGCTCGACCTGCCCGTGTCGAAGGTCATGACGCCGCGTGAAAAGCTCGTGACGGTGCGCGAGCATACGACGCGCGCGGAGGTCCTGCAGCTGCTGCACCGCCACCGCATCGAGAAGGTGCCGGTCGTCGATGAGGACGGGCGGCTACGCGGCATGATCACCGTCAAGGATATCCAGAAGGCCCGGGATTTCCCGCGCGCCTGCAAGGACGAACACGGGCAGCTGCGCGCGGGTGCCGCGGTCGGCACGGCCGCCGATACGCTCGATCGCGTCGCGGCGCTCGTCGACGCGGGCGTCGACGTCGTGGTCGTCGACACCTCGCATGGCCATTCCAAAGGCGTGCTTTCGACCATCGCGAGGATCAAGGCAGCGTACCCGCGGCTGCAGGTGGTCGGCGGCAACATCGTGACGGCCGACGCGGCGAAGGCCCTCGTCGATGTGGGCGTGGATGGGGTCAAGGTCGGCATCGGGCCGGGTTCGATCTGCACGACTCGCGTCGTCGCCGGCGTCGGCGTGCCGCAGATCACGGCGGTCGCGACGGTCGCGGAGGCGCTCGCGAAGACCGGCGTGCCGCTGATCTCCGACGGCGGCATCCGCTACTCGGGCGACGTCGCGAAGGCGATTGCCGCGGGCGCGCACTCGGTCATGATCGGCGGCCTGTTCGCGGGCACCGAGGAATCACCGGGCGAAGTGGAGCTGTACCAGGGCGCTTCCTACAAGTCGTATCGCGGCATGGGATCGCTTGGCGCCATGGCGCAGCGTCACGGCTCGAGCGACCGCTATTTCCAGGATACGGTCGAGGAACTCGAAAAACTCGTGCCCGAAGGGGTGGAAGGCCGTGTGCCATACAAGGGCAGCCTGGTCGCGATCCTGCACCAGCTCGCCGGCGGCGTGCGCGCGGCAATGGGCTATACCGGCAGTCACGACATCGACGAGATGCGCACGCGCCCCGTGTTCGTCCGCATCACGGGCGCCGGCGTGCGCGAGAGTCACGTACACGACGTCAACATCACCAAAGAAGCGCCGAACTACCGGATCGGATGATGGCAGCGCGACTCGAGGCCACGCTGGCCGACATCCATGCCCACCGGATCCTGATCCTCGACTTCGGTGCCCAGTACACGCAGTTGATTGCGCGGCGCGTGCGCGAGATCGGGGTGTACTGCGAGATCCTGCCCTGGGACGCCGACGAGGACGCCGTGCGCCGTTTCGGCGCCCGCGGGATCATCCTGTCGGGCGGGCCGGAATCCGTGACCGATGCGAGCCCCCCGCGGGCCCCCGCGGTCGTGTTCACGCTGGGCGTGCCGGTGCTCGGCATCTGCTACGGCATGCAGACGATGGCGACGCAGCTCGGCGGTCGCGTCGCGCCGTCGGCGCACCGCGAATTCGGCTATGCCAAGGTGCAGCGCACGGCCCCGTCGCGGCTGCTCGACGGCATCGCGGATGGCGGCGCGGGCGACGGAGCGCCGCTCGACGTCTGGATGAGTCACGGCGATCGCGTGGAGACGCTGCCGCCCGGCTTCGTCGCGATCGCGGCGACCGCGAATGCGCCGCTTGCGGCGATGGCGAACGAAGAAGCGCGCTTTTACGGTGTGCAGTTTCACCCCGAGGTGACGCACACGCGATCCGGGCTCGCGATCCTCGAGCGCTTCATCCGCGGAATCTGCGGCTGCAACGCCCTGTGGGACGCCGGCAACATCGTCGTCGATGCGGTGTCGCGCATCCGCGAGCAGGTCGGCAGCGACAACGTCCTGCTGGCATTGTCGGGCGGCGTGGACTCGTCGGTGGTCGCGGCGCTCCTGCACCGCGCGATCGGCCCGCAGCTCGTCTGCGTGTTCGTCGATCACGGTCTGCTGCGGCAGGGCGAGGGCGATCAGGTCATGGCGACGTTCGCGAAGCACCTCGGCATGCGGGTGATCCGGGTCGATGCGGCCGACCGCTTCTTCGCGGCGCTCGGCGACGAAGAGGACCCGGAGCGCAAGCGCAAGATCATCGGCCGGCTCTTCATCGAGGTTTTCGAGGACGAGTCGAGGAAGCTCGAAGGCGTGAAATGGCTCGCTCAGGGCACAATCTACCCGGACGTCATCGAATCGGCCGGCAGCCGGTCCGGCAAGGCCCACGTGATCAAGTCGCACCACAATGTCGGCGGCCTGCCGGAGCGCATGCATCTGCAGCTGCTGGAACCGCTGCGCGAACTTTTCAAGGACGAAGTCCGCCGCATCGGGCTCGAACTCGGCCTGCCACGCGAGATGGTGTTCCGGCATCCGTTTCCGGGCCCGGGACTCGGCGTGCGCATCCTCGGTCGCGTCAACCGCGAGGCGGCCGATCTGCTCCGCCGCGCGGATGCGATCTTCATCGAGGAATTGCGCGCGCACGCTCTTTATGACCAGGTGAGCCAGGCGATGGCGATCTTCCTGCCGGTTCGCTCGGTCGCGGTGATGGGCGATGGCCGCCGCTATGACTGGGTCATTGCGCTGCGCGCCGTGGAAACCATCGATTTCATGACGGCGCACTGGTCGCGGCTGCCGTACGATTTCCTCGACTTGGTCGCGCGGCGCATCGTCAACGAAGTGCAGGGCGTGTCGCGCGTCGTCTACGACGTTTCCGGCAAGCCGCCGGCGACGATCGAGTGGGAATGAGCCGCGACGAAGAATGGATGCGACGGGCGCTGGATCTCGCGCTGCGCGCGGAAGCGGAGGGCGAAGTCCCGGTCGGGGCGCTGGTCGTGCGCGACGACCAGGTGCTTGGCGAGGGCTGGAACCAGCCGGTGGCGCTGCGGGACCCGACCGCGCATGCGGAAGTCCTCGCGATGCGCAACGCCGCGCAAAAGGTCGGTGATTACCGGCTCGCTGGCACGACCCTTTACGTGACGCTCGAACCCTGCCCGATGTGCGCGGCCGCGATCGCGCATGCGCGCATCGCGCGACTCGTGTTCGGGGCATGGGATCCGCGCCAGGGCGCCGCCGGCAGCGCATTCAACCTGGTCGCGGCGCCGGCACTGAACCACCAGGTAGACTGCTTCGGCGGCGTGTTGTCGGACGAATGCGGGGCGCAACTAAAGCGATTCTTCGCCGTCCGGCGTTGATGCGGATTCACCCGCGGACATCCAGCGCAGGAGTTCAGCGTAGGTCTGCACGTTCCGGACGAAGCCGACCGGCTCCCAGCCGCGCGCGTAACCGCGCTTCGTCTGCTTGAACCAGTGCTCCTGCGCGAGCAGCGGCAGCGTTTCGCGCACGTCCGGCCAGGCATCCGGGCTCATGCCGCGTCGCTGCGCCAGTACCCGGGCGTCCTCCAGGTGGCCATAGCCGACGTTATAAGCGGCGAGCGCGAGCCAGGTGCGATCCGGATCCCCGATGCGTTTCGGTATCGTCTTGCGAATCAACTGCAGGTAGCGCGCGCCGCCCAGGATGCTGTCGCGCGGATCGTCGCGGTTCTGGATGCCGACGCGCCGCGCCGTTTCCGCCGTCAGCATCATCAGGCCGCGCACGCCGGTAGGCGACATCGCCGTCTCGTCCCAGCGTGATTCCTGGTACCCGATCGCGGCGAGCAGGCGCCAGTCGATGCCGGTCTCGGCCGCCGCCTCCTCGAACCATGGCCGGTAGCGCGGCAGGCGTTCGTGCACGCCGCTCACGAAGTTTGCGGCGTCCACGCGGTCGAAGCGCACGAGCGAGCGCCGGTAACGCTCCAGAATCTCGGCGAGCGCGCCAATCGCCCCGAGTTCGGAGAAGTAGCGCTCCACCTGTGGCAGCAGGTCGGTGCTGCGCGGCGCCATTGCCCATGCGATCGCCTTGGATTCGGCGAGCTTGAAGGCGGGGCGCAGGTCCGGATGAAAGTGCCGGCCCAGCGAAAATTCGGTCGAATCGGCGACGGTCATGTCCGCCTCGCCGTTCGCAACCATCGCGAGCAGGTCAAGCGGGTCGTTGTCGTCGACCTCGATCCAGCGCAATGCCGGCAATGCCTTCGCCAGCCGCCGCAGCCAAAATACGTGTGTGGAATTACGACTCACGACGATACGCCGGCCGACGAGATCGGCTGCCGAGCGGGGCAGGGGATCCGACACGCGATAGACGATGTGCTGATCGATGCGCTGGAACACCGGCCCGAACAGCGTCTGGCTGCGCTGCCATTTGGTCGCGATGATGCCCGCGGCCGCGATCTGTGCGCGATTCCGGCGGACCGCGTCGAGCGCGGCCGCGCCGCTCGGTGCGATCAGGATTTCCAGGCGCACACCGAGCCTGCGCGCGAATCCCGAGGCGAGCTCGAATTCGGGGCCTTCGGGTCCCGCCGCGCCTTCGTAATACGCGAGCGGGCTGTTGCGCGTGACGATCTGCACGAAGCCCTGTTCGCGGATCTGCTCGAACGTGCCGGGCATGCGCGAGCAGGTGCCGACCATGAGTGACAGTGTGATGACGGCCGGTATGCCGAAACGGCTGCGAATTTCTCTCCGCCGTCCGGCGGCCTGCGCGGGTTCCGGCTGCATTGTTGTAGAATACCGGCTCCGGTCAGGGCTGCGACGACGGCCGTCCGGATTTCCCCCGCGCGGAGAGGTACCGAAGCGGTCATAACGGCACCGACTCGAAATCGGTTGAGGGCATTACGCCCTACGTGGGTTCGAATCCCACCCTCTCCGCCAGTTTTGGTGGCTCGCGTCGGTTCCTCCGCGACGATCAGCCGTGAACCCCGCCAGGCCCGGAAGGGAGCAACGGTAGCGGTGGCATCGGGTGCCGGAGGGGTGCTGGCGCGGGCCGCCTCCATCCGGTAGCGTCGCCGGCAGGAGGCCGAGTCGGCGGCAAGGACATCGATGAGCTACCTGGTTCTCGCGAGAAAATGGCGTCCGCGCAGCTTCAACGAGCTGGTCGGCCAGGAGCACGTGCGCCAGGCGCTCGTCAACGCGCTGGATTCCGGCCGCATTCACCATGCATTCCTGTTCACCGGCACGCGCGGCGTCGGCAAGACGACGATCGCGCGCATCCTCGCGAAATCGCTGAACTGCGAGCGGGGCGTCAGTTCCAGACCCTGCGGCGAATGCGGCAGCTGCCGCGAGGTGGACGAGGGCCGTTTCGTCGACCTGATCGAGGTCGACGCCGCTTCGCGCACCAAGGTGGACGACACGCGGGAACTGCTCGAAAACGTGCAGTACCTGCCGACGCGCGGACGCTACAAGGTGTACCTGATCGACGAAGTGCACATGCTGTCGACGCATTCGTTCAACGCGCTGCTGAAGACGCTCGAGGAACCGCCGCCACACGTCAAGTTCCTGCTCGCGACCACCGATCCGCAAAAGCTGCCGGTCACCGTGCTGTCGCGCTGCCTGCAGTTCAACCTGAAGCGCCTGCCCGTGGCGCTGATCAGCGCGCGCTTGCAGCAGATCCTGCAGGCGGAGAGTGTCGCGGCCGAGCCCGCGGCGGTCGCGCTGCTGGCGCGCGCGGCGGACGGCAGCCTGCGCGATGCGCTGTCCCTGCTCGACCAGATGCTCGCGTTCGGCGCGGGGCGCGTGACCGAGACCGATGCCCGCGCGATGCTCGGCACCGTAGACCGGCAGCAGGTCGTCGGCCTGGTGCAGCAACTCGCCGCACGCGACGCCCGCGGCGTGATGGAAGCGGTTGCGGCGATCGACGAATACGCGCCGGACTACGGCCAGCTGCTCGACGAGATCGCGGCGTTGCTGCAGAAGGTCGCATTGCGCCAGGCCGTGCCGGACCTGGCGGACGACGAGATCTATGCCACGGAGCTGCTCGAATCGCTCGGTTCGTCGATGCCTGCGGAGGAACTGCAACTCTGTTTCCAGATCGCGATCCTCGGACGTCGCGATCTCGATCTCGCGCCCGATGCGCGCACCGGCATCGAGATGACGCTGTTGCGCATGCTGGCATTCCGGCCGGCCGGCCCGGCGGAGCGGGCGCCTGCCGCGGCGGCCGGGACGGCCACGCGTGCAACGGCGCCGCTGACCCCGGCACCGAAACCGGCGGCGGCGGCGACCGACACGGCGACGGGCACCTGGCCGGAGTTGCTGGCGCGCCTCGATCTGCAGGGCGCCGCGCGGCAACTCGCCGGCAATTGCCAGCTCCTCGAACGCAATGGCAACCATTTTCGATTCCTGCTCGATGCGCGCGCCCAGTCCCTGCAGACGCGCCAGCAGCAGGACCGCCTCGAACAGGCGCTCGGGCGCTTGATCGGCGAACCGGTCAGCATCGAAATCGAAGTCGGCGGCGCGGGCGACACGCCCGCGCGCCGCGACGAGCAGGCCCGCGACGAGCGGCTCGAGCGAGCGCGCGCCGCGCTCGAAAACGACCCGACCGTGCAGGCTTTGCGCGATCGTTTTGGCGCGGTGGTCCAGCCGGATTCGATCAAGCCGGTCGGGTAGAATGCAGGCATGAAACCGAATCTCGGCCAGCTCATGCGCCAGGCGCAGCAACTGCAGGCAAACATGCAGAAGGCCCAGGAACAGCTGGGCGCTCTCGAAGTGACTGGCGAGGCCGGTGGCGGCATGGTCAAGGTCGTCATGAACGGGCGCCACGAAGTCCGGCGCGTCCAGATCGACCCGTCCATCGATGGTTCCGATCGCGAGATGCTCGAGGACCTCGTCGCCGCGGCCTGCAACGACGCGGTACGCCGCGTCGGCGAAGCCGTGCAGCAGCACATGGCCGGCGCGATGGGCGGCATGCAGCTGCCGCCGGGCATGAAGCTTCCGTTCTGACGGCATCGCAGCCGTGAAGTATTCCCCGGGCCTGAGCCGACTGATCGAGGCCCTGCGCGTGTTGCCGGGCGTCGGTCCGAAGTCGGCGCAGCGCATGGCATTCCACCTGCTCGAACGCAACCGCGACGGGGGCCGCGCGCTGGGGCGCGCGCTCGAGGAGGCGGTCGCGAATGTCGTCCATTGCCGGCGCTGCCGCATGCTGACCGAGGGCGAGCTCTGCGAAATCTGCTCGGCACCGCGCCGCGACGCCTCCGTGCTCTGCATCGTAGAGTCTCCGGCTGACGTCGTCGCGGTCGAGCAGTCGGGCGGCTACGGTGGCCGCTACTTCGTGCTGATGGGCCACCTGTCGCCGCTCGACGGTATCGGACCGGAACAGCTCGGTCTCAGCCGGCTTGAAACCCTGCTCGAGGAAGGCGAGATCCGCGAAGTGATTCTCGCGACCAATCCGACGGTGGAGGGCGAAGCGACCGCGCATTTCATCGGCGAACTGGTGCAGCGGCACGGAATCCGCGCATCGCGCATTGCGCATGGTGTGCCGGTCGGGGGTGAACTCGAGTACGTCGACGGCGGCACGCTCGCGCACGCGCTCGCCGGTCGGCAGATCATCGTCTGACGCGCGGTGTGCGCGCCGCCATCTCCTGCGCGAGCTGCAGCAGCTGGCGGTAGCTCGCGAGTCGCCGCTCGGTGATCCCGCCCTGAGCCGCGGTTGCGATCACGGCACAACCCGGTTCGCGGCCGTGCAGGCAGTCGGCGAAGCGGCAGCGCGGCGCGGCGGCCGCGATTTCGCGGAATCCACCCGCGATCGCGCGCGGCGCAGGCAGCGGCGGCGCAAAATCGCGGACCCCCGGCGAATCGATCAGTTCTCCGCCGGTCGGCACCTGGTATTGCGATGACGCGCTGGTGGTGTGCCGTCCGCTTTCCGTGGCGCGCGTCACTTCATCGACCCTGGCGTCGACACCGGGGACCAGCAGATTGATCAGCGAGCTCTTGCCAACGCCGGACTGTCCGACCAGGGCGCTGATCTCGCCGACCAGGCGCAGCGCCAGTTCCCGGGCGCCGTCCGCGATGCGCTTGCTCGCGCGCACCACGGGATAACCGATGCGGACATAGTCGTCGAGCGCCGCCAGTGCACCGGTGGCATCCGCAATGTCGCTCTTGTTGGCGACGATGCAGGCCTTCAGGCCGGCCCATTCCGCGGCGGCCAGATACCGGTCGCAGAGTCCGAAGTCCGGGACCGGTACCGGCGCAACGACGGTGATGAGCTGCGTCAGGTTCGCTGCGACGGCCTCTGCTTCGCCGCGCTGGTTGATGCGCGCGAGCACGGTGGAGCGCGGCAGCACTTCGGTGATCAGGCCGATCGCGCCTTCGGTGGAAGCCAGGATCCAGCGCACGCGGTCGCCGCAGACCACGGCGAGACGCCTGCCCTGGAGCCGGCACGGCATGTGGCGACCGGCGTCGTCCAGCACGACGGCATCGCGGCCATGGCTCGCGACGACCCGGCCGTCATGCGTGGCCGATGCGTCCGCACGCGGTCTCATGCGTGCGCATCCGGCCGGAGCCGCGCGATGCGCGCCAGCGCCGGTGGATGCGAGGCGTGAAACGCCGCATAAAGCGGATCCGGCGTCAGCGTCGTGGCGTTGTCGCGGTAGAGCTTGACGAGCGCGTCGACGAGCGCGCCGGCATCGGCGTGTCGGGCCGCGTAGGCGTCGGCTGCGTATTCGTGCCGGCGCGACAGCCACGCGGCGAACGGCCCGACGGGCAACAGGAATACCGGCGCGACCAGCGCAAACAGCAGGAAGAGCGTGTGCGTGCCGCCGCCGGTCACGCCGAGCGCCGGCTGGAACCAGGATTGGCCGGCAAGCCAGGCGAGCGCCGCGAATCCTGCAAAGGAAGCCGCGAACGACCAGGCAATGCGCCAGGCGACGTGTCTCAGGCGGAAATGTCCGAGTTCATGTGCGAGCACCGCCTGCACTTCGGGCGGTGCCAGCGACTGCAGCAGGGTGTCGAAAAAGACAATGCGCTTTGCGCGGCCGAGGCCGGTGAAATAAGCATTGCCGTGCGTGCTGCGCCGCGACCCGTCCATGACCCGGATGCCGCGCGGTTCGAAACCGCAGCGGCGCGCCAGTGTCTCGACCGCGCTTCTGAGCTCGCCGTCCTCGAGTTCGTGAAATCGGTTGAAGAGCGGTGCGATCAGCCGTGGCCACGCCCAGGAGAGCAGCAGCGAAAACAGCGCCCAGCCGCCCCAGGCCCAGAGCCACCAGTGATCGCCGAGCCGCGGTATCGACCAGAGCAGCGCGGCGAGCAGGGGCAGGAGCAGCGCCGCCGATATCGCGAGGCCCTTCAGCAAGTCGACTGCGAAGAGCCCGGGCGTCGTGCGATTGAATCCGAAGCGCGCCTCGATGCCGAAAGTGTTCCAGATATCGAATGGCAGTCCGCAGAGCATCAGCGCAAGCGCGGTCGCCGCGACGACAGCGACACCGTGCGGGATGGCGCCGAGGCCGAATCCCGCGATCCATCGGTCGACCGCATCGATGCCGCCGCCCTGCGTCAAAATCAGCAGGATTGCTGCGCTTACGACCGCCTGCGTCATCGATGCGCGCGTGAGCGCGAGGGTGTAATCCGCGGCGCGGGCGTGTTGCTCCGCAGTAATCGAACCCGTGAACGGTTCGGGCACCTGCTCGCGCCCGGCGCGCACGGCGCGGATCTGGCGGCACAACAGCCATTCGCGCAACGCGAGACTGGCGGTGAGTAGCGCAAAGAACAGGACAGTGAACGGGTGCATGGCGGACGGCGAGCGGCACTCTAGCCTCTGTTAAGATTCACGGCAACATGGCCCGCGAAGACCGCTTGATCTGGATCGATCTCGAGATGACCGGGCTCGTGCCCGACACCGACCGCATCCTCGAAATCGCGACCGTCGTTACCGATGCCGACCTCAATGTGATCGCGGAAGGACCCGTGATCGCCGTGCAACAGGACGAAACCGTGCTCGATGCGATGGATGAATGGAATAGGCGCACACATGGCGGAAGCGGCCTCGTCGCTCGCGTGCGCGCGAGCCAGTCCGACGAACCCGCGGCGGAACGCGCGACGCTCGAGTTCCTTGCCGGGCACGTCGATGCCGGCAGTTCGCCGATGTGCGGCAACAGCGTGTGTCAGGACCGGCGCTTCCTCGTGCGCGGCATGCCGGCGCTCGAACGCTACTTCCACTACCGCAATCTTGACGTCAGCACGGTCAAGGAGCTCGCACGACGCTGGGCACCCGAGGTTGCGGCCGAGGTCGCCAAGGAAAGTCGCCATACCGCGCTCGCCGACATTCATGAATCGATCGTGGAGCTGCGGCATTACCGCACGAAGCTCCTGGCCGCGCCATGGAACGCGCCGCGACGCCGGTGAGCGGCGAGCCGATCTGGCACGCCGGCGGCTGTCATTGCGGCCGCGTGCGCATTGAAGTCCTCGCACCGGCGGACCTCGATCTGCTCGAGTGCAACTGCTCGATGTGCGACCGTTCCGGCTTCCTGCACCTGATCGTCACGACGGCGCAGTTCCGCCTGCTCGCCGGCGGCAACGAACTCGTCGAATACCGCTTTGGTACCGGCACCGCGCGCCATCTGTTCTGCCGCCACTGCGGCGTCAAATCCTTCTACGTCCCGCGCTCGCACCCCGATGGCTACAGCGTCAACGCCCGCTGCCTCGACCCGGCGACCATCACGTCAACGCGGATTCGTCCCTACGACGGCCGCAACTGGGAGCAGGCGCGAAACGTACTCGACGCGCGCTAGCGCGCCGGGCGGGGCTAAAAAAGGGGACGCATCCCTTTTCCCCTTTTCCCAAAGAATCGCAGGAAAAGGGATGCGCCCCCTTTTTAGCCCCGGCCGAACTAAGTCTTGCCGTTTTTCGCCAGGAACAGCCACGTCTCGACGACGGTGTCGGGATTCAGCGAGAGGCTGTCGATGCCCTGGTCGACGAGCCAGCGCGCGAGATCCGGGTGGTCCGACGGACCCTGACCACAGATACCGATGTACTTGCCCGCGTTCGCGACAGGCCTTGATCGCCATCGAGAGCAGCGCCTTGACCGCGGGATCGCGCTCGTCGAAGAGCCCGGCGACGATCGCGGAATCGCGATCGAGTCCGAGCGTGAGCTGCGTCATGTCATTCGACCCGATCGACATGCCGTCGAAATGCTCGAGGTAATCGCGCGCGAGCAGGGCGTTGGTCGGCAGCTCGCACATCATGATGACCTTCAGGCCTTTCTCGCCGCGCCGCAGGCCATGCTGCGCGAGCAGTTCGACGACGCGCCGGCCTTCGTCGACGGTGCGGATGAACGGCACCATGACCTGTACGTTCGCGAGGCCCATGTCGTCGCGCACGCGCCTGAGCGCGCGGCATTCGAGTTCGAAACAGGGCACAAAGTCGCTGTCGGTATAACGCGACGCACCTCGGAAGCCGAGCATCGGGTTCTCTTCGCGCGGTTCGTACTGGCGCCCGCCGATCAGATTCGCGTACTCGTTCGACTTGAAATCCGACAGCCGCACGATCACCGGCTGCGGGGCGAAGGCGGCGGCGATGCTCGCGATGCCCTCGGCGAGCTTCTCGACGAAAAATACGACCGGGTCGTCGTAGCCTGCCATCTGGCGCCGGATCTGCGCCTGCACGCCGGGCTCCTGCGCCGCGAAATCGAGCAATGCGCGCGGGTGCACGCCGATCATGCGGTTGATGATGAATTCGAGCCGAGCGAGCCCGACGCCATGGTTGGGGATCGACGCGAAGTCGAAGGCGCGGTCGGGATTGCCGACATTCATCATGATGCGCACCGGCGGCTCCGGTAGCGCGTCGAGCTCGACCTGCTGCTGGTCGTACTCGAGGCGTCCCTCGTAAACGACGCCGGTGTCGCCCTCGGAGCAGTTGATCGTGACCGGATCGCCGTCCCGGATCGCCGTGGTCGCGTCGCCGCAGCCGACCACCGCCGGAATGCCTAGCTCGCGCGCGATGATCGCGGCGTGGCAGGTGCGGCCGCCGCGATTCGTGACGATCGCCGCGGCGCGCTTCATGACCGGCTCCCAGTCGGGGTCGGTCATGTCCGATATCAGCACGTCGCCTGGCTGGACACGCGTCATCTCGCGCGCGTGCGAGATGATCCGCGCCGTGCCCGCGCCGATGCGCTGGCCGATCGCGCGTCCGCTCGTCAGCACGCGCGACCGGGCCTTCAACGTGAAGCGCTGGATCGAGTGGCCGGTGCGGCTCTGGACCGTTTCCGGTCTGGCCTGCAGCACGTAGATCCCGCCGGTCTCGCCGTCCTTGCCCCATTCGATGTCCATCGGACAGCCGTAGTGCGCCTCGATCGCGAGTGCGAGCCGCGCGAGCTCGTGCACGTCGTCGTCGCCGATGCAGAATCGCCCGCGGTCTGCGGCTTCGACGTCCTCGGTGTCGACCCAGCGGCCCGGCGCCGGCTCCCGCGCATAGACCATCCGCGTGGCCTTGGAGCCGAGATTGCGGCGGATGACCGCGTGCCGGCCCGCGCGCAGCGACGGCTTGTAGACATAGAACTCGTCCGGGTTCACGGCGCCTTGCACGACCAGCTCGCCGAGACCCCATGAGGCGGTGATGAATACGACCTCGCGGAATCCGGATTCGGTGTCGAGCGTGAACATGACGCCGCTCGCGCCGATGTCGCTGCGCACCATGTGCTGGATCCCGACCGAGATCGCGACCTGGCCGTGATCGAAGCCCTGGTGCGCGCGGTAGGCGATCGCGCGGTCGTTATAGAGCGACGCGTACACCTCGTGCATCGAGGCCAGCACGGACGAAATGCCGCGGACGTTCAGAATCGTCTCCTGCTGGCCGGCAAACGACGCATTAGGCAGGTCCTCCGCGGTCGCCGATGAACGCACCGCGACCGCGGCGTCGTCACCGCCGGTCAATGTGGCGCAGGCTGTTGCGACCTCTCGCTCGAGCGCCGCCGGAAACGGCGTCGCGAGCATCCAGCCGCGGATGCGCCGGCCGACTTCGGCGAGGCGCGCCACGTCATCGACGTCGAGCCCCTCGAGTTCGGCGTCGATTCGGGCGGCGAGGCCGTCCTGCGCGAGGAAGTCGCGGTAAGCCTGCGCAGTCGTCGCAAATCCGTCGGGTACGCGCACGCCGGATTGCCCGAGCTTGCTGATCATCTCGCCGAGCGACGCATTCTTGCCGCCGACGGATTCGACGTCCCGTACATCCGAGACGGTCGAAGGGAATGGTATAGCCGGTCAAGCCCGATCCTCGCGCAGTCCGCACCTGCTACGATCTGCGGCGCGTCGATTGACCTCGCGCAGCAGACCGGGCAACGGAACTACCGTCATGAAGCAGCGACGAACCGTCTTTTTCGTGTCCGACCAGACCGGCGTCACCGCCGAGACGATGGGGCACAGCCTGCTGACGCAGTTCGACGGCATGGATTTCAGGCCGGTCACTTTGCCATTCATCACCAGCGTTGACAAGGCGCACGAGGCGCTCGCAAAGATCGATCAGGCCGAACGCGAGGAGGGCGCGCGCCCGGTCGTTTTTGCGACGCTCGTCAACAATGAGGTCCGCGATGCACTGCAACAGGCGCGCTGCCTGTTCCTCGATTTCTTTGACGCATTTCTCGGTCCGCTCGAGCGCGAATTCGGCGCGCCGTCCGCGCATGTCCTTGGCCGCGCGCACGGCATGGCGGACCTGACCGCGTACACGATGCGCATCAATGCGACAAACTTCGCGCTTGCGAACGACGACGGCGCGCAGACCCGCGACTACGATCGCGCGGACGTCATCCTGCTCGGCGTGTCCCGCTCGGGCAAGACGCCGACCTGCGTGTACATGGCGCTGCAGTATGGCGCTTTTGCGGCCAATTACCCGCTGACCGAGGACGATCTCGACGGCAGTCCGGCTGCCTGCCGTCGTCGAGCCGTACCGCGCGAAACTGTTCGGATTGACGATCGAACCGGGCCGCCTGCAGCAGATCCGCCAGGAACGCCGACCGGACAGCCGCTATGCGTCGCCGCAGCAGTGCGCCTTCGAGGTGCGCGCGGCGGAGCAGCTGTTCGAGCGCCACGGCGTCCCCTACCTTGAAACGACGGATACTTCCATCGAGGAAATCGCGAGTCGCGTACTCGAGCGGCTCGCGATCCCGCGCCGCGTGCGGCCTTGACGGATTCGTGACAAACAGCACGATTCGGCCGGGATTTGGCCGGAATTCCCTGTGATATAGTCAAATCCATGGTGTCCGACGGACTCTGTACGATCTCCTGGCGCGCAAGGCCGCGATCTTTCGTGAGCCTGATGACGCTCTACGAGAGCAATTTCATCCGGCTTGGGTGGCTGGCGCCCGACCTGAAGGCTCTGCGTGGCTCGCTGACCTCGAAGGTCGCAGGCTCGCCCGCGCTCGAATTGTCGGTCCGCGAGCAGAGCCGCTACACGACGACGCTCGGCATGACCTATCTGTTCGCGGACGGCGTATCGCCCGTGCGCGACCCCGAACTCGAGATCCGCGTGTATCACGATGCGCGTCTCGCGGAGGCCTGCGGCACCTCGGCGGATCCTTCGCATCCGGGTCTGCGGCGCCTCGCGGCGAGCGTGGCGCGCGATCATGGCAGGCGATGGTCCTGCAACATGCTGCTGAACAAGTGGCTCGAATACTGCGCCGGAACCGGGCACCGCTTCGCGCTGCCCGCCGCCTGAAGCGGAGCCAGCCGATGGCCGTCATGCTCCCGGACAAATGGCCGCAGCTGAAGCTGCCTTCGATCGGCCGCGCCGACCCGGCCGAGCAGGAGCGGCTTCTCAAGCTGTTCTGGAACCGGGCCGAGCTCAAGAAGGAGCTGCAGGGCCTCGACGACCAGCTGCACAATCTGCGAAACAAGCTGAAGCAGCAGGAGAACGCGAACAGCCGCCTGCAGCAGCAGCTCGAGCAGCTCGAAATATTGCTGGGCGATCCGGAGCGCGGGCTCGATGCCCTCGTGCACTTCGGCCTGAAAGCGCTGTGGCGGGCGCTGCCGCGAGCAGCTCGAGCGGTTCGCTTCGGACCTGAAGCGTGACCGCCAGGACGCGCAGCGCAAGCAACAGCTCGCCGAATTCCAGCAGGACCGCTCAGAGCGCCTGAAGGTTGCGGACGAACGCCTGCGTCAGGCGCAGGAAGTCACGGACGGCGAGCGGGAGCGGCTGCGCCAGCTCGAGGACCGCATGGCGAAGCTTACGGGTTTCTGGCACTACTTCAGGCGCCGCACACTCGCACCCGAGATCCTGGAACAGCGCCAGCGCTGCGTCGTCGCCGAACGCCAGCTCGCCGACATGCGCGAGTCCCACCGCACGATCGAGAAAGAGCCGTGGCCGGAGTTCCCGGGCCTCACGATCGACGGCCGCCGTTCGGTCAACCTCGCCGTCATCGCCTACGCGCAGCTGCTGTACGCGCGCCTTGCCGAGTCCGGAATCGCGATGGATGCGAGGCTTGCGAACAATCGCAACGTCGAGAGCGCCAAGCACGGCACTCTCGAGGTCTGCCTGGGCCGGATCCGCGAAATCGCCACCGCCATCACGCTCGTGCGCTCGCAGGACGGTCTGATGGCCGAGATCAAGCGGCGCGGGGAGAAGATGGCGTCGACAGCGTCCTGGCGCAACCAGACCGAAACCGTGCCGCAGCCGGCTTCCCTGCCGCCCGCGGGTTCCGGCGGCGTGCCGGACGCGAACGTGCTGGTCGACGACTACTGGGACGTCTACAAGGTCCTGTTGCGCTGATCCGTGCCGCCGTCCGTCACGGCGAGCCTTTCGTCGCGGCCGGGACGGCCGCCGGTTCCGGCGCGTCGGCGCCGCGCTGTGCTGCGAACAGCTTGGTGCGCTGGCGCCAGTATGTTCAGGTCGTCGAGCCAGACGTAGAACATCGGCACGAAGAATACCGACGTGATACTGCCGAAGAAAAGTCCCGACATGAGCGCGCGCGCCATCGGGTAGTACGCCGGCCCGTCGCCGCCGATCTGCGTGTCGCCGACGGCGATCGGCAGCATCGCAAGCAGTGTCACCACCGACGTCATCATGATCGGTCGCAGCCGGTGACGGGCGGCCTCGATAATCGCGTCGTGCCGGTTGTAACCTTCCTTGCGCAGGTCGATGACGTGCGCGATCAGCACGATGCCGATATTCACGATGACCCCGATCAGGATCATGATGCCGAGCATCGCCATGAACGACATCGGCGTCTGGCTGATCGCCAGTCCCCAGAAGACACCGACGACCGCGAAGATGATCGAAGTGATGATCGAGACCGGGTACAGCAGCGACTCGAACAGCGAGGCCATGACCAGGAAGATCAGCGCGATGGCGAGGAAGATGTTGTTCCGCATCGTCGAGGCCGTATCGTCGCTGTCCTCGACGCTGCGGCCGTATTGCCAGGCGACGCCTGGCGGCAGCGGGAACTGCTCCATCACCGCCTCGACGCCTTTCTTGACTTCGTCGAGCGACGACTCGCTGGACACGATGCCCTCGATTACGACCGACGTCAGGCGGTCGACGCGGTCGACCGTGCGCGCGCTCTGGTCGATGCGGAAGCTCGCGACTGCGCCCAGGGTGCTGCGCGAGCCATCCGGGCAGATAAAGCGGCGTCGCCGCGAGATCTTCGAGCGACTGACGATCGTCGGCGCGAAATGCGAGCCGCATCTGTACTTCGCGGTCGTCGGCGCGGAATTCCTTCAACGGGTCGCCGCGCATGGCGATCGCGATCGTCTGCGCGACGACTTGCGGCGTCAGGCCGAGGCGGGACGCGCGTTCACGGTCCACCATCACCTGGACCTCGTGCTCGCCGGCCTTGGCCGTCGTCCGCACCGAATCGAAGCCAGAGACGTCGCGCAGCCGCTGCACGACGGTTCGCGACAGCTCGACGAGCTGCTCGGTGGATTCGCCCGTCAGGCGCATGCTGAATCCTCCGGTCGCGCTCTGATCTTCCTCGAAGCTGAAACTCGGCTTGCCGATGATGATCTCTGGCAGGCCCTTTTCGATCTCCTTCATCAGCTCGCGCGGTTCCATCGGCAATTCGTCTCGAGGCTTCAGCCGGATGACGCTCGAGGCATCGCTCGGCGTGTAATAGCTGTAGACGAGGTCGATGCCGAAGCGCTCCTTGTTTTCGTCGAGGTAGGCCTCGACGCGCGTGACCGCCTGTTCCATGCGCGCGAGCGGGTAGGTGCCCTCGATGTGAAAGGGCAGGAATACGCGGTCGGATGCGTCCTGCGGGAACATGTCGAACTTGACCAGCTTGAGCGCAAACAGCGGGACAGGCGACAGCACGGTCAGCATCACCAGCAGCGCGGACCACCACTTGTGCTGGAACATCCAGTCGAGCCTGCGCAGGTACCAGTCCTGCACCCTGGCGAACAGCGACCCCGCCTTGATCGGCGGCGGCGACTGGAAAGCGGGCGGTCAGCGTCGGAATGATGGTCTGGGCGACCAGCAGCGAGGCGAGCATGGCGACCACGATCGGCACCGCGACGTGCACCATGAAGATCGAAATCTCGCTTTCCTCGCCGAAGATGATGGGCAGGAACACGATGACCGTTGACAGCGTGCCGGCGAGCACCGCAAGCCCGACCTCGCTGACGCCCGACAGCGTCGACGCAATCGGATCGCCGCCATCGAGCTGCCGGTGGCGGAAAATGCTCTCGGTCACGACCACGGCGTTGTCGACCAGCAGGCCGACCGCCAGCAGCATGCCCATCATCGTCAGGATGTTCAGCGAGAAACCGAGGAAGTACAACGCGGCGACGGTGATCAGCAGCGAAAAGGGCACCGCGAGACTCACGATGAACGTCGTCGGCCAGTCGCGCAGAAACAGGAACAGGACGACCAGTGCGAGACCGGCGCCGATCAGACCGGCGTTGCGCAGTTCGGTCAGCGAACTGCGGATATTCTCGGATTGGTTCTGCAGCACGATGACGTCGATGCCCTGAAGCTGGGGAAGCATCCGCTGTTCGTCGACGACCGCCATGACGCGGTCCGCGACGTCCACGATGTTGGCGCCGGTCGACTTGAAGACGTCGAGGCCGACGCCAGGCCGGCCGTTCAGATGGCGGCCGACCGTCAGCTCGGGCGTCACCAGGCGCACGTCCGCGATGTCGCGCAGCCGCACATTGCCGGTAACGATGAATTCGCGCACGTCGTCGAGGGTCTGGAATTCGCCGATGGGTCGTACCAGGAATCGCTGCTGGCCGCCGGTTACTTCACCGGCGCTGACCGAGAAATTGGCGCCTTCCAGCGCATTGCGCAGACGCCCGACATCGATTCCGTGCGCCGCGAGCCGCACCGGGTCGACCAGGATCCTCAATTCAAGGGGCTCGACGCCCTCGAGCGACACTCTGGCGACGCCGTCCAGACGCTCGATCGGCTTCTTCAGGTAGCGGTCCAGCATGTCGTACTGGCGCGAGAGATCTTCCTCGCTCGCGATGCGCACGGCGAGGACGCGGTCGTCTCCCGCGGCGAACATCTGCGTCAGGATGCGGTTGGCGCTTGCGGGAAACTCATGGCGTATGGATTCGAGCTTGGTGCGGACCTCGAAACCGACGGCGGCGGGGTCGCGATCCCACTCGAAGAATACGATGATCTCGGATCCGTTCTCGGAGGAGGTCGAACGGATTTCCTTGATGCCGGAAAGCGTCGCGATGGCCTCCTCGGCCGGGCGCGTGATCAGCTGCTCGACCTCCTCCGGCGTCGAGCCATCGTACGGAATGTTGACGGAGATGCCCGGGAAGCGGATGTCCGGAAACAGCTCGAGCGGCAGCATCGTGGTCGCTATGAGCCCGATCAGCGACACGGCGATGAACGTCATCAGCGTGGTGACGGGTCTGCGCAACGCGAATCGGGTGTGCAACATGACTCAGCCTCCGCGCGGCTCCGTTGCGACACGCGGCAGGACGCCGGCCGCGCTTGCCTGGAACTTCTTGCGATCGAGCAGCGAATACACGACGGGAATCACGAGCAGCGTGAAGATGCTTGCGATCGCGACGCCGCCGATCACGGTGATCGCCATCGGCTTTCGGATCTCGGCGCCTTCGCCGAGGCCGATCGCCATCGGCAACAGGCCGAGGATCGTCGTCAGCTTGGTGATCACGATAGGCCGCAGGCGCAGGCGCGCAGCTTCAACGATCGCATCGTGCTTTGGCAGGCCGCGCTCGCGAGCCTGGTTGACCGCGTCGATCAGCACGATCGACTGGTTGACGACGATGCCGGCCAGCATGATCAGGCCGATGTAGGCGACGACGTTGACCGTCGTGCCGGTCAGGAACATCGCCCACACGGATCCGGTGAGCGCCAGCGGGATGGTCAGCAGGATCACGAACGGGTGCAGCAGCGACTCGAACTGCGAGGCCATGACCAGATAGACCAGGAATACCGCGAGCAGCATCGTGAATTGCAGCGAGCGGAACGACTCCTTCATGTCGTCGCTCTGGCCGCTGACCGCGGCGGTCGTGCCGACCGGCATCTCGACGGCCGCGACGATGGATTCGAGCTCGGTGACGGCGGATCCCAGATCGCCGCCCGACAGGTTGGCTGTGACGACCGCGACGCGCTGCTGGCGGGTGCGGCGGATCTCGGCGGGTCCCGTCGCGACGGTCACGTCCGCGACCGCCGACAACGGCAGCGGACGGTCGCTGCCCGGGTTGATGATCAGCGAGCGGATCTCCTCGACCGACGAAGCGCGGGTATCGACACTCCTGACCAATACGTCGATCTTCTTCTCGCGCAGCTTGTACCGGGTCGCGACGCTGCCGCGCACGCTCGACACGACGCGGTCCGCGAACTCGCGCACCGTGACGCCGAGCTGGGCCGCGCGCTCCTGGTCGAACACGATCTGGATCTCGGGATTGCCGGCCTCGACGGTGGACTTGATGTCGCTGAATGTCGGGCTCGCCTGCATGCCGAGGCGCACCTGCTCGGCGACCTGCCGCAGCCGGTCGAGATCATAGCCCGTGATCGTGACCTCGAGCGGGGAGGCGAAGCTGAACAGCGCCGGTCGGCTGAACTGGTACTGCACGCCGGCCAGCGCGTCGAATTTCCGGCGCAGCGCATCGATCGAGGCCGCTTCCTCGTCGGGTCCCGTGCCGGGTTTCGAGGGTGACCGACAGCCGGCCCGTGTTCTCGCCGGCATCGGTCGGGCTGGCGTCGAGCCGGTTGCCCGTGCCCGTGACGGCATAGGAGAGCGCGATTGCGTCGAGCTCCATCGCATCGGCCTGAGCCACGGCCATCGCGCGGTCGGTCTGCTCGAGCGGCGTGCCCGGCGCGAGCCGGATATCCGCAATGAACTCGCCCTGCGACAGCTGCGGTATCAGCTCCGAGCCGAGCCGCGGCACCAGTGCGGCGGTCACGAGCAGCACGGCGATCGACATCAGCACGACGCGCCCGCGGTGCTCGAGCGACCAGCGCAGCGCCGGCACGTAGGCCTTTGCGACCGCGGCGAATCCCGCCTGCGTCGGCCGCGAGAGCCAGCCGAGCAACCACGACATGGAATCGGATATCCAGGTCGACAGGCGGCGCTTGCCGTACAACACCCAGCCGATGCCGCGCGAGACGCGGCCGGGCTGGCGCTCAGGATCGGGCACCGCATATTCGGGCCTCCCTGCCGCCAGCATCGGCACCAGCGTCATGGCGACGATCAGCGAGAACAGCAGCGAGAAGCTGACGGTGAGCGCCTGGTCGCGAAACAGCTGTCCTGCGATGCCGGTGATGAAAACCATCGGGAAGAACACCGCCACCGAGGTCAGCGTCGCCGCCGTAATCGCGGTGCCGACCTCGCTGGTGCCGAGACGAGCCGCCTCGACGCGCGAGCGGCCTTCTTCGCGATGCCGCACGATGTTCTCGAGCACGACGACCGCGTTGTCCACCAGCATGCCGACGGCTAGCGCGATGCCACCGAGCGACATGATGTTGAGCGACAGGTCGAACATGTACATCAGCACGAAGGTGCCGATGACGGACACCGGGATCGCGAGCCCCGTGATCAGCGTCGCGCGCGCATCGCGCAGGAACAGGTAGAGCACGAGAATGGCCAGCAGTCCGCCGATCAGCGCCGCTTCGCGGACCTCGCCGATCGCGGAGGAGATGAACTTCGACTGGTCGTAGACGAGTGTCAGCTCGCTGCCGGGCGGCAGCGACTTGCCGATTTCCTCGATGCGCTCGCGGATGCCCGCGGCGAGCTGCACGGTATTGGCGTCGCCTTCCTTGTAAATGGCGAGCTCGACGGATTCGCGGCCGTCCACGCGCGTGATTGCCTCGCGGTCCTTGTAGCCGCTCGTGACGGTCGCGACGTCGCGCAGGTAAACGGGCCGGCCGTCGACTGTCGCGATGATCGCATCGGCCATCTGCTGCACGGAGGCGAATTCGTTCAGCGTGCGCACCAGGAAACGCTGCGTGCCCTGCTCGAGTCGGCCGCCCGAGAGGTTGACGTTCTCCTCGCTCAGGCGCTGCGCGATGTTTTCGATCGACAGGTTGAGCTGCGCGAGTTTCTGCTGGTCCACGAAGATCTGGATCTCGTCTTCATAGCCGCCGCTGACCTTGACGGCCGCCGAGCCATCCACCGACTCGAGATCCGGCTTCAGCCGGTCGTCCGCAAAGCGGCGCAGTCTCTTCAATCGCTCGACGCTGCCGGACTCCGCCGCATTCGACTTCGCGAACTCGTCGCTGTCGACGAATGCGTAGCGCATGACCGGCTCGGTGGACGGATCGAAACGCAGCAGGATTGGGCGGCTCGCCTCCAGCGGAAGCTGTAGCAGGTCGATCTTTTCGCGGACGTCGATGCCCGCGAGGTCCATGTCCGTTCCCCAGGCGAACTCGAGCAGCACGTCCGCCTGGCCGGCGCGCGACACCGAGCGTACGCTGCGCACGTTCCTGATGATGCCGACCGATTCCTCGATCGGCCGCGTGATCAGTGTCTCCAGCTCGAGCGGCGCGGCGCCTGGTAGATCGGTGCGGACCGTCAGCGTCGGGTACGAGAGGTCGGGCAGGAGATTCAGCTTGAGGCGTGTCAGCGACACGAAGCCGAACAGGACGACCGCGACCGTGACCATCAGGATGGTCACGCGCCGGCGCGTTGCGAACTCGACGATCTGCATCGGGGTGTCCGCGCTCAGCCGGCTTTCGCGGCGGGCGGCGGGACGGCCGCGGGCCGGGTCGGCGCATTGACCACACGGACCGCCGCGCCGGGCTTGAGCGCGCCCTGGCCGACGACGACGACCTGCTCGCCGTCCTTCAGGCCCTCGACGACCTCGATCATCGCGCCATTGCTCAGGCCGAGGCGCACGGCACGCTCGGAGGCCTTGCCATCTTTGACCACGAAGACTTTCGGCGGACCATCGCCATCGAGGAGCGCGGTGCGCGGGATTTGCAGCGCATCGAGCTTGCGTTCATAGACGATCGCGACCCGGGCGAACATGCCCGGTCGCAGTAGGCCGCCGGTCTCTGTAACGCGGATGCGCACCCCGAAAGTCGCAGTAGCGGCATCGACGTACGGACTGATCAACGCAATCCTGCCCGCAAACGTGCGCCCCGGCACGGCATCGAAAGTGAGCTCGGCAAGCTGGCCGACGGAAAGCTTCGCGAGTTCGCGCTCGGGCACGTTCACGCGCAGGATCAGGGAATCGAGGTCCTCGACCACGAACAGCGAGCTGTCCACGCTCTCGATGACGCCGCCGACCGGCGTCACCGTGTTGCCGACTTTGACAACGTCGAGGCGCTGCGTGACCGTGCCGCCGATCGGGGAGCGGATGTCGGTGTAGGAGAGCTGCAGCCGCGCGAGCTCCCAGGTTGCCTTGGCGGCTTCGAGCTCGTATTTCAGATTGTCGATCGAAACGGCGCTGATCAGGCCCTTGACCTGCAATTCGGTATTGCGCGCGTAGTCGCGCTCGAGCTTGCGCATCGTCGCCTCGGAGAGCGCGACCTCGAGCCGCAGCTGATCACCGTCGAGCCGTGCGAGCACCTGTCCTTCGCGCACGCGCTGGCCTTCGTCAGCGAGTACGGAGCGGATCTCGCCCTTGACCTTCGGCATGACGAACGCCCTGCGCTCCGATTCGACCGGTGCCGTGCCGGTGTAGATGGCCGCCATTTCGGCGCGCTTCGTTGCCGCGACTTCTACCGGCACTGCCGGCACTGCATTCTTGGCGTCGTCGCCATCCTTGCCGGCGTTGTCGCCGTTGGCGTTGCCGCAGGCAGTCAGGGCGAGCAGGGCGGCGAAGGCGAGAGCGGCCAGCCAGAAGCTTCTCTCGCGTACGACGTTGATTTCAAGCAGGCGGGCGGTGCGGGTCACGGTCGGACTCCTGGAAGGCAGGTGGCTGTATGTTACGGTCCCTTAGTGTTGTAGTCAAGTATAACACTAAATGAACGGCAATTCGCGTAAATGATTGAATTTACGGAAGTTATCGCGAGGTCGGTGGAATCGCTCAGCTGAGCCGGGCGGAGTCCTTGGTCGACGGTAGCAACGCGGCATCGGCGGCGATCTCGACGGCCTCGTCCAGCACGGCATCCGGCGCCTCGGCTTCATCGAGAGCTGCGATGTCTGCCAGTGGTGCCAATCCGCGTGCCGCACGGCGTGCATTTTCGCGCTGCAGGCGCTCCGCGTCGATGGCATCGCGCTCGGCACGCCGCTTCTCGAGATTGAGCGAGATCTCGCGCTGATTGCGCAGGATTTCGAGCGCTTCCACGTCACCCTCCAGCGCGACGAAGTCCGGATTGTTGGCGATGCGGGCCTCGTGTTCGCGCGACAGCAGCGTCACGACCGGCGCTTCGGACGCCTGCGGGGTGAAGCGCGCGGCGTTGATGCGGTCCCAGGGCAGCGCGCTCTCGCGCGTGCTCTCGCCGATATCGTCGGTGTTGAGCAGGGAGGGCAGGGTGATGTCCGGTTTGACGCCGCGATGTTGCGTGCTGTCGCCGGTCACGCGGTAATACTTGCCGATCGTCAACGTCAATTGTCCGAAACCCGCCTTCGGGCCGAGCGCGTAACGATCCAGCGGATACAGATTCTGCACCGAGCCCTTGCCGTAGGTCTGCTGGCCGACCACCAGACCCCGCTGGTAGTCCTGGATTGCACCCGCGAAGATTTCCGACGCGGAAGCGCTCGCGCGATTGACCAGCACCACGAGCGGCCCCTTCCAGGCGACACCGGGCTCGGGATCGTCGAGCACCTCGATACGGCCGCTGGTCTCGCGCAGTTGCACCACCGGTCCGCGCTCGACGAACAGGCCGACGAGGCTGGTCGCTTCGGACAGGTGGCCGCCACCGTTGTCCCGCAGATCGATGACCAGGGACTCGATACCCTGGGCGCGCAGTTCATCAACCAGGCGGCGCACGTCGCGCGTCGTGCTGCGGTAGTTCTCGTCGCCGGAGACGCGCGCCTGGAAATCCTGATAGAAGCTCGGCACCGTGATCACGCCGATCTTCACGTCTTTGCCGCCCCGATGCAGCAGCTGGACCTTTTTCTGCGCGGCCTGCGATTCGAGCGTGATCTTCGAGCGGGTGAGCGCGAGCTGATTCTCCACGCTGCCCGGAGTTGCGCCGTTCGGCAGGATTTGCAGCCTGACAATGGTGTTGACCGGCCCGCGGATCAGCTGGACCACGTCGTCCAGCCGCCAGCCCACGACATCCGTCAGCGGTCCGGCCGCCCCCTGGCCGACCGCCGTGATGCGGTCGCCGACTTTGATGTCGGTCGATGCCGCGGCGGCGCCGCCCGGCAGCACGTTCATGATCGTCACGTGGTCGTCGACGAGCTGCAGCGAGGCGCCGATGCCCTCGTACGAGAGGCTCATCGCGATGGCGTATTCCTCGGAATTGCGCGGCGAGAGGTAGTTCGAGTGCGGGTCATAGACGTGCGAATACGCGTTCATGAATGTCTCGAACACGTCGTCCGCGGTGATCTGCTCGATGCGTTTCGCCACCCGCTCGTAACGCTTGCGCAGGACATCGGCCGCCTCCGGCCAGGTCTTGCCGGCGAGCAGCAGCGACAAGGCGTCGTTTTTGACCCGCTTGCGCCACAGTTCCTGCAGATCAGCCTGCGATGCCGGCCAGCCTTCGTCCGTGCGGTCGAACCGGAACGTCTCGTCGATCGTGAAATCCGGCTCGATGTCGAGCAGCGCGAGTGCGTGCCGCAGGACCTCGCGGTTTCGTTCGCGGTAGCGCGAGAAGATGTCGAATGCGGGTCCGGCATCGGCCCGCGCGATCGCATCGTCCAGTTCGAAGCGCAGCTTCTCGAACTCCGCGATATCGGAGGCGAGCAGGTAGCTGCGGCTGCCATCGAGCGCTTCCAGGTAGCGTTCGTAGATCTGCGACGACATGTCGTCGTCCAGCGCTGTCTGGCGATAATGCTGCCGCTGGACGACGTCGGTAACGAGGCGCATGACCCGGCGATGGCGCTCTGTCGCCGCGAGCTCACCCGACGATGCGAGCGCGGGCGCGACTGCCGTCGGCGCCGCGCCCGGGCCCGCGAGCGCCAGAATGGACACGGCGGCGAATACCGCCAGTACGAAGCGGATGCGGGGAGACGTGGGGGCTCTGAACCAGGTGGTCATGGGCTGTTAAACTGCTCCGCGCGGTCCCGCCGGAACCGCAGGTAATATCGACAGGCTAGGGGCGCGGGGCCGCGGTATCAAGTACCACCGTCACGGGCCCGCGAGGCGTCTTTCAATGGGTCCATTGGGGTTCCTGACCGGCATCGTGCTCGGGTCGGCAACGTCGATCGCGCTGGTATTGGTCATGGTAGTTGTCATATTTGCCCTGACCGCGGGCACGCAGGCGGCCGTCGGCCGCGAGTACCCCGAATTGCTGGCCACCGCAGGCATTTTCGCACTGCTTGGCGCGATTGCCGGAGCGGCCTTTGTCGGCTTACAGCGGGAACGCCCCTGGCGCTGGCTTGCCCAAGCGGCCATGTGGCTGGCCCTCGGCGGAATCGCCTGGTACTACTGGCCCGGCCCTGCCGGCTGAGATTCTGGATTTGCGGCGAAAGGAACACGCGATGCGATTGGACAGATCCGGCAGGCTTCTGTTCGCGGCTATTGCCGCCCTCGCGCTGCTGGCCGCCATGGGATTCGACCGGGACATCAGCAAGGCCGCGGGCGCGATCACCGAGGCGGCCTATCGCGAGCAGATCGCCACTCTTTCCGGCGACGAATTCGAAGGCCGCTCGCCGGGCACCGCGGGCGAGCAGCGCACGGTCGAGTATCTCGAGGAACAGTTCCTGGAGATGGGACTGCAGCCGGTCGAGGGCGGCAGCTTCCGGCAGAACGTGTCGCTGGTCGAAATCACCGCGTCCGGTCACCGCCTGTCTTTCAGCAAGGGCGCCGGCAACGTGGCGCTGGCGTTCGGCGACGACATGGTCCTCGGCACGCGCCGCGTACGCGACGAGTCGTCGATCGCGAACAGCGAAGTCGTGTTCGTCGGCTACGGCATCGACGCGCCGGAGTATGGCTGGGACGACTACGCAGGTCTCGACATGCGCGGCAAGACGGCGCTGATCCTGGTCAACGATCCGGGATTCGTGACCGGCGACGAGACGCTGTTTCGCGGCAAGGCGATGACCTACCACGGCCGCTGGACCTACAAATTCGAGGAAGCGGCGCGCCAGGGTGCGGCCGCGGCGATCATCATCCACGACACGGCGCCCGCCGCCTACGACTGGGGCGTGGTCAGGAATGGCTGGACCGGCCCGCAGTTCTACGCCGATCGTGCCGACGGCAATGCCGGGCGCACCGCGCTGGAAGGCTGGATCACGCTGGACCGTGCCCGGCAGGTGATGGAACTCGCGGGGCAGGATCTCGACGCGCTGCGAGCGGCGGCCGTCAAGCGCGGCTTCAAGCCAGTGCCGCTCGGTATCGCCGCCACTGGCGGGGTCCAGAATGCGATCCGGCGCACGCGTTCGCCAAACGTGATCGGCGTGATGCCCGGCAAGGACCGCCCGGAAGAGTACGTTATCTACGTCGCGCACTGGGATCACCTCGGCGTCGCAGAGGAGAAAGCCGAGGACCGTATCTATAATGGGGCGGTCGACAACGCGACCGGCGTGGCGGGCATCCTGACGATCGCGCGCGCTTTCCGTGACCTGTTGCCCGGCCCTTCGCGGTCGGTGATGTTCATTGCCATGACCGCTGAGGAATCCGGGTTGATCGGCTCCGAATACTATGCGGAGAAGCCGCTTGCGCCGCTCGAGAAAACGGCTGCCGTCGTCAACATCGACGCCCTCAATCCCTTCGGGCGCGCAAAGGACGTCGAGGTCATCGGCTTCGGCGCCTCCGGACTCGAGGATCTGCTGGCCGCTGCGGCGAAGTCCCAGGGCCGGATATTGACGCCCGACCGGCAGCCGGAAAACGGCTATTTCTACCGCTCAGATCATTTCAACTTTGCCAAGGCGGGCGTGCCGGCGCTCTACATCAAGTCCGGCACGCAGCTGCGCGACCAGCCGGCCGGCACCGGGCTCGCGATGCGCGACGACTACGTCGCGAAGCGCTACCACAAAGCAGGCGACGAGTACGACGATTCCTGGAAAGTCGCCGGTTCGATCGAGGACTTGAAGCTGCTGTTCGAGGTCGGCGCCCGCGTCGCGAACAGCGAGACCTGGCCGGAATGGTACGCAGGCAATGAATTTCGCGCGGCGCGCGACCGGAGCGCCGCGGCGCGCGAGCCGGCGAATGATTGACGCGGCCTAGCTCTGACGGCGCAGCGGCCGCGTCAGGAAGCGTACGGCCGTGAAAAGCAGGTAGGGCCCGGCGACCAGGAGCCACGCCGACGGCGCTGCGGTGAAAAAAGCGCCGAGCAGTGCACCGAGGAAGGCCAGCAAACCGCCTTCGTACGGCCCGAGCGTCAGCACACCCGCTAAATAGATCAGGAACGGCATGACGATCAGGCCGAAGCCGAAAAGCAGGGCGGCAAGACGCAGTTCCCGCCGCCACGTCGGTGTCAGTTCGGCGTACCATCTCGCGACGGGATTGTTGCTCCAGGCCATCCGCACCAGTCTGAGCCGCCGGTTGGATCGCGGCAAGCCGGGCCGTCGCACCGCTATACTGATTGCCACATGACGCGACTGCGCTGCGCCGTGATCGGCGCCGGTTACCTCGGCCGTTTCCACGCCCAGAAATACGCAGGTATCGCCGGCTGCGAGCTGACAGGCGTCGTAGACCCCTCCCCGGAGGCACGCGAACGCATCGCGATCGAGCTCGACGTCGCGACGCACCCGGATCACCGCGCGCTGATCGGGCGCGTGGACGCGGTCAGCGTGGCGACGCCGACAGCGGCGCATTACGCGGTCGCGAAGGATTTCCTCGAGTCGGGCGCGCACGTCCTGGTCGAGAAGCCGATCACCACGACGGCCGCCGAGGCGCGCGAACTGATCGACATCGCCGCCAGGACGGGACGGGTGCTGCAGGTCGGGCATCTCGAGCGCTTCAATCCCGTGATCCTCGCGATCGACGGCGAACTGAAGAGCCCGCGTTTTATCGAGTCGAACCGGCTGGCGCCGTTCAAGCCCCGCGGCACCGACGTCAGCGTGGTGCTCGACCTGATGATCCACGACATCGACCTGGTCGAGCACATGGTGCAGTCGCCGATCGCGTCGATCGACGCGGTGGGCGCGCCAGTATTCACCGACGAGATCGACATCGCGAACGCACGTATCCGTTTCGAGAACGGATGCGTCGCGGACGTCACGGCGAGCCGCATCAGCATGAAGGCGGAACGCAAGCTCAGGATCTTCCAGACCGACGCCTACCTGTCGATCGATCTGCAGCAGAAGCTGTTGACGGTGGTGCGTCGCCCGGCCGTCATTCCGGAAGGCGCGATGCCCGCAGTTGCCGTCGAGGAGCGGAGCTTCGAGCCCGGCGATGCGCTGCTCGCCGAGATCGAGTCGTTCCTGGACGCGATCGCACGAGGCAGCCGTCCGGTCGTGACGGGCGAGGACGGTTTGCGCGCGCTCGAAACCGCGACGCGGATCGCTGAGCTGGTCGGCCGAAGTCTATAATGAACGGTTGAAGTCGCAAGGAATCTGACCCGGCATGCAGCCGACCGACACGAGTGACCCGGACTACTTCCACAAGGTCGTGGACTGCCAGTGGGCATGTCCCGCCCACACGGACGTTCCGGAATACATCCGGCTGATTGCGCAGGGCCGCTATTCCGACGCCTATATGGTCAATCGCGAGTCCAACGTGTTCCCGGGGATTCTGGGCCGTGTCTGCGACCGCCCCTGCGAACCGGCCTGCCGGCGCGGCCGGGTCGAGGAAAAACCGGTCGCGATCTGCCGGCTGAAGCGCGTGGCCGCGGACCTGCGCGACGACATCACGCCGCGGCTGCCGAAGGCGCCTGCGCATAAAAACGGCAAGCGTATCGCCTGCATCGGCGCGGGTCCGGCGACGCTGACAGTCGCGAACGACCTGCTGCCGCTCGGTTACGACGTCGTGATCTTCGAACAGTACGCCATCGCCGGCGGTCTGATGCGCACCAACATTCCTTCGTTCAGGTTGCCCGCCCAGGTGCTGGACGAGGAAATCGGTTACGTGATCGGCATGGGCGCCGACCTGCGTCTCGGTTCGCCGGTCGCGAGCCTGCAGAAACTCCTCGACGAGGGCGGATTCAACGCCGTGTTCGTCGGCACCGGGGCGCCGAAGGGCAAGGAACTGAAGTTGCCGGGCCGCGCCGACACAGACCGCATCCACATCGGCATCGCCTGGCTCGAATCCGTGGCATTCGAGCACGTCGATTCGATCGGCGAGCGCGTGCTGATCATCGGCGTCGGGAACACCGCGATGGACTGCTGCCGCACGTCGCTGCGTCTCGGCGCCAAGAGCGTCAAGGTGATGGCGCGAAAGCCTCGCGGCTTCTTCAAAGCCTCCGAATGGGAGCTCGAAGACGCCGAGGAAGAGAACGTCGAGATCATCGTCAACCACGCGCCGAAAGCTTTCGTCGTCGAGGGCGGCAAGCTGAAGGGCATGACCTTCGAGCGCCTCGAGTACGTGATGGACGGCGCCGACATCAAGGATCAGCGCGTGATCGAGGAAGTGTTCATGCCCTGCGATGACGTGATCCTCGCGATCGGCCAGGAGAACGCCTTCCCGTGGGTCGAGCGCGACCTCGGCATCGAGTTCGACCAGTGGGACGTGCCGAAGATCGACAAGCAGACGTACGAATCGACGCGGCCCGGCGTGTTCTTCGGCGGCGACGCGGCTTTCGGCCCGAAGAACATCATCTGGGCCGTCGAGCACGGCCACCAGGCCGCGATTTCGATCCACAAGCATTGCCACGACGAGGCCCTGTCGGAGCGGATGCCGCGCGGCGTCAACCTGCAGAGCCGCAAGGTCGGCATGCACGAATGGTCGTACAAGAACGATTACGACGCGAAAGAGCGCCGGCTCATGCCGCATGTGAGCCTGAAAGAGCGCTTCAAGCGCCTCAATATCGAGGTCGAGCTCGGCTTCGACGCCGATCGGGCGGCCGACGAGGTCGGGCGCTGCCTGAACTGCGACATTCAGACGATATTCCACGCGAAGCTCTGCATCGAATGCGATGCGTGCATCGACATCTGCCCGACCGATTGCCTGACGATCACGGCGGATGGCGAAGAGCGGGACGTCGTCCAGCGCCTGAAGGCGCCGCGCCTGAATCCTGCGCAACCGTTGTTCGTCTCCGAGGCGCTGAAGCAGACCGGCCGCCTCATGATCAAGGACGAGGACCTCTGCGTGCACTGCGGCCTTTGCGCGGAGCGCTGCCCGACCGACGCCTGGGAGATGCAGAAGTCCTGGATCAAGATTCCCTATGCCGAGGATGAGGCCCGATGCCAGAGCGAGCCAGCGCTTCGCCGCGCATAAACGATTTCACGCTCAAGTTCGCGAACGTCAACGGCTCGGGATCCGCCAGCGCGAATTCGCTGGTCATGAAGGCGATCTTCCGGACCGGGGTGCCCGTCGTCGGCAAGAACTTCTTCCCGTCGAACATCCAGGGCCTGCCGACCTGGTACGAGATCCGCGTGACCCGCGACGCCTGGCGCGCGCGCTCCGGGCGCGTCGACGTCATGGTGGCGATGAACGCCGAGACCTATGCGCGCGACGTGCGCGAGGTCGCGCCCGGCGGCTACCTCCTGTATGACTCGACCTGGACCAGCAACACGCTGCTGTCCCGCGACGACATCCGGACCTTCGGCGTGCCCCTGGCGGAACTCTGCAACGCGAACTTCGAGGGCGCCCGGGCCCGCACGCTGATGAAGAACATCATGTATGCGGGCTCGCTCGCGGCGCTGATCGACCTCGATCTCGAGGTCATTCGGGCATTGCTGGCGGAGACCTTCGCGAAAAAGCCGGCACTCGTCGAGTCGAACATGAAGGCAATCGAGATCGGCTATCGCTACGCCAAGGACCATTTCGAGTGCCCGCTGCCGACACGCGTCGAGCGCATGGACGCGACCGCCGGCCACGTCATGATCGACGGCAATACCGCGGCCGCGCTCGGCTGCCTCTTTGCCGGCGCGACCGTCGGCGCCTGGTACCCGATTACGCCGTCCACGTCGCTGATGGACGCATTCCGCGGTTTCTGTGCGCGCCATCGCGTCGATCCGCAGACCGGCAAGAACGACTATCTGATTGTTCAGGCCGAGGACGAGCTCGCCGCCATCGGCGTCGTGATCGGCGCATCGTGGAACGGTGCGCGCGCATTCACACCGACCTCCGGCCCCGGCATCTCGCTGATGGAGGAATTCATCGGGCTCGCGTACTACGCTGAAGTGCCCGCCGTCATTTTCGACGTGCAGCGCGTCGGACCTTCGACCGGCATGCCGACCCGCACGCAGCAATGCGACCTGATGGCCTGCGCCTATGCCTCCCACGGCGACACGCGCCACGTCATGCTGTTCCCGGACTCGCCGGAAGAGTGCTTCCAGATGTCGGTGCAGGCATTCGATCTTGCCGAACGGCTGCAGACACCGGTCTTCGTCCTGCTCGACCTCGATATCGGCATGAATGACTGGATGGCGCCGGACCTGAAATGGGACGACAGCTATCGACCGGACCGCGGCAAAATGCTGACCGACGAGCAGATCGCGGGACTCGGCAAGTTCCATCGCTATCTCGATCCGGATGGCGACGGCATCCCGTACCGGACGCTGCCGGGCATCAGCCCGAAGGCCGCCTATTTCACGCGTGGCTCCGGTCACAGCCGCTTTGGCGTCTACACGGAGGACGCTGCGGAGTACCAGGACGTCATGGACCGGCTGACGCGCAAGTTCAGGACCGCTGCCCAGTTCGTACCGAAAGCGGTTGTCGATGGGCGCGCCGCAAAGCCGGCATCGTCAGTCTCGGATCCTGCGACGGACCGGTGCGCGAAGCGCTCGCGAACCTGCGGCGGTCCGGGACCGCGATCGATTATCTGCGCGTGCGCGGATTTCCGTTCGGCGCCGAGGTGGAGGAGTTTCTCGCCGCGCACGAGACGATATTCGTCGTCGAGCAGAACCGCGATGCGCAGCTGCGCGCGCTGCTCGTGCTCGAAACCGCCGTGGACAAGCGGAAGCTGCGTTCGATCCTGCATTACAACGGCTTGCCGATGTCGGCGTCACTGCATCATCGAGGGCGTCAATTCGGCGCTGGCCAAGGAGGTCGCCGCATGAGCTTCATCGCCAAGCCGAAGGTCGCGAACCCGAGCCTGCCGCAGAACGCGCTCGGGCTGAACCGCCGCGACTACGAGGGCAGCATGTCCACGCTCTGCGCGGGCTGTGGCCACGACTCGGTGACCGCCGCCATCGTGCAGGCGGCCTACGAGATGGCGCTGCCGCCGCAGAGTGTCGTCAAGCTCTCGGGCATAGGCTGCTCGTCCAAGACGACGGCCTATTTCGTCGCCGGCGCGCACGGCTTCAATGCGGTACACGGCCGCATGCCTTCCATTGCGACCGGCGCCAACGCCGCAAACCGCAACCTGCGCTACATCGGCGTGTCCGGCGACGGCGACTCGCTGTCGATCGGCGTCGGCCAGCTGGCGCACGCGATCCGGCGCAATCTCGACATGGTCTACATCCTCGAAAACAACGGTGTCTATGGCCTGACCAAGGGCCAGTTCTCGGCGTCGGCGGACGTCGGCTCGAAGTCCAAGAAGGGCGAGGCCAACGAGCAGGAGCCGATCGATCCGGTGCTGCTGGCGCTCGCGCTCGGGGCGTCATTCGTCGCACGCAGTTTTTCCGGCGATAAGGAGCAGCTCGTGCCGCTGATCAAGTCCGGCCTGTCGCACAGCGGGTTCGCGATCATCGACGTGCTGTCGCCCTGCGTGACGTTCAACGACCATGAAGGCTCGACCAAGAGCTACGCCTACGTGCGAGAACATTCGGAGACGCCGGTCGCGGCGGACTATGTCGCGCCGCAGCGCGAGATCAGCGTCAGCTATGCGCCGGGCGACGTGCTGCCGGTCACGATGCACGACGGCAGCAACATCCTGCTGCGCAAGCTCGACCCGGCGTACGATCCGACCGACCGCGCGCGTGCGGCCTCTTATGTGCAGGAGCGCGCGATGCGAAACGAATACGTGACGGGTCTCATTTACGTGGACCAGAAGCGCAAGGATTTCCACGCGCGCGCCAATACCACGGACGCCGCGCTCAACAGCATCCCATACGAGCGGCTGTGCCCGGGCTCGGCAAGGCTGCAGAAGATTCTCGGTTCATTCCGCTGAATTCCGGCAATCGAGGGTCCGGATCGCCGGATCGTTCGCGAGCCGGCCGTCGTACCGCATCGGCAGCTTCGCCAGGGCAGCGACAGGTTTCAGCGGCTTCATCGATCGCCGTTCCGCAGCGCATCAGTAGCGACGCGACACCGGGCACCGCGGTCTCGGCCGAGCGGTATGGCACGTGCATGCGGTCCAGCGCCTTGCAGAGCCGGGGGCAGTAGCACCTGGCGTGTCCGCCGCCGCTGACAGGATTGACGACGATGTATCAATCGTCGGCGTCAGATATCGCTGACAGGTTGCGTGACTCTGGAGCGGCCGTGAAACCAGCCCCATAATGGACGCACATGCCTGAATCCATCGAGCCCGTCAGCTACCAGCTCGCAAAGAGCGATCCTGCGGCGTTCGTCAGGCATTTCGCCGGCAGCTTCGAGCGCTACGGTTTTGCGGTCGTCGGCGATCACGAATTGCCGCAGCCGCTGATCGACGGCTGTCTCGACCGCTTCAAGGACTTCTTCGCGCAACCGGAGGAAACGAAGTTGCGGTACCGCATGCCCGGCATCGGCGGCGCACGCGGATACACGCCGTTCGGCGTCGAGACGGCAAAGGGCGCGACGCATCACGACTTAAAGGAGTTCTGGCAGATCGGCCGCGAGCTGCCGCCCGGCCATCGCTATCGCTCGTCGATGCCGGACAATGTCTGGCCAGCCGACGACCCGGAGTTCAAGCGCGCGGCCCTCGATCTCTGGGAAGCCTTCGACCGCATGGGGCGCAAGCTGCTGGAGGCGATCGCCGTCCATCTGCGGCTTCCACAGCACTGGTTCGACGACAAGGTGGGCGAAGGCAACAGCGTGCTGCGCGTGATTCATTATCCGCCTCTCGAGGAGGGAGCGACGGGCGTGCGGGCGGGCGCGCACGAGGACATCAACGTGATCACGCTCCTGCTGGGCGCAGAGGAGGGCGGACTCGAATTGCTCGACCGCAACGGGCGCTGGCTGCCGATCAACCCGCCGGCTGGCACGCTGGTCTGCAACGTCGGCGACATGCTGCAGCGGCTGACGAATCACGTGATGCCGTCGACGACGCATCGTGTGGTGAATCCAACCGGCGCTCGTCTTAACCGTCCCAGGTATTCAATGCCTTTCTTCCTGCACTTCAACTCGGATTTCCCGATCGCGACGCTGCCGGGCTGCATCACGCCGGAGCGTCCTGCAACGTATCCACAGCCGATACTCGCGGACGACTACCTGCGCGAGCGGCTGCGCGAAATCAAGCTGATCTGAGGGCAACAACACGCGTGGCGAAACTCTATTTTTACTATTCGACGATGAACGCCGGCAAGTCGACATCACTACTCCAGTCCAGCCACAACTACCGCGAGCGCGGCATGCGAACGCTCGTCTACACCGCGCAATTCGATCAGCGGGGCGGCGGGCGCGTGCATTCGCGCATCGGCCTGTCGAGCGAGGCACGCCACTTCGCGAAAGGCTCCGACCTGTACGACGAGATCGCGGGCGAGCATTCCAGGCAGCCGGTCAGCTGCGTATTGCTCGACGAGGCCCAGTTCCTGCTGCCTGCGCAAGTGGAGCAGCTCGCCGCGATCGTGGATCGCCATTCGATTCCGGTGCTGTGCTACGGCCTCCGGACTGATTTCCGCGGCGAGCTCTTTTCCGGCAGCGCTCGGCTGCTGGCCCTCGCCGACGAATTGACCGAGCTGAAGACGATTTGCCATTGCGGCCGCAAGGCGACGATGTGCGCGCGGGTCGGCGCGGACGGCACGGTCGAGCGCGAAGGAGAACAAGTCGAGATTGGGGGCAATGAACGATACCTGTCCCTGTGCCGGCGCCATTACTTCGAAGCGACCGGCCGAGGGCGTTCGAGCTAGCATGGCGGTCCATGCAAGCGCGCCGGCCGTGATGATGGCGCTGCTGATGGCGATGTCGGGGACGATTGCCGCGCAGACCGCCGAAGACCCAGCGCAGACCGCAGAAAAAAAGAGGCTGACGAGGAAGCCAGTTGCCGCGACGAGACGCCTGCGGACCAGCCGGCGCTCGAGACGATGCGCGAGGGTCTGCAGCGCGGCGTCTGCAGCACCGCACGCTTCGTTGACCGGCTGTTCGGCGGCGAACATGAGTACTCGGAATACGAGGACTTGAACAATGGCCGAGCGGGACTGACGGCCGGCTGGAACAAACTCGACGACTTGAGCGGCGCCCTGCGTTTTCGCGCAAGCGTGGCGTTGCCGGCCGTGGATGAACGCTTCAGCGCTACGGTCGGGCGTGCCAGCCGCGACGAATTCGTGTCGGATGAGTTGAATGGCACCGGTGCGCTCGGCGCGTCGTTTTCGACCGACGAGCCGGCGGACTGGTTTGCAGGAGTCGGGTACCGCATGAAGCGCGGACGCGACAGCCGTTTTGATCTCGGTGCCGGGATGGATATTGGCTCGCCGCTCAATCCCTATTTCAATGCCCGCTACCGGCGCTACTTCTACCCGGGCAATAATTTACTGTTCACACTGCGTAGCACGCCTTTCTGGGAGTACAAAGAGGGCTTCGGTTACACGCAGGGCTTCGATCTCGATCGCGTGCTCGGCCACGATTACCTGTTGCGCTGGGGCAATATCCTGCGGATCTCCGAGGAGACGGAGGGCGTGCGCTGGCGCAGCCGCCTCGCACTGTACCAGGCGATCGATTACCGCCGTGCGATGCGCTACGACGCGCGGGTCCGCGGTGAGACCGATGGCACTCAGCCGGAACTGTACGGCTTTCGCGTGACACACCGCCGGTCGATGTGGCGCGACTGGGTCTTTGTCGAGTTCGGCGCAGGCGTCTTCTGGGCCGACGGACCCAAGCCGTCCGATCAATGCGACGGATGCGTCGATGTGCTATTCGGCTTCGAGATCCTGTTCGGCGAAGCCTATGACCGCGCCTTGCGCCAGCAGAAGCGCGAGGACCGGATCACAAATCAGCGCTGAGCCGGCGCTACTGTTCGGTTCCGTACAGACTGCCCCGCCGGTCGCCCGGTAGCTTGCGACACTGCATCATCATGAAGTGAAGCTTGGGCAATGCTGCATCTGGATTCGAAGCGGTCCCATTTCAAGCGGGACATCGGTGTGCCGGGCCGCGCAGGCGGCCCTGGTGCACTGCAGCGTGAAAACGAGATCCTGAAGCTGAAGAACGAACAGCTGAAGCGCAGGCTGGTCGACGTATCCCGTCGCGCGCTTGCCGCCGACCGCATGGCGCATCGTGATGAGCTGACCGGCCTGCCCAATCGCCTGCTGCTGATCAAGCGGCTGCAGCGAGCAATCGCCGATGCCCGTCAGCGCAAGTCGTCGTTGGCGCTGCTGTTCATCGACGTCGACGGATTCAAGCTCGTCAACGACCGCTGCGGCCACAGGACGGGGGACCTCCTGCTGACCGTCATCGGCGCGAGGATCGCCGCCTGCGTCCGCTCCGACGATATCGCCTGCCGCTACGGCGGCGATGAATTCGTCGTACTGCTCGGCAACATCGACGATCGGGCGACGGCTGTCAGCACGGCCCGCAGCATTCGCCAGAGCGTGGGCCGGCACTACGCGATCGAGGGCCAGTCCATCGATATCAGCGCCTCGATCGGCCTCGCAATCTATCCGGACGATGGTCTGCGCTACGACGTGCTGCTCGGCCGCGCGGATGACGCGATGTATCGCGACAAGGCCGCTCGCCGGTAAAAAATAGGCCGGACCACGGTCCGGCCGTCACCCGAGCCGATGCTGCTGCCTGCCACGCCGCCGATGGCCTCGACGAGCGCGGCCGGCCGGTGAGAGACCCAGTGGTCCGCCGGGCGGGCCACTGGGTCAAGGCCGAATCCAGGATTGATTAATCGCCTCAGGGTAGTGGCGATGGGGGATGCGGGAGCATCAATCCGGATTCAACTTATCGATTTGGTATACCCGCCCAAGTTAACCGTCCGGGTCCGGCCGTTCCGTACGGTATCGCACATAAGGAATCGCTCAGGCGAAGAGGTCTGCGTAGTCCGGGTGACCGCCTGGTAACACTCGCAGGACGTCCCTTCGAGGCCCTTGCGATTGAGGATGTGGATCTCGCCGCGCGTGTAGCGTATGAGCCGTCTCGACTGCAGGGCGCCCGCCGCGATGGTCACGGCGCTGCGCTGTACGCCGAGCATGTCGGCCAGGAACTGGTGGGTCAGATTGAAGTAATCCGCGTGCGCGCGGTCGTGCGTCATCAGCAGCCAGCGCGCCAGCCGCTCTTCGATGTGATGGAAGCGGGTGCATGCCGCCGATTGCGAGGTCTGCGACAGCATCACGTAGAGGTAGCGGCTGAATATCCGGTGCAGGGCAGGACTGCGTTTCAGTTCGCGCCGGACCTGCGGGCTGGTCATTCGCAATGCCGTGCCGGCGCCCTGGACCACGCCGCGCAGTTCCGCGATGTTGACGCCGAGGACCAGTGTCACGCCGAGCAGGCCTTCACTGCCGATCAGGCCCATTTCCAGTGGCGGGTGGCCGTCGACTGTCGCGACCAGCGAGATGAAGCCGGTGAGCGGAAAGTAGGCGTAGCGGAAGGGCTGCTCGGCTTCGCAAAGGATGTCACCGAGCACCAGATCGACGGACACGGAGCTCTTCAGGATCCGTTCGCGATCGGTTCGCGGCAATCCCTCAATCAGGCTGTTGGTCATTGGTGCCGCCACTGCCGCAGGACTCCTTCGCGATTTTCGGGCCGATGCACTCGGAAAGAGCCCTGGCTTCTCCCGACATTGTCGGCGCCCGGAGAATAACGTCTGTTCGGTGACCAACATTGCCGGCGGGACGGGCGCCGTCGGCAATGAACAATTGCCAGGCCCCCTCAGGCCTGGCAGTTGGGAGCCTGGCGTCAACGTCAGTTCGATGCGATGACGGGCCGCGGATTTCGATGATGACTTCGACGCGGCGATTCTGCTGCCGGCCACCGCCCGATTCATTGTCCGCAACCGGCTGATGCTCGCCCTTGCCGGAAGCCGTAATCCGCTCCGCGCCGATGCCCTGCTGCACCAGGAAAGATCGCACTGAATCGGCTCGGCGCTGGGAGAGGGCCTGGTTGTATTCGTCGCTGCCCACGTTGTCCGTATGACCCTCGATCGCGACATTCCGGCTCGGATTCTGGTTGAGGAAGGCGTGAGACGGCCGAGGTTGCTGGCGGCACCGACCTTGAGATCAGCCTGGCCGGTCGTGAACAACACATCGCCCAGCGTCAGCACGAGGCCCCGATCCGTGGCTTTCGCCTGTAGCTCGTCGATCTGCCGCTGCAAGTCCGCGGCTTCCAGCGCAGCCGCTCCGGCCGCATCCGCCGCACCCGCGCGCGCCGCGTCGGCGTCGGCCCGCGCTTTGTCCGCTTCGCGCGTGCGTGCCGCGAGGCGTGCGCGTTCACGTTCTTCCGTCAGCTTCACCCGTTGATCTTCGGCAAAGCGGGTGTTGGCCTGGGCAATCGCGATTTCCACCTTGCGGTCGGCGAAATACACGTTATGGGCGCCGAGCGCCGCATCTTTTCCGACCGGCACTTCTGCAATGCTGACGGCGGCTTCCGCTTCCTGCACCGCGAGCGGCGCGCGGTCACCCAGATTCGGGTCGGACTGCAGCCGGGTCAGTTTCGAGCGCACTTCCGCGGCGCCCGGCGGGCTTTGCGGCGTCGTGGCGCAACTTGCCAGCACGATCGACACGGCTGCGGCGATGGTCAGCGTCTTCAGATAGCGGCCGGGATTGGGGGCGGTCGTATTCATCGTGGTTCTCCTGCGCGCTGCATTTCTTCGTTCAAGGCGTTGGCTCCGCGCTCCATTTCCGCATTGACTTCCGCGGCTTTCGCCGCAGCGGTCCTGGCGGAGGCGAGTTCGGCCTGGACGCGCGCCTGCTGCGCAAGCTGCTCGGCCAGGATCATGTTCTCCTGCTGGGCCGCGCCGCCGGCCATGGCCAGCTTCTCGCGGGCCTCACCGAGCTCCGGCTCCGGCATAGCGGTTCGCATCCGTCTTTTCGGCATTTGAAATGGCGACCTTGGCAGCATCCAGGGCGGAATCAGGCGCCGGCGGCGCGGACGCGCAGGCCGCGATTGCCATGAGTGCCCCCGCCAGGGCGGCCCCGACGAGCGGGCTATGAATCCGCGCTACTCGCGTTGACTTGTTCATATCGAATTCCTGCTGAGTTAAAGAAGGTTTTTCAGCCTCGGAATTATCGAGCTGTCCCGGTGCAGGTGTCGGTGCGCCACCGTACATTCGATTGCAACGCCGCGCGACGGTCGCGGGGCCGTATGTGCGCTGCCGCACGGACGCGTCCTGACTCTCGTCGGCATAACTAAGTCCGCTATGTGCGGTATCGCACCTGCCATGAGTCGACAGGAGTATGATGAATATCAGGGCCTCGCTTGCTGAACAGCCCAGCGAACAGCCATGCCGCGGAGGGCGGCGATATCGGATACTCAATTGCGATTGCCTGCCAATGCGCCGCTGCAGAATCACCTGCTCGCCGCCTTGCCGCTGGAGGAATGGGACCGGCTCCGATTGCACATGGAACTGCGGCCGATGCCGCTCGGCCACGTGTTGTACGAGTCCGGCAGCACGATGCGGCACGTCTATTTTCCGACGACCTCCATCGTTTCTTTGCTGTACGTGATGGAGGACGGTGCGTCGGCGGAGATCGCCATCGTTGGCAACGAAGGCATCGTCGGCATCTCGCTCTTCATGGGCGGCGAGACGACGCCGAGCCGCGCCGTCGTGCAGAGCGCCGGTTATGCCTATCGCGTGCCGGGCGAGCTTTCTGAAGCAAGAGTTCTTCGCGCGGGCCCGATGCAGCGCCTGCTGCTGCGCTATACGCAGGCGCTCATCACGCAGATGTCCCAGACCGCGGTCTGCAATCGTCATCATTCGGTGGATCAGCAGCTCTGTCGCTGGCTGCTGATGAGCATCGACCGGCTGCCTTCCAACGAACTGACGATGACCCAGGAGCTGATCGCCAACATGCTGGGTGTGAGACGCGAAGGCGTCACCGAAGTCGGCCGGCAAACTGCAGAAGCTCGGGCTGATCAGTTACAACCGGGGCCACATCATCGTGCTGGACCGGCCGGCTCTCGAGGCCCACGCCTGCGAATGCTATGCCGTCGTCAAAATGGAGTTCGACCGGCTGCTGCCGTTCGCGATGGCAATGTGACCGTGCCTGGCCGGGCGATGCCCCGCCCGGTGAACAAACTCCGCCTGTTTCTGTCAAATCCGGCTACTGCTGCGCGGAAAAACAGGTACAAAAAGTAATGCTACTGCCAGGCTCCGCAGCCAAAGTCCATCGACCAGACGCTGAATCCGGGCTCCGGAAGCCGTCCGAGGGATCGACGCGATCGACGCGACCGAGGAGCTCATTTCGGACCCCACGGCCGAACTGGCCGGTCCGGCCGATCCAGATATCGAAGCGGCGCCGCCCGCAATCGCCCGGCCCGAAGTGACGCCAAATGGCGACATCGGACGCGTGCTCGATGAGCGTTATGTCATCGAGGAGAGGCTGGGGCAGGGCGGCTCGGCGATGATCATGCGCGCCCGGGACCTCCACGGCCCGAGCGCGCGGACCAATGGCCACATCGCCATCAAGACGCTGCGGCCCGAGTTGCGGTTCCGCCCCCAATCCATCGCGCGCCTCCAGCGCGAATTCCGCCAGACCCGTCTGCTTGCGCACCCGAATGTCGTGCGACATTTCGGCATCGGCTGCGACAACGGCAACTGGTTCATCGCGATGGAATTGCTGGATGGCGAGGCGCTCGGCCGAAAGCTGAAAGCGTCGCCGAATGGCTTGCCGACGCCGGAGGCGCTGCGCATCGCCGCCGCCTGCGGCGACGCCCTGGCACACGCGCACGAAAAGGGCGTGACGCACGGCGACGTGAAGCCGGACAACGTGTTCGTCACCACCACGAAGGACGTGCGGGTGCTGGACTTCGGCGTCGCCCCGGATGCCGCGGCGACATCTGCGGCGTCGCGCCCGGCGGAGCCGGTGGTCCCCGCGGCGACGCGGGCGTATGCGAGTCCGGAAGTGCTGGCAGGGTTGAAACCCGAGCCGCGCGACGACGTCTTCAGCCTGGCCTGTGTCATATACGAAATGTTGACCGGCCGGCATCCTTACGGGCGGCTCGGCGCCGATGAGGCGCGAGACACGGGCATCGCGATCGAACGCGTGCCGGGCCTCACCTCTCGGCAGTGGCAGGCGCTCGCAGGGGGTCTGGCCTGGAAGCGGGACGCGCGGCCCGCGCACGTGCGCGACCTGTTGCGGGCATTGTCGCCAGAAATGCCGTCGGCGGCGCGGCCTGCGCTGCGGGCATTGTCGCCAGAAATGCCGTCGGCGGCGCGGCCTGCGGCGGCTTCATTTCCCGCCCGTCCTGTCCGGACTGCGGCGCGTCGGAGACGGTGGCCGGTGCGGGTGCAGCGCCGAATCGTCGGTGTGGTAGCGCTGGCCGGCGTGCTGGTCGCGCTCGCGGTATTTGAATCGCGCGACCAAGCGGAGCCGGCTGCGCTCGCAGCGTCCGGACCTTCGGCAGCCGCTATACCCACCGCAGCAACCGGTCACTCAAGCAAGGAGGACAGCGCGGGTCCGGCAGCGGTGGTCGCAAGCGTAGCTCCGCGTGCGCCAGCTCGTACGCTGCAGCGGCGCGTTTCATTCAAGACCGAATCGATGGTGGTGAGCCGTGGCACGGTCTCGGCGGCGATACCCATTCAGCTTGAGCCCGGCGCCAGGCGCGTCCCCGTGGAATGGCGCGCAATCGACGGAAGCGCCATGGCGGGTCGCGATTACGGTGGGCCTGGCAGCGGCATCGCGATCTTCCAGGAACGGCAGACCGATCGAATCCTGTATGTGCCGATCGTCAACGACGCGGCGGCGACCGACGACCGGTCATTCACCGTTGAATTGACCGGAGCGCCTGCCGGTGCGCGGCTGGGTTCGCCGCGCCGCGTCCGGGTGACGATCCAGGGCGCGGGCTGACGCGCAGGTTCTCAGCGGATCCGGCGCAGCCGCGCCTGTCGCATCAACGGATTCATCGGCAGTCGTCCCTGCAGCAGCATCCGCATGCGCTCCGGCATGCCGGAAATCTCCGGCAGCAGGTGCTCAGCGGGAACCGGGCGCGACAGCAGGTAGCCCTGGATGTACATGGAGGGGTGGGCTATCAGCCACGCCAGCTGCGCGCGATTTTCGACGCCTTCGGCGGTGATCTCCAGTCCCAGGCTCTGACACAGCGAGATGATCGCGGTCGCAATCGCCTGCGATCGCGTGCTGCTATCGATGCTCGCGATCAGGCTGCGATCGAGTTTCACGCGGGTCAACGGCAACTGTTCCAACGAAGCGAGTGACGAGTAGCCGGTGCCAAAGTCGTCCAGTGCGACGCCGACGCCGATGGCGCGCAGTTCGCGAAGCGTCTCGACGGTGTGATGTCCCGTCTGGAGGACGTTCTCCGTCAATTCGATTTCGATGCACGCGGGCGGCAGCTTGTGGCGTGTCAGTAGTTCCTGAACGGTGTCCACGAAACGCTTGTCGAGCAGTTGCAGCGAGGAAACGTTGACGGCCACGCGGACTTCCGGCCATTCGGCCCGGTGCCATCGCGCCGCGTGCATGACGGCCGACTGCAGCACCCAGTCGCCGATCTCGCGGATCAGGCCACAGTCATCCGCCACCGGCAGGAAGTCCTGCGGATACGCATAAGCGCCATTCGGCAGGCGCCAGCGCAGCAGGCTCTCAACCAATGCGGTTTCAAGCGTCGCGATGTCCACTTCGGGCTGGAAGAACAGTTCGAACTCGCCGCGATCGACGGCACGGCGCAGGCCCTGCTCGGTCGCGAACTTGGAAGCCGCGGCCTCCAGCAGATCGGGGCTGAACATGCTGAGCTGGCTGCGGCCGCTGGCCTTGGCGCGAAACAGCGCGGCGTCTGCCGCCCGCAACAGTGCCTCGGGTTCGAGCCCGTGATTCGGGTAGACGCTGGCGCCGGCACTGAGTCCCATCAGCAGTTCGCGCCCGTCGACGAAGAGCGGTTCCTGGAAAGCGAGCACGAGGGCCTCGCCGGCGCGCTGGATTTCGGCCGCATCGGTCGCGCGCTCGTAGACCACCGTGAATTCGTCCCCACCCAGACGCGCAGTGAATCCGCAGGATGAAGCGGCGGTGCGCAGACGCTCCGCGATGATCTGCAGGACGCGGTCGCCGAATGCGTGGCCCATGCTGTCGTTGACGTACTTGAAATGGTCGAGATCGAGAAACAGGACGCCGACCAGCTCATTGCGGGCGGCGGCCGCGCGCAGTGACTGGTCCAGATGAGTCAACAGCTGGCGGCGATTGGGAAGGCGCGTCAAAGAGTCGTGTTCGGCAAGGTGCTGCAACTGGCGCGTGCGTTCGGCGACCCGCGCTTCGAGCTCGCCGTGGTATTCGCGTGCGACCGCCTTTGCCACCGCAAGCTGTTCGGCCATGTGGTTGAATGAAACCGCCAGCTGGTCGAGTTCGCGGATGCCGCCTCGCGGGACCGCCACGTCCACGGCGCCCTGTGCCAGCCGTTGCGTGGCCGCCAGGAGCCTGCGCACCGGCTTGACGACGCTGCGGACGGTGTTGACCGATGTCGCCAGCAGCAGCAGCAGGATGCAGACGCTGAGCCAGGCGAACAACGTGCGCTGCCGCTCCTCGTGCGCGGAGAAGACGTTGAGTGCGTGGTCCGATTGACGCCTGGCCGTTGCAAAAGCCTTGGCCGTCTTGAAGCTGGCGGACGTCTTGCGGATCTGGGCGGAAAGCGTGCCGTGGCTGCCGCTGAATTCCTCGATCCGCGCCTCCCGTTTCCGGTCCATGCGTACGAGCAGTTCGCGGAGTCGTCCCAGCCGGCCGATGTCGCGCTGCATCTTGTCCAGCCACTCCCTGCCTTCGACACGCAGGATGCTCGGTTCGTTGTCGCGCAGGATAGAGACGAGGGCCGCTTCGTTGCGCACCATCGCCCGCACGTCCTTCACCGCGAAGCCCTGGGGTACGGCGAACGAGACGAGTTGCACGCCCATCTCGTCCAGCAGGCGATTGGCGTCCACGATATATTCGCGCGCCAGCGCCTTACCGGATGTTTTCGACGTGCGGTCGAGCGAGGCCGTGATGCGCGCGTCCAGGGACGCCAGTTCGTCGGTCAATTCCCGCAGCAGGAGGCGACGCGAGTCGGCGGCCCTGACGAGTTCGGACGCCAACGCGAGGTGCGCCGTCGCGTGCTCGTCGAGCGTCGTGAGCGAAGCGTCGTCCAGCATCGGCGCGAGCGTCGAGCGATAGGCTTCGCGAGCGGCTGCAAAGGCATCCTCGGCTTCGCGGTATCGCCTGTCGCGGCCGGCGTCGTTGAGTTCCGTGCGCGCGAGTGCCGCGCGCTGCAGTTGTTCCAGCGAGATGGCGAGCGCATCGACGTCCAGCGGTTCCGCGGCCTCAGGCGTGGCGGAGTAGCGTTCCCCGATGGTTTGGATGATCGTACGGCCTTGTTCGGACACGACGTTGGCGACAACCGCCAGGATCGCGACCGCCGCGAACGCGATGGACAGCCGCGACGCGATGCCGAGCGGCGTCTCGAAGGAAATACGGTGCAAGGCGCGGCGCCACGCCGTGATGAGCGTGGTTTTTGCGTTCGCGTAATGCAGCAATGGATGGCCCATCCGGCACACGACCTTCCTTGCCAGGTGTCGATGGATCTTCGGACGGACGGGGCCGGCCGGAATGTGTGGCAGGTGGCCAGATCAACCGGTCATCCGTCAGGGGGTGCCGGCGACTGTCACAAATGTGACCGGGTTCTCAGTGACGGCGAACTCCGTCCTCGCCGCGGGCGGGACTGAATCGGACGTCGACCGCGTGTTCCAGCCGATCGTCGACGAGCGGAATGCCACGGTCGCCCATGTCAATTCCATCGACTGAAATGAAACAGCGTGGCACGTCTCCGGCGTCCGCCAGCCTTTCGACGGCAATCCGGTACTGCGTCTCCCCGAATCGATACGTGATGGTGTATCCCGGCCATTCCGCGGGCACGCAGGGGGCGATGTGAAGCCGGTCGGCTTCGCGCCGGAGTCCGAGCAATGATTCGGCCACCAGCCGGTACAGCCAGCCTGCCGAACCGGTATACCAGGTCCAGCCGCCACGGCCGACATGCGGGGCGACGGCATACACATCGGCGGCGACCACATATGGTTCGGCCTTATAGGTAGCGACGGCTTCCGTCGTGCGCGCATGGTTGACCGGGTTGATCAGCGAAAGCAGGTCAAATGCGCGGCGGCTGTCGCCGAGCTCTGCGAACGCCATGGCCGCCCAGATAGCGGCATGCGTGTACTGACCGCCATTCTCGCGCACGCCCGGGACATAGCCTTTGATGTAACCGGGATTCAACTCGGACGTGTCGAATGGCGGATCGAGCAGCCGGACCAGTCCCGGTTCCCGTCGCACGAGGCGCCGTTCCAGCGCATCCATCGCGAGACGCGAGCGCGCCGGTTCGCCCGCGCCGGACAGCACCGACCAGCTCTGCGCGATGGAATCGATCGAGCATTCCGGATTGAGCGTCGAGCCGAGCGGCTGGCCGTCGTCGAACCAGGCCCGCAGGTACCATTCGCCATCCCAGGCATGCTTGGCGATATTGCGGCGCAGCTCCGCGGCCTGCTCGCGACAACGGTTCGCAAATGCCGCGTCGTCGTGCCGCCGCGCGATCTCGGCGAACGACACAAGCACTTTGTGCAGGAAGAATCCGAGCCACACGCTTTCACCCTTGCCGCGAATGCCGACCAGGTTCATGCCGTCGTTCCAGTCGCCGGAACCCATCAGCGGCAGGCCGTGCCTGCCGAACCGCAGGCCATGCTCGATGGCGCGCACGCAGTGCTGGTACAGGCTGGCCGCTTCGGCGGAACGGCCGGGCAGGTCGTAATACGACTCTTCATCGGCGCCGAGCGCACGGCCTTCCAGGAAATGCGCGCGTTCGTCGAGGACCGTCGTATCGCCGGTGCATGCCACGTAGCGGCAGACCGCCAGCGGCAGCCAAAGGTAGTCGTCGGAACAGCGCGTGCGCACGCCGCGGCCCCCGGGAGGATGCCACCAATGCAGAACATCGCCTTCCGGGAACTGTTGCGCGGCGCAGCGCAACAGATGCTCGCGAACGAGACGCGGCTCGGCGTGCACCAGCGCCATCGCATCCTGCAGCTGATCGCGGAAGCCGTAGGCGCCACCGGACTGAGAATAGCCGCTTCGCGCCCACAGGCGGCAGGCCAGCACCTGGTACGGGAGCCAGCCATTGCAGAGAACATTCAGCGAAGGATCCGGGGTCTCGATCTGCACCGCGCCAAGCGTCCGCTGCCAGAATTGCCGGACTTTCTCGAGCGCATTGCGCGCCGTGCCCGACGTGCGCAGTCTGAGCGCCAGCGCGCGGGCGTCTTCGACGTCGCGACCCGCACCGAGCCGGAATATGATCTCGCGCTCCTGGCCGTCGGCGAGCTCGAGCGGCACCTGGATCGCGCCGCAAGGATCGAGCGCCGCCCCAAGCCTGCCGGACAGCCGCGATCGCGTCATGGCGTCCGGCTGCCTCAGCGTGCGATTCCTGCCGAGAAACTCGGCGCGGTCGCCGGTCAGCGTGCGGGACAGGTCGTCGACGTCGAGGAAGGCGACGCGGCCGGAAAATTCGCTGTTGTAGGCGTTGCGCGCAAACAGCGCACCGCTGGTCGGGTCGATCTCGGTGATGACATGCATGGCGGACTTGGAGCGCAAATCGCCAAGGACCCACTCCACGTAGCCCGTCGCGGTCAGCTGGCGCGTGCGACCGGAGACGTTCCTGATTTTCAACACCGAGAATTTGACGGACTGTTCCAGATCCACGTAAATCCACAACTCCGTATGGATCCCGCCGGCCGTGTGCTCGAACACGCTGTAACCGAAACCATGCCGCGTCACATACGGCATCGCATCGCCGCGCGGCTGCGGCGTCGGCGACCAGTAGTGGCCGCTCTCCTCGTCACGCAGATAGATGGCCTCGCCACCGGTGGCGCCGACCGGATCGCCGCTCCATGGCGTCAGCCGGAACTCATGAGCATTCTCGAACCAGGTATAGGCAAACCCGCTCTCCGACAGCACCGTACCGAAGCCCGGATTCGCGAGCACATTGACCCAGGGAACCGGCGTCATCCCGGACTGAGTCGTCGTGATGACGTACTCGTCGCCATCGGGCGTGAAACCGCCGAGCGGATTACCGAGTATGAGTCCGGCGCCTGACGACTCCGGCAGTACGGCGGGTTCAGGCCGGTGAACGCGCGTCGAGGCGAGCCGCGCCACGCTTCGGTCCGCGAGTTTCCGCCGGCCGACCTGTTCGGCAAGCGTTCCGCGCCTGTCGCTGATGATGATGCGCGCCACGGCCTGCAGCAGTGTGCGGTCCTCGTTCGAAATCTGTTCGGCATACCGTACGAATATGCCCCCCGGCCGGTCGATCGCATTGGCTTCGATGCCGGTCGCGATGAGCCCCATGATCTGGTCCTGCAGCCGCTGCCGGTAGCCAACGTGGTCCTCGTTCCAGATGACGAGATCGACGACGAGTCCCTTCAGGCGCCAGTACGCGTGGCATCGGATCAGCTGGCGGGCCAGTTCAACATGGGCGGCGTCCGAGATTTTCAACAGGACGATCGGCAGGTCACCGGAGATCGCGTAGCCCCATAAGCCGGCTTGTCCGCGCTGGTTTCGCATCATGATGCCGGCGTCGGCGCGCAGCGATGGGTTCGCATAGAGTACGAATCCCGCCAGGCGGCCGTAGATCTGCGCATCGCCCGCCGTCGCATTGATCTGGCGCAGCATCACGCCGCTATGCGTCCATGCGAGGTCGAAAACGCGGTCCGCGAGGTGGCGATCCTGATACCTGCCGACGAGCGCCAGGCAGGTCTCGCGGTTGTCCGCGGCGCCCGAAACGAAATCGAGCGTGGCCGACTGGCCCGGCTCGAGCGTGATCTCGCAGCGGATCGCGGCGATCGGCTCCAGCACCGATCCTTCGGCACCCGATAGTTTGCCTGTTCCGGTCAGCGCGAGTGGCGCTCCAATGGTCTGGCCGCGGCCGATGAACCGGAGGCGATCCGTTTCATAGGAAACGTGCTCGAGTTCGACGCCGTGAGAGGCCAGCTGATGAAAGGCCCACGGCGCCGGATCGCGATCGGACCGCGGCCGTCGGGTGCTGAGGATCGTCCTGCGCTCTTGGACGATCTCCGTCTGCACGAACAGGTTGCCGAACGACGGCTGCAACGCATCCGCCGCCGGTGAGGCGAGCACGATTTCCGCGTAGCTCGTGACCTCGATGGTCCGGCGCAGGCGCGCATGATTGGTGATGCGGATGCGGCGCAATTCAATGTCGTCCTCCGGCGATACGACGATCTCCGAATAAGTCTCGTAATCCAGATCGCGCCGGCGGAATTCGACCCGCCCCTCGGAGAACATGGCTTCATAGTTGTCCGCCCGCTTCTGTGTCGGCTGGTGCGTTGCCGACCAGTATTCGCCCGTCGCCGTGTCGCGCAGGAAGAAGAACGAGCCCCAGTTGTCGCTGGTGGCGTCCTCGCGCCATCGCGTGACTGCGAACTCCTTCCAGCGGCTGTACCCGCCGCCCGCGTTGGTCACCATGACGTGATAGCGGCCGTTCGACAGCAATTGCACCTCGGGAGACGGCGTGTCCGGGCCGATGGGCAGTTGTGCCGACCGCTCGGCCAGGTCGGAAAAGGCGCCGACTTCGGATTGCGCGACGATATGTGCGTGAATGGCGGCGGTCTTCGGGATTTTTTCCTGCAACAACAGGAGCGTCGCCTGGAACAGGGGATCCGATTCGAACCGGCGCTGCATCGGACGCCCCAGCAACCGGTGCGCCAGCGCCAGCAGGTTCATGCCTTGGTGATGCGCCATGAACGACCGGACGATAGCGCTCGTCTGTCCGCGCGCCAGCCGCGCAGCCGTGAAGTCGATGGCTTCGTAGAAACCGAATCGCCCTTCGAGGCCCGCAGCGGCCAGTCGCTGCAGGTTCTGACATGCCGCTTCGGGTTCGATCATCAGTGCGAGCGCCGATGCATAGGGCGCGACGACCAGGTCCTCCGCGAGTCCCCGCGTGAGGCCGAGCCCGGGCACGCCGAACGCGTGGTACTGGTAGTTGAGGTTCGCATCGACCGTGTTGTAGCCGGATTCCGAAATGCCCCATGGCATCGACCGCTGGCGGCCGTACGCGATCTGGCGCGCGACCGCGGCGCGGCAGGTCTGGTCGAGCAGCGTGCCTTCGTAGGTCGGCATGACGAGGAGCGGCATGAGGTACTCGAACATCGAGCCGCTCCACGACACCAGCACGGTTTCGCCGTCCACCGTCGTCAGCATCCGGCCGAGTGCGAACCAGCATTCCTGCGGCAGCTGGCCCTGGGCGACCGCGACGAAGCTGCTGAGGCGGGACTCGGACGCCAGCAGGTCGTAATAGCCGGTGTCCCGGCGGAATTCGTCCACGTTGTAGCCGATCGCGAGCAGGTGACGCGTGCGGTCGTAGAGGAATTCGTAGTCCATATCGGCGAATCGAGTCGCTTCCTGCGCCAGCCGCTCACAATCGGCGATGAGCTGCAGCGCGCGATCGGCCGCCGGCGCAGGAGCGAGCGCAGCCAGTTCGCGCAGTGTCGGTACGCCGCCGCCTTGCAGGGTCGGACCGGCATCGGACTGCGGGTCGCCGGAGCGCAACCATGGCGCCAGATCCAGCAGTCCATCGAGCGCCCCGCGACATTGACGTTCCAGCGCGGCCGCCCACTCGCGGCCGGCCGGGGCCGCTTCCGCTTCCATGGCCAACGCCAGCGAGGCGGTAGCCTCGGCGAAGGTCTCGAGCCGGGTCAGAATCGCGGAGAGCGCTTCCGGTGGCGATGCATGCGCCGCCTGCAGCAGGCTGCCCACGTGTTCGACTGTGCCACCATCGGCGGTGGGCGAAGCATCGACGAAGAGGGCGAACGTGTCCGCGAGGCCGTCGAACAGGCGTGCCGCGACGATCGGCTCGTCCGGAAGCGCAAGCAGGGCCGAGCGCAGGGTCAACAACAAGCCGGCGAGATTGCCGCTGTCCACTGAGGATACGTAGCGCGGCGGAAGCGGTTGCAGGGTCCGGGTGTCGTACCAGTTGAAGAAATGTCCGTGGTGGCGCGGCAGATCCGCCATCGTCCGGAATGTCGCATCGGTGCGCCCGAGCAGCGTGCCCACCGCGATATAACCGAAATCGTAGGCGGAAAGATTGGCGAGCAGCGTCAAGCCGATGTTGGTCGGCGAGGTGCGATGCGCAATCACCGGCCCCGGATCCTCCTGGAAATTGTCCGGCGGCAGCCAGTGATCCTCCTCGCCGACGAATCGTTCGAAAAATGCCCAGGTCTTGCGCGCGATCCTGCGGAGGAAGAGCGATTGCTCGGCGGTCAGCTGGGGTTCTTCGCGAACCAGCGGCCGGCTGAGCCACGACGTGAGTGCCGGTGCGGCGAGCCAGAGCATTAGAATCGGCACGGCCGCCAGCAGCGCTTCCGGTCGGAAGACGGCCAGTGCGAGCGCGCTGGATCCCGCAATGAAAGGCGCCGGCCAGAGCGCGCGGTACGTCGTTGCGATGTCCGTGTCCCGGGCACCGTGCTGCTCGTGGTACGGACTCCATTCGAGCAAGTGCCGGCGCGTGATGAGCATGCGGACGATCGTGCGAAGCACGGCCCCGAGGCTGACGACGGCTTCATGCGGAAGGCAGGCCAGCCTGAATCCGGTCTGTGCCAGGCTCCGGCACGTATCGCGGCCGACGGCGAGAAGGTGTTGCCCGATGCCAAGATCGCGGGTCTTGCGGATCGCGGACGCCATGAAGACGAACGCAGGCGGAATCAGGAAGATGCCGGCGACCGCGAGCGTCCACTGCGCAGGCCGCGGCGCGAGAAACCAGCCGACCGGAAACAGGATCGTCAGCGCGGCGGGCGTGAGGCTTCGGCGCAGATTGTCGAAAATCTTCCAGCGCGAGAGCGCGGACAGCGGATTCGGCAGCGTGCGGCGGTTCGGCCCTGGCACGCGAGGCATCAGCCAGCGCGCGATCTGCCAGTCGCCGCGGATCCAGCGCTCATGGCGGCGGGCATCGACGTCGTACCGGGACGGATACTCCTCGTAAAGCAGCACGTCGCTCAGCAGGCCCGAGCGCGCATAACAGCCCTCGAGCAGGTCGTGGCTCAGGATCCAGTTCTCGGGAAAGCGCTCCTTCAGCGCGCGTTCGAAGGCATCGACGTCGTAAATTCCCTTGCCGATGAATGAGCCTTCACCGAACAGGTCCTGATAAACGTCGGACACGGAGCGCGTATACGGATCGATGCCCGGCTCGCTGCCAAACAATTGCGCATAACGCGAGCGATTGGCGCCCGCCAGGTTGGCCGCCATGCGCGGCTGCAGAATGCCGTAGCCGCCGGTGACGCGTTGCCGCTTCGTCGTCGTATCGCGGACGATTGAGCGAGTGCGCCATCACGCCGACGAACTGGCGCGCGGAGTCCCGGGGCAATTCCGTATCGGCGTCGAGCGTGATGACATAGCGGACGCTGGCGAGCGCGGACACGTCGCCGACAATCAGTGAAAATCGGTCGCGCCCTTCGCCTCGCAGCAGCAGGTTGAGGTCCGCGAGCTTGCCGCGCTTGCGCTCGTAGCCCATCCAGCACCGCTCCGACCGGTTCCAGAAGCGCGGGCGATGCAACAGGAAGAATCGTCCGACGCCCGCGTCCGAGTATTTCGCGTTCAGCCGCTCGATGCCGGATTGCGCGTGGCGGAGCAGCGGCGCATCGTCCGCCAGCGATTCCTCGGTCGCATCGCAGAAATCAGTCAGCAGGCCGAAGTAAAGCTGCTTGTCCCTGTTGCCGAGGAACCGCACTTCGAGAGCCTCGATCTGCTCGTCGGCGCGCTCCGCGTGCGTGAGCAGGGTCGGAATAACGATCAGCGTGCGCATCTCCGGCGGCAATCCGGCCGAAAAATCCAGGCGCGGCAGCAGCCGCGGCGTCGCGAGCAGCGTCGCGAGCCAGTTGGTCAGCGAAGAAGCGAGCTGGCTTGCGCCGAGGAGCGCGAGCGCGCCGAGCCACTCCAGCCTCCAGCCGGTGAGGCCCGAGCCTTCCAGGTTCGCCAGCAGGAAGCCGGCGAAGACAATTGTCAGCGCCAGCATCACGCCGAGATAGAACACGAGCGGATACCTGGCGGCTTGCCGGCCAATGTGGGCCAGCCGAGACAAATGAAAGGCCACCGCCTTTTCGAGCTGCGGCAAGCCGTCGTCGATCAGGTAGTAGCCGACGTGCGCCGTGTGATGGCCGGCGCCGTGCCGGGCGGCGCTCTGCGACGCCAGTGCGATTGCCACCTGCGCCACGTCGATTTCCGACCGCGGGCTGCGTTTGGCAAGCCGGGCCACGACATGGCGGTAACGGTCGCGCGTGCCGAAATCCATCTGGCCATAAGTTTCATTCGGATCATTGCGCAGGGCCTGCTCGACATGGCTCTGCGATTCGACGAACACGCGCCAGTCCATTGCGCCGAGAAAGCGCAGGCTGCCGATCGAGTTGCTGATGGACACCTGGTCCGCGGCTTGTTGCTGCGTCTCGGCGAGCACCATCTGTTCGATCGTCAGGCTAGACTCCCCGAGGCGCTGCTCGATCCACGTGAGTGGCAGCGCGAGCGCGAGTCCATGACCCTGCAGCCGGCGCGCGAGTTCCGCGACGAAGGAACTGACCAGCGGCGGATCCGACCGCGCCATGTCGGCGATGACCAGGATCAGGTTTTTCGGATCGCTCTCGGCGACTTCCGTCATCTGGTCCGCCCAGCGCTGTGCCTGACTCGAGTGATCCCGGGCGGTCGTGATGCGGACACTGACGCGGCGCAGGTTCTCGATCAGCGCGAGGCGCAGCATGATCGGGATCGCCCAGAGCTCGCCGAGCGTCAGCGGCGCGATCGTCTGGTAGGCGGCGACGAAGCGGCTGAGCGTCGCGGCGTCCACGCGGCCGTCGCCGTGAGAGATCGCTTCGAGCGCGATGTCGTACGCGCGCGGCAACCCGCGCGACGGGCCCTGGGCGAGTCGTGGGAGTCCGCGACTGTAGCCTCGCGGCAGGTGACGGCGCGCGGTGCGGATCTGCTCCTCGATCAGATAGAAATTGTCCAGCAGCCATTCGCCGGCTGGCGCGATGCGCAGCTTCGACCGGACGGCCAGTGTCAGCGCATTGCAGGCATCGATGAGTACTTGTTCGTTTTCGTCCAGGCGCCCAAGCAGGCGATTCTGCGGCGCGAACCGGCTGAGCGCATGCGACCGGGCCAGCGTCCGACCATGGACTTCCATCTGGTCGGCGCTGAACAATTCCGCGCGCAAGGGCGTCTGGTCATCGCCCTGCCGACGTGAGGACGGAGTGACATAGCGGGAGAAAAGGCGGGACAGGGGGGTGCGGAACATCGTCAGGCGATCATAACCGCTGTCGTCGCAACGACAGCCAGCCGTCGCCGCTCGAGTTCAACGATCGAGTTCGAGCAGTGCCAGCTTCGCTTCGCGCAGGAAGGGCCGGTCCGTCACGCGACCCGCCATGTTCTCGGCTTCGGATTCCGACAGGCGCTGCGCATCGAGCGCCCAGGATTGCAGGATACGGCGTTTCTGCTCCGTGTCGAGCCGTCCATCGGCCAACACGTCCTTCGGCTGTTCGTAGAAACGCGTCGGGTCCAGTACGGCTGCATCGACGTCAATGGAGTCCCGGCGCACGTCTTCGCTGTTGCGCCGGCTGGGACCCAGATGGGTTCGCCGTTTGCGGTAGGGTCGCATGTGCTGTCTGACCCGTTCAGGGCGGGGTTCGTTCCGCCCGCGGGCGCCTGGAGCCGTTGCCGGATGCGGATCTCACGATCCGGGATAACGCGGTGACGGCGGTCGCCGCCCCGGCATGCCGTGAGCCGGCGACGAGCGCTGCGAGTTCCGCCAGCACCGTGACTGCGACCGCCGGTCGGCGCGTCAGCAAACGCATCAGCTTGCTGCGCGGATAGCCGCCGTCCGCCGCTTCCGGCGGCGGCCCGAGCTGCTCCGCGATCAATTGGCGCTGCGCCCGGATTCGTTCCCGCAACACCCGGCGTTGCTCCTCGAGCGGGTCGCTCGATTGCGGGCTCATAGACGGCTCCTGATCAGATCCACGTCCGCGGCCAGTTCCTCGCGCGTCCCGGCGAACGCCTCATGGCTTCTTGCCGCAAGCGCCTTGAATCGGTACCACGCCACTGCCGCGCAGGCCACGTAGAAAACGACCAATCCGATCGCGACCGCGACACGATAGGACGTATCCCAGCTGGTGACGAGCACCAGCACTCCTGCCATCAACAGCGCGCACAGCAGCGCAATGAAAACGATCAGCGCCGCGGCCACCATCCTGACGATACGGCTTTTCTCCGCTGCCCATTCGACTCGTGCGAGCTGGCCGTGGAGCCCGGCCTGAGTCAGCAGCGCCGATCCCGCGGAACGCAGTAGGCGGACCACGTCCAGCGGGTTGACAGAGCCTGACTCAGGCGCGGTTGCCATGACATTTAAATGCGGCGGTTGAGGGCGATCCCGACCAGTAAACCGAGGATCGCACCGATGCCGAGCGACTGCCATGGATGCTCGTGCACGTAGGTGTTGGTGACCCGTGCGGACTGGCGCGCCCGTTCCGCGATTTCGGTGCTCACTTCCGTGAGCGACTCCTTGGCCACCTCAACTCGCTCGGCCAGCTTTGCCTTGGCCCGTTCGAGGTCGGCACCGGTGAGCGGGGTCATCGACGTGATCAGGTCTTCGATGTCCGCGATGAAATTCTTGAATTCGCCGGACTTGGATGCCTTTGGCGCGGCGGTCTGGGTGCCCGTGTTGCCAAGCGTTCCGATGCCATGCCCATTCCCTTCGGTTTCCGCAATATCTGGATATCTGTTCATGGTGCTTCCTGCTCCAGTTTGAATTGGACGGCACATGCCGCCACAAAAAACCATAGCCCATGCGGTAATGGGCGTCTGTCAGTCGAGGACCACAAGCGTTCCGGGCATTTGGCGGAGATCGATTGCCGGAGTCGAATGCTACTGTCGAAGCGCAATCGCCGGAGTCGAAGGGGCTTAAAAAAAATCCGCCCGGGAGTTCAACATGAGTCTTGGAACCATTCTTCTCATCGTACTGGTACTGGCACTGATCGGCGTCATTCCCGCGTGGCCGCACAGCCGCGGCTGGGGATATGGACCGAGCGGTATCGTCGGCGTCATTGTGGTTGTGCTGCTCATCCTCTTCTTGATGGGTAAAATCTGAAAAAAAGGCCAATCGGGAAACCGATTGGCCTTGTCGCGTTGGTGGAGGCGGCGGGAATTGAACCCGCGTCCGCAAGTCCTACGCTACAGGTTCTACGTGCGTGTCCAGCCTATTGATCTCGCCCCGTGCTACCCGGCGGGCGGGGAAAACACGAAGCCAGCTTCGGAGCGTTTTAGCGGTTCCGGCCCGGAGCACACCGGTCCCGCGATCCTGTGAGCGCGTCCCCCGGGTCTGGATGCACAGGCACATGCCAGTCGGGGGTTAGGCGGGATTAAGCCGCCAGAGCGTAGTTGTCGTCGTTGGCAACTATAGTTTGCAAGCGGATTAACGAGGTAGCCTGCACCTCGGCACGCCCCTGGAGTTTCGCAACCCACGTCGAAACCGGTCGCCCCCAGTGACACGCGTATCCTAACAGATCCGGAATTTCAGCCGAGTGGATTGCGGGCGATCCAGTCCCGCAGGTGATCCAGGAGCAGGCGCAGCCGCGCCGGCATGCGCCTGTCGGTATAAATGGCGTGCAACGGCATAGCGGGTCCGGTACCACTCAGGCAGCACCCGCACGAGTTGCCGTGCTTCGAGCAGGCTGCGCACGAATCCGGTCGGCAGCAGCGCGACACCGCTGCCGGCGGCGGTGAACTCGATCAATGCACCCATGTCGTCGACCTGCAGATTGCCGGATGGACGGACGCGGCTCTCGCTGCGGCCGCGCGTCAGTCGCCATTCAAGGTCGATGCGCCGGCCGCTCAACACGAGCGCATTGAAGTCGACGAGGTCCGCCGGGCGCACGGGGGCGGCCATGGACGCTAGATACGCCGGGCTCGCATAGAGCGCGTGCGCGAGTTCCGCGAGCGGGCGCGCGATCATGCTGGAGTCGGCCGGCACGCCAACGCGGATCGCGAGATCCACCCGGTCTCCTATCAGGTCGACGACGCGCGCGGTGAGCTGCAGGTCCAGGCGGATGTCCGGATGGCGCGCCGAGAACGCGGCGAGCGGCACGGCAAAGCACTCGCGGGCGAGATCGGCGGGCATCGTGATCTTCAATCGCCCGCGCGGCCGCGCGGTGTCCTCGCCGAGGCAATCGAGCGCGCCTTGCAGGTCGACGAGCGCCGGCATCGCACGCTCGGCCAGCAGCATGCCGGCATCGGTCGGCTCCACCCGCCGGGTCGAGCGCTTGAGCAGCGTCGCCCCGAGGCGCCGCTCGAGCAACGCGATGCGCCGGCTGAGGGTCGCGAGCGGCACGCCGAGCTCGCGCGCGGCCGATGTGAAGCTTCTCGCCTCGGCGACGGCGGCGAATAGCCGCAGGTCATCCAGTGGGGGAGGACTTCCGGACAGCGCTCTCATTATTCCAATAATGGAACATAACTATTCATTAATTGTCTATTTATTTCATCAGGTCGCCGGCCTAATCTGCGGTGGCACTGAGTTCAGGACGGAGAACCGACATGCAGGCGGTACGGAAGGCGGAGGAACGCGGCCACGCGAGCCACGACTGGCTCGAGTCCTGGCACAGCTTCTCGTTCGCCGACTACTACGATCCGAAGTACATGGGCTTCGGGGCGCTGCGCGTCATCAACGACGACGTGATCGCGCCGGCGAAGGGTTTCGGCACGCACGGTCATCGGGATATGGAAATCATCACCTACGTGCTCTCCGGCGCGTTGACGCATCGCGACAGCCTGGGCAACGGCTCGACGCTGCGACCGGGCGACGTGCAGCGCATGAGCGCAGGGCGCGGCGTGCAGCACTCGGAGTTCAACGCGTCGAGCGTCGAGCCCGTGCATCTGCTGCAGATCTGGATCCTGCCGTCGGTGCAAGGCATCCCGCCCGGCTACGAAGAAAAGCATTTCGACGCGGCCGGCAAGCGTGACCGGCTGCGCCTGATCGCCTCGCCGGGCGGCGACGAAGGGTCGGTGACGATCCACCAGGACGCGCGAGTGTATGCGGGAATTTTCGATGCCGGCCAACGGGCGTCGCTCGAACCCGGCGACGATCGCTCCGTTTACCTGCATGTGGCACAGGGCGCCGTCACCGGGAACGGCGTGGCGCTTAACGCGGGCGATGCGCTGGCGATCGCCTCCGGGCCGGTCGAGATCGCCGGGCGCGAGTCCGGCGAGGTGCTGGTGTTCGACTTGCCGGCGGTGATCCGGCAGTAGCGGCGCGCCGCGGCGTCAGCGGCGGCGCTTCATCACGCGCGCCTTTTCTCGCTGCCAGTCGCGCTCGCGCGTATTGTCGCGTTTGTCGTGCTCCTTCTTGCCGCGCGCGAGCCCGATTTCGAGCTTCGCGCGGCCGTCCTTCCAGTACATCGCGAGCGGCACGATGGTCCGGCCCTTGCGTTCCACGGCGCCGATGAGCCCGTCGATTTGCCGCCGGTGCATCAACAGCTTGCGGCTGCGTGTCGGGTCGGGCAGCACGTGGGTGGACGCCGCGAGCAGCGGTGATATGTGGGCGCCGAACAGCCAGGCCTCGTCGTCTTTCAGGAGCACGTAGGCTTCCTGGAGCTGCAGGCGACCGGCTCGCAGCGACTTGACCTCCCAGCCCTGCAATGCAACGCCGGCCTCGAATCGTTCCTCGATGAAGTAGTCGTAGCGCGCGCGGCGGTTGATTGCGATGCGCCCCGTCGTATCGTCCTTGTCCGCCATGCGGCATTCTAGCGGCCATGCGGTTGTCCGCGCCCGTTCCGGCTGTGACAATCACCGCATGAGGCCGACGGACCATGCGTGAAGTGCACCGCAGCGCGCTCGTGCCGTTCACTCCCGCACAGATGTACGAGCTGGTCGCCGACGTCGAGCGGTATCCGGAGTTCCTGCCCTGGTGCACGTCCGCAACGATCCTCGGCGAGGAAGCCGACCGCGTAACCGTGCAACTCGGACTCGCACTCGGTCTCGCTCGCGGCAGTTTCACGACGCGGAACCGGCTGGTGCCCGGGCGTTCCGTCGAAATGAAGCTCGTCGACGGCCCGTTCAGCGCGCTCGAAGGTCGCTGGAACTTTTCTTCGATCGGCACTTCCGGAACGCGCGCCGACCTGCAGCTCCGTTTTGAGACGAACGGACTCCTCAGCAGCATCCTGTTCGGGCCGGCGTTCGAACAGGCGTGCAATCAGCTCGTGGACGCCTTCGGTCGGCGCGCGCGCGAGGTGTACGGTGACCGCTGAGCGCATCGCGGTCGAAGTCGCGTGCGCCGAGCGCGACCGTCAGACTGTGCTGCCGCTCGACGTGCCGGCAGGCTGCACGGCGGAGGAGGCGCTCGCACTCTCCGGCATATTCACGCTGCATGCCGGAATCGACCCGGCGCGTTGCGGCATCGGTATTTTCGGCCGCGAAGTCGCGCGTGGTCACGTGCTCGCCGCCGGCGACCGTGTCGAGGTGTTGAGGCCGCTGCCGGAAGATCCACGCGAACGGCGTCGCCGGCTAGCGCGGGAAGGCAAGGCGATCGGCGGGCGTTCAGCCGGCGGCAGGTAATTCCTTGCGCGGGATTGGAATCGGCTGTTCGATGCGCGTCACCTTGTCGCCTTCGAACCAGACGACAAGATGGCGCTTGTCCACTTTGCGCGAATGCCCGCGGCGCAGGCTGTACACGTAATCCCAGCGATCCGGATCGAACGTGTCGATCACCATCGGCGTGCCGAGCAGGAAACGGACCTGGCTTCGCGTCATGCCGACCTCGACCTGATCCGCCTGCTCGGGATCGAGGAGATTGCCCTGCTGGATGTCCATGCGATACACGCAGCCTGCCGCCACGGCGACAAGAACGAGTCCGGCAAAGCGCTGAATCACGGGTCGCATCATCGGGAGTCCTGGTGGATAATGGCCGGCATCATAGCGGAATCGCCGCGGGACGCGGCGGGAGCGCAACGGTGGAAACCAGCGACCTGCGCAAGGCGGGACTCAAGGTCACCCTGCCGCGCGTCAGGATTCTCGAAATCCTGGCGAAGAGCGACGGTCGCCACATGTCGGCTGAGGACATCTATCGAACCCTGCTGGACCAGAGCGAGGACATCGGACTTGCCACCGTCTATCGCGTGCTGACGCAGTTCGAAGCCGCGGCGCTCGTGAAGCGCCATCATTTCGAAGGCGGCACCGCTGTCTTCGAACTGAACGAAGGCGAGCACCACGATCACATCATCTGCATGGACTGCGGAAAGGTGGAGGAGTTCATGGACTGCGGGATCGAGCGGCGGCAGACGGATGTCGCGCACCGCCTGGGGTTCGAGATCGAGGAACATAACCTGATCCTCTACGGCCGCTGCCGCCGAGAAAACTGCCAGCACCGCCGCAAGCGCAGCTGAGTTCCGCCGTCAACGCCGGGCCGTGCCCGCCACGCGCAGCATCTCGCGCGCGTGCTCGCGCGCCTTGCGCGTGATTTCGACGCCGCCCAGCATGCGTGCCAGTTCCTCGACCCGCTCATCGGCGCCGAGAACGGTCACGGACGTGCGGCTGGTGCGGCCGTCGGTGAGCTTCGTCACGCGCATCTGATGATGGGCCTGGCTCGCGACCTGCGCGAGGTGGGTCACGCAGAGCACCTGTCCCCGGTTGCCGAGTTCGCGCAGTTGCCGCCCGACGATCTCGGCGACGCCGCCGCCGATGCCCGCGTCGACTTCGTCGAAGATCATGCGGCTGCGCCCACGACGATGCGCGGCCGCGACCTGGACGGCGAGACTGATGCGCGACAATTCGCCGCCCGAGGCCACTTTGGCAACGGCCTTGACGGGCTGGCCGGGATTCGCGCTGACGAGGAATTCCACGCGATCGGCGCCGTCGCCGGCCGGCGCCTGCATCGTGTCGGTCTCGACCGCGATCTCGAACTTGCCGCCCGGCATGCCGAGCTGGCGCATCAGGCTCGTCACGGCCGACGCCAGCCGCCTCGCCGCGCCTTTGCGGGCGCCGGAGAGTTTCGCGGCCGCCGCGTCGTAACGCAGCCGCACGCCGGCGATGCGTTCCTCGAGACCGCTCTGCTTGGATTCAGACTGCTCGAGCGATCGCAGCTGTTCCTGCAACTCAGGCAGTTTCCGCGGCAATTCCGCGGCCGGAACGTGATGCTTGCGCGCCAGGTCCTCGATCGCGGCAACGCGCCGCTCGACGTGTTCCTGACGGGTGGGATCGGCGTCCAGTGCCTCGAGATAGGCGCCGAGCAGGGCTCCGGCTTCACGCAATCCGATGAGGCCCGCTTCGATCGCTTGCAGCGCTGCCGCCAGCCGAGCGTCGAGCGCGGCCGCGGTGCGCAATTGTCCGGCGGCGCGCGCCGCGAGCGCGTACGCATCCGCGCCGTCGGCATCCCAGGCGAGGGCCAGCGCGTTCTGCGCGGACTCCGCCAGCCGCCCGCGATTCGCGAGGCGGGTGCGTTCGGCGAACAGACTGTCCGCCTCACCATCCGCGAGGCCGAGCGCGTCGAGCTCACCGACCTGGTAGCGCAGCAGTTCGAGCCGGGCCCCTCGATCGCGCGCCATCGCCAGCAATTCCGCGCGCTCCGCCGACAGCTCCTGCCATTCAGCGGCGAGTGCCCGCACGGGCGCGAGCAGCTCGTCGTGGCCGCCGTGCTGGTCGACGAGCGCGCGCTGCGCATCGCGGCGGACCAGCGACTGGAACTCCTGCTGGCCGTGGATATCGATCAGCAGTTCGCCGAGTTCCCGCACGATCTGGGCCGGCAACGCCTGGCCATTGACGTATTGCCGCGACCGTCCGTCCTGGCCGATGACTCGGCGCAGCACCAGCTCGCCGTCGTCACAGCCGATCGACTGCTCCTCCAGCCAGCGCCGGATCTCGGCGTCGTCGCCGGCGTCGAATGTCGCCGTGATTTCGGCGCGCTCCGCGCCGTGACGCAGGGTGTCGGCGCTCGCACGCCCGCCGAGCGCGAGCATCACGGCGTCGACGATGATGGATTTGCCGGCGCCCGTTTCACCGGTCAGCGCCGTCAGACCTCCGGCGAGTTCGAGCTCGACTGCGTCGATGATCGCGAAGTCGCGGATCTGCAGGTGGACCAGCAAGTCAGGATTCCGCGCCGCCGGTGCGGCCGCTGCGGCCCCAGTGGAGCTTGGAGCGCAGCAGCCGGAAATAGTCGTATCCCGCCGGATGCAGCAGCGTGATGCGATCCGCGGCCGGCTCGATCACCAGGCGGGAACTCGTCTCGAGGTCGCCGAGCAGCACGCCGTCGCAGGTGATCTGTGCGCGCGCGGCGGAGCGCGCGACCAGCCGAACCTCGAGCCGGCATTCGCGGCTCACGACGATCGGCCGGTCCGAAAGCGTATGCGGCGAAATCGGTGCGATGACGACCGCCCCGAGCAGCGGATGGATGATCGGCCCGCCGCAGGAAAGGGCATACGCGGTCGAGCCGGTGGAGCTCGCGATCACGAGGCCGTCGCCGCCGTGCGAATTGACGAAGCAACCATCGATCCAGGTCTCGAGTTCCACCATGCGGCCGGATTCGTGACGCTGCACGACGACGTCATTGAGCGCCCGATAGCCGACCGACTGTCCGTCGGCACGCGTGAGCGTGGCCCGCAGCAACTGGCGCACGTCGCTCTCATACCGCCCTTCCAGCACCTCGTCGATGTTCCCGACCATCTCATCCGGCGACACGTCGGTCAGGAAACCGAGCCGGCCGCGATTGACGCCGAGCAGCGGCACGCCGCGACCGAGCGCGAGTTGCACCGCAAACAGCATCGTGCCATCGCCCCCGATCGCGACGATCAGATCCGCCAGCCCGAGATCCGCGAGACGCGGCCGCTCGACGTCGTCCGGCAGACTCTCGATCGCGGCGCCCTCGTCGACCAGTACCGCGAGGCCGCGCGAACGCAGATGCCGCGCCACGGTCACCATCGAATCGGCGACGCGCGAGTCCTCGACCTTGCCGACAAGAGCGATGCGGGAGAAGGGCTTGTTCATCTGCTTTTGCGGCTTTTTAGCACGCAGCAGCCGGCGAGGTGCCAGAATCGGTCATGCTCGCGGCACCGCTTGCCTTGACACTCGGCAAGCGCGATTGCTAGTTTGAAGTCCATGCGCCACGAGTTTGCCATTTTCCTTTTGTAACAGACACTTATGACCGATATCCCACCGGGTTCCGACGACCTGCCGAGCGACCGGGCCCAGCAACTGCTGCGCACGCTGATCGAATGCTACGTGCGGGAAGGCCAGCCCGTCGGTTCGCGCACGTTGACCCGCGAATCGGGATTGAGCCTGTCCGCCGCGACCATCAGAAACGTCATGGCAGACCTCGAGGAGCACGGTTTCGTCAGCTCGCCTCACACGTCCGCCGGACGCGTGCCGACCGACAAGGGCTATCGCTACTTCGTCAATGCGCTGCTCCGGTTTCAGCCGCCGGGCCAGAACGAGATCGCGGAGCTGCGGCGCCAGCTGGACCTGCACGTCGGCGATCCGAAGGCGCTCGTGACCGCCGCGTCGCAACTGGTGTCGAACCTGACGCACCTGGCGGGAGTCGTGACGGTGCCTCGCGAGACGCATGCGGCATTGTCGCAGATCGAGTTCGTCGGGCTGTCCGGCAACCGCGTGCTCGCGATCCTGGTTGTGAACGGCCGCGAAGTGCAGAACCGAGTCGTGCAGCTCGAGCGTCATTTTTCGGCGGACGAACTGCGCCGGGCCGCCGCATTCCTGAACGAGCAGTTCGCCGGCCAGGAACTGGCCGGTGTGCGTGCGCGCATGCTCGCGCAGCTGCAGGAAACAAGGGAGCAGATGAACCGCCTGATGATCGATGCGATCACACTTGCTCAGCGCGCGTTCGCCGAGCAGCCGGATGAGCGCGATGCCGACATGGTGGTGGCGGGCGAGACCAACCTGATGGGCTTCGCAGAACTCTCAAATGTCGATCGGCTGCGCCGCCTGTTCGAGGCGTTTAACGAGAAGCGCGACATCCTGCACTTGCTCGACCAGAGCCTGCACGCGGAAGGGGTTCAAATCTTCATTGGCCACGAATCGGGTTATCCGATTTTCGACGACTGCAGCCTGGTCGTCGCGCCATACACGAAGGACGAACGCGTGGTCGGCGTGGTCGGAGTCATCGGACCCACGCGCATGGCCTATGAGCGCGTGATCCCCGTCGTCGACATCGCGGCCCGCATGCTGGGTTCCGCCTTGAATTCGCGCGACTGAGCCCAACGAACGCCGGCATGAACGTAACTGACCCCAAGGAACCCGGATCCGGTGCCGAACCGCAGAACGGCGCACCGCCCGATTCCGCCGAAGCGTTAATCGCCGAAGCGGAAGCGCGGGCGCAACAGCACCGCGAGGACCTGTTACGCGCGGCCGCCGAGATGGACAATGTCCGCAAGCGCGCCGCGCGCGAGATCGATGCGGCGCGCCAGTACGGCATCGAGCGTTTCGCCGGCGAGCTGCTGCCAGTCGCCGACAGCCTGGCGCTCGGGCTCGAGTCCGCGGCCGACGCCGATCCGGCGGCGCTGCGGGAAGGGCAGGGTGCGACATTGCGCCTGTTGCTGAAGGCCTTCGAACGCGCGGGGCTCACCGAGATCGACCCGGCCGGTCAGCCCTTTGACCCCGCCCGGCATGAGGCGATGGCCATGCGCCCTTCCGCGGAGCATCCGCCGCATACGATCCTGCAGGTCGTGCAGCGTGGCTGGATGCTGAACGGCCGCCTGTTGCGGCCCGCCAGGGTCATCGTTTCGACGGCGCCGGCCGCCGAAGCGCCGGATCCGGGCATCTCGGGCGGTTGAAACCGGCAGTCCTCGTCCCCACTCCCAAGCCAGTCCAAATATTCGGAGCCAACCATGGCCAAGATCATCGGAATTGACCTCGGCACCACGAATTCCTGCGTGGCCGTCATGGAAGGCGGCACGCCAAAAGTCCTCGAAAACAGCGAGGGCGACCGCACGACCCCGTCGGTCGTCGCCTTCACGAAAGACGGCGAAGTACTGGTCGGCCAGCCAGCCAAGCGGCAGGCCGTCACCAATCCGCAGAACACATTCCATGCGGTGAAACGCCTGATCGGCCGCCGCTTCGAGGACACGGTGGTCCAGAAGGACATCCCGCTCGAGACTTACAAGATCGTGCGCGCCGACAATGGCGATGCGTGGCTGGAGGCCCAGGGCAAGCAGATGGCGCCGCCGGAGATCTCCGCCCGCGTGCTGATGAAGATGAAGAAGACCGCCGAGGACTACCTTGGCGAGACCGTGACCGACGCCGTCATCACGGTGCCGGCCTATTTCAATGACGCCCAGCGCCAGGCGACCAAGGATGCGGGCCGCATCGCGGGCCTCAACGTCCGCCGCATCATCAATGAACCGACTGCGGCGGCACTCGCATACGGCATGGACAAGAAGGGCAAGGACCGCAAGATTGCGGTTTACGATTTGGGCGGCGGCACCTTCGACATTTCGATCATCGAGATCGCGGACGTCGACGGCGAGCGTCAGTTCGAGGTGATGTCCACGAATGGCGACACCTTCCTGGGCGGCGAGGACTTCGACCGCCGGGTCATCGATTACATCGCGGCCGAGTTCCAGAAGGAGAGCGGCGTCGATGTGCGCAAGGATCCGCTGGCGGTACAGCGCCTGAAGGAAGCCGCCGAGAAGGCGAAGATCGAACTGTCCTCGGGCCAGCAGACCGAGATCAACCTGCCGTACATCACGGCGGACGCCTCGGGTCCGAAGCACCTGACGCTGAAGCTGACGCGCGCCAAGCTCGAGTCGCTGGTCGAGGACCTCGTCAGTCGCACCATCGAGCCTTGCCGCGTCGCGCTGAAGGATGCGGGTCTTTCGATCAACAACGTGGACGAGGTCATCCTGGTCGGTGGCCAGACGCGCATGCCGCTCGTTCAGAAGGCGGTCAAGGATTTCTTCGGCAAGGAGCCGCGCAAGGACGTCAACCCGGACGAGGCGGTCGCCGTCGGCGCCGCGATCCAGGGCGGCGTACTGGCAGGTGACGTCAAGGACGTGCTGTTGCTCGACGTCACCCCGCTGTCGCTCGGCATCGAGACGCTGGGCGGCGTCATGACACGGTTGATCGAAAAGAACACGACGATTCCGACCAAGACGTCCCAGGTGTTCTCGACCGCCGAGGATCACCAAAGCGGAGTGACGATCCACGTCCTACAGGGTGAACGCGACCGCGCGAGCGATAACAAGTCGCTTGGCAAGTTCGACCTGACGGACATCCCGCCGGCGCCGCGCGGCATGCCGCAGATCGAGGTTACGTTCGACATCGACGCGAACGGCATCATGCACGTGTCGGCGAAGGACAAGGCGACGGGCAAGGAACAGAAGATCGTCATCAAGGCGTCGAGCGGCCTGTCCGAGGAGGAGATCAAGCAGATGGTGCGCGACGCCGAGTCGCATGCCGAAGAGGACAAGCGCTTCCGCGAGCTGGTCGAGACGCGCAACCGCGCCGACGCGCTGCTGCATGCGACCGACAAGGCGCTGAAGGATCTCGGCGACAAGGTGACCGGAGAGGAGCGAGTCGCGATCGAGGCGGCGCTCTCCGACCTGCGCGGCGTGCTGAAGGGCGACGATAAGGCCGCGATCGAGCATAAGGCCGAGGCGCTTGCGAAGATCAGCTCGCCGGTCGTGCAGCGCGCCTACCAGGCCGAAAGCGGCGGTGCCGGTGCGGAGCCCGGCGCTTCCGCGAAACCGGGTGCCGACGCGGGGAAGGACGACGTGCTCGATGCAGAGTTCGAGGAGATCAAGGACAAGGGGCCGAAGTCGCACTGACGGTTCGCGGTCTCTGCGTTCGACGTTCCAACGGCCGCCGGGTGACCATGGGTCACCCGGCGTTCGTGCTTGAGGGGCGACATGTCGAAACGTGATTACTACCAGGTGCTGGGCGTGCCGAGAAACGCCACCGAGGATGCCGTGACCAAGGCATACCGGCGCCTGGCCATGAAATATCACCCCGATCGCAACCCGGATGATAAAGAGGCCGAAGAGCGCTTCAAGGAAGCGAAGGAAGCCTACGAGATCCTGACCGACACGCAGAAGCGCGCGGCTTACGACCAGTACGGGCACGCCGGGCTGGATGCCGCGCGGGGAGCGGGGCAGGGATTCAGCTCGTCCGATGCCTTCGGCGACATGTTCGGCGACATGTTCGGCGATATCTTCGGCGGCGGCGGGGGCCGGCGCGGCGGACGCAATGCCGTCTATCGCGGAGCCGATCTGCGTTATGAATTGGCGCTGGATCTTGAGCAGGCCGTATTCGGCACGGCGACGGAAATCGATTTCCAGACCGTCGCGGAATGCGCCGAATGCCATGGATCCGGCGCGGCACGCGGGCATGTGCCCGTGTCCTGCGACACGTGCTCCGGATCCGGCCATGTGCGCGTGAGCCAGGGCATCTTCGCCGTTCAACAGACCTGCCCGCGGTGCAAGGGCCGCGGCAAGATCATCAAGGATCCCTGCCCGACCTGCAGTGGCCAGGGCCGCGTGCGGGTGAATAAGCGCCTGTCCGTCAAAGTGCCGGCCGGCGTCGACACGGGCGACCGAATCCGGCTCGCGGGCGAAGGCGAGTCGGGCCGCAATGGCGGACCGCCGGGCGACTTGTACGTCGAGATCGTCGTGCGCGAGCATCCGATCTTCGAGCGCGACCATGCGCACCTTTCGTGCGAGGTGCCGGTGTCCTTCGTAACTGCCGCGCTCGGCGGCAGCATCGAAGTCCCGACGCTCGACGGACAGGCCATGATCAAGGTACCGGCGGGAACGCAGTCCGGGCGCGTGTTCCGGCTGCGGGAAAAAGGCGTCAAACCGGTGCGCGGCGGTGCGACCGGCGACCTCTTCTGCCGGATCGTCGTCGAAACGCCGGTGGATTTCAACGCGGAGCAAAAAGATTTGCTGCGCAAGTTCGAAGCCTCGCTCGCCGCCGACGGCAAGCGGCACAATCCGCGGGAACGCTCGTGGCTCGAGGGAGTCCGGCAGTTCTTTGGCAGAATCGGCAGCTGACATGACGAACGTGGCCATTCTGGGGGTCAGTGGACGCATGGGTCAGAGCCTCGTGCGCGCCATCCGCGAGTCCAGGGACTTCACGCTGTCGGGCGCGCTGGCTTCGCCCACCTCCGCCACGCTTGGCCGCGACGCCGGCGAAGTCGCGCAGGGCCCGCCGCTCGCGGTGCCGGTCACCGCCGATCGGCGCCAGGCCCTGGCAAATGCGGCGATTGCGATCGATTTCACGCTGCCGGTCGCGCTCGATGACAACCTCACCGCCATCGAAGCCGCGGGAATCCCGGTCGTCATCGGCATGACCGGTCTCGATGCGGCGCGCCACACGCAGATCCGCCGGACGAGCGAGCGCCAGCCAGTGCTGGTCGCGCCGAACATGTCGCTGGCGATGAACCTGCTATTCGGCCTCGCGGCCCGCGCCGCCGCGGCGCTGCCGGCGGACTACGACGTCGAAATTCTCGAGGCACACCATCGCCACAAGGTGGACGCGCCATCTGGCACGGCGCTGCGTCTCGGCGAAATCGTCGCCGGCGCCCGCGGCGGCACTCTGGCCGCGCAGGCGGTCGACAGCCGCCTCGGCCAGTCCGCGGGCCGCGTGCCCGGCACCATCGGGTTTGCGAGCCTGCGTGCGGGCGACATCATCGGCGATCACCACGTCCTGTTCGCCGGTACCGGCGAGTCGCTCGAACTCGTGCACCGAACGACTGATCGGATGACCTTTGCCGTCGGCGCGCTCGCGGCCGCGCGCTGGCTGGTTGGCCGGCCGCCGGGCCTGTACGGCATGTCCGACGTCCTCGGCCTATGAAAGGGGACGCACCCCTTTTCCCCGAAGCGGGCAAAGGGGTGCGTCCCCTTTTACAGGCCGGTCTTGTAGAATCTGCGCCCAGATCGCGGCCTCCTGATGCACGGTGTCTGACGATGGGTGGAGTCCCGGGCGGCTCCATCCGCTCTGGGCCTGCGCCTTGCACAGGCCGCGGTCGCGGCAGGACAGGGAGAGATCTCACCCGTGACACCGACGTCCGCAGTGCTCGCGCTTGAGGACGGCACGGTGTTTCGCGGCGTCTCCATCGGCGCTCCCGGCGTCACGACCGGCGAAGTCGTATTCAACACCGCGATGACGGGATACCAGGAGATCCTGACCGACCCGTCCTATGCCCGCCAGATCGTCACGTTGACCTATCCGCACATCGGCAATACGGGCGTCACGCCCGAAGACATGGAGTCCGACGCGATTCACGCGGCGGGTCTCGTGATCCGCGACCTGCCTCTCGAGCATTCGAGCTGGCGCGCCAGCCACTCGCTGTCGCAATTCCTCGCGGAAGCGGAAACCGTCGCGATTGCGGGTATCGACACGCGCCGGCTGACCCGTATTCTGCGCGAGCGCGGAGCCCAGGGCGGCTGTATCGCGACTGCCGACAAGGCGGACGCCGACGTGGCGCTCCGCGCGGCTCGCGCATTTCCGGGCCTCAAGGGCATGGATCTCGCCAGGATCGTTTCGGCAGGCGCTACCTATCAATGGAATGAGGGCAGCGTCGGTCGTGAACCGTCTCGCGTGCTTCGCCCCGGCTCGCGCCTGCACGTCGTCGCCTACGACTTCGGCGTCAAGCGCAACATACTCCGGCTGCTCGCCGATCAGGGCTGCCGGATGACGGTCGTGCCGGCGGAGACGCGCGCGGCCGATGTCCTCGCGCTCGCTCCCGACGGCATATTCCTGTCGAACGGACCCGGCGACCCTGAGCCCTGCGACTATGCGATCGGCGCGATCCGCGATTTCCTAGAAACCGACATTCCGGTGTTCGGCATCTGCCTCGGGCATCAGCTGCTGGCGCTCGCGAGCGGAGCGAAGACCGTCAAGATGAAGTTCGGGCATCACGGCGCCAATCACCCGGTCCAGGAACTGGCCGGCAATCGCGTCATCATCACGAGCCAGAATCACGGCTTTGCGGTCGACGAGGCATCGCTGCCCGCGAGCCTGCGTCCGACGCATCGTTCGTTGTTCGACGGTTCGCTGCAGGGGATCGCGCGCATCGACCGGCCCGCATTCGGATTCCAGGGCCACCCCGAAGCGAGCCCGGGACCACACGACCTGCGGTCGCTGTTCGAGCACTTCGTCTTCCTGATGGCGCGTCGCCTGCAACAGATGATTCGCAGTCAGACCGCGTCAGCGGAAGGCATGCCGGTTCGCTGATGGGCAAGCGCACCGACATCCAGAGCATCCTGATCATCGGCGCAGGCCCGATCATCATCGGCCAGGCCTGCGAATTCGATTATTCGGGCGCGCAAGCCTGCAGGGCGCTGCGCGAAGAGGGCTACCGCGTCATTCTGGTCAACTCGAATCCCGCGACGATCATGACCGACCCGGACATGGCCGACGCGATCTACATCGAACCGGTGGACTGGCGCACGGTGGCGCGCGTCATCGAGAAAGAGCGGCCGGATGCGCTGCTGCCGACCATGGGCGGCCAGACGGGCCTCAATACCGCGCTGGATCTCGTGCGCGAAGGCGTGCTCGACAAGTATGGCGTCGAAATGATCGCCGCTTCGCGCGAGGCGATCGACATGGCCGAGGACCGCGAGCTTTTTCGCAATGCGATGCACGGCATCGGGCTCGAATGCCCGCAGTCCTACATCGCACACAGCCTGGAGGAAGCGCTCGCCGTGCAGGGCGAGGTCGGCTACCCGACCGTGATCCGACCGTCGTTCACGCTCGGCGGCACCGGCGGTGGTATCGCCTTCAACCGCGAGGAGTTCGAGGCAATCGTCACGCGCGGTCTCGATGCGTCGCCGACGGGCGAGGTGCTGATCGAGGAGTCTGTACTGGGCTGGAAGGAATTCGAGATGGAGGTGGTGCGCGACCGCAAGGACAACTGCATCATCGTCTGCTCGATCGAAAATCTCGATCCGATGGGCGTGCACACCGGCGACTCGATAACGGTGGCGCCGGCGCAGACGCTGACCGACAAGGAATACCAGCGCATGCGCAACGCGTCCATCGCGGTGCTGCGTCAGGTCGGCGTCGATTGTGGCGGTTCGAACGTGCAGTTCGCGCTCAATCCGAGGGACGGGCGGATGCTCGTGATCGAGATGAACCCGCGCGTGTCGCGCTCGTCGGCGCTCGCGTCGAAGGCCACCGGATTCCCGATCGCGAAGGTCGCGGCCAAGCTGGCCGTCGGCTACACGCTCGACGAACTCAGGAACGAGATCACCGGCGGCGCGACGCCCGCGTCGTTCGAGCCTGCGATCGACTACGTGGTCACCAAGGTGCCGCGTTTCACGTTCGAGAAATTTCCGGGCGCCAATACGCGCCTGACGACGCAGATGAAATCCGTCGGCGAGGCGATGGCGATCGGACGAACTTTCCAGGAATCACTGCAGAAGGCACTGCGCAGCCTCGAGACCGGCTGCGATGGCCTGACCCCGATCCTGTCATTGCCGCTCGACGCGGATGGAGAACTGCGCCTCGCCGAGGAATTGCGCCATCCCGGCGGCGACCGGATCCGCTTCGTCGCGGACGCCTTCCGCGCAGGCTGGCTGCTTGCGCGCGTCGCCGCGGAGACGTCGATCGATCCGTGGTTTCTCGTGCAGATCGAGGACCTCGTGCGCGAGGAGGAGGCCGTGCGCGCGGAAGGCATTGCATCGCTGACATTCGACCGGCTCCTGGCATTGAAACGCAAGGGGTTCTCGGATCTCGCGTTGGCGCGCGCGATGGGTGCGCCGGAATCGCGCGTGCGCGCGCGCCGGCTCGCCTGCGGCGTGCACCCGGTGTACAAGCGGGTGGACACCTGCGCCGCGGAGTTCGCGACCTCGACTGCGTACCTGTACTCGACCTACGAGCAGGATTGCGAGGCGGACCCCACCGACCGGGAGAAAATCATCATTCTCGGCGGCGGCCCGAACCGCATCGGCCAGGGCATCGAGTTCGACTATTGCTGCGTTCACGCCGCGCTCGCGCTCCGCGAGGACGGCTACGAGACGATCATGGTCAATTGCAACCCGGAGACCGTGTCGACTGACTACGACGTCTCGGACCGGCTGTACTTCGAACCGTTGACGTTCGAAGACGTCATGGAGATCATCGCCCGCGAGAAGCCGAAAGGCGTGATCGTGCAATTCGGCGGCCAGACGCCGCTGAAGCTCGCGCGCCAGCTCGCCGCCGCGGGCGCGCCGATCATCGGCACGAGTCCCGACTCGATCGACATTGCCGAGGACCGCGAGCGTTTCCAGCAGCTGCTGACGAAGCTCGGCCTGCGCCAGCCGGCAAACGCGACAGCCCGCGACGAGGAGCGCGCGATCGAACTCGCGCGCGAAGTCGGCTTCCCGCTGATCGTCCGGCCGTCGTACGTGCTGGGCGGCCGCGCGATGGAAGTGGTGTATGAGGAGGAGGACCTGCGCCAGTACATGCGCGAGGCCGTCAAGGTGTCCAACGAAAGTCCGGTGCTGCTCGACCGGTTCCTGGACCTGGCGATCGAAGTGGACGTGGACGCGATCTGCGACGGCACCGACGTGCTGATCGGCGGCATCATGGAGCACGTCGAGCAGGCCGGCGTGCATTCGGGCGACTCGAGCTGCTCGCTGCCCCCTCCGACGCTCTCCGTGGCGACGCAGGACGAATTGCGCGAGCAGACCCGGCGCATGGCAAAAGCGCTGGACGTCATCGGTCTGATGAATGTGCAGTTCGCGATCCAGAACGGCATCGTGTATGTGCTCGAGGTCAATCCGCGAGCGTCGCGCACGGTGCCATTCGTCTCGAAGGCGACGGGAGTGCCGCTCGCCAAGATCGCAGCGCGGGTCATGGCGGGCCGGAAGCTGGCGGAACTCGGAGCCGTCGCCGAACGGGTCCCACCTTATTATTCCGTCAAGGAAGCGGTGTTTCCATTCGGCAAGTTCCCTGAATCGGACCCGATCCTGGGACCGGAGATGAAGTCGACGGGCGAAGTGATGGGAACCGGACGCACCTTCGGCGAAGCCTATGCGAAGTCACAGGCGGCGAGCGGCGTGCGCCTGCCGACGCGCGGCGTCTGCCTGTTGTCGGTGCGCGACCGCGACAAGGAAGGGGCGGTCGCGATCGGGAAGCGCCTCAGCGAGCGCGGCTTCGAGATCATTGCGACCCAGGGCACGGCGCTGGCGCTCGCGGCGGGTGGCGTGCCGTGCCGGCGCGCGCTCAAAGTTCGCGAAGGCCGGCCGCACATCGTCGACATGATCAAGAACGACGAGATCGACCTCATCATCAACACGACCGAAGGCAAGCGTGCGATCAGAGAATCACGCTCGATCCGCCGCGAAGCGGAATACCGCAAGGTGACGTACTACACGACGGTGGCGGCCGCGCACGCGACCTGCGATGCGCTCGATCACCTCGAGGATCACGACGTCAACCGTCTGCAGGACCTGCACCGCGAGATCGGTGTCGCATGAGGACGCCGATTACGCTGAAGGGCGCCGAACTCCTGCGCAACGAATTGCGCAAGCTGAAGTCGGAGGACCGCCCGACGATCATCCGCGCGATCGCCGAGGCCCGCTCGCACGGCGACCTCTCGGAAAACGCGGAGTACCACGCGGCGCGCGAACAGCAGGGATTCGTCGAGGGACGGATCAAGGAAATCGAATCGCGACTTTCGACCGCGCAGGTCATCGATCCGCTGGCAATGCCGGACACGGGCAGAGTCGTGTTCGGCGCCACCGTCGAACTCGCGCCGGTCGATGGCGGCCCGTCGGTGACCTACCAGATCGTCGGCGACGACGAGGCCGACATCCGCCAGGGCATGATCTCGTTCAACTCGCCGATCGCGCGCGCCGTGATCGGAAAATCGTCCGGCGACGAGGTCGAAGTGACGGCGCCCGGTGGCACACGCAGCTACGAAGTGATCGCGGTGCGTCTGGTCTGATTCTAAGAATCCGGTAGAAGTATCTTATTTAACTTATTGTTTTGCTTGTAGAATAATCCTACGTTCCCGATGCGATTCACGAGTTCCGCTCCGCAGACGCGGGCGAGTTCGGCGAGCACGGCATCGCGCGCCTCGCGGTCGCCGACGCGCGCGCGTACTTTGACGAGCTCGTGATCGTGCAGCGCGCGCACCAGTTCCGCGGTGACGCTCTCGGTCAGCCCGCGCTGGCCGATCAGCACGATCGGATGCAGCGGGTGGCCCAGGCGGCGCAGGTGCTTTCTCTGCCGATCCGTGAGTGCCATCGTCTGATTATAGGTGCGGAGGGCGGCAGGCGAGCATGACACGACGCAGCAAGTCGAGCGGCCAATGGCTGCAGGAGCATTTCTCGGACCGATTCGTCCAGCGCGCGAAGGAAGAAGGCCTTCGTTCGCGCGCGGCCTACAAGCTCGAAGAAATCGATCGAGCGGACAAGCTGTTTTTCCCGGGCGCCGTGGTCGTCGATCTGGGCGCGGCGCCGGGAGGCTGGAGCCAGTATGCGGCGCGCGTGCTGGCCGGGCGGGGCACCGTGTTTGCGCTCGACCTGTTGCCGATGGACGCAATCGCGGGCGTGACGTTCCTGCAGGGCGATTTCCGCGAGCAGGCGGTGCTTGACGGACTCCTCGCCGAACTAGGCTGCCGCAGTGTCGACCTTGTGTTGTCGGATATGGCCCCCAACATGAGCGGAGTGGATGTCGTCGACCAGGCCCGCGCCGCGGATCTCGAGGCGCTCGCGCTCGACTTCGCGCTGCGAGTCCTCGGAGTGAAAGGCGCACTCGTCATGAAAGTATTCCAGGGCGCCGGATTCCAGGAGCTCCTGACCGCTGCCCGGCGGCAATTCCACGCGGTGAAAATGCGCAAGCCAAAAGCCTCGCGGCAGCGCAGTTCCGAGACGTATTTGGTGGCCAGGACCCCCCGTCGGGTGTAATGTGAAACCATCCTTCGGACGCTCTGGTCGAAACTGCAGACCGGGTGTCGCACGGTCCGCTGCAAGGAGCGCTGTTTGAACGATCTGACGCGAAATATCGTGCTCTGGGTGGTCATCGCGATCGTGCTGCTCGCGGTGTTCTCCAACTTTGGACAGCGTGCCGCTGCCCCGGAGCCGCTCAAGTATTCCGAGTTTCTGACCGAAGTGCGAAACGGCGGGATCAAGAGCGCGACATTCAAGGGCGAAACCATCGTCGGCGAGCGCGCGAGCGGCGGCCCGTACATCACGCTGAATCCGGAGACCGACAATTCCGTCGTGATCGGGCTGCTCGACAAGCAGCAGGTGCAGATCGATGCCGCGCCGCCGGAGCGGCAGCACTTCCTGCTGCAGTTATTCGTCTCGTCGTTCCCGATCCTGCTGCTCATCGGCGTGTGGATTTATTTCATGCGCCAGATGCAGGGCGGCGCGGGCGGCCGTGGCGCAATGTCGTTCGGCAAGAGCCGGGCGCGGCTTCTGTCCGAGGACCAGGTCAGCGTGACTTTCGCCGACGTCGCGGGCATCGACGAGGCCAAGGAGGAAGTCTCGGAAATAGTCGACTTCCTGAAGGACCCGTCCAAGTTCCAGAAGCTCGGCGGCAAGATCCCGAAGGGCGTCCTGATGGTCGGCAGCCCGGGCACCGGCAAGACGCTGCTGGCGCGCGCGATCGCGGGCGAAGCCAAGGTTCCGTTCTTCACGATTTCTGGCTCCGACTTCGTCGAGATGTTCGTCGGCGTCGGCGCCTCGCGCGTGCGCGACATGTTCGAGCAGGCAAAGAAGCACGCCCCGTGCATCGTTTTCATCGACGAGATCGACGCGGTCGGCCGCCATCGCGGCGCGGGTCTCGGCGGCGGCCATGACGAGCGCGAGCAGACGCTGAACCAGCTGCTGGTAGAAATGGACGGATTCGAGGGCAACGAGGGCGTGATCGTCATCGCGGCGACCAACCGGCCCGACGTGCTCGATCCGGCACTGCTGCGCCCGGGCCGCTTCGACCGCCAGGTCGTGGTGCCGCTGCCGGATGTTCGCGGTCGCGAGCAGATCCTGAAAGTCCACATGCGTAAGGTGCCCATCTCCGACGACGTCAAGCCGTCGATCATCGCGCGCGGTACGCCGGGCTTTTCCGGCGCCGACCTGATGAACCTCGTCAATGAAGCGGCGCTTTTCGCCGCGCGCGCCAACAAGCGGCTCGTCACAATGGACGAATTCGAACGCGCCAAGGACAAGATCATGATGGGCGCCGAGCGGCGCTCGATGGTCATGAGCGAGCAGGAGAAGCTCAACACGGCCTATCACGAGGCCGGTCATGCCGTCGTCGGCATGCATCTTCCGGAGCACGACCCGGTCTACAAGGTCACGATCATCCCGCGCGGCCGTGCGCTCGGCGTGACCATGTTCCTGCCAGAAGAGGACCGCTACAGCTATAGCAAGCGCCGGCTCGAGAACCAGATCGCGAGCCTGTTCGGCGGCCGCATCGCGGAGGAACTGCGTTTCGGCGCCGAGGCCGTGACAACCGGCGCGTCCAACGACATTGAGCGTGCGACCAGCCTCGCACGCAACATGGTCACCAAATGGGGGCTGTCCGATCGGCTCGGGCCGCTGTCCTACATGGAGGACGCGGGTGAAGTGTTCCTTGGTCGGCAGATGACTCAGCACAAGCAGGTGTCGGACGAGACCGCGCACGTGATCGACGAGGAAATCCGCCGGGTGATCGACGTCTCCTATGCGCAGGCCCGCCAGATCCTGGTGGACAACCGCGACAAGCTCGACAGCATGGCCGCGGCGCTCATCAAGTACGAAACGATTGACGAACTGCAGATCAGCGACATCATGGCCGGCCGCACACCGCGTGCGCCCAAGGATTGGGACGAAAGCACCGGCGCGCCCACCAGCGGCACGGGCACACCCAAGCCCGAGCCGGTCATCGGGCCTCCGGCCAGCCAGACCTGAGCCTGTCCACCCGCCGTGGCCCCGGCGGCACTTGCCGTTTACCGCGGCGCTCGCCAACATCCCGCGGCCATGCGCCTGCAATGCGGCCAATATCTGCTCGACCTTGATCAGCCCGTCGTCATGGGCATCCTGAACGTCACACCCGATTCGTTTTCAGACGGCGGCTGCTACGCGGCATGGCCGGCGGCGATCGAGCGTGCGGAACAGATGGTTGCCGAAGGCGCGTCGATCATTGATGTCGGCGGTGAGTCGACGCGTCCCGGCGCGGTCGAAGTCGACACAACAGAGGAGTTGCGGCGCGTCATGCCGGTGATCGAACGGCTGGCCGCGACTCTCGGCGTGCCGGTATCGGTGGACACGCGCAAGCCGCAGGTGATGCGCGCGGCGATCGCGGCGGGCGCTTCGATGATCAATGACGTTGGTGCGCTCGCTGCGCCGGGCGCGATGGACGTCGTTGCGGACTCGACGGTCGGCGTTTGCCTGATGCACATGCAGGGGGAGCCGCGGACGATGCAGCAGTTGCCACGGTACGCGGATGTCCTCACGGAGGTGCGCGACTTCCTGCGCGGGCGCGTCGACGCTTGCGTCGCGGCCGGCATCGAGCGTGCCCGCATTGCCATCGACCCGGGATTCGGCTTCGGCAAGACGATGGAGCACAATCTGGCGCTGCTTCGCGGACTCCCGCAGATCGCCGCCGACGGCGTGCCGGTGCTGGTGGGGCTGTCGAGAAAGCGGATGATCGCGGAAATGACCGGGCAGAATACGTCCGACCGGCTGGCCGGGAGCCTGGCGCTGGCTACCCTTGCGGCCCGGAATGGAGCGCGTATCGTGCGCGCACACGACGTCGGGCCGACGGTAGCGGTGCTGCGGATCGTCGCCGCGTCGACCAGAGATCAAGGGAGTGCGGGATGAGCAGGCGGTATTTCGGCACGGACGGGGTGCGCGGGCGCGTCGGCACGCATCCGATGACGGTCGGTTTCGCATTGCGCCTCGCAGGCGCTGCGGCCCGGGTGCTGGCGCCGCAGGGCGGCCGGGTACTCGTCGGCAAGGACACGCGACTCTCGGGCTACCTGTTCGAGGCGGCGCTCGAAGCCGGCTTCGTCGCGGCCGGCGTCGACGTACTGCTCGCGGGACCGCTGCCGACGCCCGGCATCGCCTATCTGGTGCAGCGGTTGAACTGCGATTTTGGCGCCGTGATCAGCGCATCGCATAACCGTTTCGACGACAACGGCATCAAGTTTTTCGACCGCGAGGGCGGCAAGCTCGCCGACAAACTCGAAGACGCGATCGAAGCGATCGTTGAAGAGCCCGCACCGACGCGCGAATCCGCCGAGCTCGGCCGCGCGACGCGCGTGGACAAGGAACGCGTGCTGTATCAGGAGTTTTGCGCGTCAACGATGCCGGCGGGCATGCGTCTCGACGGGATGAAACTCGTGATCGATTGCGCGAACGGCGCAGCCTACAAGGTCGGACCCCGCGTGCTCGCGGATCTCGGCGCCGAGATCGTGCCGATCGGCTGCTCGCCGAACGGGCGTAACATCAATGACGGCTGCGGATCGACCAATCCTGAGTTGCTCAAGCTGACGGTACCCGGCGTGCGCGCGAACGCGGGCATCGGCCTGGACGGCGACGGCGATCGCCTAGTCATGGTCGACCACCTCGGCCGCAGTGTGGACGGCGACCAGCTTCTCTACGTGCTGGCCAAGGCGCGTCTCGCCGCGGGCGAACTCACCGGGCCGGTGGTCGGCACGTTGATGACGAATGTCGGGTTGGAAGTCGCCTTGAAAGGGCTCGGCGTACCATTCCTGCGAGCTGCCGTCGGTGACCGTCACGTGCTGCAGATGCTGCGCACGCACGGTGGCGCGCTGGGCGGCGAGGCGTCCGGACACCTGTTGTGCCTCGACAAGACGACGACCGGCGATGGCCTCATCGTCGCGCTGCAGGTGCTTGCGGTCATGAAGGCGACCGGAAAATCGCTCGCGGAACTCGCCGCCGGCATGCAGCGCTTTCCGCAGACAATGATCAATGTGCGCGTTGCGCAACCATTTGACGCCGCGAAGCACCCGGCGGTCGCACCGGCGATTGCGGCGGTTGAACGCGCGCTCGGCGAGCGCGGCCGCGTCGTGCTGCGCGCATCAGGCACCGAGCCCGTCATCCGCGTCATGGTCGAAGGCGAAGACGCGCAGACGGTCGAGCGGCACGCGACGGCGCTTGCCGACGCTGTGCGTGCGGCGATACCCGCATGAATTCCGGCGCGCGCAGGCCGCTGGTCGCAGGCAACTGGAAGATGCACGGTACCCGCGCCGATGCGGCGCGACTTGTCGGAGATTTGCTGGCGCGCGGCACCGGCGGCGGTGGGGCCGACGTGATCGTCTGTCCGCCATTTGTGCATCTCTCGGAGGTCGGCCGCCAGATCGAAGGCAGCCGCCTCGCACTCGGTGCGCAGGACGCCTGTGCGGAGGAAGCGGGCGCGCATACCGGCGAGATCTCCGCCGCGATGCTTGCGGAACTCGGGTGCCGGTACGTGATCGTGGGTCACTCGGAACGACGGGCGATGTACGGCGACGACGATGCACTGGTCGCGCGCAAGTTCGCCGCGGTGCGCCGGCACGGCATGGTGCCGATCCTGTGCGTCGGCGAATCGCTCGCCGAGCGCGAACGGGATGCGACCGCAGAAGTCGTCTTGCAGCAGCTTGGCGCGGTGCTGTCCGTGTCAGGCGCGGACGAATTCGAAAAGGCCGTGGTTGCCTACGAGCCGGTTTGGGCGATCGGCACCGGGCGGACCGCGACGCCGGCGCAGGCCCAGGAAGTCCACGCGCTGATCCGCGGCCGGATAGCCGAAATTAATGCTACAATTTCCGCTTCCCTTCGGGTTCTCTACGGGGGCAGCGTCAAGGCGGACAATGCCGCATTGCTGTTCGCGATGCCCGATGTGGATGGCGGCCTGATCGGCGGCGCATCGCTGAAGTCCGCCGAGTTCGCGGACATCTGCGCCGCGGCGGATGGCTGATCGCAAAGTTTGATGGTGGGAACGACATGCTGCAAACGCTGATTACATTTTTGCACGGCATCCTGTGCTTCGCGATCGTCGCACTGGTGCTGCTGCAGCGGGGCAAGGGTGCCGACGCGGGCGCCGGTTTCGGCGCGGGCGCCTCGGGAACCGTTTTCGGCGCGCGCGGCTCGTCCACCTTTTTCTCGAAGCTGACCGCGGTGCTCGCGACGCTGTTTTTCATGACGAGCATGTCGCTCGCGTGGTTCGCGACCCGACCGCAGGCGCCGCGACAGGACAGCATTGTCGACACCGCCGTCACCGAGCCCGCCGTGGACCCGGCGCCGGCTGTCGACGGGGATGCCGTGCCATCGCTGCCCGCCTCGGATGCGCCCGAAGAACCCGCACCTGCCGGGCAATGAGCTGGTTGATCCTCGTTCACAGTGCCGACGTGGCGGAATTGGTAGACGCGCTAGCTTGAGGGGTTAGTGGGGAAACTCGTGTCGGTTCGAGTCCGACCGTCGGCACCATTTGAGTCCTGTTGATTGAGCCGTGAGGGGTCCCACCGGACCGCGCGGACAGTTACAATGCGCCCGGTTTCCGCGGCTCGCCACGCAGTCCGCGACGGACGTCATACGTGCTGCAGAATTACCTGCCCATCCTGATATTCCTTGCGGTTGCCGGCGGCTTCGGCATCGTGCTCCTGTCGCTTGGATGGGTGCTCGGGCCGCGCCGCCCGGACAGCGAGAAAGTCTCGCCCTACGAATGCGGGTTCGAGGCCTTCGAGGACAGCCGCACCAAGTTCGACGTCCGCTATTACCTGGTCGCGATCCTGTTCATCATCTTCGACCTCGAGATCGCGTTCCTGTTTCCATGGGCGGTTTCGCTCGACGTCATCGGCGGGTTCGGCCTGCTGTCGATGGCGGTGTTCCTGGGCGTGCTCGTCATCGGCTTCGTCTACGAGTGGAGGAAGGGAGCGCTCGAATGGGACTGATCGACTCCGCTCCGGGTCTTGCGCCCGCCATTCAAGGCCGGGGGTTCGTCACGACCTCGGTCGACAACCTGATGAACTGGGCCCGCACCGGCTCGCTTTGGCCGATGACATTCGGGCTCGCCTGTTGTGCCGTCGAAATGATGCATGCCGGCGCTTCGCGCTACGACCTCGACCGCTTCGGTGTCGTGTTCCGCGGCAGCCCGCGCCAGTCGGACGTCATGATCGTCGCGGGCACACTGGTCAACAAGATGGCACCGGCGCTGCGCAAGGTTTATGACCAGATGCCGGAGCCGCGCTGGGTGATATCGATGGGCTCCTGCGCGAATGGCGGGGGCTACTACCACTATTCTTATGCGGTCGTCCGCGGTTGCGACCGCATCGTACCGGTCGACGTCTATGTGCCGGGCTGTCCGCCGACCGCCGAGGCGCTGGTCTACGGGATCCTGCAGCTCCAGCAAAAGATACGCCGAACCAGCACCATCGCCCGCGGATCGGCATGAGCCGCGTCGAGGCAACGGCGCAGGCGATCGAATCCCGGTTCGGTGCGCGAGCTACTCGGGTCGGGGCGCTGGCCGGCGAGATCGCGATCGAGGTCGCGCCCGAACACCTGCTCGCGGTCTGCCGCGAGTTGCGTGACCAGCCGGAACTTGCCTTCGAGCAGCTGATCGATTTGTCGGGCATCGACTATCTCGAATACGGACGCTCGGAATGGGCGACCGAATCCGCAACGTCGACCGGCTTCAGCCGCGGCGTCAACCGGGCATCGCCACGCGACGACTTCGAAGGTCCCCGGTTTGCAGTCGTCTATCACCTGTTGTCGGTCTCCCGGAACACGCGCCTGCGCCTGCGCTGCCGCTGCAAGCCGGGCGAGCCGCCGATGATCGATTCGGTCGTCGAGGTGTGGGCCTGCGCGGACTGGTATGAACGAGAAGCCTTCGACCTGTTCGGCGTGCTGTTCCGCGGGCACCCGGACCTGCGCCGGATACTGACCGACTACGGCTTCATCGGGCATCCGTTCCGCAAGGATTTCCCGCTGTCCGGAAACGTCGAGGTGCGCTACGACCCGACGCTCGGGCGGGTGGTGAACCAGCCGGTCAGCATCGAGCCGCGCGTCACGGTGCCGAAAGTGATCCGCAAGGACCGGGAAGGAGTCGCCCCGGAAGCGAAGCGCGATGTCTGAGATCCAGAACTTCACGCTGAATTTCGGGCCGCAGCACCCGGCCGCGCACGGCGTGCTGCGGCTCGTGCTCGAGATGGACGGCGAAGTGATCCAGAAGGCCGATCCGCACATCGGACTCCTGCACCGCGCCACCGAGAAGCTGGCGGAGTCCAAACCATTCAACCATTCAATCGGCTATATGGACCGGCTCGACTACGTCTCGATGATGTGCAACGAGCATGCCTACGTGCGGGCGATCGAGCGACTTCTCGGCATCGAGGCGCCCGAGCGCGCACAGTACATCCGCGTCATGTTCGACGAGATGACGCGCATCCTGAATCACCTGATGTGGATCGGCTCGCACGCGCTCGATATCGGCGCGATGACCGTGTTCCTGTACGCGTTCCGCGAGCGCGAGGACCTGATGGACTGCTACGAGGCGGTCTCTGGCACGCGGATGCACGCAACCTACTATCGGCCGGGCGGCGTGTACCGCGACCTGCCCGAGACAATGCCGCGATATAAGGCGTCGCGCTGGCGCAGCGAAAGGAAGGCGAAGCGCGGGAACGAGGCGCGCTCGGGGTCGCTGCTCGACTTCATCGACGACTTCACGCAGCGCTTCCCGGCCTGCGTCGACGAATACGAAACGCTCCTGACCGACAACCGCATCTGGAAGCAGCGCACGGTCAACATCGGCGTGGTGACTCGCGACCGCGCGCTGCAGCTCGGCTTCACGGGCCCGATGCTGCGCGGGTCGGGTGTCGAATGGGACCTTCGTCGCAAGCAGCCCTATGCGGTCTACGACCGCATGGAGTTCGCGGTGCCGGTCGGCGTCAATGGGGACTGCTACGACCGCTATCTGTGCCGCGTGGCCGAAATGCGCCAGTCGAACCGCATCGTCCGCCAGTGCGTGGAATGGCTGCGCGCGCATCCGGGCCCGGTGATGCTGGCGGACCACAAGGTCACGCCGCCGGCCCGCGGCGAGATGAAGGACGACATGGAATCGCTGATCCATCACTTCAAGCTGTTCACGGAAGGCTACTGCGTACCGGAAGGCGAGACCTATGCGGCGGTCGAGGCGCCGAAGGGTGAGTTCGGCGTGTGGCTCGTGTCGGACGGCGCCAACAAGCCATACCGGCTCAAATGCCGCGCGCCGGGCTTCGCGCATCTCTCCGCGATGGACGAGCTGGTCCGCGGCCACATGCTGGCGGACGTCGTCGCGATGATCGGCACGATGGACATCGTGTTCGGGGAGATCGACCGGTGAATGAGCCACAAGGCACGGTGGGAGGGCTCAGCGAGCACACGCGTCACGAGATCGACCAGTGGCTCGCGAAGTTTCCCGCGGACCGTGGGCGCTCGGCCGTGATCGCCGCCCTGCGCGCCGTGCAGCACCAGAACAACGGATTCCTGACGACGGATCTGATGGATGCCGTGGCCGCTTACCTCGGACTGGCGCCGATCCAGGTCTACGAGATCGCGAGTTTCTATTCGATGTTCGAGACGAAGCCGGCGGGGCGCGTGCACGTTTCCGTCTGCACCAATATCAGCTGCATGCTGTGCGGGGCGGATCGCATCGTCGCTGCGGTCGAGAAGCACCTCGGCATCCGGACCGGCGAGAGCACGCCGGACGGCAAGTTCTATCTGAAGCGTGAGGAAGAGTGTCTGGCCGCCTGCAATAACGCGCCGATGATGATGGTCGATCACGTCTATCACGAGAACCTGACACCAGAATCGGCGATCAGGGTTCTGGACGGAGTGAAGTAGCCGTGGCGCGCGCGATGAATCAAGTGGTGTTCGAGCCTTTGCAGCACGCGCAGAGCTGGACGATGCCCGTCTACCGGAAGTTCGCGGGCTATGAAGCCTGGGAAAAGATCCTGCGCGAGAAGACACCGCGTGAAGCGATCATCGAGGAAGTGAAGGCGTCGGGCCTCAAGGGCCGCGGCGGCGCCGGGTTCCCTACCGGCGTGAAATGGAGTTTCATGCCGAGGAATGCGCCGGGCCAGAAATACGTCGTCTGCAATTCCGACGAAAGCGAGCCCGGCACCTGCCATGACCGCGACATCCTGCGATACAACCCGCACTCGGTGATCGAGGGCATGGCGATCGGCGGTTACGCGATGGGTGCGACGGTTGGCTACAACTACATTCGCGGCGAATTCCTGGCCGAACCGTACCCGCGCTTCGAGGCGGCGCTGAAAGAAGCGTATGCGGCCGGCCTGCTCGGGAAGAACATCCTGGGATCCGGCATCGACTTCGATCTGCACGCAGTTGCCGGGGCAGGCGCGTATATCTGTGGCGAGGAGACGGCGCTGCTCGAGTCGCTCGAAGGCAAGCCCGGCAAGCCGCGCTTCAAGCCGCCGTTCCCGGCGAACTTCGGCCTGTTCGGCAAGCCGACGACGATCAACAATACGCAGAGTTTCGCGGCCGTGCCGACGATCCTGCGCAAGGGCGCGAAATGGTTCGCCGAGCTCGGCGTGCCGAACGCCGGCGGAACCGCGATTTTCTCGGTATCCGGCCACGTCGCGCGTCCCGGCAACTACGAGCTGGCGATGGGCATTCCATTCAGGGAGCTGCTCGACATCTGCGGCGGCGTGCGTGGCGGACGCAGGCTGAAAGCCGTGATTCCCGGCGGCTCGTCGGTGCCGGTCCTGCCGGCGGCGCTGATCATGGACTGCACGATGGATTTCGATTCACTGAAAAAGGCCGGCAGCGCCGTCGGCTCCGCAGGCGTCATTGTGATGGACGAGACGACCTGCATGGTGCGCGTGCTCGAGCGGATTTCGCGCTTCTACATGGCGGAATCCTGCGGTCAGTGCACGCCCTGCCGCGAGGGCACCGGATGGCTCACGCGCATGCTGCGCCGGATCCTGGTGGGGCAGGGACGCGAGATGGATCTCGACCTTCTCGTGCAGGTCGCGAACCAGATCGAGGGCCATACGATCTGTGCGCTCGGCGACGCGGCGGCCTGGCCGGTGCAGAGTTTCCTGCGGCATTTCCGGCACGAGTTCGAATACATGATCGAACATGGCGGTCAGAGCATCGTCAACGCGCCGTCTCAGGCAGTTGCATGAGCGACGATCTGGTCAATGTCGAGGTCGATGGGCGGCTCCTGAAAGCGCGCAAGGGCGAGATGATCATTCAGTTGACGGACGCCGCCGGCGTCTACGTACCGCGCTTCTGTTACCACGAAAAGCTCTCGATCGCGGCCAACTGCCGCATGTGCCTGGTCGAGGTCGAGAAAGCGCCGAAGCCGATGCCCGCCTGCGCGACCCCGGTCGTCGAGGGCATGAAGGTATTCACTCGTTCGGCGCGCGCGATGGCGGCGCAAAAGGCGACGATGGAGTTCCTGCTGATCAATCATCCGCTCGACTGCCCGATCTGCGATCAGGGCGGCGAATGCGAACTGCAGGACCTCGCACTCGGCTTCGGCTCCGCGTCGTCGCGCTTCGACGAGCGCAAGCGCGTCGTCAAGGACAAGGATATCGGGCCCCTGATTTCGACCGACATGACGCGCTGCATTCACTGCACGCGCTGCGTCAGGTTCACGGCCGAGATTGCGGGTATCCAGGAACTCGGCGCGACCGGCCGCGGCGAATGGATGGAGATCGGCACCTGGATCGAGAAGAGCGTCGACCATGAGCTGTCCGGCAACGTCATCGACCTGTGCCCGGTCGGCGCGCTGAATTCCAGGCCGTTCCGGCATCGCGCGCGTTCCTGGGAGATGACCGAGCACGCGCTGGTATCGCCGCACGACCCGGTCGGAACAAATCTCTGGGGCCACGTGCTGCGCGGCCGCCTGATGCGCGTCGTGCCGCGCATCAACGAGGACATCAACGAAACCTGGATCGCGGATCGCGACCGTTATTCCTATGAAGGCGTCTACGCCGCGGACCGGTTGACGGTCCCGATGATGCGGGTCGAGGGGCAGTGGCGCGAAGCCGGATGGGAAACGGCGCTCGCCGCGACCGCCGCGCTGCTGCGAGACGGCGCGAAGCAATCGGGCGCGGACCGCATCGGTTTCCTCGGTTCGCCTGCATCGACGACCGAAGAGGCCTATCTGCTCGGCCGCATCGCGCGCGGGCTGGGTTCACACAATATCGACACTCGCCTGCGGCAGACGGACTTCAGCGATCAGGATCAGGACCCCGCGTATCCGGGTCTGGGCATCGCAATCGGAGCCATCGATGCGCTCGCCGGAATCCTGCTGGTCGGATGCCAGATGCGCGAGGAAGCGCCGATCGTCGCGCATCGCGTGCGCAAGGCGGCGCTCGCCGGCTGCAAGGTCAGCCTGCTGTCGACCCGCGAACAAACCTGTTTCTTCCCGTTGCAGCGCCAGATCGTTGCCGACGCCGGCAATCTGGTGGCGGAACTGGCGGCACTCGCGGAGGCCACCGTGCTCTCCGCGGAGAATCGTATGATCGTCGATTCGCTGTCTGGCGGCCGCGCCGCGATCGTGTTGGGCGGGGCGGCGATGCGTCACACGCGCTACGCGGATCTGCGTGCCGCGGCGGCTGCGCTTGCGGCGAAGACGGGCGCGACGCTCGGATACCTGCCGGACGGCGGCAATGCAGTCGGCTGCGCGCTCGCCGGCGCGCTGCCGCATCGCCTGCCAGGGGCGCAGCCCGATCGCGAACGCGGTCTCGATGCCGCGGCGATGTTCGACGCACCCCTCGCGGCCTGCGTGCTCTTCGGCGGCATCGAAGCGGCAAGCGACGTCGGCCGCGCGGAAGCGGGCGAGCAGCTCGCCGCCTGCCCCCGCGTTATCGCGATCACGCCATACGCGGATCCCGCGGCGATGTCCGTCGCACAGGTGCTGCTGCCGATGGGAACGTTCGCGGAAACTTCGGGCACCTATGTCAACGTCGAGGGGCGCTGGCAGGAATTTCGCGGCTGCGCACAGCCCGTCGGAGAGGCGCGCCCGGGATGGAAGATCCTGCGCGTGCTCGGCAACCTGCTGGGGCTCGAGGGTTTCGGCTATGAAACGTCGGCGGAAGTCCTCGCGGAGTTGCGCGCGCTGGCCGTCGATGTGCGCTACGACGGCCGGCACGCCGCGCAGCGGAAGTTCAGGGCGGAGCGGGGCGGTACGACAACCTTGATTCCGATCTACCAGGTCGACGCGGTCGTCCGCCGCGCGACAGCGTTGCAGGCCACGCGGGCCGCACAGTCCGTGGCCAACGCGTAACGGAGGCCGGCAAAGCGCATGCAATGGTTCGGCGCAATTGGCGATCAACTGACGTCGATCTGGGAATCGATCCCGGCGTTCTGGCAGGTATCGGTACAGGTCGTGCTGGTGATGCTCGCGATCATCGTCTCGGTCGCGATGCTGACGCTCGCCGAGCGCAAGGTGATCGGCTACATGCAGCTGCGGCTCGGTCCGAATCGCGTGACCTTCTTCGGACTCCGTATTTTCCGCGGGATCGCGCAGCCGTTTGCGGATGTCATCAAGCTGCTGCTGAAGGAGATTATCGTACCGGCCCGCTCGTCGCGGTTCCTGTTTCTGCTGGCGCCGCTGATCGTGCTGGTGCCGGCGTTGGCGACTTGGGCGGTCATGCCATTTTCGCCCGAGTTTGTCCTCGCCGACATCGACGCCGGACTCCTGTTCGTGCTCGCGCTCACGTCGATGGGCGTCTACGGCGTGATTCTCGCCGGATGGGCCAGCAACTCGAAGTACGCATTCCTCGGCGCGATGCGCTCGGCCGCGCAGATGGTCGCCTACGAGATCGCGATGGGCTTCGCGCTGGTCGGCGTGCTGATGGCGGCGGGCAGCCTGAATCTCGGCGAGATCGTTCGGCAACAGGAAGGCGCGTTCGGCAGCTGGAACTGGCTCTGGCTTTTCCCGCTGTTCGTCGTGTACTTCGTATCTGGCCTGGCGGAGACGAACCGCGCGCCGTTCGACGTCGCGGAAGGCGAGTCCGAGATCGTCGCCGGATTCCACGTCGAGTATTCGGGCGCCGCATTCGCGTCCCTGTTTGCGCTGCCCGAATACGCGAACATGATCCTGGTTTCTGCGCTCTGCGCTGTGTTCTTCTTTGGAGGGTGGCTATCGCCGTTCCAGGGCTACCTGCCGGACGGTTCCTTCCTTGCGGCGTCCGGCTTCTTCTGGCTGTTTTTGAAGATCTGTTTCTTCCTGTTCGTGTTCCTATGGGTACGCGCCACATTTCCGCGCTATCGCTACGATCAGATCATGCGGCTCGGCTGGAAGGTCCTGATTCCCGTCACGCTCGTCTGGATCGCGCTCGAGGCGGTGTTCGCCTGGCTGCACATCGGCCCGTGGGCGGCATGAGGCGCGCATGAAGTCGGTCACTTCGCTGTTCCGTACGCTGTTCCTGTCCGAGCTTCTGACGGGATTGAGCGTTACGGCGCGTAATTTCTTCCGACGCAAGGTCACGATCCATTACCCGGAGGAGAAGACACCGCAGTCGCCGCGCTTCCGCGGGCTGCATGCCCTGCGCCGCTACCCGAACGGACAGGAGCGCTGCATCGCCTGCAAGCTGTGCGAGGCCGTCTGCCCGGCGCTCGCCATCACGATCGAGTCCGAGTCGGCGCCCGACGGCACGCGGCGCACGACCCGCTACGACATCGATTTGTTCAAGTGCATCTATTGCGGCTTCTGCGAGGAGGCCTGCCCGGTGGACGCGATCGTCGAAACGCGGATCCATGAGTACCACATGGAGAACCGGGGCGAGAACATCATGACCAAGGACCGGCTGCTCGCCGTGGGCGACCGGTACGAGGCGATGATCGCGGCCGACAAGGCCGCCGACTCGCGGTTCCAGGTAGGACGCATGCTCGTCGAGATCCTTTTCTGGTCGTTCGCTGCCGTGATGATCGGCGCCGCATTCGGCGTCATCCTGGCGCGCAATCCCGTGCACGCAGTGCTGTTCCTCGTGCTCTGTTTCTTCAACGCCGCGGTGCTGTGGCTACTGATCGAGGCCGAGTTCCTCGCGGTCGTGCTGGTGCTCGTCTATGTCGGCGCGGTCATGGTGCTGTTCCTGTTCGTCGTGATGATGCTCGACATCAATATCGAACAGTTGCGGGAGGGTTTCGCCCGAAACGCGCCCTTGGGCGCCCTGATCGCGGTCATCATGGTGATCGAGCTGTGGTACGTGCTCTGGGTGCGCAGACTCGGCATCGAGCTTCCGGGCGCCACGGCGCCGCTGCCGGAAGGGTACAGCAACACGGCCGAAATCGGCGCCGTGCTGTACACGCAGTACGTCTACCCATTCCAGCTCGCGGCGGTCGTGCTGCTGATCGCAATCATCGCCGCGATCACGCTGACCATGCGTCGGCGCCCCGGACACAAGGTGCAGGACATCTCCAGCCAGGTCGCCGCGCAGGCCGAGGACCGCATGCGGCTGGTCGACATGCCGTCGGAGCACGACCCGTGATCGGCCTCGCGCACTACCTGATGCTGGCGGGCGTGCTGTTCGCGATCGCGGTCGCTGGTATTTTCATCAACCGCAAAAACGTGATTGTGCTGCTGATGTGCATCGAGTTGATGCTGCTGGCAGTCAACTTCAATTTCGTCGCCTTCTCGCGGTTCCTCGGCATCCTCGACGGGCAGATCTTCGTGTTCTTCATCCTGACGGTCGCTGCAGCGGAGGCGGCGATCGGGCTCGCGATCCTCGTCGTGCTGTTCCGCCAGCGCCAGAGCATCAATGTCGAGGAACTCGACACGATGAAGGGCTGATCGTGACATTTGCGGAAATCTGCCTCGTCATCGTGCTCGCACCGCTGGCCGCCGCGATCGTCGCGGGCCTCGGCGGGCGTCTGATCGGCCGCACGGCCGCGCACGTGCTGTGCATCGCCGGTGTGTCGGTGTCGTTCGCGGGCTCCGCGTGGATCCTGCAGCAGATGCTGAATGGCGCCCCGGTATTCAACGAGGGCGTCTACACCTGGGGAATCAGCGACGGCCTGCACATGGAGATCGGCTTCCTGATCGACAACCTGTCGGCGCTGATGATGACGGTCGTGACATTCGTGTCGCTCGCCGTGCACGTGTACACGATTGGCTACATGCGTGACGACCCGGGCTACCAGCGGTTCTTCGCGTACATCTCGCTGTTTACGTTCTCGATGCTGATGCTCGTGATGTCGAACAACTTCCTGCAGCTGTTCTTCGGTTGGGAAGCCGTTGGCCTCGTTTCCTACCTGCTGATCGGATTCTGGTTCAAGCGCCCGACCGCGATCTTTGCGAACCTGAAGGCCTTCATCGTCAACCGGATCGGCGACTTCGGCTTCATCGTCGGCATCGCCGTGATCGTCGCCTACATGGGCAGCCTCGATTACGCCGAGGTATTCGCGCGCATCCCGCTGGCGATCGGCCACGACCTCTTCCTCACGCCGGGCGAGCCGAGCAAGGTCATCACGGTGATCTGCGTTGCGCTTTTCCTCGGTGCGATGGGCAAATCCGCGCAATGGCCGCTGCACGTCTGGCTGCCGGATTCGATGGAAGGTCCGACGCCAATCTCCGCGCTGATCCACGCGGCAACCATGGTCACCGCCGGCATTTTCATGGTGGCCCGGATGTCGCCGCTCTTCCAGATGTCGCACGATGCGCTGCATTTCATCGTGATCATCGGGGCGGTGACGGCGTTGTCCATGGGCCTGCTGGGCCTTGTCAATAACGACATCAAACGGGTGATTGCGTATTCGACGCTGTCGCAGCTCGGTTACATGACGGCCGCGCTCGGCGCCGGCGCCTACGGCGCAAGTATTTTCCACCTGATGACGCACGCATTTTTCAAAGCGCTGCTGTTCCTGGCCGCGGGCTCCGTGATCATCGGCATGCACCACGAGCAGGACATGCGCCGCATGGGTGGTTTGCGCCGCTACATGCCGATCACGTACTGGACCTGCCTGATCGGGTCGCTCGCGCTGATCGGTTTCCCGGGCCTGTCCGGTTTCTTCTCCAAGGACATCATCATCGAGGCGGTCGGGAAAAGCAGCACCGAGGGCGCGGGCTTTGCCTACTGCGTGCCTGTTGCTTGGGGTCTTCGTCACGGCGCTCTACAGCTTCCGCCTGGTGTTCATGACCTTTCATGGCCGCGAACGCATGGACGAGCACACGCGCGAGCACCTGCATGAGAGTCCCTGGGTCGTGACCTTGCCGCTGATCGCGCTCGCGATTCCCTCAATTGTGATCGGCTGGCTGACCGTCGGACCGGTGGTGTTCGGCGATTTCTTCGGCGGCAGCCTCGCGCAGGCGCCGGACGGACCGCTTGCGGAGCTCGGCGAGGAATTCCACGGGCCCGGCGCCTTCGTGCTGCACGCGCTGCAGTCGCCCGCTCTCTGGCTCGCGCTCGGCGGCGTAGCGACGGCGTGGTACCTGTACTTGAAGCGGCCGGAGCTGCCGGAGCGGCTGGCGACGCGATTCGCGCGGCTGTACCGGCTGCTCGTCAACAAGTACTACTTCGACTGGTTCAACGAAAATGTCGTCGCATCCGGCGTGCGCAATTTCGGCACGAGTCTGTGGAAACGCGGCGACGAGGCTGCCATCGACGGTTTTCTGGTGAATGGGACCGCACGCGCGATCGGGGCGCTCGCCCTGGTCGTTCGGCGCGTGCAGTCGGGTTATCTCTATCACTATGCCTTCGCGATGATCATCGGCCTCTCGCTGCTGCTCGGCTGGCTGCTATTGAAATCGTAGGATGCCGATGCCCGCCAACCTGCTGAGCTGGCTCATCTGGCTGCCGATCGCCGCGGGCGCGGTCGTGTTGCTGCTGGGCGATCGGCGCATCGCCATCGGACGCTGGGTGGCGCTGGCGGCAACGGTCGCGACGCTCGCACTCTGCGTGCCGCTCTGGAGCGGATTCGACGTGACGACGCCCGCGCTGCAGTTCCCGGAGGAGGTGCCCTGGATCGGCGCGGTCAATGCCTGGTATTACCTCGGCATCGACGGGATTTCGCTGCCCCTGATCGTGCTGACGGCGTTCACGACGCCGCTCGTCGTAATCGCCGCATGGACCACGATCGAGAATCGCGCGGCACAGTATTTCGCGGCCTTCCTGGTCATGGAAGGCCTGATGATCGGCGTGTTCGCGGCCGGCGACGCGCTGCTTTTCTACGTGTTCTGGGAAGCAATGCTGATCCCGATGTTCCTGATCATCGGCATCTGGGGCGGGGCGCGGCGCGTCTACGCGACGATCAAGTTTTTCCTGTACACGTTCCTCGGCTCGGTGCTGATGCTGGTTGCGCTGATCTGGCTCTACCTGGAGGGCGGCAGCTACGAAATCGCCGATATGCACCGGTTGCCGCTGGGGCTGACCGAACAGGTACTGATTTTCCTGGCATTCCTGGTCGCCTTCGCGGTCAAGGTACCCATGTGGCCGGTGCATACCTGGCTGCCCGATGCCCACGTCGAGGCCCCGACCGGCGGCTCGGTGATTCTCGCGGCCATCATGCTGAAGATGGGCGGCTACGGCTTCCTGCGCTTCAGCCTGCCGATCACGCCGGATGCGAGCCGCGAACTCGACTGGCTCATCATCACGCTGTCGCTGATCGCGATTGCCTACATCGGCTTCGTCGCGCTGGTGCAGCGCGACATGAAGAAGCTCATTGCCTACTCGTCGATCGCGCACATGGGCTTCGTCACGCTCGGCGCATTCGTCGCCTACGACATCTTCCAGACCACGCAGTCGGTGTCGGGCGCTGCGATGGGCCTGGACGGTGCGATGGTGCAGATGATCTCGCACGGCCTCGTGTCCGGCGCGCTGTTTTTCTGCGTCGGCGTGCTATACGATCGCCTGCACACGCGCGAGATCACGGCCTATGGCGGGGTCGTCAACACGATGCCGGTCTTTGCGTTCTTCGCCGTGCTGTTCGCGATGGCGAATGCGGGCCTGCCGGGGACGTCCGGCTTCGTCGGCGAGTTCCTGGTGATCGTCGCGAGCTTCAAAGCCAACTTCTGGTACGCGTTCGTGGCGGCACTGACGCTGATACTGGGTGCGGCATACACGCTGTGGCTGGTGAAGCGCGTGATCTGGGGCGACGTCGGCAATGACGGCGTCGCATCGCTCAAGGATCTGAATGCGCGCGAATTTATCGTGCTGGCGACACTGGCGGTCGCTGTGCTGCTGATCGGCGTGTGGCCGGCGCCGCTGCTCGACGTGATGCGCCCGACCATCGAGTTCCTGGTCCAGCAGCTGATGATCAGCAAGCTCTGAGGTCGCGATGGAAGGCTTACCGATGGTCCTGACATACGCCGACATCGCGCCCGCAATGGCCGAGGTATTCGTCGCGGGCGCGGCCTGCCTGATCCTGCTGATCGACGTGCTGCTCGGCGCGCGCGCGCGCGGCATCGGGTTCGTGCTCGCCATCTCGGCGCTGGCGGGCGCCGCGTGGATTACGTCGGCGGTCGCGGTCACCGAGCCCGTCGTGGTCCTGTTCGGGCATTACGTTTCCGATCCGATGGGGGCGGTGCTCAAGCTCTTCGCCTATGGCGCCGCGGCGGTCACCCTCCTGTATTCGCGCGAATACCTCGCGCGCAAGGAATTGCTTCGCGGCGAATACGCCGTACTCGCGCTCTTCGCCGTGCTCGGGATCCAGGTAATCGTCTCGGCCGCGAGCCTGCTGAGCCTCTATCTCGGCATCGAGATCATGTCGCTGTCGCTGTACGCGATGATCGCATTCGACCGTGACGACGGCATCGCAGCGGAAGCGGCGATGAAGTACTTCGTGCTGGGTGCGATCGCTTCTGGTTCGCTTTTGTACGGCATCTCGATCCTGTACGGCGTGACGGGCAGTTTTCTGTTACAGGACATCGCGGTAGCGATCGCCAGCGTCGGACGTGCAGATCATCGGGTTGCTCTTCGGACTGGCGTTCATCGTCGTCGGCGTCGCCTTCAAGTTCGGCGCGGTGCCATTCCACATGTGGCTGCCCGATGTCTATCACGGCGCGCCGACCGCGGTAACACTGTTCGTCGGCTCGGCGCCGAAGATTGCATCGTTCGCGCTTGCGATGCGCGTGCTCGTGGACGGGCTCGGCGGCGCCGTGGCCGCCTGGCAGGACATGCTGGTCGTCCTTGCGGCGCTCTCGATGATCGTCGGCAATGTCGTCGCGATCGCTCAGACCAATATCAAGCGAATGCTCGCGTATTCGACGATTTCGCACGTCGGATTCATCCTGCTCGGCGTGCTCGCCGGCAACCAGACCGGTTATCAGGCCGCGATGTTCTACACGCTGACCTACGTGATCATGACCACTGGCGGCTTCGGCATCGTGATCCTGCTGTCGCGAAAGGGCTTCGAGGCCGATGCGCTCGACGACTACCGGGGCCTCAATCGCCGCAGCCCATGGTTTGCGTTCGTCATGCTGCTCTTGATGTTCGGCATGGCTGGTGTCCCGCCGACCGTCGGCTTCTGGGCCAAAGTGCAGGTGATATCGGCGGTCCTCGACGTCGGTATGACCTGGCTGGCGGCGCTCGCGGTGCTGCTGTCGGTCATCGGGGCCTACTATTACCTGCGCATCGTCAAATTGATGTACTTCGATGAACCTGCCGGGAACGACCCGGTTGAGGCGAATCGAGCATTCCGGCTCGTCCTGAGCCTGAACGGTCTGGCAGTACTTGGCCTGGGACTCTTCCCTGGGCTTTTGCTGGCGCTCTGCGCGCATGTGCTGCCTTGACAGTCACGATTGCAAGCGCGGTTTGAACCCAAAGGTAGGAGAGCCGGTGTAGCAGTTTGTAAACGGGCGGGGCGCTGACTATAATTCGCGCCCCTGTTGCGGGGTGGAGCAGTCTGGCAGCTCGTCGGGCTCATAACCCGAAGGTCGCAGGTTCAAATCCTGCCCCCGCTACCACGTCTATCTGTGACGCCCCTCCTGCGAGAGCAGTGAGGGGCGTTTCGTTTAGGCCCATTTCGTAGATCAGGTGCCCGTTCTCAGGGGTAACTCTGATCTCGCGAACCATCTCCCGAACGACCTCCCTGGCGCGTTCTACGCCACCGAGGACGGCATGGCCGAGGTCAGCAACCATCTCGGTATCTGTCGATGGCCCGCGGGAGAACAGCTAAAGCAAGGTCAATCTTGCCCACGATAGCCCGGAAACGCGCTGCGGCTTCCGGCATCCGCTTCAATAAGTCATCTATCTGCACAACTGCCGAAGTCGGGTGAAGGCCGGCGAGTTCCGTCTTCGCGTCCCGAAACCGCTTGGCCATTGTTGGAGAGAAGAGACCCAGCCTTGAAGCTCTCTCATTATTTCCAGACGCTGTTCATTAGGATTGGTGTGATGACTGAATTCGCGCCGTACCGACTGAGATGGTGACTGTCGAAATAGAAAGTTTTGCCGTCTTCGTATACACGACATACGGGCCTACAGAGATGCGGAACCACCGGCAGGTAGACGATTTCAGAAGCCGCCGCCAGGTCCTCGAAGACCTCATCTGTCCGGCCGTGTCGATCGACAAGGGTTTCAGTGTTCGGCAATGGCGGTAATGGTTTGTTCCATCGCAAGGCATCAGCATAGGCTTGCGGCACATCCCAGCCGATCTCGGGTACGGGGCCGAGAATTACCACTTTACGTCCCGTTGCTCGAATTGCTCGGACCGTTTCCTTTATGGAGCTCTTAAACAATTCAAAATTATTGCGAACGTCATGTGGCCCGACCTCAGTGTCGGCTGATCCGCCAAGGATCGCGGGGTGGCCTGGTTCCCCTTTAACCGGGCTACCTTCTGCAGCAAACGCCCATCGGGCCGACAATATGATGAGAGGGATGTCATTGCGAGACGCAAGGACCGATAGCACCGCCGAATTGAATTCATCACATCTATGATCTGGACCTTGATCTAGCCGTTTAATGCCAAGAAGGGGCGGGCAAGCGTTGTGTCCGGCAAATAGACCTGTCTTGCGCCTACGAATGGCTGCTGTCTCGACGCCGGTCATGATGACTCCGGCATGACTGTCTCCCCACAGCATAAAGTCCAGATCACGATTCGACTGCGGATCGGCGCCAAACTTACACAGACCGTCGCGAGGCAAGATATCAAGGCAGCGCTCGGTCTTAACATTGATATCCTTTTTGCCCTCATAGGCGGCAAGCACCCTAGGATCTAAACGGTTAGGCGCACCTTGGACAAACAAAATTGTCGACGCCAGGGCGATTGCAGCAGCCATGCTGGCCGTCGATAAACGAAAAATGGCGCGGGCGGTTAACCCCGTTGGTGGTGAACGCCGGAAAGGCTGTTCGACAAAACGCCAGGAGAGGTACGAAACAACGAACGCCAGTAGAACGGCGGTTAGTGCCGTTGCTTTCGGCAATTCCAGCGTATCTAGTCGGATGCGGAGGAAAGCCAGGATGGGCCAATGCCACAAGTAAAAGGAATAGGAGATTAGTCCGAGTAATACGATCGGCTGGAGGGATAGGAGGCGTTTGACAATGTTATCGCCTTGCGAACCCAGCCAAATGAGCAGGGCCGTCCCGAGGACAGGGGGGATGGCCGTCGGAAAGGGAAACACGGTTGCGGAATCGTAGATAAAAACGGGCACGAGAATGCCCCCTACGCTCATCAACGCAATAACATTACGCAGCCATGATTGTCGGACGACTGGAAATCCGTGAATGGCCAGTAGCGCGCCTACACCGAGTTCCCACGCCCGAAATGGAAGGAGATAAAAGGTTGCATTGGGATGCGTATGCATACCATAGCCTGCGAGCAAGGTAGATGAAATCGTGAGGACAGCCGTTACGGCGACGACGCTCCGCTTGGCCAGGTGTCGGAACATTAGCCAGAGGAGCGGGGGAAAGAAAATATAGTATTGTTCCTCTACAGCCAGAGTCCAGGTATGCAGCAAGGGCTGAAAATCGGACGACGGCGCAAAATAGTTTGAAGTCGTTCGCAAAAAGTGGAAATTCGATCCAAAGAGCACCGTCGCGATTGAGGCCTTTGCCATAGCTTCGAACTGGTCAGGATAGAGAACGATCCAACCGGTAATGAAGCAAGCAAGCAGCATAGCCATGAGCGCCGGCAAGATACGTCGCGCGCGCCGTTCATAGAATTTGATCAAGGAAAAACGCTTGGCCTCCAAGTCTCCGTAGAGAATTCCCGTGATCAAAAATCCTGAAATAACGAAAAATACGTCAACGCCAATAAATCCTCCTGACATGCCAAGTAGACCGGCATGGCAGAGCACCACCGGCACCACAGCGATCATCCGCAAGCCGTCAATGTCTGGACGATGCTTTTTCATTGCCTATGTCAGCCGAGCCAATCGATATCTGCCGTGTAGTCCGGCCCCTCGAAGCTTGCCATGAAGGAAACACGGCTGCCGCTGCCTACGCGCTTCTGCGTAACAACACTGGCAACTTCAACACAGCCAACAGGTGTCATGCGGGTCGCAATGTGAATTTGGGTTCTCGCAATATCGGCTTGTGCGAACGAGCGGGTCATGCAATAGCGACAGAATCTGACAACATTGCTATTGGTACGAATGTTTCGGGTGAGCCCACCGGAGAATAGAGTAACTCGCATCGGCAACAGCGCGATTCAGAAGAAAGCCTTCGTTTGGGGGCATCTGGGGCATACCGAGTGGATCACCTTCTGCTACCGCAGTTGGCGTAGACGCAAACGGGCAACTCGGTACCGTGATGTCATCGAAAGAAGTCAAAGAAGACATTCTTCCGATGGGCGATGCAAGCGAACGCTTGCTGTCACTTCGGCCAATGACATTTCGTTATAAACAAGCGGCTAATGATGGCAGCGGATGACTCGGTGCTGGCAGGGCACGCTGGTAGGCTCGGGGGTAGGCTCGGGTGTACACTGTTTTGGTGACGAAGCATTGCCTCTTGACATTGCGCGGCATGTTGCTCGCATTGGTTGTCCTGCTGACTCCTTCCGCGCAGGCGCAGTCAACGGTGGAAGTGCGCTATACGGAAGGGCTAATCCACGGCTTCCTTGTGTTGCGAGCGTTGGACGGCAGCACGCTTGCACACGGCTCTCTAACGCAAGTGCCTCGTGGCGAGCGCGTGACAAGTCATCTCGTCTTGAGTTTCAAGGACGGTTCGCTGTATGACGAAACCGTCAACTTCTCTCAGCGAGACACTTTCCAAGTGCTGAACTACCACCTGGTGCAAACGGGTCCAGTGTTCAAAGTTCCGATCGATATGACGATCGACAGGTCGACTGGCCAAGTCCAGGTCCGTTACACGGACGACGACGGCAAGGCGAAAGAAGAGAGTAAGCGATTCGACCTTCCACCCAACCTTATGAACGGAATCATTCCGATACTGTTGAAAAATATCCAGCCAGAAGCGAAAGAGACGACCGTTTCACTTGTAGCCGCTACACCAAAGCCACGACTGGTGAAGCTGGTGATATCTCCAGAAGGCGAAGGAAGGTTCCTGGTTGGCGACGCCAGCCTTAAGGCGACGCACTACCGTATGAAGGTAGAGATCGGAGGAATCTTGGGATTTTTCGCGCAACTGGTGGGCAAGGACCCAGAAGATTCCCACGCATGGGTTCTGCGCGGTGATGCTCCTGCATTCCTCCGGCTAGAGGGTCAGCTCTTCATGGGTGGACCAATCTGGAGAATCGAGCCGTCCAGTCCAGTGTGGCAAGGGGAATAGAAAAGGCCCGGTCGCGGGCGCCGGGCCTGATGATCAGTTGAGCAGCTTTAGACTGCGACAGCAATCGCTTCGTGTACTGGCGTGCCTTGCTTCAAAGCCACGAGACATTTCGTGATGTGACCTGCCCTTCGGTCGCTGCGGTCGATTGCCGAAGTGTTTGACCGTCCGTCTTGGCAGGCGTACGTTAACTTAGGTCTAGTCAGGGGGAAGTTTGAAAATGCACAAGTTCCAGCTGTCCCGGCGAGCAGTATTCGTCGGCACCATCGTCAGCGCGATTCTCTCCGCCGGGCCCACCCTCGCCGCGCCTCCGGCGAAAATCGGCACGGCTTACTCGAAGGACGGCGGCGCGACAACGACAAATTCGGTTTACACGCGGATCGTGGAAATGAGCCTGCCTGCCGGCAAATACATTGTCACCGGTCGTGGCACTATCCAGAACCAGCAGGCGGCGACGGATACGGTCTCCTGCAACGTCTACGCCGGAGCGGCTGCCGTATTCGTCGATGCCAACACGACCACCGTTCCCTCCGGCGAGTACGGTGCGCTGGCATTCAACGGCGTAGCGACCTTGGCTACGCCCGGCGACCTATGGGTCGAATGCATCGCGAGCCAAGGTCCGTCCGGTTCCTTTGCGAGTGCACGACTGACTGCGACGACTGCGGCGGACGTGATCGACCTGCCGTAAGAGCGGATCGCCGTCCGTGTTGGCCGCCAACCGGAGCGGCGCGGGTCATCGCCAGCATCGTGGCCGTGTCCGTGCTCAAGTCGGCCCGCGAACATGGATAGCTTAACCATGGAATGCCCACAATAAACCAACGTCGTGGGCTCGCGGCGCTGAGTTAGTTTTGGAAACGCGTTGAAATGTCTGCTCTAGGGTGGGTTGGACTTGTCGGGTTTGTCTTGTTCCTTCCGGTCTTCAGTCCTTTGCACCGCCGGTCCGCGCGGCTTCGCCAACTCGGGCTGCATCGCATTGTCTTCCTTAGGCTCGGCCTTCGCTGGCAGTTCAATTACTACAGGTGGAGGTGTATCCCGTTGGCTAAGTATCCGGTCCGTAATGAACCAAAGAAGCAACCCAGAAATGATTGCGGAAACAATGCCGATTGCGATCTTTCCGGCTGGCTTCTCATACCAATAGCGCAGGCCACTTGGGCCATCTTGACGCTGTGTTTTCCGTGAACCGCGCCTAGCCATTTGCATAGGCTAAACGAAAAGGCTCGGTCGAGGGCACCGGCCCAGGATGAAGCAGGGCGCTGTACCGGTTTATAGTCGGTAGCGTCGCAACGCGGGAAAGGTTACCGAGCCTGCCGGGAGCAGGGTAGGGTACAAGGGTGGAGTAACTGGCGAATATTTGGTTTGGGTGACACGGACCGGACAAACTGAAAACAAGCCGTACTGAATTTAGCCTGACACTGCTGCGCACAATGAATATTCGAAGAGGTTTGCTGGCCTTCGCGCTAATGCATGTGTGCGGGGCGGCTGCCGCCTCGGATTGGAAGCCGGTCGCCGTCAGCACCAGCAAGACGCACTTTGTTGATATTTCGAGTATACGCGTCACGGGCAATATTCGAAGTATGTGGATAAAAACCGTGTTTCAGACGAAGACCGAGAAGGGATCCGGCGAAGATGCAAACAAGTGGATAAAGCACGTTTTGTATCATCAAGCATTCGATTGCGATAACGAATCGGCTCGTGACGAGGCGGAGATCCATTATTACGACGATGGCACTAGTTATCTATATCCCGCGACCGACTTTCCATTGCTTTGGACTCCGATTGCACCTGACTCGGTAGGATCCATATTCTTGCGGACTATTTGCGAATGGAAACCCGATAATTGAGTGCGCCTATCTGCTGAATTTGGTGTGGCTTGTACTTCCGTACGGATTCCGTATTTCCGTACGGATGATTTCGTAACTCTTTGATGATATGGCGCTCCCAGAGGGATTCGAACCTTCGTACCAGCCTTGAGAGGGCCGATGCAGTCGTCGCGCCAAGCTACCGCAATCTGATTCGACGAGGTATTGCGGGAACAGCGCAAATCTCGCCTCTTCCTTTGAAGAACCATCCGGGTCAGGCTGCAGGCGCGATTAGCGGGCCGGAGCAGATACTTTGTCTTGCGCACCACGCCTTTCGCAAAGGGAATCATGCTAGTTTTGGCACGAATGTGGGTAGCTCCTGTTAGCTGTGAGGAGGAGACAAATGAAGAAGTCAATGAGAAGGTCGATCTTCGTTCTGGCGCTCGGCGCTGCATCATTGATGACGGCGGCGGCTGCTCTAGCCCAGGAATGGCCTCTCGTACCCGGCAATTACTGGGAAGTAACGGGGATAGAAATCAAGGATGGCGGAGCGTTGAAGTACGCGCAGTTCCTCGCGACCGAGTGGAAGGAAAATTCGGAATACGCCAAGTCGCAGGGCTGGATCAAGGACTACATGATTTTTTCGAACGTTCACGCTCGAGCCAATGAGCCTGACCTATACCTGGTTACAGTTACGGAGACCATGGTCTCGGGCGCCGAAAGCGAGAAGCGTCAACAGGCTTACATTGCCTGGCGCAAGAAGACTCTGGAACAAATGATGAGCGAAAGCGGAAATCGAGCAGAGTATCGCGATGTCATGAGCGATTCCTTGCTGCAGGAACTCAAGATTCGCAAGTAACCACCAGGCTTTGGCTCGAGACTTTCCACGACCCCGGCCCAGCGCTGGGGTCTCTTTTTGTCACCGACTGGTCGCAGCATCGGACCTTGGTCGCCGACCGGTGATGGCTGTCAATGATCAACTTTTCCCGAGTCTCACCTTGTACGTAAACACGGTACGCGCGCCCTCCGCTACTAATTACCCGTGCTCTGCGCGTTGCACTCGCAACGCGCAGCGCCACTCATTCAGGATTGCCGGTGCTGGGCATGACTTAATCACTTACCAGATGCTCCACCTTCATCGCCAGGTCACGAGCGATGTGCCGCTGCATCGCTGTCCGAGTGTCGGGATTGGCGTTGAGATACCGCTCCAGTGTGCCAACGTTCCAACGCATTGCCCGGGCCCGATTCTCTACAACCGCTTCGACCTCGGCTTGTAGACCGCTAAGGATCAGTGCGGAGCCGACGATCTGACCGGCTCCCAGCACGCCGATAAATTGTCCATCTTTCGTCACCCTGACCTTCCCACTGACGATGAGCGACACGGTTTCTGGCACCGCGCCGCTCACAATCAGCTGCTCCCCGGGTTCCGCCGTGACCCAGGATCCAATGCTCAAGACGTGAAGGACTTTCCGAGGCGGTAAGTCCTGGAAGACGAGCCGTCGAACTTCAGCTTCCTCGGCCGTCAGTTTGACGGGCCGACGCTCCATGAAGAGGCGCCATGATTGCATCAGATTGATCCCTGCAAAACCAATCGACCACGCGACTGGTGCCCACAGGGTTGTCGGCTGTAGGAGAAAATATGGGATCGACACGACGGAAGCTGCTACCGCAAACAGTCGCAACCAGAGAATGTCGCGAACGCTGTATGCCACCAACAGCAAGATGTTTGCGCCATGAATGTAGTAGTCGGGCGAGTAATTTGTCATCGTCGTCGTCCTTTCGGTCCGGTTGCATTGCCAAACGTGAATCAGCATTCAAATTTCTATCGTCATTTCGCGAGTGTCTAGTCCAATTTGTGGACCTTGGTGGCCACACTGATCAGTCGGCTACGGGTTCGCCAAAGCCTGCCCCCGCAACCAATGTACCTGCCGCCGCTTTGTCGCTGCTGATTGAGAACCAATCGCGCAGCGGCAAGGCGCGTGGTCAAACGTACGTGTACTACTGACCGGAAACGGGACTTCTAGTGCGAGGATTTAGCGAAAAGCCCGTTGATGTTTACGCGCTCGACGCCGTATATCGTGAAGGGCATGCAGACCTGTCTGCTAAGCTCAGCCGCGAATGACCGAATTGCGGCGCGATTTGACTCTGGTACATGGCATGGCCATCGTGGTGGGCATCACGGTCGGCACGGGTGTGTTCCTCAAGTCCGCGCCGATGGCGCAGGCGGTCGGTTCCGCATCCTGGGTGCTGGCAGCCTGGGCCGTGGCCGGGTTGGTCGCGATCCTGGGCGCGCTCTGCTTCGCGGAGCTCGGCACGCTGCTGCCGCGCGCGGGGGGCGAATATGTCTACGTGCGCCAAGCCTTCGGTGACCTGCCGGGCTTCCTGTATGTCTGCGTCAGCTTCATCGTCGGCGCGGCCAGCCTTGCATCCTACGGCGCCGCGTTCTCGATTTTCCTCTCCGACGTAGTGTCGCTGCCGGCCCCTTGGTTCGAACGCGAGTTGAACCTGTTCGGCCAGGCGACAACTTGGCAGTTCGGCCTGCGCCAGGCGCTAGGTATTGCCGTCATCGTGATCTTCACGGTCGTGAACCTTGCCGGCGTCGCGTTCGGCGGCCGCGTGCAGACCTTCCTCACTTCGCTCAAAGTGCTCGCGCTCGTCGCAGTGATTGCAGGTGTGTACTTGTTCGCCACCGAAGCGCCGGCTCCGGACCTCGCAGCGACCATCGCTGCTGCGCCCGCTGCGCCGACGCTCAGTTTGAGCTCGTTCGGTTTCGCGATGCTGGCTGCGCTCTGGGCCTACAGCGGCTGGCAGTACCTGCCGATGACAGCGGCGGAGGTGCGCGACCCGGACCGCAACGTCCCGCGTGCCGTGATCGGCGGCGGGCTCTTGGTGGTCGTGCTCTACTTGCTCGTGAACTCGGCGTACTTCTACGCTCTGCCGTTTGATGCAGTCGCGACCGCGAACTCGACGGTGTATCCGGAGGCGCCCGCGATCGGGGCCCGCGCGGCGCAGACTTTCCTCGGGCCGAACGCGCTTCCCATTGCCGCTATCGTCTTCGTAATCTCGGGTGTCGGTGCGCTGAACGGGGTGCTCCTAACGCGCGCGCGTGTGCCGTATGCGGCGGCCTGCGATGGGCTTTTCTTCCGTCAGTTCGCGAAGCTGAGCCCGGGGGCAAGCGTCCCGGCAGCTTCGATCGTCTGGCACGGGGTGCTCGCGCTCCTGTTCGCCGTAAGCGGCACCTTCGACCAGCTCACGACCCTCGCAACGCTAATCTTCGTGCTGTTCTGGGCACTCTCCGGGATCGCCCTTATTGTGCTGCGCCGGCGCATGGCGGACGCGCCCAGGCCCTACCGCACTCCGCTTTACCCATGGGTGCCGCTCGCCTTCGTCGCGATCATGCTTGGTGTACTCGCCAGCACGATTATCGAAAGCCCGGCGGAGGCGGTGGCGGCCATCGGGCTTCTGGCGCTGGGACTACCGTTGTATCCATTCTTCAGGCGCAGGAAGGGCGGAGCGATCTAGCCAATCGAATGGGATGCCCAGGTGCCAAATTGTGCGGTAGGGGCTGGGTGGCGTACGCATCCCTTAGCTGGTCGACGATCTCGCGGTAACGCTCTTTGGAGCTTTGAACTGCCTGCTCACCGTTGCAAGAGCGAAACTGCTGTGACATCGTTGCCATCGGCGCGATGGTACCGCCCACCGCATTTGCCGGCGGGGCAGTTCAGTAACTCAAGGAGAGAGTGATGGTACGCAAGCTGCCAATTGCCATCGGACAGGCTGTCATTCTGATTCTTCTCACTTCAACTTCAGTCCTCGTAGCTCAAGAGCAGTTTGGCACTGAAAATGAAGCTAGGGCGATGCTGGAGAAAGCGGTAGTCGCATTGAAAGAGAACAAAGAGAATGCTCTGGCGAAGTTCAATAAGGGTGAAGGCGGATTTAAGGACCGTGACCTTTATGTGTTCTGCGCCGACGCCGCGGACGGCGTTCTCACTGCGCATCCCTACTTGAAGGGTGAACACTTGCAGGAAATCGTCGGCAAAAAAGGGTATCCGCTCGGGCAAGAGATCATGAAGAACGCCACTGAAGGAACGATCAGGGAGGTCACCTACTGGTGGCCTCGCCCCGGCTCGGACAAGCCGCTGGAGAAACGCACCTTTTATACAAAGGCCGTTGGTCAAACCTGCGGAGTCGGATCCTACAAGTAATAAGGGTGCCGCCGAGGCCAAGATTTCCGCCGACTCTTGGCGAATTGCCGGCGGCTCCGGAGTCTAAGGTGTCGGTTTGAGTATCGGTGTCATCTGGCTTGCTACCTGTTGCCAGCGCCCGTCCCGGCGGATCCAGACCACCAGGGCGCGAAACTTTCCGCGCTCGGCCTCGCCACCGTAGCGACCATCAATTGTCAGGAGCGTGGTGTACACCGCCATGTTTCCATCCATGTAGGTGCGGATCATTTCCTCTTGCGGTGCGTGGGCGACCGAGTCGAGGGAAGTCCGCTTCTCGCGCAGGTTCGCGACCCGTGCGTCTCGCGATACGCGCTCGCCGCGTGGGTTGATGAACACATATTCGGCGGCCCAGAACCGCTCGACCGCGGCCACGTCAGCACGCTGTAGCGCGTCATCGTAGAGTCGAATGGCCTCGCGCAGCTCCGCTTCCGCTGTACCTGCAGTGGCGGAGATTGTCTCTTGGGGCGCGCTGGCGACATCAGGATCAGCGTGAGAATGTCAGCAAGCAAAGCCGGTACTGGAACATAGATCCTCCGGTGCATGGAAGGGTGGGAAGAACTTCAAGATAAGGCATCGCGCCGTCGCTGCAAAATCACAAAGCAGGAGACGCCGCAAGTCCTTGACTGAAAACGCCGTTGCTGCACGGGGGTTGCGAGCACAAGATGGTGCGGGTCAGGGAGGTAGAACCAACACATCGCAAAGGAGGAGGTCCCATGCTCAAGAAATTGTCCGGGCTCGCCTTCGGCCTGTGGATTTCGACCGCGAACACCGTTGCATTCGCAGTGCCGCCGTTCTCAAGCATTGTCAACCGGCATTTGGCGGACAATGCCAGCGCCGAGCATTGTCAATTCTCGATCGAAGGTTTCGTTTGCAGATCCGTTAGCGCAGGCGAGTCCGACAACCTCAGCGACAGTACCGGTTTCGGATTCGTCAATGTGACGGTCAGCGGACAGGACTTTTCGGCGGGCACGGAGTTCTTTCGTACGATTGGGTGTTTCGTGGGGCTGGACGTCTTTGACGCATCCAAGTTTGGCGCAAGTTTCCAAACGACGCTCAATCCCAATTCGGCGGATTGTTCGACATCGGGCTCCGAGTGCGATACCGAGACGGGCGAATGTCAGGACTTTGCTTTCGCGGACCCGGTCTCGGCCAGCGGCAACTGGCTGCAGCCGATCCAGTCTTTTTTCTCGCGCCACAACCGCGCAGATTCGAATGCCGTGACCGGTGCAACCACGCACGCCATCTGTCACGATCATGGTGGCACGATGATGCGTGCGGGTGGCTTTGAAATTGACGGAAACGAAGTATCTTTTGATGGCAGAACGGAAGCGTTTGGTGAGGACGATTTCCTCTTTGGCGAGTTTCTGACTCAAAAGTGCCTCAATAAGCAATAGCCCATCGAAGGCCGGCTAAACGACCCCGGCCTTGCGCCGGGGTTTCCTTTCCAGGGCAGCTATGGATTCCGACGGAAGCGTGGAAATTGATCCAGGCCCAGGCGATCGCAGCTCAATTTCAATTAATTCAGGGCTGTGCGAAATCCAACTCATGGATCGAGTCCATTTAGGCATCTCACGATCGATGCCGTGCGTTTTCAATCGCAGTGGTGCGCGGACGGCTTAGATCCGGACCAGCCCGTTAAGTCATGCGGGACCTTGACTTAAGGCACTGGTTTACGTAGAAGCCCGTGAAAACGCCGCGGCTGACGGCGCTGGGGGATGCATGCTGCAAGAGCAAGGCTCGAATGTATGCCTTTCCTAAAGAAATGTTTACTAATCATGCGCAAGAAGGAGTCTTTTCTATGAAAAACAGCTACGTACTGACGATCTCTGGCCTAGCCGTGGTTGCTCTCGCCTTGTTCTTCCCCACCGAGAACCACGCACAAATACCGCCCACCAAACAACTGATCTCAGAGAGCGCTCTCTTGGCTGGATTGGCGCCTGGTGCATTGTTCCCGTTCATCGATTCGACGCCCCATAGCATCACGCGCGCACACATTGCCATTACCGATTCGACTGCTACCTGCGTTGCGGGGCAGGGCGCACCCTTCAATATCCAAATCCTCGCCGGCGTCGCCGGTGGAAGCCTGGTGAACGTGGCGACGGCTGCAACTAATACGGGGATCGGATCGCCGACCCAATGCGTGTTTCATGTGACCATTACGCCCGGTGCTGGAGGCGTTCCTGCAAGAGTCACGGACATTGTAGTGGTGAACTCAAATGGTAGTGCCGCATTAACGGGGGTAAATACCATTACCGTCTCGGCGGAAGTCTATTGAGAATTGCGCGTGAATAAAATCGTATGAACAAAAAAAGAGCGGCGTAAGCCGCTCTTTTTTGTTTTAGCTCTGCGGTGCCCAATAGCTTGGAGCAATTGGCCATTCTGACGCGAGATGTTGGGGCGAAGCTCAAGCCCCTTGTTTTCTTACCGGAATCGGCACGAGTGAATTAGGTCGAAGCGGCCCCCAGGTGCCTCAGCAGTCCAAAGCGCCGCCTCCCGGCTCACCTGCCATACATACGACCGTAGCGAGCGGGAACTCAGGATACCCAGGGTCCTTGAACCACAGCTCCGCGTACATCGCAACAAAGCCCTTGGACGGCCGCGCGACACTGCAGGCGAATTTTCCACCCCTACGTTTGCAGGAATGCGACGTCCAGTGCGCCTCGCGAAAATCCCGGGTTGCACTGGTCGCCGTCCACGCGAGCACGCGACCGGGCTTGCGGTTCGTTTGCACGTTGACACCGAGGTGATCGGTCTTTGCGGCGTAGGTCCAGTTCACCGCCGGCAGGAGCTCGTAGCGCGCTGAGTAACGGTGGAGCGCGCTCAAGCCGCCAATCAGGCGATCGAGGTCGCCTACGCTGTGGCCCTGGTTCGGCACGTACAGCACGCGCTTCGGTTCCGGCAGCCCGTCCCAGTAGAGCTTGACCGCATCGAGCGGCCAATACTGGTCGTTGGTGCCCAGCATGATCAGCTTTGGCGACGTGAGATCGGCGAGGTACTGGTAGGGGTCGACCATCGCCAGCAAGCTGCGGCCGCGCTCAGTGTCGATGCGTGCGGGCAGGTCGATGTCGACATAATCCTGCACCTGAGTGGACAGCGCGCCGAAGGTCGCGCGCTGCAACTTGATCTGCGCCGGCAGGTTGAGCATGTCGATCGCGATCGGCGCAACGCCCGAGACGCGCGGGTCCACGGCTGCAGTCAGCCACGAGGTCCAACCGCGCTTCGAAGCCCCCGCGACCGTGAACGACGCCACCGGCATTTGCCAACGCTCGGCTGCGAACGCCTGGATTGCATCCATCGCACGCACGGCGGTTTTGACCATCGGCAGCAGCAGCGGCCAGTCCGCCTCGCCGCTCGCAAGATAGTGATCGAAGGTGTAGGCAATCAGCTTATCTTCGCGACGGTCGAACATGGGTTGATACGGCACCTGAGCGAGCACGGCGATGGGGGCCCGCAGCGTCTCGGCCAATTCCACGAAAACCTGCGCTGAGCGCGGCAGGTCGCCCTGGTAGCCGTTCTCATACTCGGGCTTCCAGCGGCCGCCGCCAATGAAGAGGAACACCTGCCGGGACGACGCTTTCACGTTCGGCGGACGGATCAAGACCAGCTGGTGCTTCCACGGAGTGCCGCGCCAGGTCTGCGACGTCAGGATGAGCTCGGTAACCTTGGCGGAGCCAACACGTCGTGACTTCACTTCACTCCACGTATAACTCGCATCCGGCGCGGCGACGTACCGGGCGAGCTCACCTTCGGATGCGGCGCGTGCGTATGCCGGCGTCAGCCCTAGGAGACAGGCCGTGAGCGCGGACACAAAGCGCGAAACGTCCATGAGTTTGACGCGATCATTGTTATCCATTTCATGGGACCTCCCTTCCCCACGGCTAGCTTACGCCTGCGCGGCGGACCGCAATGCGCCTCAGGACATAACTTCTCACTCAATCGCGCGGTTTCCCCCGACATCCGCATCTGTCTGCCGGCGCGCGGCGGACGGGGTCAGGCCCCGTCCGCTGATTCGGCGGCGTACTGCAGGGACGGCGCAAATCGCGCTTCCGCTAGCGGGGTAGGGTATTGGGTATTCAGCAACTTCCGGCGATTCATACTGTCGATAAAAATATGGACAATTGGAGCGAGCGCGCACAGTCGCTGTTCGAATACAGCCTTCAGGTCGGCAAGCTCGAGTTGAACGTCGCGGGGGTGCTTGCAGCGATCTTCACGCTGCTGCTCGTTTGGCTCCTTGCGCGCCTGATGCAGAAGGGCTTCACCCGTTGGGCGATGAGCCGCCAGCCGGCGCTCCGGCCGACGATTTACACCGTGTCCCGTCTTGCCAAGTACGTCCTGATCGTAATCGGCGTACTGGTCGCGGCGGGACTCATGGGAATTCCGCTGACACAGTTTGCAGTGCTTGCCGGTGCCATTGGTGTCGGACTCGGCTTTGGCCTGCAGGCGATTTTCAGCAATTTTATATCCGGGCTCATCCTGCTGTTCGACCGCAGCCTCAAGGTCGGCGATTTCGTGGAGCTGGAATCCGGCGTCCGCGGCGAAGTGACTGACATCGGCATCCGCGCCACTCGCATCATGACCAACGACAATATCGACGTATTGGTGCCCAATGCCGAGTTCGTAACTGGCCGTGTGGTGAACTGGACATTGGGCGACAACATGATCCGGCTGCATGTCCCGTTCGGCGTCGACTACGGCGTCGACAAGGACTTGGTGAAGAAAGCTGCGCTGGAAGCGGCCAAGGAAGTTCCGTTTACGCTCACGGGGCAGGACAGGCGCAGACCGCAAGTGTGGCTGGTGGAGTTCGCGGAGAGCAGCCTCAATTTCGAACTGGTCGTGTGGCTGACGGCGGAGGCGACCAAACGTCCGGGCGCGGTAAAGGCCGCGTACATCTGGGCGCTGGACAACGCGCTGCGCCAGTACGGCATCGGCGTTCCATTTCCGACGACCGATCTCAACATTCGCAGCCTGTTCGGCCTGGAGGGTCGTGACGCCTTGCGTGCGATGCGTGGGCAGATTCCGGCTGTCGATGTCGAGACATCCGCGCCGGCTGCCGCGGCGAGCCGTACCAGTAACGATGCGCTGGAAGACGTGGAATCACAAATCGAGGAAAGCCGATCGAAGAGCGCATCGCGCGCCGATTCCGGACAGACGCGACCGCTGTCTTGACGTATTTTGAGGTCAATCGCCCGGCGTGCGTGCGCGCTCCCTTGTGGTGCTCGCACCTGACTGCGCGATTGAAGGGCTAGTAACCGCTTCGATTGAACATAAGGCAAATCGCCTTGACCGCGAGCGCAGCAACTCGTAGCTTTCGCGCACGTTTTGAAGAACGTGGTTGTGAGCATTTCGCTCGCAGCCATTGAGCCTTGGGGAATAGGAGATAACAAATGAAAATGACCCGTCTCGGCTTGGTCGCCTGCGCTACTTCGATTTTGTGTTTGGGCGCCAATGCCGCTTTTGCCGGCGAGATTACCGGAAACGGTAAGAGCTTGAAGAATCCCGACGGCACCCTGAATGGCAAATCCGTCTGCGCTTTTTCGGGACGAGAAGATGCCCCCGGTGATCCGCTCTTCAGGGGTGAAATCGCCCAATCCTGGGGACAGATCTTGAAGGCGGTTAGAGACACGCTCCCGGCGTTCTTGCACCCCGGTGTGTCTTGCAATCCGCAACGAAGCCAGGGCGAGTAGCAGCGACTTAAAAGTCTTTCGAAGGGCGTCCGCGCCAGCGCACTCCCTGTGCGTTTGGCGCGGCGCGCCCCACTCGCCGAAGCCGAGCATAATCGCTCCGGTGTAGGACAACTCGTAGCCTAAGAGCGACAGACGGCCAATAGCGTGATGGCCGGGCGACCTTCAGACTGTCCGCATGCGGAGGTATCTGATCTCGCTGGCGGTCCTGGGCGGCGCGGCGCTCGCGGCTCGGCGGCGTCAGCGGAGGCGCAGTCCTACAAGGCCCGGTCCTATTCCTGGGTCGGGGCAATACGCGTTGGACATCGTTTGCGACTCCACCTACCAGCAGGCTCTAGAAAACTTGGCCGGGCCGACGCGCGAAGGCGATGAGGCGCGCTACTGCACCGCCATGCTCATCCTCGAGGGCAGCGGTGTGTATGCCACAGATCAAGTGCGTGTCGAGATCGACGGCCGAACCGTGGGTTACTTGGCTCCAGCGGATGCAGTCAAATACCGTGACAAACAACTGGCCAAAGTCATGTCGGTGTCAGCCTTGATCGTGGGCGACCCGGAGAGCAGAGTTGGTTACTCCGCTCACTACAGCGTAAAGCTTGATTTGCCCGTCGACTAAAAATTAGGCCCGGTCGCGGGCACCGGGCCTGGTGATCCATTCGCAGCAGCCTTAGATTGCGGCAGCTACGGCTTCGTGAACCGGTGCTCCTCGCCTCAGAGCGCGGACCGTTCGTTCGCGGAGGTCATTGTCTTTGATAACGAAAACCGAAAATGTTTCTCCGCAGGCTCCGCCTTTCGTCTGGACTACGATCTCATTGCCCGAAGCGAGCACCAGCGAGATTGTCGCCCCTGCCATGTTCAGCTTTCCGCGATTCTCGCGGCGTATATAGTCCGGCCAAGATTCCGGGTCACCAAGTACATCCCGTACAGTTCTAACTTCCATTGTTTGTCCCCCAAAAACCGTCTGGCGACGGCATCCCCAATACAACTGTGTGCTTGAGATTCGGGGCGAGGCAAGGCTGTCTTTACATAAAAGGCTCGGACGATTGCCCCGGGCCTGCGGGTTAGCGCCAATTTGCCCAGTGAAGTCAGAATGGAGGCAGGGGCGCCAAGCCTAAATCAGTAAGTGTCACAGCCTTGCGCATCGCACGCGCCACTGGCGACGTTCCAGTGATCGGTATAGACACCGTAGATAGTCCGACGAAATTCCCGCTGCATATACGCCGGATCATTCGACGTGAACGCATAGACGCAGGTCTTGTTGCGTCGCAACTTGGCAAGCAGCTCTCGGTGCCGGCGCATGCGTATGGTCGGGATCGCAACGAATTTCACCGGGTATGTTTCAAGGAGCTCCAGGACTTTGTCCTCGCCGTCATCCATGTACGCAGAAGCGAGGGATAGCATGGGGTACTGCACACCTTCTTCGACCGCACGACGATATTGATCCACGCTTCCGATTTCCACGATCAGACGGGCCCCATGTGAAAAGCCCTCAACAAGCTTCTTGAAATTTGTGGTCTTGTCGGTGACGAGATAAGCATCGGGCCTTTCGCGGAACCACTTGTTCAGATCAATTAGATCGACACCGTGATAGCGGCCAAAGAGCAGAGTTTCCTTGAACTGCTCAAGGGAGGGTGTTGCACCTACTGCGAGACCTGTCGCCTGCTTCCATTTATCCCAGTCGTGGGACGCGACTAGATACCCATCACTGGTTTCCGAAAAGTCAAGTTCGAAGAGCCGCAGGCCATTTTCATAGGCCAAGGACAAGTGCCTCAAGTGAATTGGTGTAGCGTCTGCCAGCAATGGCCCCGCCCGCGTGAGCGATAAAGCGATGAGGATTGACCTTCGCCAATTGCCACGGCTGTTCGTCACATGAAAATGGTTCGTCGGGTACCGCTTTCAGATTGACGCCATTACATGCGGCACACATGGAGGCCAGGACCCCCACCAATAAAACCGCTCTCTGCCTAAGCCCAAACATCCGCTATCTCACTAACGCGTATCCATTCGATGCTCTTGCGGTTCATTCTCCGTGCTGTCGGTCAGGCGCATGATTCGAGTGGCACGGTATGCGGCCAGGGCGCGCTCAAAGGCTGCATCGCACGTGTCCGTCCGCTCGTCGGTCGAACGCACTTCAAGAGTGGCCATGTTGGCCGCAAAATCCCGGCGTATGGCGTCCGGGCCGCACTGATCAAACAGCCACAGGTTAACACCCAGGTAAACATCATCTGGCCCCTTCGCGACGAAACCACTCAACAGTGTGGGCAATACCGACGCGGGAAGCGCCGCCATGCAGCAATTCATCCGTCGCGGGGTCGACGACAAGATGTGGAAAAACGTCGTATGCATGTCGGACGGTCTTCGCATCGGCCGGTAGTCGGCGACGGTTGCAATAGAGCCGGTGAATGTCGCGGGTTGATGGTCGCCGAATACGAGGAGCACGAAGGGCCGCCCAGTCCGGGCCTCGATGGCCGCCAGGTAGTCGGTTAGTGAGCGGACCGCTGCGGTCGTGGAGTCAAGACGACGCAGATACTCGTGCAACGCGCAGTTCGGAGCGAATTTATCGGAATCTGCGAAGCGGGCAGTAAAGCTGTCGGCGTCCACCTGGCACTCGTGCGGGGAATGATTCTCGACGAACAGCACATATGCAAACAACGGTGCCTGCGGTTCCGCGCCAAGCCACTGCTTCACTTTGTTGGCCATCGTTACGTCGTTTTCGATCCATGACTCGCCGCTTCCGAGATTTTCGCTGTCGAGTATGGATTGAAAGCCGTAGCGTTCGTATGCGTACCGCGCGTTGTAGAAATCTCCGCCGTGTGGAAAAAACGCCCAGGTTTGATACCCGCGCTCGCGCACATAGGTTGCAATACTTTGCACGACGAATGGTGACAGGGATGCATGCGTGTATGAGCCAGAGTAGCCGAAAAGCCGCGAATCCAGGCCCACGATCGTCTCGAATTCCGTAATCCAGGTGCCGCCACCCACCGCATTCACTCGTAGCGGTCCGAGTGCCGCCGTGCGCTGGTGCCGCGTGAATAGCTCGCCGTTCCATCGACCGTGGAGCCGGAAAGCCAATGCTGGATCAAACGTCGATTCGGCAAGGACCACGATGATGTTGGGCTTCACCACCGTCGCAGATCCGATCTCCGTCACAAAGTACATGTACTTCAAAACGGCTGACTCAACTTCTTTCGCGCTCGGCGGCGTCGCGCTTCCGCCGCTACGATAAATGTATCCAATCGAATCCGCTTCGATGTGATACGAGTATGCAATGAATGGGAGTACGCCGACGGTGTTCGCGAGGCGCACAACCCGGTCGGGATGCCATGTCGACGAGTCCGTGCCCATGTCGGCGTAAAGCGCGTCGAGATACGCCAGTGCCAAGAATCCCAGCGTGCCTATTCCGACCAGACGACCCAGCGCGTCGAAACCGGAGTCATGGCGCAGCGGCCGCTTAAGGAAGCGCCGCCCGGCCGACAGACCGGTCACGGCCCACCCGAGCAGTGCCAAGGTACCCACCGCAATGGCGACAAACCGGGTCCAGTTCGGCAGCGAGAGCGCTGCCCAAAGTCCCGACGGATTTGACATCGCGATACGGATATCAAGGACAGTCAGAGGCAGTCCAGTCAGGTCGGCTTTCGCTTGGCTGACCCACGTCAGCAATGCGTGTAGGCCGACGACGCCGAACAAGGTCAGGATGCCAAAATGCAGTGGCAAGAGCGCGCAGGAGGCAGCGACATATCCCAGCAGAATCCAGGTTGCGGCTGACTTGGGTTCGACCAGCGATAACGTCAACGAACATGCAGCAAGATAAAAAGCGATGAGCCAGCGGACGGTGGAGCCGCGCCGCGCGCGAGGCATGGCGGACACCAGTGCTCCCAGTACGAGCATTAGTCCCGCAAGACATCCGAGCGCTTGCTTCCAACCGATGGCCGAAAGCGCAGCGCCGGTCAAGAGATCGGCCGCGAGGCTTGTGATGATCAGACCCAGCCCCGCCACGGCCACTAGCCATCTCATTGTGTTGAAGTTGAAGCGTGGTTGCTGCATATAGAATTGTCAGCACGCCCCCCGAGCGCCCCTAACTGTTTACATTATGGTCTTGCTTTCCGACGCTGGCGGAAGCCAATTTTGTTAGCCGCGCGCACCGGAGCAACATCACTCCGGGGGTGCAACCGATGATCATTTCGTCTAGACCACAGACTCTGCTGACTCGAGGCGGGACTTGATAGTAGCGGACATCAGCTCGGTTCCTGCGCGCGTTTCCAGCAGCATTTCCACGCGCGTCTTCACGACTTGGCCGTTGGCGACGATAGTGCGCAGCGTAATTGAACCGGGTTAACGTGCGACCGTAACCCAAGCGGCCGCTCGGCGAAGGCTCGAAGAGCGGCCGTCCGGGCTGAAGCGCTGGGGGTCATTTCTCGACGATATCGCCCTTCATGGGTCCGAGCACGGCCAACAGCTCGCTTTTTTCCTGCTCCGGAACGGAGAACTTGTCGAGCGCCTTCACGAGATCTTCGACCAGGGCGTTGAACGCCGGCTCGTCGATCCCCATGCCGGCGTGGGCAGTTTTCATGTCGCGCCCTGTGTACTGTTGGGGTCCGCCGCTGGCCTGGCCAATCTGATTCACCAGGTGCCCCTTGAGCCTGTCGAGATCGGCATTCGCGAAGTACTGATTGATCCGAGTATCGGCGCCCACGTTGGCGACGAAGTCATCGACCACCGCTTTGATAGCTGCTTCGCCACCCAAGCGTTCGTAGAGCGTTTTCTGCGGTGCGGCAGCCTCGGACGGCGCCGGCGTCTCGGGTTGCGCGGCCGGCGTGGGGGGCGCAGCGTCCTTGTTTCCACTGCAGCTGATGGTCAGCGCCATCGGCATTGCCAACAGTATGGTTGCGAAGATTTTTTTCATTGCTTTCTCCCTATAGCGGCAAGTTCGGGCTGACCATTATGGCACTCGTCAATTTTCGATGGGCAGCCAGGCGGCTTTGCTCATTGCGACTGCAAGGACCGAAGGATTTTCCGCGGCATTGCGTCAATCAGGCATGGGTGACGCTGCTTGCAGGCACCCCCGGCGCCGACACCACCATCGAGGAGCTCCCATGCACCTCATCCTACGCCAAGACGGTCGCTGGATTACTGGCCACGGCCGCTGCGATCGGCACTGCCCAGGCCGGTCCGCCCTCTGCCAGCGGAATTCGAGGAAATCGGCATCATCGTCGAGCAGAATGCGACGGATGGCGATACCGAGGTCGTCATCAGCGGCGTGGCCGGCGACGATGGCCTGCGTCTGCTGCACGTCCAGTCGCCAGACAAGCGAAAAGTGGTCACCCTGATCGCACCGGATCCCGCGGCGCTCGGCCAGCGCGAATTCCATTTCGAGTCACCCGAACCGCCGGGCGAGGCGGTTCTCGCCGGCTATCCGGAAGGAACCTATGTGTTCACCGGCCTTTCGACGACCGGCGAGCATTTCCGCAGCACGGCCGAACTGTCGCATCAACTGCCCGGTGAGACCACGATTCTCAACCCGGTGCATGAAAGCGTGATTCCGGCGACCAGTCTCACGATCCAGTGGTCCGCAGTGTCCGGCATTCGGGAATACATACTCGAATTCGAAAACGAGTCGCTCGACCCCGAGCAGGTGCTGACGGTAAACCTGCCGGCGGACGTGACCAGCTTCGAGGTTCCGCCGGGCCTGCTGGTGCCGGGCAGCGACTACCAGGTTGGCGTTCAGACCGTGGGTGAAAACGGCAACATCGTTGCCATCGAAGTGACATTTTCGACGGCCGAGTGACAGCGCTCTGTGCGGCGGCAGCCGGATCGATCGTCTGTCTGCTACCGCACAGATGTCGGCGTCGGCAAGGCGCGACATGCTGCCCAGAATGATGCCGGCTTTACGCTTAAACTCCGGCACTGACCATGCCTGACCAATCGCACATTGCCGGGGCACAGGCGGCGGTCGCCGAGCCCCCCTTGCGCCAGCTGATCGTGCCCTTTACGCGGGCCGACGATCGTCGCGCCTGGTTCCAGCTCGTGACCACGGGGCTGCTGTTCATCGCCGGATGGAGCGTGATGGCCATTGCCGTGTTGCTTGGCTGGCATTACGGCTTTGTAATGCTGCTGTCGCTGCCGGTCGCCGGGCTGTACGTGCGGCTTTTCATCTTCCAGCATGATTGCGGTCACGGCTCCTTTTTCAGCAGGCCACGTCTGAATGACGCCGTAGGGCGCGTGCTCGGCGTGGTCACCTTGATGCCGTATTCCTATTGGCGTCGCACCCATGCCATCCATCATGCGACGTCGGGGAATCTGGACCGCCGGGGCACCGGCGACATCGTCACTTTGAGCGTGAGCGAGTACATGACGTTGCCCTGGTGGCGACGCCTGTCCTATCGCCTTTACCGCAGTACGCCGGTGATGCTGGGGATCGGTCCGTTGTATCAGTTCGTCCTCAAGCACCGTCTGCCGCTCGACCTGCCGCGTTCCTTCAAGAAGGAATGGGCCAGCGTCTGGATCAATAATGCGGTGCTCGCGCTCGCCGTCTGCGTGCTCTCACTGGTGCTCGGCTGGCAAACGGTCCTGCTCGTGCAGATGCCGGTATTGATCCTTGCAGGAGCCGCCGGCGTCTGGCTCTTCTACGTGCAACATCAGTTCGAAAACGCCTACTGGACCCGGAGCGATGACTGGAAAGTCGAGCGTTCAGCCGTCGAGGGCAGTTCCTACTACGATCTGCCCGCGATCCTGCGCTGGTTCAGCGGCAATATCGGCTATCACCACCTGCATCACCTGGCGAGCCGTGTGCCGAACTATCGCTTGCGTGAGTGCTTCAACTCGCACCCGCGGCTGCAACAGGCCCCGCGCCTGACGCTCTGGACCAGTCTGCGGTCGGCGCGGCTCCGGCTTTGGGACGCACAGGCCAAGCGCCTGGTGCCATTCTCCGCGCTTGCCAGGATGCGCAGGAGCGCATGAACTATTCGTCAGCCGTCCGGAGAGTCGCGCGCCAGCTGCCGTCGACTTCGAGCCACGCATCGACCTGCCAAGGGCGGCAGCAGACGGGACAATCCTCGACGTAGTCCTGGCGCGGCCCGCCGCCACTATCGATGTTCAGGTCGACCATTTGCCCGCAGTAAGGGCATTGCAGTGTCAGGCTGTCGTCCATGTGTCCAATCAGGGTGCCACTATCAGTCGTTGAAATCAGGCAGGCGCGCGAACGTATTGCCGGCGTCGCGTTCCGAACGCCGCTGGTGCGGCTCAACGCACCCGATTCACGCGCCGAAATCTGGCTGAAGCTCGAAAATCTTCAGCCGATCGGTTCGTTCAAGATCCGCGGCGCGGCCAACGCGATGGCGCACATGGCCTCCGATGCGCTCGCACGCGGCGTACTGACCGCCTCCGCGGGAAATATGGCACAGGGCGTCGCGTGGTGCGCGCGTGAGCGCGGCATCGCCTGCACCGTGGTCGCACCCGATTCCGCGTCCGCCGCGAAGACCGATGCGGTGGAGCGCCTCGGCGGCCGCGTGATCCGGGTACCCTTCGAGCGCTGGTGGCGGACGTTCCAGGATCGCGCCTATCCGGGCGTGGAAGCGGCATTCATCCACGCGTTCGACGACCCGCACGTCATGGCGGGCAACGGCACGATCGGCCTCGAAATCCTCGAAGACCTGCCGGACGTGGACGCTATCGTGATCCCCTGGGGCGGCGGCGGGCTCGCCTGCGGCATCGCTGCCGCAGTCCGTGCCTTGCGGCCGGTCTGTCGCCTGTACGCGTCCGAGGTCGCGACAGCAGCGCCGCTCGCGCCGGCGCTCGCCGCAGGTTCGCCTCAGGACGTGAAGTACCGCCCGTCGTTCGTCGACGGCATCGGCAGCCGCTCGGTCTTTCCGGACATGTACGAACGGGCACGGTCGTTGCTGGACGGGTCCCTCGTCGCGAGCGTGGCAGAAATCGCCGCGGCGCTGACGTTGCTGGTCGAGCGGAATCGGATAATTGCGGAGGGTGCGGGTGCGTGTCCGGTCGCCAATGCGCTCGCGGGCCGGGCCGGCGGCGGAAAAATCGTCTGTATCGTCTCTGGCGGCAACATCGATCTCAGCACGCTCTGCGCGATTCTCGCCGGAACGATTCCCTCGTGAGCGACTACGATAGCATCGTTGTACAGGGACAATGTCCGGAGACTTCGCGATGCTGCAGGTTACCCGCACGGTCGTCGTGATTGCGGCATGGCTGCTTGTTGCTGCCGGCGCAACTGCCAGTACTCGATTCAACGTCAGTTACCCATCGCAGATGAGCCCCGAGCCGCTGATGGGGCGGCTGATCGTGGTCGTTGCGCCAGCCTCTGCCGAGGCCGAACCGCGGCTCCAGGTCAATTGGGATATAGAAGCCGTACCCATCTTCGGCATCGACGTGCATGACTGGAAGGCCGGCGAGCGGCGCACGATCGACAGGAAAGCCTTCGGCTTTCCGTTGAAGTCAATCGACGACTTGCCGCCCGGCGACTATCGCGTGCAGGCAGTGCTCAATCGCTACGAGACATTTCGCGCTTGCCGACGGCAGGCGCCTCGAACTTGCGCCGGATCAGGGCGAAGGCCAGCTCTGGAACCGCAAGCCAGGCAATCTGTATTCAAAACCAGTGACCTCAGCATCTCCCGCAGGGGAGCTGGACGTGTCGCACTGGTGCTCGACCAGAAGATTCCGCCGGTCGAGGCATTCGAGAAGAAGCAGACGGCTTACGTTCGTTACCTGCGCATCCGCAGCGAAAGGCTGTCGAATTTCTGGGGCCGCGACATCTTTCTCGCAGCCTGGGTGCGCCTGCCCTGGGGTTTCCAAGATCACCCGAATGCGCGATACCCGCTCGTCATCGCGCACGGCCATTTCCCGGGTGAGCCGACGGACTTTCGCGAAACGCCGCCGGATCCGGATCTCAAGCCCGAATACAGCAAGCGCTTCCGGCTGGAAGGCTATAACCGCATCCAGCAGGAATACGCCTGGCAATCGCATCAGGACTGGATCACCGCGGGATTTCCACGCGTGCTGCTGGTCGAGATCCAGCATCCAACGCCGTTTTACGACGACTCGTATGCGGTCAATTCCGCGAACAATGGTCCGTATGGCGACGCGATCCAGTACGAGCTGATTCCGGAGATCGAGAAACAGTATCGCGGGCTGGGCTCCGGATGGTCGCGCTTCGTCTATGGCGGATCGACCGGCGGCTGGGAAGCGATGGCCGTGCAGATGTTCTATCCGGACGATTACAACGGCGCGTGGATCGCCTGCCCCGATCCCATCGACTTCCGGCACTACGAGCTCGTCAATATTTATGAGGACCGGAACGCGTACTTCACGGCCAACCCGTACAAGCGCACCCCGCGTCCAGCGCACCGCAACTGGCTCGGCCAGGTGGACTCGACGGTGCAGGAGCAGAACGTGTACGAACTGACGCTGGGCACGCATGGCCGTTCGGGCGATCAGTGGGACGCCTGGGAATCGGTGTACTCGCCGGTCGGGCCCGACGGCTACCCGCGCCGAATCTGGGACCGGCTGACCGGCGAAATTGATCCCGTGACCGCGGCCTACTGGCGCGAACATTACGATCTCGCGCACATCCTCCAGCGTGACTGGGCGACCCTCGGGCCGAAGCTTCGGGGAAAACTTCGCATCTATGCCGGGGACATGGACAACTATTACCTCAACAATGCTGTCTATGGTGTCGAGGAGTTCCTGAAGAACGCGGACCCGCCGGCCGATGCGGTGGTCGAATACGGTGATCGCCAGGAGCATTGCTGGAACGGTGACCACAACCGTGCGAACGCCTATTCGCGCCTGCGCTATCCGCAGATGGTTCTCCCCTGGGTCGTTGAGCGGATACTCGATACCGCGCCGCCGGAAGCGGACATCGACAGCTGGCGTTACTGAACCATCCGGCAGGAGTGCGGGAGATGAAAAACGAAATGATCGCTGGATTCCGGGCAGCGGCTATCGCGCTGTTGCTCGCTGCCTGCTCAACGAACCCGGTAACCGGCAAGAAAGAACTGATGCTGGTCGGCGAAGGCCAGGAGCTCACGATCGGCGCGCAGAATTACGCGCCGATGCGTCAGTCGCAGGGCGGCGACTACGTGATGGATCCGCAGTTGAACACATACGTCCAGCGCGTCGGCCAGCGCCTGGCCGCGGTCAGCGACCGCAAACTGCCTTATGAATTCACTGTCTTGAATAATTCGATTCCTAACGCCTGGGCGTTGCCCGGTGGCAAGATCGCGGTCAATCGCGGTCTGCTAACCGAGCTGAAGTCCGAATCCGAATTGGCTGCCGTTTTAGGACATGAAATCGTGCATGCAGCCGCGCGTCATTCTGCCCAGCAAATGAGCCGCGGTATGCTGCTGCAAGGTGGCCTCGTCGCCGCCCAGATCGCATCGGCCGACAGCGACTATGGGAGTCTCTATGTGCTTGGCGCAAACCTCGGCGCGCAACTCCTGATGCAGCGCAACAGCCGCGAAGCCGAACTCGAGGCCGACAAGTACGGTATTGAATATATGCAGGCAGCCGGCTTCGACCCGCGCGGCGCCGTCACGCTGCAGGAAACCTTCGTGCGCATGAACGAGCGCAAGGACAGTGGCTGGATGTCCGGACTTTTCGCGAGCCATCCGCCGTCGCAGGAGCGACTCGATGCCAACCGCAAGCGCGTCGGGAGCCTGCCGCCGGGCGGCGATGCTGGCGTCGATCGCTTCCGCGCCGCGATGGCGCAGACCATCAGCGCAAAGCCCGCTTACGACGCCTACGATGAAGGCCGCAAGGCGCTCACCGACAAACGCGCGGACACCGCGCTCGCGAAAGCGGAGCAGGCGATCCGCCTGCTGCCAGGGGAAGCCCACTTTTACGCCTTGAAGGGCGACGCCTACCTCGTCGAGAAGAATTATCCGGCGGCCTCGCAGGCTTACACCGACGCGATTTCTCGCAATGACGGCTTTTTCTATTACCCCCTGCAGCGCGGCCTGATCGCGGAGCGCCAGCGGAATGACGACGCGGCGCGGCGCGATCTCGAGACAAGCATCAAGTTGCTGCCCACCGGGCCGGCCTATTACTCGCTTGGCAATATCGCGCGCCGGTCGGGACAATTGAACGAGGCAAAGCAATACTACGCGGCGGCCGCGGGCGCGCAAGGTGAGGTCGGCGAAGCGGCAACCGCCGCGCTGATGCGCCTCGACCTGCCGGATAATCCGGAGAAGTATCTGCGCAAGCAGGCCGGCCTCGATCCGCAGGGCATGCTGATCGTCGCAATCGGCAATCCGACACGGGTGCCGGTGACCGACCTCTCGATCGCAGTACAGTACGTGGATGGAGAGGGCCGCACGCGCACCTTCCGTCGCAATCTGACCGGGTCGCTGGCTGCGGGCCAGCAGGAACAGATCGCGACCGGCCTCGGTCCATTCCAGGACGCCAATCAGTTCCAGGTCGCGATTACCAGCGCGCGCATCGCGCGGTGAACGCATAAAAAATTGCCGCCCGACCCTGCACGCAGGGCCGAGCGGCTTCGAGCGAGCGCCCGATCAGGAGCGCGTCACGACAGGTTCGCCGTCCTTCACGGGAATCCGGTCGCCCGGATCGTGATCCATGCGAACAACCCGCTGCGAACCTTCGAGCTCGTAGGTGACGTCGTAACCGACCGGGGTCCGCTCGGTGTCATAAACCGTCACGCAACGCTCTTCGGTTTTCGCGTCGACGTTTTTTTCCTGCATATTCTTCTGGATCTTGCTGCCGGCATAGCCGCCAGCCGCCGCGCCGGCGACCGTCGCCGCCGTATTGCCGCTGCCGCTGCCGACCTGGTGACCCAGCACACCACCCACTACCGCGCCAATTGCAGTGCCCGCAATGCGCTTTTCGTCCTTGACTGGCGCCTGCTCTAGCACGGTCTCATCGCCGCAAACGGCTCGCGGTGTGCGTGCGACGTCGTACGCGGGCTCGACCGCAACGACGGTCGCATAATCCTGCAGCGGATTGAATCCGCTGTTCGCCGCAATGGCGCCGACCGCGGTCACGACGACTGCGCCGACGATGACTCCGGCCAGTACTGAATTATTCACTTTGGCTCCTTCGCGGCCTTCACCTGCCGCTTGTTGATCATTTGCGCAACCAGAACTAACGCCATCCGGTGCAATTCGGTAATGCACCGCGTCGCGCATCGGAGACGTAGGAAATCGTTACCGCGGGCTTTCGCGAATTCCGACACTGTGGACTGTGGCGCTTTATTCGTGCTTCCATCACGCCATGGGGGATGCGACGGCGATGGTCACCGACCCCGCCGCAGTGCTCGTCGTGCTGTTGGCGGTATTGGCAGTCATTTTCTGGTTCGGCGAAACCGGCGCAGGCAAGCGCCTGTTCGGCATCGTGCCAAGTCTCGTCTTCTGCTATTTCCTGCCCACCACATTGACGACGCTCGGCGTATTGCCAGCCGACTCGCCGGTGTATGACTGGATCAAGGCCTACCTGCTGCCGACGAGCCTGATGCTGCTGATCCTGTCGCTCGACGTCCCGGGGATCATCAGGCTGGGTCCGAAGGCGCTGATCATGATGCTGGCCGGCACTGCCGGCGTCATCATCGGCGCGCCGTTGTCGTTATGGCTCTTTGCGTCGATGGTGCCGCCGGATACCTGGCTCGGCATGACGGCGCTGTCTGGGAGCTGGATCGGCGGCGGCGCCAATATGGTCGCGCTCGCAGAAATGGTCGGCACGCCGGACTCGATGTTCGGAATGATGGTGATCGTGGATGTGTCGATCGCCAACATCTGGATGGGGATTTTGCTGTATTTCGCCGGTCAGCAGCAGCACATCGACCGATGGTCCGGCGCCGATGTCACGGCAATCGAGGACCTCAAGCGACGCGTCACCGAGTTCACGGCAAGGACCACACGGGTGCCGTCGCTGACCGACCTCGTGCTGATCGTCGCGGTCGGTTTCGGCGGCATGTGGCTGGCGACACTGGCTGGGCGCGCGCTGGGCGCCGGCAACCGGGTGTTCGACGCGACGGTCTGGAAATTTATCATCGTGACCGCGCTGGCGGTCGTCGTGTCGTTCACACCGGTACGCAAGCTCGAAGGCGCAGGCGCTTCGCGTATCGGCACGCTGATGCTATATCTCCTGATTGCCAGCATTGGTGCGCACGCCGATTTTGCACAGATGAAGGAGGCGCCGATCCTGGTCGCGGTCGGCGCCGTCTGGATGTTTTGCCACGCAACGATAATGTTCCTGGTGGCATTGCTGATACGCGCGCCGGTTTTCTTCTTCGCAGTCGGCTCGCAGGCGAATATCGGCGGGGCTGCCAGCGCGCCGATCGTGGCTTCCGCCTTCCATCCGAGCCTCGCGCCGGTCGGCGTGCTGCTGGCGATCCTCGGCTACGTACTGGGAACTTATTGCGGGCTTCTCGTGATGGCGATGTTGAAGCACATCGCGGGCGCCTGAGCGTCCCGCGTGCAGGAGTTCTCAGCAGTCGAGGAGTTTTCTTAACCTGCGAAAGCGCAGGATGCGCCGCTGGAATTCCCGCTCGCTGGCCCCGGCCTTCGACTCAATCAGCCGCCGCAGTTCCCGGCGCTCGCGGCCGCTCCAACGGCCGTGCGCCATGAGTGCGAGCACGAGACCCGCCCACCGATCAAGCATAGCGCGCCTCGCGCCGGCTGCAGCGCGGGATCGTGCCGCGCCGAGTTTCCGTTGTGCCGCACTCGTCGCGGCAGACTGCCTTGCGACCGGATCGGCGCCGCCAACGGGAGCGAGCGCCGCGACCGCCGCATCGAGCCAGCGATCGATGCGCGGCAGGCGTGCTCGCGCTGTCGGATCGAGCGACAGGAACAAATGGGAAGCGGCGAGGGCGCGCAAGGTGCGCGCCGAGCTTCGGTAGGTGCGGCTTCGCTGCTTGCGTGCGGTCTCGCGCGCGGCAAGCCGGCGCGCGGCGGCGATGCCTGGGCGGAACCCTTGGCGGTGATAGAACCACCACGCGCCGGATTCGATGCCTTCGTCATTGCCGGCGCCAAGCTGATAGGGCTCGATGCTGAATTCGTTGCAGCCGAACACGTGTCGCGTCACGGCGACGAGGCGCGCGAATATGTAGGCCGCCTGGCCCTGCCGGAATGCGGGAAACAGGTTGAATGACAATGCCGCATGCCGCCCGAGCACGTCGAGCTGCACATAACCGATTGGCACGCCGTTCTGCAACGTCAGGCCGCCGTAGGTTGCCGGCAACAGCGCACGGCGGTCCGGCAGTGCTCCCACCATGCCGAATGCGAGACCGTCGCCGTCATCCACCAGGAATGCGTCACGCGGATTCGCGTACTGGAATACAGCGAGATCGCGCTCGCGCGTGATCATCGAAATTCGTGCCAGCCGGACCAGTTCGTCCGCGGCCTGGCCGCGCAGTGCCGTGACATTCGCCGGCGCGCGACGTGCTTGTGCGCGGATGTCCGCATACGCCTCGTTCGGACTATCTGCGGCGTAATGGGCCGGCAACCGGTCGAATCGGGCGGTCGATCGTTCAGGCGTATGGCGGCCTGACAGCAGGATGAAGGGCGGATCGACCTGGTCAAAAAACGCTTCCCGGCCAAAGTCGTCGCCCGGCATCGCGGCCACCAGTCCGATCAGGAAATCCGCGTCAGTCAGTCCGCGCGGACGCAGGCGATCGAGGACATCGAGCGTCGGTCGCTTCTGTTGGCGCAGCCACTCGGCGCGCGTCTGATCGAGCAGTTGCGGCAGGGCCGCGAGAATCGCGCGAGCGTGATCCGCATCGTCACGTTCGAGGATCAGCGCACCCGGCCAGTGCCGCGATATCCAGTGGGCTGTTGGCCAGAAAAAGCGATACGGCGTATCAGTGCCTGCAATGCCGCTGCCGGCAAGCGCCCTTCGATGCCGGCGCAGATCGGAGCGCGCGGCGAATTCCCGGAGCATGCGGCGTGCGCGGTCGTGGACGCGGCGATCGTCCGCGTACGCTTCGAGATATTCGAGCAATTCGTGCAGCCGCAGCACTTGCGCGCCCGAGCGCAGTCGGCCGCGCGACAACCGCTCGAGCAGTGATGCTTTCGGGGACGCGAGCCCCGGCTCATGGCGCCTGCCGATGCGCCCGAGCGATGCGAGCGCGCTTTCCGCATCCCGTCGGTTCACAGCTCGATCCTAGCAGGGCGGCTGCGCTACAGTGTCGGCCCATGACAAAGCACTGGCTATTGCCGCTGCTCGTCACCGCGGCTGCCGCAGCGCCCGCGCGCAGCGACCCCGCGCTGGACCTGGCGACTGCGGGCCGGTTTGCGGCGCTCGCGCTGCACTGCGTTCATCGCGAATATCCGAACAAGATCGCACATGTGCTCGCCGGCGATTCCGACGTCCGTCCGCCGCGCGAGCTGACGCCGGTATTCTACGGCTGCTACGACTGGCATTCCGCCGTGCACGGCCACTGGCTGCTCGCGCGTCTCGTGCGCCTGCATCCCGATGCCTCTTTCGCTGCGCCGGCCCGTGCGGCGCTCGCCGCCAGTTTCACGGATGCGAACGTCGCAACCGAACTCGCCTACCTGCGGGGACCGGGTCGAGTCTCGTTCGAACGCCCCTACGGTCTCGGCTGGCTGTTGCAACTCGCCGCGGAGCTGCGGTCATGGCCGGATCCCGACGCGACTCGCTGGGCCGCGAGCCTGCGGCCGCTGGAACTCGAAGCCGCGGCCCGCATCCGTTCCTGGCTGCCGAAGCTGCATTATCCAATCCGGATCGGCGAGCATGCGCAGACGGCGTTCGCATTCGGCCTGATCCGCGATTGGTCGACGGTTGCGGGCGAGGCGGACATGCGCGCGCTGATCGATTCGCGAAGCCGCGATTACTATCAGAAGGACGTTGCGTGCCCGCTGGACTACGAACCTTCCGGCGAGGACTTCCTGTCGCCATGCCTGGCGGAAGCCGACCTGATGCGGCGCGTGCTGTCGCCGACGGAATTCGCGCAGTGGCTCGGCGCCTTCCTGCCACAATTATCGAAGTTCGACAGCGCCGATTGGCTGGAGCCAGGCATCGTCACCGATCGCCAGGATCCGAAGCTCGCCCACATCGACGGGCTCAACCTGAGCCGCGCCTGGATGCTGCGTGGCATCGCTTCGGGGCTGCCGGCGAAGGATCCACGCCGCGCGGCGCTCGAGAGTGCCGCCGCGCGACATGGCGAAGCCGCATTGCCCGCCGTCACCGGTGAACACTACGAGGGCGGCCACTGGCTTGGCAGTTTTGCGGTGTACCTGCTGGGCGGATCAGGCCGCCCGCAGGTGAATTAGCGCCTCGCGCTATTTGAAGTCGATCTGGCGGAAGTTCTGCTCACCGGCGAAGGTGCGCATTTCTTCGTAGCCTTCGACCAGTTTGTCCTGCTTGTCCTCGGCCAGTTGCGCGCGCATCTGCGCCATGAACTGCTTGTACTGCTCGGCGTTTGGATCGAGCGCCGCGCCACTGGCGAACTTCGTCACGAGCAACATGTTGAAGTCGCGGCTGGAGGCCGTTTCACTGAGATAGACAAAGCAGTCGAGCACCGTTCCCTGCTTCTTGCTGATTTCGCAGCCGGACACCCAGGTCTGCTTGAGGCCTTCGAGGTAGTCGTCGATACGATTCGGGTTCACCTTCACCATCGTGACGTTCCAGACTTCCTTGGATGGCGTGTAGTCGGTGTAGACCTCGAATGCCTGCGCGTTGATCGACAACGCCAGGGCCGCAGCCGATGCTGCAATGGCAAAACACTTCATTTTCGAACTCCCTTACTGGACTGGGCGACAAGCCGGTCCGTGTGTTGCTGAAGTCGGCAAGGCTGCCGACGTGCGCAGAAGGTATGCCTGCGTCCGGCGGGAGTCAAAGCAATTCGTGCAAGCGCCGTGTGCGGCGCCGGCTACTTGGCCGGCGGTGACTGCAGGTAGTCGACGGCGACTCCGAGCAACGAACGCAGGCCCGTTCTCAAGCCGGCTTCATCCAGGAAGAAGAATTCCGAATGATTATCGGGCGCGGTCGCGGGATCCTGGCCGGCCGGGGTGCTGCCGACCCAGTAGAAGACACTCGGAATATGAGTCGCAACATGGGCGAAATCCTCGCCAATGGTCTGAAAACCGATCGTCTTGACCGAGTCCGCGCCGACGGACTTGCGCAACGATTCCATGACGCGCTCGCTGAGCGCCGGGTCATTCACCACTACCGGATTCGGAGCCGGCATCATCACGAGCGTTGCACTCGCGCCATTCGCTTCCGCGACCTTGGTCGCGATGGTCCCGATGCGCTCGATGATGTCCTGGCGCATTCCAGGACTGAAAGTGCGGATGGTGCCGAGCATTTCGACAGTCGACGGGATGATGTTGTGGCGCACGCCGCCATTGATCGCGCCGACCGTGACGACCGCGGGCAGCGACGTGATGTCGGTCCGGCGGCTGACGATGGTTTGCAACGCGTTGACGATCTGCGCGGAAGCGACGATCGGGTCGACGCCGGCCCAGGGCCTCGCACCGTGGCTTTGCTTCCCTGTCACGACGATGCGGAAAAAATCGGAACCGGCCATGAAAGGGCCCGGACGCAGCCACGGTGCCCGCATTCAGAGTGGACTGCAGGTGCAGCCCGAATGCCGCCTCGGGCCGCGCGATGTCGAGAAGTCCCTCGTCGAGCATTAACGGTGCGCCGCCGCGTTCGCCTTCCGGTACGCCTTCCTCCGCTGGCTGGAACATCAGCAGAATTTTTCCGGGCAGCCGTTCGCGAAGCTTGACCAGTGCTTCGGCCGCGCCCATCAGGATCGCTGTGTGCCCATCGTGCGCGCAGGCGTGCATGACGCCGACGGAGCGGCCGCGGAATTCGCCGGTCGCTGTGGAGCGGAATGGCACATCGGTGCGTTCGGTCACCGGCAGGGCGTCCATGTCGGCCCGAAGCAGGATCGTGGGTCCGGCAATGCGCCCTCGATGACGGCAACGACGCCCGTGTGCGCAATTCCAGTCCGCACTTTGAGTCCGAGCGAGCGCAGGTGCTCGGCAACTTTCCCTGAGGTGCGGAATTCTCGGTTAGCGAGTTCCGGATGACGGTGAAAATCCCGACGCCACTGGATAACGCGGGATTCCAGCGCAGCGGTGGCCGCGTCCAGTTCCGCCGGCGTGACCTCAGCGTGCACAGCGCCGGCGGCGAGACCGGCCAATGCGGTCAGGAGCAGGGCAGATTTCATGGGTTGCTCCGGAAGGCGCGGAGTCTAGCGCAGGTGTTTCGCGTCGAAGCCCGGAATCGCAGGTTGAGGCGGGACTACACCCTGCGTTATCATGCCGGCCGGTCGGGGGCGTGGCAGAGGCCACCGCGGCCCGGGCAGCGAGGCCCGGTCGTGGTCCCCCGGAACCGCAAGGTCGATCAGGAGGCCCCCTCGCGGGGCCTTTTTGTTGCGATCGGTCGCCGGAAATGGGCCTCGCGCCCATTTTTTGTTTCCGGGGATGGATGGAGGCGGGTTGAAGGACAAGTTGTTCGGCCTGCTGGAGCCGGTGGTATCCGGCCTGGGTTACGAGCTGCTCGACATCGAGTTCAGCTCCGGGGGCCGGAGTTCGCTGGTACGCATGTACATCGACCGGACCGACGGCAACGGCATCGGGCTCGACGACTGCGAACGGGCGAGCCGGGCGATCGGCGCGACACTCGATGCGGTCGATCCGATCGGGCACGAGTACCGGCTGGAGGTGTCGTCGCCCGGTTTCGACCGGCCGCTGCGCACGGCGGAACATTTCGCGCGCTTCGCCGGAAGCGAGGCGCGCATCGAACTGGCGCTGCCGCTGGAAGGCCGGCGAGCGCTTCAGAGGTCGGCTCGGGCCGGTCGACGAAGGCAAGGTGACGATCGAGGTGGACCGGAAGGAGTGGAAATTGCCGCTCGCCGGAATCAGCAAGGCGCGATTGGTAGGTTGATCATGAACAAGCAGATCCTGGAAGTCGTCGAAGCCGTCTCCAACGAGAAGGGTGTCGCGCGCGAGATCATTTTCGAGGCGCTGGAAGCGGCGCTTGCGTCCGCCACGCGCCGCAAGCACGGCGACGACATCGACGTGCGGGTCGAGATCGACCGCAAGACCGGCGAGTACAAGACTTTCCGCCGCTGGAAGGTGTTTGCCGACGATTCCAACGAACTGGAGTTTCCGGAGCGCGAACTGCGCCTGGACGATGCGAAAGACGTCGATCCGAACGCCGAGATCGGCGGCTTCGTCGAAGTGCCCATGGAATCCGTCGCATTCGGCCGCATCGCCGCCCAGACCGCGAAGCAGGTGATCGTGCAGAAGGTGCGCGAAGCTGAGCGCGCACAGGTCGTGGACGAGTACAAGGATCGCGTCGGGACGCTGGTCTCCGGCATCGTGAAGCGCGTGGACCGCCACGGCGTCTACGTGGACCTCGGCGGCAATGCCGAAGGTTTCGTTCCGCGCGAGCACATGATCCCGCGCGAACTGGTGCGGCCGCAGGACCGCCTGAAGGCGCTGCTGCGCGAGGTCCGCTCGGAAGCGCGGGGCCCGCAGCTATTCCTGTCGCGCACATCCCCGGATTTCCTGATCGAATTGTTCAAGCTCGAGGTGCCGGAAGTGGGGCAGGGCCTGATCCAGATTCTCGGCGCGGCGCGCGATCCGGGCGCGCGCGCCAAGATCGCGGTCAAGAGCCTCGATCCCCGCATCGATCCGGTCGGCGCCTGCGTCGGCATGCGCGGCTCGCGCGTACAGGCGGTTTCGAACGAGATCGCGGGCGAGCGCGTCGACATCATTCCGTGGGTGGACAACCCGGCGCAATTCGTCGTCAATGCGATGCAGCCGGCCGAGGTGACATCCATCGTCATGGACGAGGACGCGCATTCGATGGATATCGCCGTCACCGAAGACCGCCTGTCGCAGGCGATCGGGCGCGGCGGTCAGAACGTGCGCCTCGCGAGCGAATTGTCGGGCTGGCGGCTCAACGTGATGTCCGAACAGCAGGCGGCCGAACGCAGCGACGAGGAAACCGGCCAGTTGCGCGAGATGTTCAAGCGTCTGCTCGACGTGGACGAGGACGTCGTCGAACGTGCTGGTGCAGGAAGGTTATTCGTCGATTGAGGAAGTCGCCTACGTGCCGGCCAGCGAATTGCTGGGCATCGAGGAGTTCGACGAAGAGATGGTCGAGGAGCTGCGCAACCGCGCGCGCGACGTACTGCTGACGCAGGCCATCGCAAGCGAGGAAAAGATCGACGAAACGGGTCCTGCCGAGGATTTGCTGGCGGTCGAGGGCATGGACAAGGAACTCGCCTACGAACTGGCTTCACGCGGCATCCGAACGCGCGACGAACTGGCCGAGCAGTCGCTGGACGAACTGGAGGCCGTGCCGGGTCTCGAGCCGGAGCGCGCGGGGCAGCTGATCATGGCCGCGCGCGCGCACTGGTTCGAAAGCGCGAGCCAGGCCTGAGACTCTGGAGTAAGTACTGATGTCCGACGTCACAGTCGAACAATTCGCAGAAGTCCTGAAGGTCCCGGTCGACCGGTTGCTGGCGCAACTTGAAGAAGCCGGAATCACGGTCAGCGGGCCGAAGGACCGGATCAGCGAGGACGCCAAGCACGAACTGCTGACCCACCTGCGCAAGACGCATGGCAAGGCCGAGGATGGCGGCGCGCCCCGCAAGATCACGCTTCGCCGCAAGGCGCAGAGCGAAATCAAGGTCGCGGCCCCGATGGGCAAGGCGCGCACGGTCAGCGTCGAAGTGCGCCGGCAGCGGACGTACATCAAGCGCGACGTGCTCGAGGAACAGGCGCGCGTGGCGCAGGAAGAAGTCGATCGCCAGCGCGAAATGGAGGACGCGGAACGACTGGCCGTCGAGGAGAAGGCGCGGCGCGACGTCGAGCAGAAGGAACAGCAGCGGCGCGAACGCGAGGAATCGGAGCGTCGGTCCGCCGAAGAGAATTCACGGCGCCAGGCCGAGGAGCAGTCGCGGCGCGAGGCCGAGCAGAAGGCCCGCGAATCAGCCGAGAAAGAGCGGCGCCAGCGCGAAGAGAAGGCGCGCAAGACGGTCGAGGACGACAAGAACACGCGCTACGGGCGCCAGGAACTGCACATTGCCGGCGGGCTGTCGGCACGGCACAAGAAGGGGCGGGCGCGCCCTGAATCGCGCCGGCGCGCGGCGTCCGTCGGCGGCGACCGCAAGCACGGCTTCGAGCTGCCGACGCAGCCGATGCAGCATGAAGTGGCGGTGGGCGAAACCATCACTGTCGCCGAGCTCGCGCAGCGAATGGCCGTCAAGTCGAGCGAAGTCATGAAGACGATGCTCAACATGGGCGTCATCGCGACAATCAATCAGCCGGTGGATCAGGACACAGCGGTGCTCGTGATCGAGGAGATGGGCCACGTCGCCAAGGTGCTGAAGGCCGACCAGGTGGAGGAAGCGCTGCAGGCCGGCATGCACACGTCCGAGGAAAATCTGCCGCGGCCGCCGGTCGTCACGATCATGGGTCACGTGGACCACGGCAAGACGTCGCTGCTCGACTACATCCGCCGCACGAAAGTCGCAGCGGGCGAGGCGGGCGGCATCACGCAGCACATCGGCGCCTATCACGTGGAGACGCCGCGCGGCGTCATCACTTTCCTCGATACGCCGGGCCACGCCGCGTTCACCGCCATGCGCGCGCGCGGCGCGCAGGTGACGGACATCGTGGTGCTGGTGGTCGCAGCCGACGACGGCGTCATGCCGCAGACCAAGGAAGCCATCCAGCACGCGAAGGCGGCCAACGTGCCGATCGTGGTCGCGGTCAACAAGATCGACAAGCACGATGCGGACCCGGAAAAGGTGCGCAACGAACTTTCGCAGGAAAGCGTCATCGCCGAAGAGTGGGGAGGCGAGAACATTTTCGTGCCGGTATCGGCCAAGACTGGCGATGGCATCGACAAGCTCCTCGAATCGATCCTGTTGCAGGCCGAGGTGCTCGAGCTCACCGCCGTCAAGGATGCGCCGGCCGTCGGCGTCGTACTCGAGGCGAGCGTCGAGCGTGGCCGCGGCGCGGTGGCGACCGTGCTGGTCAAGCGGGGCACGCTGAAAGTCGGCGACTCGGTCGTCGCCGGCGAGCAGTTCGGGCGCGTTCGCGCGTTGTTCGACGAGCTGGGCAAGGAAATAAGTCCGCGGGTCCGTCGATTCCGGCCCAGATGCTCGGCCTGTCGAGCCCGCCGTATGCCGGCGACGAATTGCTGGTGGTGGAAAATGAGCGCAAGGCGCGCGAAGTCGCGCTGCACCGCCAGGGCAAGTTCCGCGACGTGCGTCTCGCGCGCCAGGCCGGCCAGAAGCCCGAAGACGTGTTCTCGCAGATGGGCGAGGACGCGAAAGGCACGGTCAACCTGCTGATCAAGGCGGACGTGCAGGGATCGGCCGAAGCGCTGCGCGAATCCCTGATGAAACTTTCGACCGGCGAGGTGTCGGTCAAGGTCATTTCGAGCGGGGTCGGCGGCCTGACCGAATCCGACGTCATGCTGGCCGCCGCGTCGAAAGCCCAGATCATCGCGTTCAACATCCGCGCGGATGCCGCCGCCCGCGAGGCGATGCGCGACCAGAATGTCGAAGTGCGCTACTACAGCATCATCTACGAGGCGATCGACGATATCCGCGCGGCCCTGACCGGCATGCTGGCGCCTGAGGTCAAGGAACAGATCGTCGGCCTCGCGGAAGTGCGCGACGTGTTTCGCTCGAGCAAGTTCGGCACCGTCGCAGGTTGCCTCGTGGTCGACGGCTACGTGCGCCGCAACAACCCGATCCGCGTGCTGCGCGACAATGTCGTGATTTTCCAGGGTGAGCTCGAATCGCTGAAGCGCTTCAAGGACGACGCGTCGGAAGTGCGCGCGGGCACGGAATGCGGGATCGGCGTGAAGGGCTACAACGACGTCAAGGTCGGCGACCAGATCGAGTGCTTCGAGCGCATCGAGGTTGCGCGCCAGCTCTGAGCCCGCCATGCCGCGTGAGTTTCCCAGGGCGCGACGGGTCGAAGAGCAGCTCAAGCGGCTCTTGTCCGAGCTGATACGCCGCGAGGTCAAGGATCCGCGGGTCGGACTGATCACGATCACCGCGGTTTCGGTGACGCGCGACCTGACGCATGCAAAGGTCTATTTCACGCCATTTGCCGGCGTCGGTGACCCCGACCTTGCGCTCGAGGCGCTGCAGCACGCGGCAGGGTACCTGCGCATCCAGGTGCGCAACCAGATGCGCCTGCGCACCGCGCCGGAACTCGCCTTCCAGCTGGATGATTCGGTCGAGCGCGGCGCGCGCCTTTCCGCGCTGATCCACGACGCCGTCGAAAGCGATCGCAGCCGCCATATCGATTCCGAACCGGACAAGGAATGATGGAAGCGGCGCCGACGCCCGCCGCGCGCTGGCGCGACGTGGACGGCATCCTGCTGCTCGACAAGCCGGAAGGCATCACGTCGAACGCCGCGCTGCAGCGCGCGCGCCGCGCGTTTCAGGCTCGCAAGGCGGGCCACACCGGCAGCCTTGACCCGCTCGCGAGTGGCCTGCTGCCGCTTTGCTTCGGCCAGGCGACCAAGGCGAGCGGTCTGCTGCTCGATGCCGACAAGACCTATCGCGTGACCATCGCGCTCGGCGAGCGCACGGCGACGGCCGATCGCGAAGGCGAAGTCATCGAACGCGCCGCAGTACCAGTGCTGACCGAAGCCACGGTGCGTCAATGCACCGCCTGCTTCCTCGGGGAATCGGAGCAGGTGCCGCCGATGTATTCGGCGCTCAAGCACGAGGGCGAGCGCTTGTACCGGTTGGCCCGGAAGGGAATCGAGGTCGAACGGGCCCCCAGGCGCATCGTGATACATCGCCTGGCATTGATGGCCTTGACCGAGGCCACGCTCGAATTCGAGGTCGACTGCAGCAAAGGGACTTATGTCCGGACCCTGGCCGAGGATCTGGCACGCGCCTGCGGGACCGTCGGGCACGTGCACTGCCTGCGCCGTCTGCGGCTGGGGCCGTTCAAAGAGCCGCGCATGCATGCGCTGGGAGCCGTTGAACAGGCGGCTGGACATCCGGAGGCGCTCGCTGCGCTGTTATTGCCGGCGGATGCCGCACTTCCCGGATTGCCGGCCGTTCAGCTCGGCGTCTCGGAGCAGGCTTGCATCCTGCATGGCCAGGCGGTGTTTGCAGCGGGCCCGAGGGCGTGCCGCGTGAGAATGTACGGCCCGGATGGCCTGTTTCTGGGCGTTGGACGCATGAGTGAGGAGGGCAGCCAGCTCGCGCCCGAACGAATCATGGTTGAACTGTCCGGGCAACCACCTTTACCCGCTTGAGACACTCCGGAGCCGCGGGTACAATGCCCGGCTTTCCAAAGGGTTAAGTGAACGAGATGCCACTCACGAATGCACGCAAGGCGGAAGTCGTCGGCAAGTTCCGGCGCGCCCCGACCGATACGGGATCGCCGGAAGTGCAGATTGCCTTGCTGTCTGAACGAATCAACGGGCTGACCGAGCACTTCACCACTCACAAGAGCGACCACGCCTCGCGGCGCGGCTTGCTCAAAATGGTGGCTCAACGCCGGCGGCTCCTGGACTATCTCAAGGCCAACGCCCCCGAGCGGTACACCAAGGTCGTCAACGAACTTGGCTTGCGGCGCTGACGCGCCCCGGGCGCAACGCGCCCATGTCCGTTCCAGTTATCAAAGGGGATCCGCTTGACTGTTTCCAGGCAGACGTTTAGCTACGGCAGTAATCAGGTAACCATCGAAACCGGCCGGCTTGCACGCCAGGCTGACGGCGCGGCCGTCGTCACCATGGGCGACACGGTCGTGCTCGTGACCGCAGTCGGCAAGCGCGAGGCGGTGGCAGGGCGGGATTTCTTTCCGCTGACCGTCAACTACGT
>CAWIWZ010000005.1:0-76517 GCA_963839885.1 uncultured Gammaproteobacteria bacterium
GGACCACCAGGATCTGCGTCACTTTCCAATCGCAAACAGATGCTTCTCGCCCCTCACGAACAGCATCCCGCTGGCCAGCGCCGGCGTTGACATCAGCGGTTCGCCCATCGGGTTCTTCGCGATCAGCTCGAAAGTTCGGCCGCTTCGCACGACGAAGATGTCGCCGTCTTCGCTGGACAGGTAAATGCGGCCATCGGAGGCGACCGGCGACGCGCTGAAACCGCTGCCACCGTGCTCGAGCCGCTGACGGTAGATCTCGGCGCCCGTCGTCAGATCGTAGGCGTCGAAGAGCCCGGCGTTGCCGAGAACGTAAACGATGTCCCCATAGATGAGCGGCGTCGGCATGTAAGAGCCGCGACCAGTCTTGCGCCAGGCGACATGCGCGCTCGACTCGGCGTCTCCCACCGGAGTGATGTCACCGCTTCCGCCAGGCTTGAAATAGCATAGAGCGGCCGTTCGGGCGCGCGACCGCTGGCGACGATGACGAGGTCCTTCGGAAAGACTTTGGCGTCGGCGCGGTGATCTTCGAGCTGCCACCAAGCCGCCATCGCTCGGCGCCGGTGTCGGGATCGTAGCCGCGAATGAAATTCGAGGCGTTGGTCACGAGCTCGGTTCGCCCGGCGCGCTCGGGCTGAAAAAAAACCGTCGGCGTTCCCCACGACGGTAGTTCCTTGCGGGTCGTCTTCCACACCGTCTTCCCGGTCTTCACGTCCGACGCCATCACGAACGATTCGTCCTGGTTATCGCACTGCACGATCACCAGGTCCGGGGAATAATCGGCGAGCTGGCCGTCCCCCACTTCGTATTCCGGGAAATGGTCGGCGCCCGTATTGAGCACGCCGAGATCCTTCTTCCAGGCGGGACGGCCGTCCATGGTGAACGCGTAGAGGCCCTGCGATCCAAAGAAGGCCACAACGTAGCGCCCGTCGGTGAATGGCGTGGCGTTCGCATAGGTTGCCTTGATGTGTCGTTTCTCCTTCGGCACACCCTCGTAGGCGGTCTCAGTCCAGACGGTTTTTCCGGTGAGCCGGTGGGGCCATCACCACCCACTTTTGCGGCGTCCGATCCTCCGACGCGGTGCCTGACGCCGTAGAGGCCAGGCTTGAAGGTCGCATCGGCGCGGCTGCTGATCGCCGTCGTCACAAAGATGCGAGGACACCAGACGATCGGGCTCGAATGCGCGAGACCCGGGATGGCGACTTTCCATTTGATGTGCGCGCCGCCGACTCCGTTCCAGGCGCTCGGCAGATCCTGGCCGTCCGCCACACCCGATGCCGACGGACCGCGGAAACCCGGCCAGGCGGTGGCTGCCGCCGAATGGAGCCGCGTGGCCGCTGAGGCTGCGGTCAGGCAGAGCACCAGGAGAATCGCACGCAAGAGACGGCGTGACGTCATGCCCGGCCGATCTGGTGCAGATGGTGATGCAAATGGAGCACGTAGTCGCGCATAAAGTAGTCGAGGGTCGTAGGCGTCTCGACGGGCACGGGTTGCCAGGCGAGCTCGTGCAGATTGTGACGGCGACGCTCTCGTAGGCGCGCCTCGACCGGCATCGTTTCGATCAATCCAGGCGATGTGTAGATTGTACGTCCGCCAGAGGGTCAGGAAATGGGGCCAGGACGCGTCCTGGTGCCTCTTCGTCGCCACCCAGTCGTCCTGAGCGTAGCCGGCGAACACCGGAGATCGTCCTGCAACTGGGCACGCACGAAGCGCTGATGGTTGTTGGCTGCCGAGTTCGATCGGGTGTCCGATGATTTCCTTTGGCGACCACTTGCCGGGTGAGGGCCGGACGGACGCGGCGTCCTCCGGCAGCGCCGCGAGCGACACCGCCGCCGCGGCCACCGTGGCCTTCAAGTCGTCCGCGTAGTCGACCATCTACGCAGAAATCATCTACGGGACGCGGATAGCGCGGATCTCTATATGGTCCAACGGGACGCGGATCGCCGCGGATTTCAGCCACGGGGTTTACACGGGCCGTTCGTCACACGGGTGGGGCGGGCATCCGTGTATCCCGTGTTGTCCGTGGCCGTTCGGCGTTTTTCCGTGTTGTCCGTGGCACTCGTCAGAAGGTGACCCAACCGAGATTCTCGGCTCTTGGGGACTCCTAGGGATGGGTAAGCGTCCTAAGTTCTTCGGGAGTATTATCTGTGGAGTACAGGAGGAGCAGGAATGCGCAATACAGTGATTCTTGGGGCGATGGTGCTGATGATGGCAACTGGAGCGAACGGGCAAACACCGGCGGTTGAGCTCAAGGTCGGCGACCAGGCTCCGGATTTCAGCCTCCCGGCGTCGGACGGCAAGACCTACAAGCTGTCGGACTTCAAGGGCAAGAAGGCGGTCGTCGTCGCCTGGTTCCCTAAGGCGTACACCAGCGGCTGCACCATCGAGTGCAAGTCGCTGGCGGAAAACGGCGACAAAATCCGGAAGTTCAACGTCGCCTACTTCATGGCCAGCGTCGACAGCATCGAGGACAACAAGGGCTTCGCCGAAAAAGAGAAGGCGGATTTCCCGCTGCTGAGCGACCCGACCAAGGCGACGGCCACGGCCTACGGCGTGCTGGCCCCGCAGGGTTTCGCGCGGCGCTGGACGTTCTACATCGGCAAGGACGGGAAGATTCTGGGCATCGACAAGGGGGTTCAGCCCAAGACCTCGGCCGAAGACATGGTCAGCAAGCTGGGTGAGTACGGCGTCGAAGCGACAGAAATAACCCGCCTTCGCTCGCTTAGAGCGAGCTTCGGCGCGGCAGGCCCGGTCGGCGCGGCGGCTACGGTGCGGCAAATGCACTGGGCTTGTCGCGCCGAAGCCCGCCAGAGGCGGGCGAAGGCGGAACGAGCTTGATCTCGAACAGCTTCGGCCACCACTTCCCCGTCACAAACAGCCGGTCTCCCGCCGCGTCGTAGGCGATGCCGTTCAGGACGTCGGTGCCAACCGCCTCGCGAGGATCGAGGAGCCCCGACAGATCGACCCACCCGACGATCTCCCCGGTCTTCGGTGAAATGCGCGCGAGACGAGCCGTCTGCCAGATGTTGGCGAGGATCTCGCCCTTGACGTACTCGAGCTCGTTCAGATTCTTGACCGGCACGCCATTCTCGCGGACGGTCACGCGACCGATTTCCTTGAACGACGCGGGATCGAGAAAACGGATGACCGCCGATCCGTCGCTCATGATCAACCGCGCGCCGTCGTGCGTGAGGCCCCAGCCTTCGCCGGGATACGTGAACGTCTTGGTCTGCTTGAACGTCGCCTTGTCGTAGACGAAGCCGATCTCCGACTGCCAGGTGAGCTGCACGATCGTGTTGTTCCAGACGGTGATCCCCTCCCCGAAGTACTTCGCGTCGAGCGGCTGATGCTGCATCACCTCGCCCGTCTCGAGCTTGACCTTCCGGATCCCCGACTGGCCGGTCTGTCCCGTGCCCTCGTAGAGCACGCCGTCGACGTACTGCAACCCCTGGGTGAAGGCCTGACGGTCGTGCGGATAGACCTTCACGACGCGATAGCCGGAGACGGGCGCCTTCTTCTGCTGAACGCTCATCGTATTCGCCATGACGGTGACCACCAGGCCCGTGGTGAACGGAGTGGTGATGAGAGTGGAGATGACAGTGGCGACGGCCGTAGCAAGCGGCTTGATCGGGTTGGGCATACAAAGGGCAATGTACCACTACGGATATAATCGGATCACCGATTTTTCAGGAGACTTCATGAAGCGTGGGACGCTGGCAATCAGTGTCGGGTTGTCTTTTCTTGTCGTGTTCACGGGCCCAACCTTTCTGGCGCAGGAGCGAATCCCGGCGATCCGGCGGCAGTGCAGAACCTGGCCACCACCGAGAATGCGCTCTCCGGCGCGCTCGGCCGCCTGTTCGCGCTCGCCGAGGCCTATCCGGACCTCAAGGCGAACCGCAACATGATGCAGCTCTCCGAGGAGCTGACGACCACCGAGAACAAGGTCGCGTTCGCGCGCCAGGCGTTCAACGACTCGGTGATGAGCTACAACAACCGCCGCGAGGTGTTTCCGAACAGCATCGTCGCCGGCATGTTCAACTTCGCCCCCGCGCAACTCCTCGAAATCGAATCGCCGCAGAAGCGCGAAGTGCCGAAGGTCGCCTTCACCTGAGCCGCGCGACGGGCTGAGCCGAGATGGACTTCTTCGCACGACAGGCCGAGACCCGGCGGCTGTCGCGCTGGATGGTGCTGCTGTTCATCCTCGCAGTCGTCGCGATCATCATCGCGATCGATCTCGTCGTCATCGTCGCGGTGGCCATCCTGACGTCCGAAGACGGCGGCGTGCTCGCCGCACAGGGCGTGTCGTTCGATCAGTACCCGCTCGTGATACTGGTGACGTCGGTCATCGTCGTCGGCACGATCGGCATCGCAAGCCTGGTGCGGACGGTTTCGCTGTCGGCGGGCGGCAGCTCGGTCGCGGAGCAGCTGGGCGGCACGCGCGTGACCGCGGACGCCACCGATCCGCTCCGCCGCCGGCTGATGAATGTCGTCGAGGAGATGGCGATCGCCTCGGGCGTGCCGGTGCCCCAGGTGTACGTGCTCGAGCGCGAGGCGGGAATCAACGCCTTCGCGGCCGGCCACACGCCGGCGAACGCCGCCATCGCCGTCACCCGCGGCGCGCTCGTCAACCTCAATCGCGATGAACTCCAGGGCGTCATCGCTCACGAGTTCAGCCATGTGCTGAACGGCGACATGCGGCTCAGCACCCGGCTGATCGGCCTGCTGTTCGGCCTCACGGTCATCGCGATGGTCGCGCGCCTCGTGCTGCGCCATGGGCCGCGCGGCGGCGGCGGCCGCAAGGGCGGCGGCGCGGTCGCCGTCGTCATGCTGGCGGCTTTCATCGTGCTGATACTCGGCTGGATCGGGCTGTTTTTCGGACGGCTGATCCAGGCCGCGGTGTCGCGCAAGCGCGAATCGCTTGCCGACGCCTCGGCGATCCAGTTCACACGCGATTCGCAGGGCCTGCGTGGCGCGCTGGTCAAGATCGGCGCGCTCGGCGTCGGTTCCCGCTTCGTGGACGCGGATGCGGAGGAGGTGGCGCACCTGCTGTTCGCTCCTGGCCTCGCGCGCGCCTTCGCGACCCATCCGCCGCTCGTCGACCGCATCCGGGAAATCGATCCGCGCTTCCAGCCGGAGGAATTCGAGGCGATGCGGCTGCGCATGAACGAGGAACGAGCGGCGGCGGAGGAGGAGGCCGCGCGCGACCGGCCGAAGCCGGCAGAACGCCTGAACACCCTGCTCGAAGGCTCGGTCGTGCTCTCGCCGGCGCTGATTGCGGGTCTGGTGGCGAACCCGGGCACGGAGCAGATGGCGCAGGCGGCGCAGATGCTGGCTTCGCTGCCGGCGGAGTTCCGGCGCCTGGCGGTCCAGCCGGAGAAAGCGGCCGCGCTCTTCATTGCGCTCGCGCTCGACCACGCGCCGGAGGCTCGTGATCGCCAACTCGCCTTCGTGCACGCACAGGTCGGCGGCGCGTTTCACGACGAGATCAGGGAATTGCTTGCGTACGTGGACGCGCTGACGGCGGTGCAGCGCATGCCGGCTCTGCTGCAGGTTTTCTCGTCGCTGCGCCAGCTCGGGCGCGCGGAACGAATCAGGCTGCTCAAGTGCATCAACGGCCTGCTGGCGCGCGAGGGGCGCGTGTCGGCATTCGCCTATGCGCTTCGGAAGCTCGCGCAGGTGCAGTTGCAGGACGAGCTCGATCCACGCCGGCGCATCACGGGATCCCTGACGCTGCACGGCGCGCAGGATGAACTGCAGGTGCTGTTCTCGGCGCTCGCCGCGCACGGCAGCGAGGACGACACCGAGGCTCGCCGCGCCTATGAAGCCGGCATGGCCGAGTTGCTGCCGCGCATCCGCCCGCCATTCATCCGGCTCGGACACTGGCCGCCGCGACTCGACCAGGCGCTGACACGGCTGGACTCGCTGCAGCCCGCCGCGAAGGAAATGCTGGTCAAGGCGCTGGTCCGCACGATCTCTCACGACCTGCGCATGACGGTCGCCGAATCCGAGCTGCTGCGCGCCATCTGCGCGGTGCTGCACTGCCCGTTGCCCCCGCTCTACGCTACGGCGGCGTAATCCCAGCCGAGCCTGATCCTGCGTATCGCTTGACGCCTACTTGCGCTGCAAAGCGACCGAGTAGGGATGCAGCGTCGCGGTCATCAATCCGGCTGTCACGGCAGGATCCGACTGCATGAAGGTCCTTGCTGCAGCCTCGCTTTCAGCTTCGAAGATCACGAGTCCGAAAGTTGCCGTGAGTGGCTCCAGGGTTCGGCCGGCAAGAATGAGCTGTCCTGACTTGACGGCCAGCGCCAGGCGCTCGAAATGCCGGGCGACGACGGCTTCCTCGGCGGCCGTCCAGGAAGCCTCGTCCTGGAATTGCGGCGCCACCTGGAGGACGTAGACGTACTGTTCTCGCGCCTGGACCTGCTGCGCAAACAGCGAGCCGGACGTGAGAATCCCGAGGGCCGCCGTGGCGGCGAGAATGGATTTCTTCAGTTTTCCAGTCATTTGCTTCGCCTTGTCGCGGTGTCTAGTGCCACAGCCCGAGCACGAGCCCGTACAGCGTGAACTGCACCGTGTGATAGCCGCCGTTCACGAGGAAGAGCGTGAAATTCTTCCGCTCGAACAGGTAGTTGATGCCGAAGCTCGCCGCGACCCAGCACAGGCCCGCGATGAAGCCGTACATCGTCGATTCTCCGACCGGCAGTTCGGTGCCGAGGAACATCGCGAAGGTCGCGGCGGAGACCAGCGACAGCACGAACGCGCCGCCGAAGATCTTTCCCGGATGCCCTTTCTGCATCTGGTCGTCCGACAGTCCGGAACCGCGTTGCCAGGCTTTCAGGAACATCGCCTTCGAATACCAGAGTCCGCCGAGCAGGAACGCGGATGCAGCCGCTGCGACGACGGCGAGCCAGTTGAGTTCAGGCATGAGTCTTCCCCTTCTTGAGTTGTCGTGACCTGCGGCGTGCCGGCGACTTTGGCCGGACGCAACAGGCGGTTGAAATGCTGCTTGAGCTGGTCGATGGCGCGGTCGAAATAGCCGATATCGCGATAACTTCGCGCGAGCATCACGCCGCCTTCCATCGTCGTCAGTACGAATTCCGCCAGCGCGCGCCGGTCGACGCCCGCGGGCACGCGATCGCCGGCCGCCTTCAGGCAGTCCTCGATCGCCTCGGTCCAGTTCGTGAAATTCTTCGCGAGCCGCTCGCGCACGACCGGGTCCGGCTCGTGGATCTCGAGCGCCAGGCTGCCGATCGGGCAGCCGTAGGTGCAATCGGTCTGGATCAGCGCGTCGCGATAGCCGTCCATCAGCTTCCATATCTTCTCGATCGGATCGGCAACGCCGCGCCAGGCGGGCTCGAGCAGCATCTGGTGGATGCCGGCGATGTAGGTGTCGAGCACCGCGATCAGCACGTCCTGTTTGCCGGGGAAGTAGTGATAGAGGCTGCCGCTGTTGACCCCGGCGCGGCTCAGGATGTCGGCGACCGAGGTCGAGCCATAGCCTTTCTCCCAGAAGAGGTGCATGGCCGCCTCCAGGATGCGCCAGCGGGTGTCGGTCGGCGGTTGATTGATCATTCAACCAAGTCTGTTACACTCCGCGGCAATGCGCAAGCCCGGTGGCACGCGGAAACCGCCGAAGCCGTTGCCGGCCGCCCTGCGGCCGTTGTGCGCGCTGACGCGTGTCGAGATTGCGGCACGCTTGTCAGCCGCGCTCGCCGCGGGTGATGGTGTCGAGGGCGCGCACTGCGTGCACGAACTCTGGATGCGCGGCGAGCCGCCGATGAACGTCGAGACCGCACTCGCGGCGCTGTGGGACCGCGCGGCGGCGACGATCCCGGACTGGCTGCCGATGCGCTACGTGGACTGGCTGCCGCGAGTCTACGAGATCGCGGGCGGCTGCCGCGCCGCGGCCAGCGGGCGCACGCATCTCTATCTGGTGCTGCTCGATTACGCGGATTCGGCCCGCGGCCCCTACGGTATTTACGTCGGCATGAGCCGGTATCCGGCGGCGCTCCGATTCGATCAGCACAAGGCCGGCATCCGCGCTGCCGGGCCCGTGACGAAGCGAGGCCTCGAGGTGCTGACCGGCCCCGTGCAACACCTGTGCTGGATCGCGCGCGGCGAGGCGGCGCGCATCGAGGAGGAACTCGCGGAGGCGCTGCGCGCCACGGGACTCATCGTCAAGGGCGGCCACTGAAGGCGGCTGGCGCCCCGTTATACTGGCGCCCGTGCTGAAACTGAACGAGTTCATCAGCCGCCTGCGCTGGGGGACGCTCAACAAGCGGCGCATGCGCGGGTTGACGCGACTGCACGATCTGCTGGCCGGAACGGATTTTCACGGCAGGTACTGGATGATCATGAGCCTGCTGCTCGGCTGCGTGCGCGACGGCGGGCCCATCGCCTGGGACCGCGATTCCGACTTCGGATTCATGGACCAGGATCTCCCGAAGTTCGAGGCGGCGGCGAGGCGGCTGCGCGAACACGGATTCGAGTTGCGGCCGCCGCAGGTCAACAACGACGGCAGGACCACGAAGTGGACCTTCCGGTACCAGGCCATCAAGTACGAGTTTTTCCAGTTCGAGCGGCATGGCGATCGCCTGCGCTGGTATTACCACCGGCGCGAGCCGTCGATTGAAGCGGTCAACGAGGTGCCGGCGCACGCCTGAAGTCATTCGAGCTCTATGGGCGGCAATGGCAAATCCCGGACTGCGCGGAAGAGCTGCTTGCGCGCGTGTACGGGGACTGGCGCACGCCGAACCGCGACTTCCTGCAATGGCGGGACTCCGGCGCGATCGTCGAAAGCTACGCGTGGACCGGCGAACGGCGCCCGCCGGACTGATCCGGCATTTCGCATGAACCTGCGCGACCGCACCGAGCAAACGCTGATCCGCATCGCGATGATGGGGGTCGTTCCGGGCCGCCGGTTCCTGAAGCCGCCGGATCCTGCGTCGATCGCGGCGCGGACCGGCGTGCTGTCGATCGAGATCGTGAGCCATTGCTGGCAGTACGCGCACCTGCTCGCCTACCAGCTGAGCTCGTTCGTGAACTTTCCGCCGACGCGCGCGCGCGTGCGCATGACGGTATTTCACGCCGAGGAAGACACGAGGACCGTGGCGCTGCTGCAGTTCTTCGGCGGCCTCGCGGTGCCCGGCGTCACGTGGAACTGGCAGCTGCTGCCGCGCACGCAGCTCTTCCGGCGCTCGATCGGCAGGAGCCGCGTCGCGCGCGCCACCGATGCGGACTGGGTCTGGTTCACCGACTGCGACATCGTGTTCCACCGCGACTGCATCGACACGCTCGCGGGCCTCCTGCAGGGACGGCGCGATTTCCTGACGTACCCGAAGCAGGAGCGCGTGACGGCGATGCTCGCGGATACCGATCCGGTGCTGCTCGCCGAGCGCGACCGGCCGAAGGTCGTCGACATCGACACTCGCCAGTTCACGGTGATGACGAATCCGCCGAAAGCGAAAGGCGCATACCAGATCGTGCACGGCGACGTGGCGCGCCAGGTCGGCTACTGCGAACAGATCGGCCTGTTCCGGCGCCCCGCGGCGCGCTGGGCCAAGACCTATGAGGACAGCGCCTTTCGCTGGATGCTCGGTACGCCGGGCGTCGGTCTCGACGTGCCGGGTGTGTATCGCATCCGCCATGTGCAGAAAGGCCGCTACGGCGAGAGCAAGACCGCGGCATTCGTGCGCGGCAACATCCGCCGTGCCAAGGCGAAGATCACAGAATAAGGTGCGAGGGGGTAGGACAGGACCCACAAGTGTGTCGGCTGTCACTGACTGGCGACGAATGGCGCAATATTGCACCGCCGCATGGTAATTTGCCCCGAGGTCATGCTTGTTTTGACCGGAGGTGTTCGATGCGTTTAGAAAAATTCCAACGAGCCTGTGTCGCGCTCGTCAGCGTGAGCGTCCTCACGCTCGGCATGCAAATGCCCGCTGCCGCGGGTGTCATCGGTACGGCGGAGGCGATTTCCGCGGCCAGCCAGCAGGATTCGCTGGCCAGCGTGCGTGCCGTGGTCGCCCGTGACGACGTGCGCGCCAAGCTCAGCGAGCTCGGTGTCGATGCGGCCGAACTCGATGGCCGGCTTGCGGCGCTCTCGGAAGCTGAACTGGCCACGCTCGCAGACCGGCTCGACCAGGCGCCGGCCGGTGGCGATGTGCTCGTCGTGATCGGAATCGTGTTCCTGGTGCTGATGATCCTCGAGTTCACGGGCGCTATCGACATCTTCAAGAAGGCGTGATCCGCGCGGCGCTGCCCGCGGCGGCGCTGCTCTGGGGCCTCGCCGGTTGCGCCGCCTCACCGCCTCTGGCGGAGGGGCTGCCAGCCGGCGCCCCGCGCGCGATCGAACTCGCCGACACGCCATTCTTCGCTCAGGATGAATATCAGTGCGGCCCGGCCGCGCTTGCGACGGTGCTGCGCGCAAGCGGCGTCGTCACGTCGCCGCAGGATCTCAAGCCGCAGGTCTATGTTCCCGGCAGGCGCGGCAGCCTGCAGGCGGAACTGATCGGCGCCAGCCGGCGCCATGGGCGATTGCCTTATGTTCTTGCGCCGCAGGCCGGCGATCTGGTCGCCGAGCTCGGCGAGGGCCGACCCGTGCTCGTGCTGCAGAATCTCGGCGCGACGCGCATGCCGATCTGGCATTACGCGGTGTTGATTGGCTACGACGCCGGGAAGAACGTCGCGGTGTTGCGCTCCGGCACGCGCGAGCGCGTCGAGATGCGCTGGCAGCGATTCGCGAAAACCTGGCACCGCGGCGGGCGCTGGGCGATCACGACGCTCGCGCCCGGAGCGATGCCGGATCATGCGGAACCCGCGCGCTTCATCGAGGCGGCGGCCGGACTCGAGGCCGCGGGACGGCGCGCGGATGCGGGCGCCGCCTATGATGCCGCAATCGCGCGGTGGCCGCGTGAGCCGCTCGCCTGGCTGGGGCGCGGCAACGTCGCTTACGGCGACGGCGAGCTGGCTCCCGCGGCGGAGGCCTATTTGCAAGCCATCACGCTCTCGCCGGAGAATGTCGCGGCGCGCAACAATCTTGCCGAGGTGCTCGCCGCCGCGAACTGCCTGCCGGAAGCGCGCCGGCAGCTCGAGCGGGCTACCGCTCTTGCCGAAGGAACGGCGCTCGCCGAAGCGGTCGCGGAATCGCGTGCGAAGATCGAATCGATGCCGGCGCCGGCCGCGGCCTGCGCGCTCACAGGCCGCAACTGGCCCGACTGACGCGCCCTCAGATTTTCGGCGGTACGTTCGCGTTCAGCCGGAACAGGTTCATCGGATCGTACTTGGCCTTCAGCGCGACCAGGCGCTTGAAGTTGGCGCCGTAGTTCTCGCGGTAGACCGCCGCCTGCGCATCCGCATCGGCCAGGTTCGTGTAGAAGCCCTTCGTCAGGGGCTCGAATTCCTTCCACGCTGCGCGCATCGTCGCGACGCCCTCGTCCATGGGCTGGCGATCCGGCCAGACGCCGATGGCGCCGAGCCAGTACATCGCGCCGCGATTCGGAAACGCCGTCGCATCCGCTGCGACACGTTGATAGGCTGCATCGGACTGGTCGAACAGCAGCGCGTACACCGGCGCACGTCCGAACACTTCCAGAATGCGATCAATCCCGGCGTCATCCAACCCGCTCAGGAATCCGTTCTTCGCGTAATAGTATTTGCCGGGCGCGAGGAACTCGTCGTTGGTCTGCTGGATCTTGACGTAGGGCATCAGCGCAACGTCGTCGTGCGCCGGCTTGCCGAAGGATCGTAACGGCTTGAGCCAGGACTCGCCCTCGGCGTGATCGCCCGACCAGCAGACTTCGATGCCGCACATCGGTCCTTTCTCGCCCGGCATCAGCATGAATTCGAGATTGACGACGTCGGGCGCACCGATGGCGATGTCGCGGTAACGGCGCATCACGTCGCGCGCCTGGTCGAACGGCCATAGGACCGTTCCGCCGAGTATCACCGGGTCCATGGAGTGCAGGCGGTACTCGATCGATGTCACGACGCCGAAGTTGCCACCGCCGCCGCGCAGGCCCCAGAACAGGTCCGGATTCTCCTTGTCGCTGGCCCGCTGGAATCGCCCGTCCGCGGTGACGATATCAAAGGACGCGACATTGTCGCAGGCGAGCCCGAAACGCCGCCCTAGCCGGCCGAATCCGCCACCGAGTGTCAGCCCGGCCGCGCCGGTGTGCGAAACTGTGCCCGCGGTGGTCGCGAGCGCGAAGGCCGCGCATTCGTGATCGAGCTGAGCGAGCAGGGAGCCGGACTCCAGGTAGGCGCGCTTCTGCGCCGGATCGACGCGCACGCCCTGCATCTGTTGCAGGTCGATGACGAGGCCGCCCTCGCAGGTGGACTTGCCGGAGAAGCTGTGTCCGCCGGCGCGCACCGCGGTGAGCAGCCGGTGCTCGCGTGCGAAATCCACCGCGCGCCGCACGTCCGAGGCGCCAGTGCAGCGGGCGATCAGCGCAGGCTTGCGGTCGAAAACGCTGTTCCAGATGCGCCGGGTGCGGTCGTAATCGGGATGGTCCCGAAGCAGCAAGTCGCCGCGCAGGCTGGCGGCGAAGGCTTCGACCGAGGAACCGGGCAGCAGCAGGTCGCCACCGTCGAAGGTCTTTACCGGCAGATCGCGGACACCCTTCAATACCGCCGACCAGCCGGACAGCGGCCAGGCGGCGGAGAGTGCGAGACCGGCTCCAACGAACTCGCGTCGTTTCATGGCGCCTACCCTCCGGGCCGGACTGTACTCCTGTCATTGCGAATTGACACAGAGCGCGACGACGTCGAATCGCCCGAGCCCGCGATGGAGCCCGGGCGATTCGATCGGACCGCTTGAACTCAAACTGTGGTCGCCGCGGCCTTAAGGCGTCGCTGCCGCCGGGTTCTCTCCACCCGCATCCGAAACGGCGCGCCACTGCCCGTCGACCTTGGCCCATGCGGTGGCAAATGAGCCCTGGGTGGCCGGCTTCTTGCCTTCACCGTCCGGGTCCACCGAGAAACTTCCGGTTTCCACGGCGAGATCGCCGGAGCCAGCGACGCGGACTTGGTCCGAAGACCAGCTGACGAGCGCATCCGGCATCTTCTTGATTTGCGCTTCCAGCGCGGCCTGAATCGCAGCCGTTCCCTTGTAGGCCTTGTCGTCGGAGATCATGGTCGCATCGGCTGCAAAGATGCCGTTGGCGATCGAGGCGGCGTCCTTCGCATTGACATAGTTCATCCACTCGCCTGAGCGGTTGCGGATCGCCTGTTCTTCCGCCGCGAGGTCGACGGCCGGTGCCTCGGCCTTCGGCTCCTCTTTCGGTTCTTCCTTCTTGGCGCAGCCCGTCGCGAGCAAGGCCGCCGCAAGCGTCATGGCGAATAATGTGCGTGTAAACATGGGTCCTCCACCGGGTCGTTACAAATTGTTGTCGTAGTATACTCGCGCGCGCCAAAAGCAAAGAAACACGAAAGAGGCGTCCTGGTTGGTCTTTAATTCGCTCACATTCCTCGTGTTCTTTGCCGTGGTGCTCGTCCTGCACCGGCTACCCTTCTCGTGGACCACAAAGAAGGTCAACCTGCTGATCGCGAGCTACGTCTTCTACGCGGCGTGGAATCCGCCGTTCGTAATTCTGCTGTGGGCGTCGACGATCGTGGACTGGTTCATCGCGCGTGGCATCTATGCCGCACGCGACAAGAGCCGGCTGCACCGGCGCTCGTGGCTCGTGATTTCGGTCGCCGTCAACATTGGCTTCATCGGTTTCTTCAAGTACGGAGGGTTCCTGCTGCAGAACTGGCAGGCGCTGATGGCCGCGTTCGGCATCGTCTGGGTACCGCCCGAATGGAACATCGTGCTGCCGATCGGCATTTCGTTCTATACGTTTGTCACGCTGTCGTACACGCTCGACGTATATCTCGGTCGCTCGAAGCCGATCGCGTCGCCGTTGAACTACGCGCTCTTCGTCACTTATTTCCCGCACCTGGTCGCGGGCCCGATCGTGCGCCCGACCCAGCTCGTCCCCCAGTTCGAATCGCCACGGCAGGCGACGCGCGACCAGATGCTGTGGGGATTCGGCCTGATGATCCTCGGGCTGTTCCTCAAGGTCGTGCTCGCGGATTCCGGGCTCGCCGAGTCCGCGGATCGCGTATTCGGCGCGACGGACCCGGTCGGATTCGCGGATGCCTGGCTTGGTACGCTCGCATTCTCGGGACAGATCTTCTGCGACTTCGCCGGTTATTCGACGGTCGCGGTCGGCGCTTCGCTGTGTCTCGGCTTCGCACTGCCGGACAACTTCAACATGCCGTACGCGGCGATCGGCTTCTCCGATTTCTGGCGCCGCTGGCACATCTCGCTGTCCACGTGGTTGCGCGATTACCTCTATATCCCGCTCGGCGGCAACCGCGGCAGCGAGGTGCGCACCTACGTCAACCTGATGCTGACGATGCTGCTCGGCGGCCTCTGGCACGGCGCGAACTGGACTTTCGTGGTCTGGGGCGGCCTGCACGGGGTCTATCTCGCGGCCGAACGCTGGCTCCGCAGCAAGACCGGCGTCGCGGGCGATCCCGCGGGCCCCTGGAACCGCTTCGCGCTGGCGCTCCTGACCTATTTCCTCGTCAACATCACCTGGGTTTTCTTCCGGGCGACGGACTTCGCCGGTGCGGCAAGAATCCTGCAGGGCATGGCCGGGCTCGTCTCCGACGCGAAGGCGGTGCTGCCGACGATCTTCATCATCAAGGTCGCCGTGATCGTCACGGGCATCGTCGCGACGCATTGGCTGATGCGCAGGCGCACGCTCGAAGACGTGGTTTCGCGCACGCCCTGGTGGCTGACGGGCCTGATCGCCGCGGTGATGCTTTGGGCCGTGATCGTCACGCAGGGATCGGGCCAGGCATTCATCTACTTCCAGTTCTAAGCGACAGCGATGACGAAGATCCATGAACAGGACAGTGTGACGACGCGGGTGATTCCCGCCACCCAGTGGCCTGCGATCGGCTGGATGGTGCTCACGCTGGTCGTCGCCGGCATGGCCGCGTGGGAAATGAAAATGCGCTCGCTGGGTCTGCTTGCAGGCGACCTCGACGACAGCAAATCGCATTGGGCCGTCGAGCGGCGCAAGATCGCCACGGGCGAGCACGACGACGTCGTCATCGTCGGCTCGTCGCGCATCCTGTTCGACACGGACCTCGATGTCTGGGAGAAGCTGAGCGGCCGGCGGCCGATTCAGCTCGCGCTGGCGGGAACGAACCCGCGGCCACTGCTCGACGATATCGCGGCGGATCCGGCATTCACGGGCCTGGTCGTGGTCGAGGTGACGCCCGACATCTTTTTCGGCGATTGGCTCGGCATACCGGAATACGCCGGCGTAACCGATTATTGGAAAGAGGAGTCGCCGTCGGATCGCTTCGGCCACCAGGTCGGCCTGTTTCTGTCGCGCCGTCTCGCGTTTCTCGACAGCGCCTACACGCTGACGAAGCTGGTCGATCGCGTGAAGCTGCCGAATCGCGAGGACGTCAGGGCGCCTTATCTCGAAGTCTGGAAGGTGTGGGAGTCCTATGACGACCGGCAGACTTTCCTGTGGCGCCGCATCGTAAGCGACGAACGTCTGCGCGAGCACGCGCGGCTGGTCTGGGGGCCATTCGACGGGAAGCTGATGGATGAAGCCGCGATTGCGAGAGCGTGGGACCAGGCTGCGGCGGCCGTCGCGAAGATTCGCGCGCGCGGCGGCGTGGTGGTGTTCATCCGCCCGCCCTCGGCGGGCCTGTATTACGAGCACGAATCGCATATGGCCCCGCGTGCGAAGACCTGGGATCCGCTGCTCGCGAAGACGCAGGCCTTCGGCATCCATTTCGAGGACTACGCGGAAATGCGGGATCTCGAGGTGCCGGAATGGTCGCACCTCTCGCGCGCATCGGCTGAACGCTTCACGCAGGCTTACGTCGAAGTGTTGATGAAGGAAGTTCCCTGGCTCGGCAGGCGCGAGGGCGCGGATTCTCAGTAGGCGGAAATCATGACTGATCCGGTCAACTGGACCGAAGGCGTCAGGGATCGGCAGATTCCGAAGGCGCGCCTGGACGCCATCGGCTGGCTGGTGCTCGCGCTCGTCATGCTGTCCATGATTGCCTGGGAGCTGCAGATGCGTTCGCTCGGCCTGTTCGCGGGCGACCTTGATGACAGCAAGGCCCATTGGGCCATGGAGCGCCGGAAGATCGCGTCCGGCGATCACGATGGCATCGCGATCGTCGGCGGCTCACGGATCCTGTTCGATACCGATCTCGATGCCTGGGAGGAGGTGACCGGGAGGCGGCCGGTGCAGCTCGCGCTGCCGGGAATGAGTGGCCAGCGATACCTGGCCGACCTCGCCCACCATTCGGATTTCGCGGGACTCGTCGTCATCGACGTCACGCCCGAGCAGTTCTTCCGGGAAGGGCCGGGGAATCCCGAGTTCGAGGGCGTGCTCGATCGCTGGGACGAGTTCGGGCCTGCGGAGCGCTTCGGTCACCAGATAGGAATATTCCTGTCACGCTACCTTGCGTTTCTCGAAGACCAGTACTCGCTGGGCAAGCTGATCGACCAGCTCGAGATCCCCGACCGCGCCGGCATCGTCGGGCCATCCCGTATTCCCTGGAAACTGTCGGAGACCTTTGACGACCGGCAGACATTCCTGTGGCGGGAAATCGAGACGAACGAGCGGCTGCGGAGTCGCGCCATGCGGGTCTGGCTTGCGCGAAGCCCGCTACCGCCGGGAGAGGAGCTGATCGCGCGCATCTGCGCCGACGTGCGCAAGTCGGTCGCGGAAATCCGCGGTCGCGGTGGCGACGTGGCGTTCGTTCGTCCGCCGTCGACCGGCGGATACTACGAGCGGGAACAGCGCAATGCTCCGCGCGACAAGACGTGGGATCGCCTGCTGCGTGAATCCGGCACCTTCGGCATTCATTTCGCCGACTATCCGGAGATGCAGGGGCTCGAGCTTCCGGAGCTCTCGCACCTCTCGCGCGAGTCGGCGACGCGATTCACGCGGGCGTACGTCGACGTGCTGGTGCGGAAATTGCCGTGGCTGAAGCGCGGGCAACAGGCGGAGCAGGGCGCATGAAAATTCTGGCCGCGGTCGACTTCTCGCCGGCAGCGGAGCAGGTGCTGGCGACGCTCGTACGGATTGCCGCGACCTTCCCCGCCGAAGTCCGGCTCGTGCACGTGGCGCCGCCGGATCCGGATTTCGTCGGCTATGAGGTCGGCCCGAAAGCCGTCCGCGGGCAGGTCGCCGCCGAGCACCACGCGCGGCACCAGCAGTTACAACAGATCGCCGATCGGCTGCGCGCGGACGGAGTCGACGCGAAAGCGCTGCTGTTGCAGGGCCCGACGGTTGCGACCGTGATCGCAGAAGCGGAACGGCTCGAAGCGGACCTGATCGTGCTCGGCAGCCACGGCCAGAGCGCCGTCCTCAAAATGCTGGTCGGCAGCGTCGCCGAAGGCGTTGTTCGCGCCTCCAAGGTCCCGGTACTGCTGGTCCCCGCGCCACGCTGATAAACCCAAAGGGGTCGCATCCCTTTTCTCCTAGGAAAGGGATGCGACCCCTTTAGGTCAGTGGGACGTATTGCTGCGGCCGCTTGCGGTAGCGGAGTCCGGCGGCGGCATCGCCGCGTTCTTCGACTGCGCGCACGAAGAGCTGGTGATTGCCGGGCTTCCAGCTTTCGCCGCCGTCCAGGCTGACTTCCATGCGCGACTCGAAGCGATTCTGCGTGATGCCGAAACGCGTGAAGCGCAGCTGCATCTTGCGCCCATCCGCCAGCGGCGTCGGCGACGTGGTACGGGTCTCGCCGCCGGCCGGGCCAGTCATCACCCACAACTGGCCGTCCGGCCCGACCGACGTCATCTCGATCGTGGAGCGCTCGGGGTTCACATAGAAAAGCATGCCTGCGCTCTGCTTCCATTCGTGCATGTCGGAACGGCCCGAAAGCACGCGGTCCGGCACGACCCAGTCGAAGCGGTAGGTACCGCAGCCGACACGCTTGACCGCGCCGCTATCGTCGAACTGCGTGGTCGTCACTTCCCAGACGCCGACCGCATGACGCAGCTGCTGCACTGCGCTCGCAAGCGGCGTCGTCATGACTTCGCCGGCCTCGGCGACCGGCATCGCGAGCAACGCGAACAGTGCACTGGAAAGGCGGCGCCATGCGCCGGACGGGATGCATGAGGTGCTCATCGAATTCTCCCCCCGGGCCCGCGCGTACTGCCCGGCCGACTCATCTTAGGTGTCCGCGGACGCCAGGCCTGCCCGGTTGGCCGTGCCCGAGACTCGCCTCGTCGCGGTTCCTGCCATAGGAGCACCGTGGCGGCCGGCAAGTTCCGCCGGCTGGCTCCCACACCCGGCCGGAAGGTACGATCCCGTTGGACGGGACACGAAACGATGCCAAAAGCCGGAAAAATCGAGGAACTGCTGGCCGCCGTGCCGGTGATGCCGGTCGTCACGATCGTCTCCGCCGACGCCGCGGCCGATCTCGCCCGAGCGCTGCTGCGAGGCGGCATCGGCACGATCGAGGTGACGCTGCGTACGCCGGCGGCGATCGCGGCAATCGAGGCGATTGCGCGGGAGGTGCCGGAGGTCGCCGTCGGCGCCGGCACCGTGCTGTCGCGCGCCGACCTGAAGAGCGCCGCCGATGCGGGCGCGAGTTTCGCGGTTTCGCCGGGCTCGACGCCGGGCCTGCTCGTCGCCGGTCGCAAGGGCGGCATTCCCTACCTGCCGGGCATTGCGAGTGCCAGCGAGATCCAGATGGGCATCGACGCGGGCTATTCCTGCTTCAAATTCTTTCCGGCGGCGGGAGCGGGCGGCATGACGGCGCTTCGCGCTTTCGCCGCGCCGTTTCCCCAGATTCGCTTCTGCGCAACGGGCGGCATCACCGCGGACACGGCGCAGTCGTACCTCGACCTGCCGAACGTGCTCTCCGTCGGAGGATCCTGGATCGCGCCCACCGACCTGATCGCACGCCGCGAATGGACCGCGATCGAGACGCGCGCGCGCGATGCGGCGACCTGTTTCAAGCGCAAGCCGATACGCTGATTTCGCTCCGCCACTTGAAATCACGATGCCTGACGCGGCATTGTGCGCATGGCCCGCCGCGCCACGGTCGGGTGAATCCAATCCCACAGCGGGTTAGTCCAGCACACAATCGCGGCGCGGCGGCCTCTCACCAGGGGCTCCGATGACCAGTCGCTCGCTGCAGCGGCGGCAGCTCAGCCGCTCCAAGATCGATCTTTTCGTCGAATGCCCGCGCTGTTTCTATCTGGATGTGGCGCGCGGCGTGCGTCGGCCGAGCGGGCCGCCATTCACGCTCAATAATGCGGTCGACGCGCTGATGAAGGCCGAATTCGACACGTATCGCGCCGCCGGCGAGCCGCATCCGCTGTTCGGGCCAGCAGGCATCGACGCCGTGCCGTTCGTGCATCCGGAACTCGACCGCTGGCGGCACAACTTCACCGGCGTGCGCTGGAAGGACGAGGAAACCGGCTGGACGCTCTTTGGCGCCATCGACGACCTGTGGCACGCCGCATCGGGCGAACTGATCGTCGCCGACTACAAGGCGACCGCGCGCGCGGAAGTGCCGACCACCGAACGGCTGTTCCCTTCCTATCGGCGGCAGATGGACGTCTACCAGTTCCTGGTGCGCCGTCAGGGCTTCGAGGTCAGCGATCGCGGGTGGTTCGTCTATGCGAACGGCGATGCGCGCATCGGCCTGTTCGACGGGGTGCTGCGCTTCTCGACGACGATGGTCCCCTACGACGGCGACGACGCCTGGGTGCTGGACGCGTTCCGGCGGGCGGTCGCGACAGTGAACGCCACGGATATTCCCGCGTCCGGCGAAGACTGCGATTACTGCAACTACGTCGCTGTCGCCGCGGCTGCCGATGCCGCGCCGCCGGCCGCTCAGGAATCCGGCGCCAGCAGGTAAATCAGCAGGTTGTCGAGGAAATCACGGTTGCCCGTCAGTTCGCCATGCCCTTCGCACCGGAGGAGCGCGTGCTTAACCTCGTTCGACGCCATCTCAGGGGACGGATTCTCGGCGTCCGTCGCCTGCAGGCCGAGCAGCGAGGCGCGCGTGACGCTGCCGTCACCCGGTTCGTACATCAGCGATTCGTAATCGACACCGGGGATCGGCCGCAGGATCTGCTCCGGGCGTAGCCGGGCGTCGGCCTCGCCGTCGATTTCCTCGATGACGAGGCGCCGCGGCGTCGGCACGCAGTCCCCGCCAAACAGCATCGGATCGATCAGGCCGACTTCGCCGGTCGGCACCATCAGCGACCAGACGAATCGCTGCGCGCGCTCGAGCCGCTTCTCGAACCAGCGCTCGAACACCTCCTGTTTCGGCCAGTTCGCCGCCTGGCGGAGTATGCGGCGCTGCACACCGCGGTCGAAGATCGACCACTCGAATCGCTTCCAGGTCTTGACGTCGAATATGTTGCGATCGAGCGGATGGCCTTCGATATCCGCGACCCAATCCACGAGCGGATGCGGAAAGAGCTGGTACATCGCGGGCATGGTCGCGACGCCTTCCGTCGGCAGCCGCGACAATGCGACACGATAGCCGTTCAGGAACTTGTGCACCGCGGTGACCGTGCCCTGGTTCGGCGTGCCGAGCAGCACGACACGCCGGAGCTTCGCGGCACCGGCGCCGGTGACCTGAAACGCGTTGCCATCCAGCACGTCGTCCGTGCCGTAGCGCTCGTAGTACCGCACGATCAGGCCGCCCATGCTGTGGGCGATCACGTCGACGCGAAGCTCCGGATCGCCGTAATCGGCGCGAATCTGCTCGACAAGCGCATCGAGCCTGGCGACCGTGCGCACATTGTCCTGGCGCCAGTCGTAGGGGAATAGATAGAGCCGCGCCTTCGTCTTCCCGAGCGTCTGCCCGGGCGTCGCGAGCTCATAGCCGCCGACGCCCGTCAGCGTGCGCACAATGCGGCCATAGAAGTCCTGGCCGGCCGCCGCGTCGAACAGGCCGCTCGGAACCAGCCCGTCGTCGAGCGGCTCGAGCGTCGCCGGATCGATGCGCAGCGCCAGTTCGCCATAGCCGCTCGTCAGCAGCTTTTGCGTGCTGCCGGGCCAGGCTTCCGTGCCGCCGGCGCCGCGCGCGAGTCGCGATCCGAGCACGCCCGGAATCAGGATGACCGGCGTGTGCCGCTCGGCCGTTGCCTGGACAGGAAGCTCTCGCGGGAGATCCAGCGCGCGGCCGGACGCACAGGCGGCCAGAATGGCCGCGAGCGGCAGCAACGCCGGCCATGGGATCCGGTGGCGCAGGGCAGGTCTCCGGGTTTCGGGTCCAAAGGTTAACATTGCGCCCAGCCGGCCGTTGCCGGAGGGAGCCCCGTGATGGCCGGTGAACTCGACAGCCGACTGGCGAACCGCATCCTATGGGCACTGCTGGTCGGCGTGGTTGCCGGCGTTCTGACGCTGCTCGCCGGCAATCTGTTCCCCGACCTGCTGCCGGCGGTCCGCAAGTTCGCGACGCTCGTGCTCGATCCGCTCGGACAGGTGTTCCTGCGGACGCTGTTCTTCGTCGTGGTCCCGCTCGTGTTCGCATCGCTCGCGATGGGCGTCGCGCAGCTCGACCGGCTCACGCAGCTGGGGCCACTCGCAATCCGGACCTTCGTGCTGTTCTTCCTGAACATGTCGATCGCGGCCGCGCTCGGGCTTTTCATGATGAATATCGTCCAGCCGGGCGCCGCGATGGCGCCCGAGGCGAAGACGCGGCTGCTGGAGGAATACGGCGGCGCCGCGCAGCAGCACATCGACAAAGGCGCCGCGCAGCCCGACGTGACGCCGCTGGCCGTGGTCGACATGTTCATGCCGCGCAACCTGTTCGGCGCCTTCGTCGGCAACAACCGCGACATGCTGGGCGACGTACTGCCGCTGATCCTGTTCGCGATCCTGGTGGGCGCCGCGGCGATCCGCCTGCCGCCCGCCGAGAGGGCGCAACTTCGAACCGGACTTGGGCTCGTCAACGACCTGATGACCGGCATCGTGCACTTCGCGCTCTCGATTGCGCCGTACGCGGTGCCGGCGCTGATCTACAGCGTCATCGTCAAGATCGGCTGGGACATCGTCATTGCTCTCGGCGTTTTCGTGGTGGGCTGTATCACGATGTTGTTGCTGCACCTGTTCGGAACCATGTCGCTGTGGCTGCGACTGTTCGCGAGGCGGTCGCCGCTGGAATTCTGGCGGCTGATTCGCCCGGTGCTGGTGACGGCGTTTTCAACCAGTTCGAGCGCAGCGACGCTGCCGACCGCGCTCGCGGCCGCGCGCGAGCAGCTTGGCGTGCAACCGCCGGTCGCGGGTTTCGTGCTGCCGCTCGGCACGACGATGAACATGGCGGGCACCGCGCTATACGAAGGCTGCGTCGTGCTGTTTATTGCGCAGGTATTCGGCATCGAGTTGGGATTTGCGCAGCAGGTCACTCTGCTCCTGCTCGCCGTGCTGTCTGCGGTCGCGGTCGCGGCGATCCCGGGCGGGTCCCTGCCGCTGATCGCAGGTCTGTTGGCCGCCTTTGGCATCCCGCCGGAAGGCATTGGCATCATCCTGGGCGTCGACCGGATCCTCGACATGACGCGCACGATGGTGAACGTCGGCTCGGATGTCGTAACGACCGTGGTCGTCGACCGCTATACGAAGCTGGGCGCAACCCCTGGAACGCAGACCATCTGACCGACGAGTCTGGACCCCTCGACAGTGGCTTCGCCTGGGACTGTTGCTGGGCGCAGTCTTCGTGTTGCTCTGGCTTGCGAATACGGTGCGGACGCGTGACGACGAGGATGCGACGCTGCGGAGCAATCCCGCGGTCGCGGTTTACGACGACGGCGTCGTCCTCGCGATTTCGCCTGCTCCGGCGCGCAGCCGGACCGCGCTGATTTTCATCTGCGGATCGGACGTCGCCGCGGAGGCCTACGCGCCCCTGCTGCGGCCGGTCGCCGAAGCCGGTTTTCCGGTGTTCGTCGTGAACCTGCCTTATCGCCTGGCGCCGCTCGAATCGCACCGGCCGATCGTCTTCGACCGCGTACGGCAGGTGATCGCCGCCCATCCCGAGCTTGCGAACTGGGTCGTTTCGGGCCACTCGCTGGGCGCGGCACTGGCGGCACGCTTCGCCGGCGCCGAAGCGGACGCGCTTTCAGGCCTGGTGCTGATTGCAACGACGTACCCGCGGGACGAGGACCTGTCGCAGCTGCGAATACCCGTCACGAAGATCTACGCGACGAATGACGGCCTCGTGGCCGTCGACAAAGTGCTCGCGAACAAGGGGATGCTGCCGGCTCACACGCGGTGGGTCGAAATCGTGGGCGGCAACCACTCTCAGTTCGGCCGCTACGACAACGCGTTCGTCGACGGCGACGCGACGATCAGCCGCAAAGAGCAGGAAGCGATCACGCGCGCCGCGATCATCCGCTTGCTGATTGAAGTTGATACATTTCACGCGGGAGGTGTCAGGCCGACCATGGCTGCCGCGGACTGCCTGGATGCGGATGTCGTCTTTGTCGCCCATCGGGGAGCGGTCGGTCAGGGCTACCCGGAGAACACGCTGACTGCGTTTCGTCAGGCCATCAAATATGGCGCCGACGTTATCGAGCTCGACTTGCGAGGCACGAAGGATGGCGAGATCGTCATCCTGCACGACGCAACGGTCAACCGGACAACCAACGGCCACGGGCCGGTCGCGGACAGGAGCCTGGCTGAACTCAAGAAGCTCGACGCGGGACTCGGCGAGCGCATCCCAACCTACGAGGAAGTCCTGCGGCTCGTTTCCGGGACGGGAGTGAAGCTGCTGATCGACATCAAGGAGAGTGAGCTACTTGATGGGCGGAAAGTGGTCCGTATGACCGAAAAGCACCATGCGGTTTCAAACGTGATCGTGGGGCTGCGCAATCTCGAAGACCTGCGGGCATTCGGCGCGCTCAATCCCGACCTTCGCACGCTGGGCTTCATCGATGAAGTTGAGGATATCGAGCGCTTCGCGCAAACGGGCGCCGACATCATTCGCTTGTGGCCGAAGTGGATCCATGCGAATCCTGGATTGGTCGGCAAGGTCCACCAACTCGGCAAGCCCGTGTGGACCACTGCCGGAGACGCGTCGCGCGGCGAACTGGAAAACCTCATCAGGCTGGGCGTCAACGGGATCATTTCGGATCGACCTGACGTGATGAACGAGCTGCTCGCGGACATTAAGAAGTGTCGTGGACCGTCGGGGGTCGCGCCCTAGGCTGGCCGTTGTAACTGGCTGTCGCGGCTCAACAAATACGATTCCGGCGGTCACCGACCAGAAAAGCCTGCACGTTCAGCGCGAGCTCGTCGAGGCAGCGCTGGCGCGACTCGCGCGCGGCCCAGGCGACATGCGGCGTGACGATCAGGTTCGGAATGCCGCGATCGAGCAGCGGATGGCCCGCGGGGGGCGGCTCGCGTTCGAGCACGTCGATGCCCGCGCCGCCCAGGCGGTGATTTCGAAGCGCTTCCGCCAGCGCCTGCGTATCGACCAGCGCACCGCGCGCGGTATTGATCAGCACCGCGTCCGGCTTCATGCGCGCCAGGCGTTCCCGGCTGACCAGTCCGCGGGTCGCCTCGGTGAGCGGGCAATGCAGCGAGAGGACGTCGAGTCGAGGCAGCAAATCGTCGAGATCGCTTCTGCCGTCGACCGGTTCGCCGCCCGGCCGGTTGGCGATCTCGATGCGCATGCCGAAGGACGCGGCGGCGCGGCCGACCGCGCGCCCGAGCGCGCCGTGGCCGACGATGCCGAACACGCGTCCGCGCAGTTCGCGGATCGGGTACGGGAACACAGAGAAGCGGCCGGCCCGTTCCCAGCCTCCGTCCTGCACCAGTTCGTGATAGTCGGCGAGCCGGTGCGTCAGCGCGAGCAACATCGCGAATACGTGCTGAACAACGGAGGGCGTGCAGTAGTCGCGCAGGTTGCAGACCGCGACGCCGGCCTCGCGGGCGGCAGCGACGTCAACATTGTCGACACCGGTCGCAGTCAGGGCGATGAGTCGCAGCTGCGGGTTCGCGGCGATCGTCGCGCCGTCGATCACCGACTTGTTCGCCAGCACGGCCTCGAAGCCCGCCACGCGCGGACCGACTTCCGCCTGCGGCGTCTGTTCGTGCAGCAGGATGCCAGGTAGCACACGCTCGAGGCTGGTGGTCGCGAGATCGCCGCTGCTGACCGTGCCGAAATCCAGAAACACCGCGCGCATGCGCGTCAGCCCGGTTCCTTCAGCAATGCGTCGACAAGCGCCGTCATCTCGCGCTTCTGTTCATCGTAATGCGCGCCAGTCGCGGGGCCGTTGAATCCCGCATGGATGTGGCGCACGCGCCCGTCGCGTCCAATCATGAATAGCGTCGGATACGCTTTGAATGCCGTGAGCTGTGGTAGCTTCTTCAGCACGTCATCATCGGTCACCGTGCCGGCGATCAGCACCGGGTAGTCGATCGAGAATTTGTCGGCAAATTCACGCGCAGCCGCCGCTGCGCTCGCAAAGTCCGGCGTGTATTCGAACATGAGCTGGATGACTTCGAGCCCCTGGGCGCGCCGCGTCGAAAGCAGTTCCCGCAGGAACAGGGCCTCGTCGTGGCAGTTCGGGCACCAGCTGCCACCGATCGTTATCAGCACGACCTTGCCAGCATGGTTGGCGGCGGGGAACGCGTACGATTTGCCGTCGAGATCCGGGAACGAAAACTCCAGCCGGTCGATGCCTGGCTTGAGCGTGACCATGCGCATCGGATCTTCGAGCTTCGCCTTGGCGTCGCGCCGGCCGTGCCAGGTTTCGTGAGAACCGCCGCCGGTATGGAAATCGCCGGAGAGGGTGCCATCGGTGCCGAGACGGCCGAGATACAGGTAGGCGCTGCCGCCGTCGAAGCGCGAAAGGAACAGCGTATCGCCGCGGGCCTCGCCCGCGATGTAGCGGTCGTCGCCGGAAGGGCGCAGCACCGTGCCCCAGACGCGATGGCCGTCCTGCTTCAGTTCCGCGATCGCCGGGCTCTCGGCGTCGTCGTTGCCGCGGAAAGTCAGTGCCCAGCGACCGGAGAAATCCGCGGGCTTCGCATCCGGTTCCGGGAAAAAGCGCCAGTCCTGCCCCGGCACCGCGACGAGACGAACCGACTTGATCACGCCGCGCGGCCGCAGCAACTGCACCGTGCCTTCGAAGCGCCCGTCGACGAAGCGTGCCTCGAGCCGATGCTGGTAGCCCGGCATCTGGATCGATAGCCGGTCGCCGTCGAGCGTCACCTTCGACGCGCGCACGCGCTCGGGCCCGTTGATCAGCCACGCGACGAGCTCGCCGTCCTCGCGCGCCAGTTCGAGTCCGAACGGCAGGTCGCCGCCGGCGACCGACAGCACGGCGCGGTATGGGCCGAGCGGCGGATCGTCCGCCACGAAGTCCCCGCGGCCGCAGGCCGCGACGACGGCGATCAGACCGATCAGGATCCACAGGGCAGGCGCAGGCATCGTATGCATGGGCATCGGGTTCACAGTGTCGAGGCTGAGCGCGGAAAGCCGTCCGCGGCGGTGCGCCAGGGTTCCCAGGCAATGGCGATGCGCCCGACCGCGATGTCCGATTTTCGCGGCGCGACGCGCAGCCGCTCGAGCGCGATGCTCGCCGGGTCGAGGTCCGCGGTGAGTTCCGCCGCCTCCTGCTCGATGTGCTTCAGCAATTCGTCGCGCTCGGCAGTCAGGGATTCGAGGCTTTCGCCGGCGCGTGCCACGTCGCCGCGCTCGCTGAACACGCGGCCCGCGGAGCGCGCAGCCGATCCCGCACGGGTGGTCGCGGCGCTTCGACCGCCAAATATCGCGCCGAGCACGGACGTGCCGATCGAGATCACCGTGTCGAGCTTGCGCTGGGAGTACTGGGATTTTTCGCGCTCGACGCGCTGCGAAGCGCTGCGCAGCCGATTGTCGAGCGACTGGAGTTTTGCGGCGTGCCTCGCGCGCAGCCGTGCGACTTCGCGGTCGCGGTGCTCGCGCAGCGCCTGCGCGAGGCGCGCGCGGAAATCACCTTCGCTCTCTCCTGGATTGGACGTCAACTTTGGCGCCTTCGACGACAACAGCTCGACCGCGGCGTCCTGGTAGAGCCAGGCAGCGAGCGCGCGGCTCCATTCGGCGTAGTTCTTCGCGGCGAGCGCAGGCGTCGGTAACTCCGCGAAGCCGGCGCCCTCGATGGGACCCGGGGCCGCGACCGCATCGAGGGTCTGCACCCGGACGGCGTCGTCCCAGGCCGGAGCGCCATCGTCTTCCGCGAAAGGCGCCAGCCACGCGCTGCGAGTCCAGCTGTCGATGCCCGCGGACTTGTCGGCATAGTGGAGCTCCGCGGTCGCAATGACGCGCGGACGGTAGATCAATTCGCCACCGCCCGGCTTTGCCGCCAGGAACAGTTCATCGATACCGGACGGGACGAGCGGACGCGAGGCGGATTTTGCCAGCGGTGCAGCAGAGACTGCGGCCGCGGGCGCGGCAGACTTGCGCGCCGCCATCAGGCGAGTAATTTCTGGCAGCGTCAGCGGACCGCGCAGCCAGCTCATCGCCCAGCGCGTGCGGAACAGCAGCGGCGCGTCGTCGTTGACGTTTCGCATCAGGAACACGCGCGGCGCGATGCCGGCCATCAGCTTCTCGAGCGTGGCGCGGTCGAAGCCGGCGCCAGTCAGCGCGCTCGCGAGGCCGTCGATGACGCGCTGCTGGTCGCGCTCGGTCTGCAGGCGCCCGATGAACCAGGTGCCGGCGTTCGACAATCCCTTGTAGTCGAGGTCCACGGGATTCTGCGTGGCGAGCACGACGCCGAGCCCGAAGGCGCGCGCCTGCTTCATCAGCGTCAGCAGGGGCAGCTTCGACGGCGGCATCGCGCTCGGCGGGAAGTAGCCGAAGATCTCGTCCATGTAGAAGAGGGCGCGGAGCGCGGCGGTGCCGGGTTGCAGGCGCATCCAGGCCACGAGCTCGTTCGCGATCAGCGTCACGACGAACATGCGTTCGGCGTCCGTCAGATGCGCGATCGAGATGATCGAGACACGCGGCTTGCCTTCAGGCGTGAACAGCAGCCGCTGGATATCGAGCGCCTCGCCTTCCAGCCAGACGCCGAAGCCCGGCGACGCGAGCAGGTTGTTGATCGACATCGCGAGATCGAGCCGCTCTTTCGCGGGATAGAAGGTCTCGACGTCGAACACGCCGACCTTGTCGAATGGTGGCTTCTGGATCGCGCCGATCAGGCCCGCGAGATCGAGCGCGTGGCCCTTGCTCCAGGCGGCATCGACGATCGCTGACAGCAGGATGTGCTCGCGGCTCTTGAGCGGATCGGCGGCGATGCCGACGAGGCCGAGTAGCCCCGCGACCGCGGCCGAGATGCGGTCGCGGGTGGATGCCGGATCGGTGCCTGCCACGGCGGGAGCAAACGAGCGCAGGATCGAGAGCGGCAGGCCCGCGGCGCTACCCGGCGTATAGATCGCGACATCCGCCGATTCGCGCAGCCGGCGGACGCGCTCGCCATCCTGCCCCCAGTCGGCCAGGCCTTTTTTCCAGGTCGCGGCGGTCTGCGCGGCGAGCTCGGCGGGCGTCGTGCCCTTGCGCGCGGCTTCCGCGGCGTCGATCCAGGGCTCGAACTCGGCGGGCGACAGGCCCGGGAACGTCAGCATCAGGTTGGCGATGTCGCCTTTCGGGTCGATCACGAGCGCCGGAATGCCGTCGAGCGCGGCTTCCTCGATCAATGAAATGCAGAGTCCGGTCTTGCCGCTGCCCGTCATGCCGACACAGACCGCATGCGTCGTCAGGTCGCGCGAGTCGTACATCAGCGGTTCGGTGGAATCGGCGTTCCGTATCGCGTCGAAGCCGCGGCCGATGTAGAACGCGCCGAGTTTTTCGAAGTCGCTCATGGAACGATTATACGCAGCGGCAATCCGTGCTACCGTTGCCGCCCGCATCGGGCCGCCGGAATCCGCATCGCATGGACGCAAACAAGCGTTTTTATCGTGTCAGGCGGGCCATCGGGCTCCTCGCCCTGGCGGTGGCGGCAGCCGTCGCCGGCGCCGAGACCGCCGATCCGAACGCCGCGGCAAATGCCTTTTTTGAGCGGGCCTTCGACGAGCGCCTCGCCCTCGACCCGATGCTCGCGACGTCGATGGGACTGCGCATTGGTTACGACCGCTGGCAGGACCCGACCGAGGAGGGGGAAAGCACGCGCCTCGCGCTCGCCGAACGTCATCTCGCAGAACTGCGCGCCATCGATCCGGCGGCACTCGACGATGCGACGCGCCTGTCCTGGCAGGTGTTCCAGTCGACCGAGGAGCGGCGCATCGCGCGCCACCGCTGGCGCAATCACGGCTATCGCTTCGACAAGAATGGACTACACGCTTCGCTGCCGGCGTTCCTGATCAATACGCACCGCGTCGAATCCGAGGCGGATGCGGAGGCCTATATCCGCCGTCTCGAAGGCGTGCGCCCGCTGTTCGACGCGCAGCTCGAACGCGCGACGGCGGCGGCGAAGGCGGGCGTGCTGCCACCGAAGTTCGTATTTCCCTACGTGACCGAGGACGCGACCAACATTATCAAGGGCCTGCCGTTCGACGATGGTCCGGCCGATAGCCCGCTGCTCGCCGACTTCCGCACGAAAGTGAAGGCGCTCGCGATTGACGAGGCACGGCGCGAATCGCTGCTGGCGCGCGCGGAGATCGCACTGCTGAGCTCCGTGCACCCCGCCTACAAGTCCGTGGTGGCCTGGGCCCAGGCGATGGAGAAGCAGGCCACCGACGACGACGGAATCTGGAAGCTGCCGGACGGCGAGGCGTACTACAACTTCCTGCTCGAGAATTTCACCACGACGAAACTGACATCCGCGGAGATTCACGCGATCGGGCTGCGCGAGGTCGCGCGGCTGCACGACGACATGCGCAAAGTCATAAAGCAAGTCGGCTTCAAAGGCGACCTGCGCCAGTTCTTCGAGTTCATGCGCACTGACCTGCAGTTCTATTATCCGGACACCGCCGAGGGCCGCGCCGCCTGGCTCGCCGATGCAAATGCCCGCATTGCGGCCATGCGCGCCAAGCTGCCGCAGCTTTTCGTGACCCTGCCGAAAACGGAGATCGTGGTCCGCGCAGTCGAGCCGTTCCGCGAGAAATCGGCCGGCAAGGCTTTCTACCAGCGGCCATCGCTCGACGGCACGCGGCCGGGCATCTTCTACGGCAACCTGTCCCAGATGAAGGAGATGCCGAAGTACGAACTCGAAGCGCTTGTCTATCACGAGGCGATCCCGGGTCATCACATGCAGAGCGCGATCGCGACCGAGGAGGCATCGTTGCCGCGCTTCCGGCGCGCCGGCGGTTACAGCGCGTACTCCGAAGGCTGGGGCCTCTACAGCGAGCGGCTGGGCAAGGAGCTCGGCTTCTACGCCGATCCGTGGTCCGAGTTCGGGCGACTCGCCCTGGAACTGCACCGCGCGGTGCGTCTCGTCGTTGACACGGGACTGCACGCCCAACGCTGGACGCGCGAGCAGACCATCCGCTACCACGTCGAGAACAGCCCGACCGGCGAGGACGCGGCGATCCGGGCGACCGAGCGTTATATTCTCAATCCCGGCCAGGCGACCGCTTACATGATCGGCATGCTGAAGATCGTCGAGCTGCGCGAACGTGCTGCCACGGCACTCGGCTCACGCTTCGACCTGCGCGAGTTCCACGACCTCGTGCTCCGGACCGGTGGCGTGCCGCTGACGGTGCTCGAGTCCGAGGTACAACGGTGGATCGAAGCTCGGAAGGGCTGAAGCGGACCATGCCGGTCGAAGTCAATCCGTTCCTGCACAAGCCGACGTCGACGTGGACCTACGTCGTCACCGATCTGCGCACGCGCATGTGCGCGGTGATAGACCCGGTGCTGGACTTCGACGCAAAGTCCGGCAGGACCTGGACCGAGGCCGCGGATACGGTCGTGTCCTTCGTGCGCGATCAGGCGCTCTCGAATCGATGGATACTCGAGACGCATGCACATGCGGATCACCTGAGCTCGGCGCCGTACCTGCAGGCCGCGATCGGCGGGCAGATCGCAATCGGCGAGGGCATCCGCGACGTGCAGCGCGCATTTCGCGAGATCCTCAATCTCGGGTCGGAATTTTCAGTGGACGGCCGGCAGTTCGACCGGCTGCTCGCGGACGGCGACGAATTCGCAATCGGATCCATCACCGCGCGGGCGATCGCGACACCGGGACATACGAGCGACAGCCTGAGTTACCTCATCGACGATGCGGTGTTCGTCGGCGACTCGATTTTCATGCCGGACGGCGGCACGGCACGCTGCGATTTTCCCGGCGGCGACGCCGCGCTGCTGTACGCCTCGGTCCGCAAACTCTACCGGCTGCCGGCGACGACACGCGTCTATGTCTGCCACGACTACGGTCCGGGCGGGCGCCAGTTACTCTGCGAGACTACGGTTGGAGCCGAGCGCGAGGCGAACATCCACTTGCGGGACGGCGTGACCGAGCAGGAGTTCGTGGAACTGCGCACGCGCCGGGATGCCGGGCTCGAGATGCCGGCGCTGCTGTACCCGGCGGTGCAATTCAACATCCGGGGTGGCCGGCCGCCGCCGGTGGAGTCCAACGGTCGTCACTACCTCAAATTGCCATTCTCGACGCCGAGCCGATGAATGCGTCGGCGGCATGCCCGTCGTAATTGAATGTCATCGACACTTAGCTTGAACAACCACAGCGTTTCATCACTACACGGTCTTGGCGAGATCGCAGTAGAGTAAATTCATGAGACTAAGCTGCTGCATACTGGGGCTGCTGGCAGCGCTTGCGACGACGGGCGCTGCAGCCAGCGAGCCAGCGAAGATCACGACGCACGACAATCTCATTGCTGGGGGGCGTTTGCAGGATGGCGTCCTGACACTCGCACTGCGGACCGGCCTGGGCGAGTGGTATCCGGAGGGCGAGTCGTCCAGACCGTGGACGGTTGCGGCGTTTGGCGAGGAGGGCAAGCCGCTGACGATTCCCTCGCCTCTCATCCGTGTTCCCGCGGGCACCACGGTTCACGCGTCGGTCAGGAACACGCTCGCGCTTCCCCTGCGCGTCCATGGACTCTGCGAACGGCCTGGGATTTGTGAGCCGATGACGATACTGCCGGGCGAGACGCGCGAGTTGCGATTTGCGTTGAATATCGCAGGCACCTTTCACTACACGGCTAGCACCAGCCACGGATCGCCGATAGACCGTCTCCGCGACGACAGTCAGCTCGGAGGAGCGATCGTCGTGGACGCACCCGGCGCTGACCTGCGCGACCGGATTTTCGCATTGGGATTGATAAAGGAGAAGCAGGGCCCTTCTGAGCTGGAAGTTACCGTCATCAACGGGCGCTCCTGGCCGAACACGGAACGGCTCCACTATGTCGCTGGCGACGAGGTCCACTGGCGCGTGCTGAATCTCTCGAAGGGTCCACATGCGATGCATCTGCACGGTTTTTATTTCGACGTCGAGAGCACAGGCGACGGCATCCAAGACACGGTGTACGCACGTGTCGACCGCCGGCGGGTAGTGACCGAGTACATGCCGGAAAGTCGGACAATGACGCTCACTTGGATCCCGGAGCGGCCCGGCAACTGGCTGTTCCACTGCCACATGCTCATGCACATGATGCCGCCCGACGAGCTGCACGGCGGGCTGGGTGCAGCGCATGCGTACGACGCGGCCGCGGCAGGCATGGCAGGCCTGGTCCTCGGCATCGAGGTTACCGGTGATCGCCGTAACGACACCGTTGCGGACAGCGCCCGGCGAAAACTCCGGCTCATCGTGGAGCCTGATGATCGCCACGGGAGCGCGCCGGCCTACAAAGTGGACCTCGTCGCTTCGCCGCCGGCGCCCCGCGTCGGCGATCGCGCCGTGCCGGGTCCTGTCATGGTGCTGACGCGCGGCGAGCCTGTCGCTGTGGAGATTGAAAACCGGTTGGACCAGCCGACGGCAATCCACTGGCACGGCATCGAGCTCGAAAGCTACGACGACGGCGTGCCGGGCTTCGGTGCTACGGCCGGGCGCGTGACGCCGCCAGTGAACCCAGGCGGAACTTTTACGGCGCGCTTCACGCCGCCGCGCGCGGGAACCTTCATTTATCACACCCACTGGCACAATGCGGCGCAGCTCTCCGCCGGCATCTACGGGCCGCTGGTTGTGCTGGAGCCGGGCCAGGCCTGGGATCCTGTTACCAATCACCTAGTAGTCCTCGGACTCGACGGGCCAAATCGGCCCCGGCCCGATGAACCGTTTGTCGTCAATGGCGACGCCAAGCCGCGACCAATGGAACTGAAAGCCGGCGTCGCTCACCGCTTGCGCATCATCAACATCACGACGGGAAACGCCGGTCTTGTCGTACAGCTACTGTCGCAGTTCGATCTGATGAAGTGGACGCCCGTCGGCAAGGACGGGTCTGACTTGCCTACGGAACAGCGCAAAGCGCGTGCGGCGCAACAGCAGGTGACAGTCGGCGAGACCTTCGACTTCGAGCTGGCGCCGATGCAACCGCGGCCGGACGGACTGTGGATGGAATTGCGGCGGTCGAACGGCGAATTGCTGTTTCAGTGGCCGATAATTGTCCGATAGGAAGTGCTTAGGTGTCCTCGCGATATTCTGTGGTATCAGGCGTGGTCGTCGGAGTCCAATTGGCGGCTTGGTGAATCCCTGGGTCGCCGCACCGGTAGGTAATTAATTGAGCGAAATTTTATTAGTTGGTGCCGATTACTCATTCTTGCCGTCCTTAGATCGGACGAGTAGAGACGCTGCCGCCTAACAATGGCGTACCGCTGTGCAACTTGTGGCAAGGCGCATGACGGACTACCGGACTTAAGTTATCGCTGGCCCGATCCGTACTTCGGCATTCCGGAATCCGAACGCGGTCGGCGCATCCAGGGATCAGCTGATATATGTTCTATCGATGACGAAGATTTCTTTATCCGTGGCGTTATCTTGATGCCCATTAAGGATTCAGCGGACGCTTTTGGACTTGGCGTTTGGGTCTCTCAGAAGCGTGAGAACTTTCAGACGTACCTGAAAGATTTTGATTCGGGGGAAATTGGTCCGTTCTTTGGGTGGCTCTGCAATCGCATTCCTTTTTACGAAGAAGACACGTGGGCACTGAAGACTATGGCCCACTTTCAAGGCCACAATAAGCGGCCCCTTATTAAGCCCGAGCCATCTGATCACCCGCTCTACAAAGATTATTCGGAGGGCGTGACTCTGGATCGCGCATGGGCCATCGTGCATGCTCGTGATAAGACTGGTGACACCTAACTATGCGTTGGGGTGGTCCGTGATGTGTTTCGGCGAGCGCGCCGCCGCTGAACCGGGACGTTAGGCGGCCAACTCGGCGTCTCGTTCGTGGAATACCACTGGTACTATCGTGCTGAATCAGCACCTCCGGTCCTAACCTACCCGGAGGAGCTCACGGATGCGCAACACATCTGCGTCGCCTGTACACAGACGGGCTTAAAACCCTCGAAACAGAGCGCGCTTGTGCGGAGTTGGTGCCGGCTCCTGCCGACCCTCTCTCATGTGAAGACCCTTTGGCTCACAACCAGGGTACCTCAACTACTATTCGACTTTGTCTGCCGAATGCCACAACTTGAGGATCTGTGGATCAAGTGGAGCGGAATTACCAACATCGCAGCTCTTCAGAGCCTCGCCGCGCTTCGTTACTTGCGTCCGGGCAATTCGACGGGACTGCGCTCAATTGATTCTCTCGCCGAGATGACCCAGCTGAAATGGTTGGGCCTCGAGAATCTCAAGCGTATTCGTACTATTGAGGCAGTGGGGACTCTGACCCAACTTGAAGGCCTCATCCTTGAGGGCAGCATGTGGAACGCTTGGAAGGTTCGCTCCCTAACGCCTCTCAGTTCCTTGACGAACCTAAGGTTCCTATCTTTAGCGAACCTTCGCTCAGACGATGGTACGTTGGCGCCACTCTTCAACCTGACCGGCCTAGAGACCCTAATTCTTCCAACGTGGTGGAACCATGAGGAAGTCCAAGAGATTCACCGCCGCAATCCTCGACTGATCGCCTAACAAACGCATGCAGCCGACCCACCAGACTGTTATCAAATTTGCATGCGCAAATTTGCCACCTGTCTGGCGGGCGGCTGATGCGTGGCGTTAGAGCTCTTGGACGACAACACACTTATTCGGCTGGCGCTGAGATCGGACGCAGCCATGTTGGCGGCGGTAAGAGCAGCCGCTGACCCAACGAGCAAACCCTTGGACGCTGGCCATTTCGAGGAGCTGGTAGACCAGAATAAAGGGTTGGTCTATGTCGCTCAGTCTCGCGACTCCGTGACTGGTTACTTGGTATTGCAGCGGGCTGCTCATGTGGCTGTCATGGCGCGCAATCCGATCCAGCTTTGGCAGATCTACGTGGCCCCGGCATTCCACGGCTCCGGCGTCGCAGCACAACTAATGCACGCAGCCTTCAGCCATGCGCGCAAACAAATGCATGATGTCATCTGGCTCGGAGTTTCGGAGCACAACGCACGTGGTGTTGCCTTTTACCGAAAACATCATTTCAAGGCGGTCGGGCGCCACCTTGTCGGCTCGGCAGGCCACGCCCATCAAGACGTCGTGATGTCGTGCGCCTTGGAATGAGACCTACTCGAGATCCATCCTTTTCATGTTGCAAAATTTGCGAGTTTTTGTGGCGTACACGCCGCAGAACTCCGAAGCGAAAGCAAGAATGCTAGTTTGACCGACCCGCGATTGCAGGAGCAGCCGCCCATGAAGAGCAAGTACGTGCGGTTATGCTGTTCGTGCGCTGCATTCTTGCTGGTCGGCTGCGCTGGCGGAAGCGGTGATAGCGATCCACCACCAGGTGGTGGTCCGCCGTCTGCAATTGTTGGCCCACCATCGCCGGTTGTTGTTGACGAATCCGGCGTGCCTCCGGATTCGACTGCGCCCCGGATCGCGATAGTCAATGTGACCGTCGTACCAATGGATCGCGACATCGCGCTGCCTGAGCAGACGGTGCTCGTTGAGAACGGCACTATCACACTGGTAAATGACGCTCGATCCACAGTCGTTCCGGCGGACGCTGAGGTGTTCGACGGGACCGGCCGGTACCTGATGCCCGGTCTGATTGACATGCATACCCACCTCATGACTGATCCGGGTGCCGAACACGATCTGATCGTGGAGCTCGCAGCAGGCGTGACATCTGTGCGGATCATGTGGGGCTTTCAGACCCATCTGGATTGGCGGGCGGCCATCAGCGACGGCACGCTGCTTGGTCCAACGCTGTACGTGGCGAGCGCGGGTCTCGAAGGCACCCCGCCGTTCTGGCCTGGCTCCATTGTCGTGACTAGCGCAGTCGAAGCCCGCGCTGCAGTGCGCGAACAGTGGGACGCGGGCTACGACTTCATCAAGGTATACAACCGTCTGCAGCAGGAACCCTATCTCGCGATTCTGGACGAGGCCGAAGGGCTCGGCATGCGCGTCGTCGGACACGTGCCGCTGGCGCTCACGCCGGACTTCGCAATCTCCAGCGGTCAGTACACCATCGAGCATTTTTCGCGGTTTGCTTCGGAGATCACGACAACCGGCAGTTGGACTGGAGCAATTGATGGCAGCAAGCTCGCGGCGTTGGTCGAGCGCATTCGACTAGCTGGTACATGGAATTGTCCGACACTGACGGTGCAGACGCGTAGCCAGACGCAGGTAGAGCGCCTCAAAGCCAATCCGCTCTATCAACTTCTATCTCAGCCGATGCGCGACTGGCTAGACTCGCCTCAGCCTCAACCGCCGACCGGCGATAGAACGACTGAAGACCAAATGCGCAAGCAGGTGCTCGCAGCCCTTGCCGACGCCGGTACTGGCTTGCTGATCGGCACTGACGCGGGCGTGCAGTATGTGCTACCGGGTTTCTCGATCCACGAAGAGTTGCAGCATTTCATAGCGGCTGGCCTGTCTCCGTACCAGACACTGCGGGCAGCTACGGTCGACGCTGCTGCTGCATTGGAAACTGCGGACCGCGGCACGATCGCCGCTGGTCGGCGCGCCGACCTTTTGCTGCTCGATGCCGATCCACTAGCAAACGTCGCCAACGTTAATCGGCGTGTCGGTGTTATGGTCGGTGGACGCTGGTTCACGCAAACGACATTGATGGAGATGGCTCGTAACGGCACGGTTCAGTAGCGTTAGCGCGCATTCGCGCCGCGCGCGGCCCATGGGAAGCGCCAGTCCACCGTGAAGATAAACGTTGTAGCAGCCGTCACCGCGCGAACGCACCTCGCGAACGTGTGCCACGTTGACAATCGCCGAACGATGGATGCGGAAGAATCGCGTGGGATCGAGCTCGGCCGCGAGCGCCGCGAGCGTGCGCGAAAGCAGATATTCGCTGCACTTCGTATGCAGGCGACTGTACTGGCTTGCGCCCTGGATCCACGCAATGTCGTTAACGTCGATTGAGAACGTCCGGCGGCGCACGCGGATCGTCATTTGATTGCGGTATTGGCTGCAAGGCAGCGAGTGCAGCATCCGCCGGCCGAGCTCGTCGTCGTCGACGATGAACGCACGTGCTTTGCTCATCGTTGTGTCTGCCACGTGGAGTCCGCCTGGAATGGCCGTGAATATTCTGCAAGATGAGATGCGATGCCTGAGGCAGTTGTTCATCGACGTGCGGATCATCGATTGCGAACTTTTGTTGCATGCAGGTCACTACTGGGATCGCGGAGCCCGCGCGTCATAATCTGGGTTTCCACTTATGACGCCATTGATTGCGCGGGTCTTGAATTGCTAATGTGCGAGCATGATGCTCCTCCGCTCTTTTCCGGATGTCTCTGACACGCCCCAGAATCGTGACTATCGGCGCTACTTCTATTCGAGGTGGGGCAAGGAGAGCGGCATCATCTCTGCCCGCGAGCGGCGCGCTGAATATCCGATGTTCACACAGCGCCTTTCCGTCAAGGCGGCCTGGGGTGGCACTGAACGTTACTTTCTCGACGGCCGCACCGTCGCCGTCGACGACGACAATTACCTCATCGTCAATGACCAGCGGACCTACGCCAGCACGCTCATCAGTGGCAAGCCGGTACACTCGTTCAGCATCTTCTTTCGTCCTGGCCTCCCAGAAGAGACACTGGGAGCATTGTTGACTCCATCCGATCGCGTGCTCGATTCAGGCGACGATCTGGCCAAGCGCACGGTCGAGTTCGCGGAACAGCTGCGTCCTCATGACGCCCTGGTTACTCCTCTCCTTCGGTACATTGCGCTCCATGTGGATCGCGAGCTGGACGACGAAATGTGGTACGAAGAACAACTCAGCTTCCTGCTGGAGAGGATGCTGCGGGCCCATCGGGCTTTCATTTCGGCGATCGGTCCGATCAGCGCCGTACGTCACTCCACGCGGCGGGAGATCCTGAAGCGGATCGGCTGGAGTACGGATTACATCAATACCTATTACGCACGCAGCCTGGGCATCGGCGACCTGGCCAAGTCTGCGTCCCTCTCGAGATTCCACTTCATCCGGTTGTTCCAATCCGTTCACGGCATGACTCCATTTGCCTATTTGCAGCGGAAGCGCGCGACAGTCGCCAGGCGACTGCTGCTTTCCACGAACTTGAGCCAGGTTGAAATTGCAATGCGGGTCGGATTCGAAAGCCGTTCGACCTATTTTCGCAGCCTGCGGCGTTTGACCGGCGTCAATGCGCGAACGCTGCGGCGTCGCGCGCGGCTCTCGTAGGGAGCGGCGAAGGCAGTTAGTCGACCGGTGCGATCGGCCGATAGTGCCCGTCAAAAATCGCGGTCCACGATTTCCCGCCGTCCGTTGAGACTTCGATCAACTGACGCACGCTGTCATCAGGCAGCCGGGTGAGCGTCGTCCTGTCAACGACCGTCAGGCCGGGTTGCTTCCCGAGGTATTTGCCCTGAAAACGAATTCGCGACGCCGACGTCAGGCTGCGTTCTTCAATTTTTTCCTTCGTGCCGCCGACGCGCAATGAGTCAGCGGTAACCCATACCTGCTTCCACAAGTCGGCGTGTCGGTCAAAGTAAAAAAGGCTGAAGCCGGCTTGGCCTGTCGCGTCGGTCCAGTGTTCGGTGACCGCGCAGCCGTTCAGGATTGGTTCGATGACGTTGGTGCCCACCCTTTCCGCTTCCGATGAAACCGTCCAACGACCGAGCCAAAAGTCCAGCGCGTGCAGCCTCTTGGTGTGGCGGCAATCCGTATCCTGCGGACCACTCTCTGTCTCATCCGATGCTGAAGCCACAGGTGTAGTCAGCCAGATCGCCACCAATGCGCAGCCGGCCAAAAGGCATTCCTGACTCTTGGCGCTCAGGAGCATCGTTTGCGCGCCGAATTACTGGTTCGGCGATCGCCGCGTGTAGTAGCCATCGAACCAGGGTGACCAGGTCTTGCCATCATCCACCGATTCCTCAAACTGCTGTCGAACGCGGCCGTCGGCGAGCGGCGTCCAGATTCCCCGCAGGCGGGTCACGCGGTTCTGACTGATGTACTGCAGCGGGCCCTCCATGGTCATCGCCCCGTCGCGCAGTCCGCCTTCCATGTGCAGGAGCAGTCCGAGCCCGATCCATTCCTGCTTCCACCGATTTGCCGCTGGGTCGAAGTAGTTCAGGCTTTGCCCAGTACCGCCACTGGCGGATTTCCAGCGCTCGATGATCGCGCAGCCGTTTTCTTCGTTCGAGATCCTGTTTGCGCCCGCGAACTTTCCGTCAGCATCGCGCACTTCCCACTCGCCGACCCAGAAATCGAATTCTCGAAACGATTTCTTTGCGCACGGTGATGCCGGAGGCCCGTCCGGCGATTCAACTTTTTCCTGCGCACTCGCCTCGTGTATGCCGGCGAGCGCTCCGGCGCCAAGCCAGCCCGCGACAATAGCGACGATCACCCTGAATCTCATGACTCGCTCCCGAAATTCGCTGTCGCAATCATGCGAGTGCATTTCCGGAATTGCCAGCGTGCTTGCAAAGACGCGCCTCGCGGCGCCGCACTGTGGCGCGCGCGCGGCAAGGAAACGCAATCAGTGCGACATGCGCCCGCAAATCCTTCGCGTGACTTTGAGTGAGAAATTCTGTTGTCCGAATGCCACTCAAATACGTCAATTATTGAGCTTTGTTAGGCGACATTCGTTGCAAACACATAAAGCAATTTCGCTAACTTCTATGCGTGGTTCTCAATTTGAACACCCCGCTAGGAGAGTGGTACTAATGGCTACCAATCGATCGCTGAGCCAAGCCGTGCGGTTGGCACTGCTGTCTTCCGCAACGGCGGCTACGGCGCTTTACACACCAAATGCAATTTCCCAGGACGAACAACTTTCCGAAATCGTCGTGACCGGTTCGCGCATCCGACGCGTCGAGTCGGAAACCGCGAGCCCGGTCTTCATCGTAAACCGTGAGGCGATCGAGGCGTCCGGTGTCACGACGATGGGCGAACTGCTGCAGCAGATTCCGACCGTGTCCGGCGCTGCCACCAACACCACCGTCAATAACGGGGGCGGTGATGGCGCATCGACCATCGAGTTGCGCGGCCTCGGTGACGAACGCACGCTGGTGCTGCTGAATGGCCGCCGCATGACCGGCATCGCCGGTAACGGCTCGGTGGACGTCAACCTGTTTCCGGTCAACATGATCGAGCGGGTGGACGTGCTGAAGGAAGGCGCGGGCGCGATCTACGGCACGGATGCAATTGGCGGCGTGGTCAATTTCATCACCCGCAAGGACTTCGACGGCTTGGAACTCACCTACGACTACGGCGTGACCGAGGAAGACGACGGCAAGCGGCATGCCGTCGGCCTGGCCTGGGGCACGTCCAGCGACCGCGGCAGCGTGGTCATCGGCGCGAACTGGAACCGGCAGGATGAAATCTCATCCGGCGACCGGGCGTTTTCCCATGATGCCTTGTATCTCTACGGCGTCTACGGCGTCGTCGCAGGCGGCTCGAGCCGCACGCCGAACGGCCGCATCGACTTCCCTGCGGGCAGCCCGCTGGCAACATCCTACGGTTGTACGTCGGTCACCAGGATCGAAGGCGCTCCAGGTGATTCCGTCGACGACTATCGCTGCTATATTTCCAGCCAGGACGCTTACAACTACCAACCGCTCAATCTCCTGATGACGCCGCAGGAGCGCGGGACGCCTTTTAACATCCGGCCACTTACAACGTGACGGATGACGTCGAGATGTATGCGGAATTGCTGCACAACTACACGACGTCCGGCTTCCAGATCGCAGAGCTGGCGTTCGACTCCCGCAACGACAATATCGTCATCCCGGCCAACAACTTCTACAATCCGTTCGGCATCGATTTTGGCGGCGTCGACGGAGGGTCAATCCGAATGCGCAGTGGCGCATGAAGTCGCTGGGGACGCGGCACAACAAGGCCGACACGACCACGGACCAGTTCACGTTGGGCTTGCGCGGCCCGATCATGGAGTCGGAACTGGGAGTGGGACCTCAGCGGCGGTTACTCTCGCATTGACCAGGACGTCGGTGTCGACGGCTATCTCTTGTCGTCAAAGCTCCAGGCCGCTTTCGGTCCGAGCTTCATCGACGCGGTCAGCGGAAATGTGGTCAGTGCGGAACTCCCGGCAACATCATCGCCGGTTGCGTCCCGGTCAACATATTCGACCTGAACGACCCGAATCAGATCGACGAGCTGGATACGATCGCGGCGTCCTACAACCAGACCACGCTGTCCACGGTCAGAATCATTTGCGCAGGCCAACTTCGCGGGCGACATCTTCAGTTTGCCCGCGGGGCGCGGTGCAGATGGCCGTCGGGGCAGGCGGGAGCAGTTTTTCCTTAGATTCGACACGGACACCCTCACGGATGCGCAGCCGCCAGATTTCATGACCTGCCGGAGTTTCACACGAGACCTGCTCAGCGGACACGCGAGGGCGACTACCACGTGGGTCGGTGTATGCGGAGAGGTTGGTCCCGCTGTTGAAGGATCTCCCGGGCGCACGGCATTGAATCTCATCCTTGGCATGCGCTATTCGGACATTCAGCACCTTCGACGACTCGACCGACAGCTCGGTCAAGATCGAATGGCGTCCGATTCCGGACCTGCTCGTCCGGGCTCGTGGTCGGAGGTGTTCCGCTCGCCGCAGGTCTCCGACCTGTTCGCCGGCCCGTTCTCGAACGCCGCGCAATTCAACGATCCCTGCGTCGGGCTGACAGCAGCAGCCGTTTCTGCAAACCCGAATCTGGCGCTTGCTTGCGACAATGTGCCGACGGATGGCAGTTTCGAACAGCCCAACTCGCAGGTCGACGGTCTGTGCTCGGGTAACGAGGAGCTGATGCCTGAAACCGGCGACGTGCTCAATGTCGGCTTCGTGTATGACGCCGAGCTGGGCGCTGGGCTTGTCGATCAACGTCGACTACTGGGAATACGCACTCGAGAACGTGATCACGCAGATGGACGTCAACACGACTGCGGAAAATTGCGTCGCGACCGGTGACCCGGTGTTTTGCAACTTGATCGATCGATTCCCGGACGGCGGGATCTTCCAGATCCAGCAGCCAACGCTGAACTTCGGCAAGCTCGACACCAGTGGCTATGACATCGGAATCCGGTACCTGTGCGCGATACGCCGGCCGGCGACTTCCGGTTCGGCGATGGACGCGACCTACATCGACAAGTATGACAGCGTCGTCTTCCCGGTCTCCGCGCCGTGGAGGTGGCCGGTACGTTCGATCGCCAGTACGGCAACTATGCCGAATGGCGCGGAACCGCCGCGGTCGGTTGGGCATTCGAGCCGTTCACAGCGCTGATTTCGGCCCGCTATATGGACGGCAAGATCTGCTGGACCCGGATGGCGCGCCCGGTATCCAGCCGACACTCCAGATTCGAGCGGTGACTTATCTGGATCTTTCTCGGCTTACAACTTCAAGGAGAACCTGAAGATCAAGTTCGGGGCCGACAACCTCACCGATGAGGAGCCGCCGATTCTGTACCAGAACAATGTGCTCAATTCGAACACCGACGTGAGCACCTACAACATAATTGGTCCGTTCTATCGCGCGAATATCAAATACACGTTCTGATCTAACCCGTTGATCCTGCAGGCCGCGCGGCGCAAGCCGCGCGGCCATTTTTATTCGTAACTGTCTGGAAATACATTCTGAAAGAATTACTGCGCTGTCAGCCAGGTAGAGCCCGTCTTGCTGCAGTACCCAGTCGCCGCGTAACGTGAGTCTGGTGAGCATCCGCGTTAGGCCGCAGGAGTGACATTCATGCAATCAACTGTTTGGGCCTACGTTTTCATTACGACGCGTCATCCCAAGCGATTGATCCCCCGAGTTCGTGACATTGCCGGTGTTGTGCATGCCGATGCTCTGTTTGGTCATCCCGACATTGTGGCCATCGTCGCTGGCGAGAACGTCAAGCTGATGGATGAGGTTATCGATCGGATTGCCGAGCTTGAAGGCGTTGTAGCAACCGAGACCAAGGTAGCTCGGTGGCTTGACGGAGTGGGTCCGCCTAAACCCTATGCACCTGCGACCTGACCATGCGTTCGAACGGCGTGTTGTCGTAAAACCTAGTGTTTTGCGTATTCGAACAACTCGACGACATTCCCCGATGGGTCTTGAAGCAGGATTTGCCTCCCCGCTCCTGCCTCGGCTACTTGGCCACGGAAACTTGCTCCCGCTTCACGCAACTCGTCGATCATGCCGTCGAGATCATCTGTCACGATCATGAATCTGTTCCACCCGCCTGGTTGAGGATTACCCCCTGCCTTCCCAGCACTGCCAGCTCCGGGCGCATTGATGAAAAGATGCAGATCCTGACGCATCAATTCGGCAAACTTTCCTGGATTGTGCTTCTCCACCGAGAAGCCCAAGCGGTCCCGATAAAAATCCACAGATTTGTCGATGTCGTTCGAAATATATCTGACAGATGCCATGCTGCTATCTCCTTTTCAGCACATCAAGTAAGGACGGACTAGTGACTAAGCCGCCTACCAAATGTAATCGAAACCCTCTCATCAGATCGAGTCACTCCATGAATCTCAAAGCCAACTGTCGATCCGTAATCCTTGCAATCCTTGTGTCACTGATGCCGCTTGCCGTGCAGGCTCAGCCGTCGCTCAAGGTGTTTATCTCCGCGGACATGGAGGGAGTCGCCGGCGTTGTCACGGCTGATCAACTCGGCCCGACGGGCTTCGAGTACGAGCGCTTTCGCGGCTTCATGACTGCCGAGGTGTTGGCGGCAATACAGGGAGCACGCGACGCGGGTGCGACGACGATTGTCGTCGCCGACGCCCATGGAAACGGGGAGAATTTGCTCATTGAGCTCCTCCCCGACGACGTGACCATTGTTCGGTCCTGGCCGCGACCGCACGGCATGATGGAGGGCATCGATTCGACCTTCGACGCCGCGGTCTTCATTGGCTATCACACGGCGACGACCAGCACGACCGGCGTCCGGGCCCACACCCTGTCAAGCGCCACCCTCACTTCAGTGGCGCTCAACGACATCGCGATGCCGGAAGCGGGAATCAGCGCCGCCATCGCGGGCCACTTTGGCGTGCCGGTCGTTGCGATTTCCGGCGACGATGCTGCCGTCGCTGAGGCTCAGGCGCTGCTTGGCAAGATCGAGGGCGCCGTGGTGAAGAGGGCGATCGGCTTCCATTCCGCTGCAACCATGACGCCGGCGGCCGCCCAGGCGCTCATCCGGGCCAAAGTGAAGGCGGGCATCGAACGCCGCCGCGAATTGAGCCCGTACGTCCTTCAGAAGCCGGTTCGCCTGGATGTCACCTTCAAGCACTACCGGCCAGGGGAGGTCCTGAGCTATCTCTCGATAGTCGAACGCACGGGCTCGCACTCAATCCGCTTTACCGGGCGCGACATTGTCGAGGTCTCCAGGTTTCTCGAGTTTCTGGGTGAGTACTCCGCTGAGCTTACGCCGTAGGTGGAGGCACGTGGCGGGACGGCCTCACCCTCGCGATCTGGGGGCCGTGGGAGCGGGGAAACCTGTAGGTACGAATAAGAAAGGCCGCGCGACTTGCGCCGCGCGGCCTGCAGGATCAACGGGTTAGATCAGAACGTGTATTTGATATTCGCGCGATAGAACGGGCCCACCACATCGTAAGTGCTCACGTCCGTGTTCGCGTTGAGCACATTGTTCTGGTACAGAAGCGGCGGCTTCTCGTCGGTCAGGTTGTCGACCCCGAGGTTGATCTTCAGGTTTTCCTTGAAGGAGTAACCGAGAGTCAGGTCGAGATAAGTCATCGACTCGGGATCTTGAGGTCGGGCTGGATGCCGGGCGCCGCGTCCGGGTCTTCCAGCAGACGAGATCACCCACGTAGCGCGCCGACACAGGGCCGAGAACAGTTCCGGGGACCAACCGACGCTCGCCAGACCACGCCATTCGGCATAGTTGCCGTACTGGCGATCGAAGGTGCCGGCCACCTCCACGGTGTCGCAGACCGCGCAAGGTGTCGAATCGTACTTGTCGATGTACGTGGTATCGATGCCGAACTGGAAGCTGCCGGCACGCGTGCCGCTTCAAAGGATACCGAAATCCGATGTCATAGCCACTGGTCTCGAGCTTGCCGAAGTTCAGCGTCGGCTGCTGGATCACACGGATGCTTCCGTCCGGAAGGCGATCGATGAGGCCGCAGAACACCGGATCGCCGGACGCGACGCAGACTTCGGCGGCAGTATTCACATCCACGGGCGTGATGACGTCGTCGAGTTCGTACGTGCCAGTAATCGACGCTCGCCGAGAAGCCATCGAGGGCGCTCGGCTGGAACACGAAGCCGACATTCAACACGTCGCCGGTTTCAGGCTGCAGGTCGTTGTTACCCGAGAGCAGACCGGTCTATCTGGGCATTGGGTTGCTGAAACGTGCCGTCCGGAACGACGTGCTCGCAGGCGAGCGAGAAATTCGGGTTGGCTGCGACCTGGCTGCCGTCAGCCCCACGCAGGGATCGTTGAAAATCGAGGCGGTGGCCAACGCGCCTGCCAAACAGGTCGCCGACCTGCGGCGAGCGGAACACCTCGACCATGACGCCCGGACGAGCAAGTCCTCAATCGGACGCCATTCGATCTTGACCGAGCTGTCGGTCGTGTCGCCAAAGGTGTTGAAGTCGGAATAACGCGTGCCGACTATCAGGTTCAAGGCCGTGGCGCCCGGCAGGTCCTTCAACAGCGGGATCAGGTTCTCCATATACACCGATCCGACGTGGTAATCACCGCGGGTGTCCGACGAGCAGGTCTCCTGGGCCAGGCCACAGGTCAGGAAATCCGGCGGCTGCGCATCGGTGAGGGCGTCCGTGTCGAATCTGAAGAAAAACTCGTCCCAGCCTGCCCCGATGGCCATCTGCATATTGCCTGCGGGCAAGCTGAAGGTGTCGCCCGTGAAGTTGGCGGCAACTGACTTGACCGTGGAGAGCGTGGTCGTGTTGTAGGATGCCGCGATCGTGTCCAAGGCGTCCTGCTGGTCCGGGCTATTGATGTCGAATATGTTGACCGGGACGCAACCGGCGATGATGTTGCCGGGCGTGCCGCAGACCACATTCCCGCTGACCGGGTCGAGGAAGCTCGGACCGAAAGCGCTCTGCAGCTTGGACGACACGAGATACCCATCGACGCCGTTGTCCTGGTCGACGCGCGAGTAACCGGCGCTCACATCCCAGTCCCAGCCCGAATCCATGATCGCACCGCGCAATCCGAGGGTGATCTGGTCCGTCGTCGTATCGATCTTGTTGTGCCGGGTGCCTAGCGCCTGCATGCGCCACTCGGCGTCCGTCTCCACACCCTCGAGTCCGCCGAAGCCTGGCCGAACGGGTTGTAGAAGTTGTTGGCCGGGATAATGATGTTGTCGTCGCGGGAATCGAACGGCAGCTCCGCGATCTGGAAGCCCGAGGTCGTGTAGTTGTGCAGCAGCTCAAAATACATCTCGGTCTCATCCGAGACGTTGTAATTCGCGGAAGTAAACAGAGTCGTGCGCTCCTGCGGCGTCACCAGCAGATTGAGCGGCTGGTAATTGTAGGGGTCGATGGCACCGTCCCAGCAGCGGTAATCGTCGGTGCTGGTGCCGTCGACACCGGGCAATTTCGTGACGGACCATATCCCGCCGTCAATACCGCAATCAAATTGGCCGCCGTTGCTCGCATGCAAGGGCGAGGCGTCAGTGAATCTGATGCGTCCATTCGGCGTGCGGCTCGAGCCACCAAAGAACACGCTGCCGTAAAGATAGGTCGCGTTGGCAGCGAAGGCCCGGTCGCCGGCCGAGATTTCGTCCTGCTGGTTCCAGTTCGCGCCGACGACCACGCTGCCACGGTCGCTGGACGTGCCCCAGGCCAGGCCGACGGCATGTCGCGTGCCGTCGTCTTCGTCGCTGACGCCGTAGTCGTAGGTCAGTTCGAGGCCTTCGATATCCGTGCGCGTGATGAAATTGACCACGCCGCCAATCGCATCCGTGCCGTAGATCGCGCCCGCGCCTTCCTTCAGCACGTCCACCCGCTCGATCATGTTGACCGGAAACAGGTTGATATCCACGGCGCCGTTGTCCGCGATACCGGTCATGCGGCGGCCATTCAGCAGCACCAGCGTGCGCTGCTCGCCGAGACCGCGCAGTTCGATGGTCGATGCGCCATCACCACCGCCGTTGTTGACCGAGGTGTTGGTGGCCGCGCCGGAAACGGTCGGAATCTGCTGCAGCAGTTCGCCCATCGTCGTGACACCGGATGCCTCGATCGCGTCGCGGTTCACGATGAAGACCGGGCTCGCGGTTTCCGATTCGACGCGGCGGATGCGCGAACCCGTCACGACGATTTCGGAAAGTTGCTCGTCCTGGGAAATTGCATTCGGTGTGTACAACGCCGTGGCGGCGGTCGCGGACGACAGCAGCGCCAGATGGACGGCTCGGCTAAGTGATCGATTGGTAGCCATGAGTGCGATGCTCCTGTCGAGGTAACCAAAAGTGAAGGTCCTAAACCCAAACGCGCCGCATTCCGCGCGACGCTTCCGGGTACGAGCCGGATTTTCAGGTTGTCGGATATTAACCACGAGGAGCAACGACGCACGGAAGTTGTTTGCGTGCAACCGCAATTCTTTGCGAGCAACCGCAGGACGAATACCGCGGTATTCAAGTGAAAAGGACTGTCGTATGTTGGCAACGTCAGTGTGATTACCAACAAGATCGAGTTTTGTATCCTGAGAGCAACAACCGCGCACTGCTTCTTTGACCACATGCCGGGTGTCAGCGGGCCGAGCGGCGCTTCGCGGCTCGTCACTGATGGCGATGACTCCCCATTATTTTTCTGGGTGCTCGTGAGCCCGGCTCTCTACCGGGCAACCTGGGGGTCGACAACCTGACCGATGAGAAGCCGCCGCTTCGGTACCAGAACAATGTGCTCAACGCGAACACGGACGTGAGCACTTACGATGTGGTCGGCCCGTTCTATCGGGCGAGCATCAAGTACACGTTCTGATCCAGACCGGTTGATCCTGCAGGCCGCGCGGCGTAAGTCGCGCGGCCTTTTTATTCGCTCCCTTCGCGGCACGGGGGCACGCTTTCCGGACGTCTTGCTTGACCGCTGGCCCGAACCCGGACAATACTCGGCACCAGATGTACGCCGACCGCATGTCCGCCAATCGCCGCTGGTGGTGGCACCCCTCTCCGGAGTGGGCGCTGGTCGCGTAGTTTTCGCTTAATTTTTCCGTTCGAACCAGGACCCATCTCCGGATACACCGGGGGTGGGTTTTTTTATGCCCATGAACATGACATTCGACATTGCCGCGGATCTGGACACGCCTGTTTCGGCGTTCCTGAAGCTGCGTCCGCTGCGCCCGCGCTTCCTGCTCGAAAGCGTGGAGCAGGGCGTGCGGCTGTCGCGCTATTCGTTCATCGGGTTCGGGGATTGCTTCGAGCTGCGACTGGACCGACACGGCCTCTCGCTCGGCAGCGAGCGGCGGGAGCGGCCCGCGGGACGCGACGAGCTGCTCGCGGTTTACCGTGAGGCGCTGGCGCGGGCGCCGCGTCTTCGTCCGGATGCCGGCGGCGTGCCGCTCGTCGGTGGGCTCGTCGGTTTCTCGGCCTACGATCTGGTGCGCTCGTTCGAATCGCTTCCGTCGCCGCGCGCGAACGGCGCCGTCGTACCGGAAGCCTGCTATCTCGCGCCGCGCTCGCTGCTGGTCTTCGATCACCTGACGCGCGGCGTCACGCTGCTGCACGACGGCGACGAGAGCGAGCGGCAGGCGCTGAAGCGCGAGGTCGTCGCAGCGCTCGCGGGACCTGTGCCGCGCGACCGGAAGCCATTCAGTTATTCGCCGCCACAGGCGAGCCTGTGCCGCGGGGGATTCAACGACGCCGTCGGGCGGGTGCAGGAGTCGATCGCGGCGGGCGACGTGTACCAGCTCGTGATGTCGGTGCGCTTCGACGGCGAATGCGAGCTCGATCCGTTCGAGGCCTATCGGGCACTGCGCCTGCTCAATCCTTCACCGTACATGTACTACATCGAAGCGGGCGGCCTCACGGTCGTCGGCTCCTCGCCCGAGGCGCTGGTGCGCCTGCGGGCCGGGCGCGCGGAACTGCGGCCGATCGCCGGGACATCGGCACGCGGCATGGATGCGGGCGAAGACGACGCGCACGCGGCGCGGCTGCTCGCGGACCCGAAGGAAAATGCGGAGCACGTGATGCTCGTCGACCTGGCGCGAAACGATCTTGGCCGAGTCGCACGCGCGGGCTCCGTGCGCGTCGATCCCTATCGGCAGATCGAACGCTACAGCCACGTCATGCACATCGTCAGCGGTGTCGACGGCGAACTGGCCGAGGGCAACGATGCGTTCGACCTGTTCGCCGCGGCGTTCCCGGCGGGCACGCTGGTCGGTGCGCCGAAAGTCCGCGCGATGCAGCTCATCGACGAGCTGGAACCGGTCGGACGCGGCCTCTATGGCGGCACGGTCGGATACTTCGGCAGCGGCGGCGACATGGATCAGGCGATCACGATCCGCACGATGGTCTTCAGCGATGGCCGTTACAACTACCAGGCGGGCGCCGGAATCGTCGCGCAGAGCATCGCCGCGCGCGAACACGACGAGATACTCGCGAAGAGCGCGGTGCTTCGCCGCTCGATGGAACTTGCGGAGGGAGGCCTGTGAAACCGCGCCTGCTGCTGATCGACAATTACGACTCCTTTACCTACAACCTGGTGCAGGCGTTTCTGGTGCTCGGTGCCGACGTGCTCGTGCATCGCAACGATCGCATCACGGTCGACGACGCGATCGCACTCGAGCCGACGCATCTGTGCATCTCGCCGGGGCCCGGCACGCCGGCCGATGCCGGCGTCTCGATGCCGATGATCGAGCACTTCGCCGGACAGGTGCCCGTGCTCGGCGTCTGCCTCGGACACCAGGCGCTGGTCGAAGTATTCGGCGGCGTGATCGTGCGCGCCGAACGCCTGATGCATGGCAAGACTTCCACCGTGCGCCATGACGGCCGCGGCGTATTCGACGGGCTGCCGAATCCACTCGAGGCCGGCCGCTACCACTCGCTGATCGCGAAGCGCGACCGGATTCCCGGCGAGCTGGAAGTCACGGCCTGGACGGCCGAGGACGAGATCATGGGCGTGCGGCATCGGACGCTGGCCGTGGAAGGCGTCCAGTTCCATCCGGAAAGCATCCTGACTCCGGAAGGGCCGCGGCTGATGGCGTCATTCCTGGCGCTCGCGGGTGCCGCATGAATCGTCCGGGCAAGGAAGCGCTCGATTCGCTGCTGGAGCGCCACGACCTTTCCGAGAGCGCGGCATTCGACCTGCTCATTTCCCTGACCGATCCCGGCATGTCGCCCGCCATGACGGGCGCGCTGCTCGCCGCCTTGCGCATCAAGGGCGCCACGGCGAACGAAGTGCGCGGATTTGCGCACGCGATGCGCTCGCTTGCCCGCCGGCCGCGCATCTCGCCGGATCTCGTCATCGCGGACGTGGTCGGCACCGGCGGCGACGGCTCGCAGAGCCTCAATCTATCGACCGGCGCGGCGCTGCTCGCCTCCGCGTGCGGCATTCGCGTCGCGAAACACGGCAATCGCTCCGTGTCATCGCGTTCCGGCAGCGCCGACGTGCTGGAGGCGCTCGGACTGCCGATGCCACTCGATGAAAATGCCGCCGGCGCCTGTCTCGACCGGACCGGCTTCACTTTCCTGTTCGCGCCGCACTATCACCCGGCGATGAAAGCGCTCGCTCCGGTGCGCGCGGCGCTCGGCGTTCGCACCATCTTCAACATGCTGGGGCCGCTCGCCAACCCCGCGCAGGTTCCCTATGCGGTGATCGGCGCCTGGAGCCTCGAGATCGCGGAACTGATGGCGGAAACGCTCGCCGGCATGCCGATCGAACGCGTGTTCGTCGTCTACGGCGACACCGGATGGGACGAACCGACGCCTGCGGCGGCATTCACCCTGTTCGACGTGCGGCCGGGTTCGGTGACGCGTTCGAAACGATGCGCCGCCGATTTCGGATTGCCGGAGTGCCGGGAAGCCGATCTGATCGGCGGCGACGCCGCGCACAACGCCCAACGACTGGGCAACGTCCTCCGCGGCATCGAGCACGGCGGACACCGGGATGCATTGGTCATGGGCGCCGCACTCGTCGCGGAAGTAACGGGCAAGGTGCCGGACATCGTGCGCGGCGCGGAACTCGCCGCGGGGGCGATCGACGACGGCTCCGCCGCCCGGCTGCTCGACGACATCGCTGTTCCGGCCGCGGCGCACGAGGCATGAGCGGCTTTCTCGATGCGATGGCGCGATCGAGCCGGAAGCGGGTGGCCGAAGCAATCGCGCGCGAACCGCTCGCCGCGCTTCGGACCCGCGCGCTGAGGACGCCGGCCGCGCCGCCGCTGCGGCTGAACGGGTCCTTCGGCCTGATCGCCGAGTACAAGCGCCGCTCGCCATCGAGCGGCGAACTCGGAAACAACGGCGTGGCCGAGCAGGTCACCGCCTATGCCGAGTCTGGCGCGATCGCCGTCTCCGTTCTGACCGAACCCACCGAGTTTCGTGGGGACCTGGCGCATGCTGCCGATGCGGCGCGCGCGCTGATGCCGTTCGGCGTTCCGGCACTTCGCAAGGATTTTCTCGTCGATCCCTATCAGCTCTACGAAACCCGTGCCGCCGGCGCCGGTGGCGCTCTGCTGATCGTGCGCATGCTCTCAAACGCACAGCGCGCAGAGATGCTGGACTGCGCGCAGGACCTCGGTCTGTTTGTCCTTCTCGAAGTGTTCGATGCAGATGATATCGCGCGCGCCGCGAGCGAGCGGGCGCTCCAGCCGGATCCCGCTCGCGTCGCTCCCGTTCTCATGGGCGTCAACTGCCGCGATCTGCAGACGCTGGAGTTTTCACGAGAACGATTCCGCGAACTGGCGTCATTGCTGCCGGAAGGATTGCCACGCGTTGCGGAGAGCGGCCTGACGACACCGGACGACTGCGCCGATGTCGCGCGTCACGGATACGAACTGGGGCTCGTCGGCAGCGCGTTGATGAGCGCGCCCGATCCGGGCGCGGTGGTCCGGACGATGATCGCGGCGGGACGGGCGGCGGCATGATCCAGTTCGTCAAGATCTGCGGGGTCACGACCGAAGACATCGTGGAGGCGGCGGTCGTGGCCGGGGCGGATGCGATCGGCTTCGTGTTCCACGCACCGTCGCCGCGCGATATCGCGCCGCAGCGGGCGGCCGCGCTCGCGCGCGCGTTGCCGCGCGGTGTGCTCTGCGTCGCCGTGACCTTGCGACCGGAACAGGAACTGGTCGATCGCGTGCTGGAAGCGTTGACGCCCGATGTCTGGCAATCCGATGCGGCGGACTTCGCGTCATTGCGGATTCCCGAAACCATCGAGCGCTGGCCGGTCCTGCGGCAGTGGACACCAGGTCCGAGGCGATCGGGGCGCATCCTGTTCGAGTCGAAGGCGAGCGGCAGCGGAGGACGCGCGGACTGGTCGGCGGCATCCGTCATGGCGCGAACCTCCGAGCTGATCCTCGGCGGCGGGCTGGACGCGAACAACGTCGGCTGCGCGGTTGCCGCCGTGCGCCCATTTGGCGTCGATGTCTCGAGCGGCGTCGAACGTGCACCCGGTGTGAAAGACGCGCGCCGGATCCGCGAGTTCATCGTGGCCGCTCGCATGGGACGGCAGGCGGCTTCGGCATGAGCGCGGTGCTCGCCGTCGACGATGCCAGGCGTTTGCGCGAAGCTGCGCTCGCGGGCGAGATGCCGGACGCGCGCGGCCGATTCGGGCCCTTCGGGGGCCGCTACGTTCCCGAGATTCTCGTGCCGGCGCTGGATCGCCTGCAGGAAGGCGTAGAGAAATTCCTGCACGCGCCGGATTTTCAGCGCGAATGGATGCGCGAACTGCATGACTGGGCGGGTCGGCCGACCGCATTGACTCAGGCGCAGGGCCTGTCGGGCGCATGGGGCGCCGAGATCTGGCTCAAGCGCGAGGACCTGGCGCATACCGGCGCCCACAAGATCAACAACGCGCTCGGCCAGGCGATGCTGGCAAAACGCCTGGGTGCACGGCGGATTATCGCCGAGACCGGCGCGGGCCAGCATGGCGTCGCCACCGCCGCCGCCTGCGCGCGACTCGGCCTGCCCTGCGTCGTGTACATGGGTGCCGTGGACATGCAGCGGCAGGCGCCGAATGTCGGTCGCATGCGTCTGCTCGGCGCCGACGTCGTACCGGTCGAGAGCGGCGACCGGACGCTTCGCGCCGCGATCGACGAGGCGATGCGCGACTGGGTGTCGGATCCGGTCGGCAGTTATTACCTGCTCGGCTCCGCGGTCGGACCGCATCCCTATCCCTACCTGGTGCGCGAATTGCAGTCCGTCATCGGGCGCGAAGCGCGAGCCCAGATCCTGGCGGCGACTCAGTCGCTGCCGGATGTCGCAATCGCCTGCGTCGGCGGCGGATCCAACGCGATCGGACTGTTTCATCCGTTCCTCGGCGATGCCGGCGTGCGGCTGCTCGGCATCGAGGCGGGCGGACGCGGCGCCGGCCTCGGCGAGAATGCGGCGACGCTCGCGTTCGGCCGTCCGGGCGTGCTGCACGGCTGCTATACGATGCTGCTTCAGGACGCGCACGGCCAGGTGCAGGAAACGCATTCGATATCCGCCGGCCTCGACTACTCGGCGGTCGGGCCGGAACACGCGCTCCTGCAGGCGATCGGGCGCGTGGATTACGGGGTCGCCGGCGACGACGAAGCGCTCGCCGCCGCGAGGGAATGCAGCGCGCGCGAAGGCATTCTGCCGGCGCTCGAAAGCGCGCACGCGCTCGCCGGCGCGCGGCGCTTTGCGAGGAAGCATCCGGGCTCCTCCATCCTGGTCGGGCTGTCCGGCCGCGGCGACAAGGACCTGGCGACGCTGATCGCGGAGCCGGGGTGATGCCGCCTCGCGATCCGATCGCCGAGGCACTGCGCCAAGCCGCCAGTCGCGGCGTTCCCGCGCTGGTCGGGTTTCTGACCGCCGGCTTTCCGGATCGCGCATCGTTCACGCGGCATCTTGCCGCGATCGATTCGGTCGCGGACGTGGTCGAGATCGGCGTGCCGTTCTCCGACCCGATGGCGGATGGCATGACGATCCAGCGCTCGAGCCGCGTCGCCCTCGAACAGGGCGTCACGCTCGCCTGGATCCTCGAAACGCTCGCGGCCTTGCCGGCACGCCCGCGCGCGCCCTTGTTGCTCATGAGTTATCTCAATCCGCTGCTGTCCCATGGACTCCGGCGTCTGCCGGCGGATGCGCGGGCGGCGGGCGTGTCCGGATTCATCGTGCCGGACCTGCCTTGGGAAGAGTGCGCGGATCTGCGCGGCGCACTGACCCGTGAGGGTCTCGCGCTGGTGCAGATGGTGACGCCTCTGACGCCGGCGGCTCGTCTCGCCATGCTCGCGCGCGAGTCCCAGGGATTCGTTTACGCGGTGACGGCGACCGGCACGACCGGCCGCGAAGTCGCGATTCCCGACGATGTGCTCGCCTATCTCGATCGCGTGCGGAGCGTCGCGAACCTGCCGGTATGCGCCGGTTTCGGCATCCGCCATGCCGCGCAGGTCCGGCGGCTCGCCGGTCACGCCGACGGCGTGATCGTGGGATCGGCGCTCGTCGACGTGATCGGAGCGGGCGGCGACGCAGCCGTCTTTCTCGGCGGCCTGCGGGCCTGATCGTTTCCCGCCTCAGCGCCGGCGATACAGGTGCGCGAAGCGGTCGGTCTTGCCCCGGATCGCGGGGTCGAAAACCCCCTTCGAGTGGTCGTCGCCCGCATTCCGGAGGCCGTCCCAGGTCTTCTCGAGTGCGAAGCCGTGGCTCGTGAAATCCTTCTTCGTGAACTCCTCGTCGATGCGGTGCAGTTCCTGCGCCGCGGTGCTACCAGTGCCCGCCACTGCGGCGTGATCAACGATGAGCAGTCTCCCGCCCGGCTTCAGCGCGACATGCAGCTGCTTTATGAAATTGTCGGCATCGATCTTCGGCCACCCTTCCTTCTCATCGACCCAGTAGATGTCGTGGTAGGACATGAAGATCACGATGAGGTCGTACTGGTCGCGGCCCAGGCCGAGAGCGCTGGTCTTCCCGACCAGCTGCTTCACTTCCTTGAGTCGGCCGTCGGCGAAGCGCGCCTTGATGTCGTCCTTGGCGAAATTGAAATAACCATCGTTGTTGACGAGTGTCGCACTGCCGGACGGGCCGACCGCGCGCGAGAGGATCTCGCTCCAGTAGCCGCCGCCGCCGAAGACGTCGGCGACCTTGTCGCCGGCCCGGACGCCAGCGAAGGCGAGTAGCTCGGCAGGCTTGTCGCGGGCATCGCGCTCGCGGTCCTTGGCGCTGCGCTCGGGCGCGGCGACGGCCGCGGCGATGTTCGTGGGAATGTCCGCGGCCTGCAGGGCCGGCGCGAGAATGAAACTGAGGATCAGTGCGGTAAGCCATTTCATGGTGGTCCCCTGGAAGAAGGCGGATGACAGGGGCACAAGACTAAGCCCCGGAAGGGCGAACTGCCCAATCGCCACGACGAAACGACCGCCGGCTGCGGCGAAACGTCAGTCCTCGCCGCCGCCCGGCACGCCGCGCCGGTAATCGAGTGCGGGTGCACGATCGCCGAGCAGCGGCTTGTACTGGAAATCGGGGCCGCGCCGCTCTTCGAACTCGGCGCGCGCGGCCGCGATCAGGTCGGGGCGCGTGAAGAGCTCGCGGCCCATCAGCGCGAGCGTCTGCGACGCGACGTTCATGCCCTTGTAGCCGATGCCCATGCCGCCGGCGGCCGTCGCCTGCCAGCTGTGGGCAGGCGTACCCGGCACCCAGGTCGCGGTGCGCAAGCCGACCGTCGGCACGGTCCAGCTGACATCGGCGACATCGGTCGAGCCGATGCCCGGACGCTCGAATTCGAATGCCTGGATCTGTTCCTGTGATCCGAGCTTCATGTTCGGCGCGTCCAGGTTGGCGTAGAGCTTTTCGGCGAACGCCTGCTCATCGGGCGAATACTTCACGCCGCCGACTTCGGTGAGTTTGGCGTGCATGACGCGAGCGAGCGGTTCATTCGGCAGCAGGTTGTAGACGCCGCCGATGACCTCGTACTCCATGCGCGTGCCGGTGCCGAGCGCGGCGCCTTCTCCGGTCTTGACCACCCGGTCGAAGATCTGCTCAACCATGCCCGGATCCGCATGGCGCACGTAGTAGTACGATTCCGCGAAGTCCGGCACGACGTTCGGCGCCGAGCCGCCGCTCGTGATCACGTAATGTATGCGCGCATCCGACGGGATGTGCTCGCGCAGCAGGTTCGACATCACGTTCATCGCCTCGACGCCGTCGAGCGCCGAGCGGCCGCGGTCGGGCGCGCCGGAGGCATGCGCCGAGAGGCCGTGAAAACGGAACTTTGCCGACTTGTTCGCGAGCGAGCGGTCGAGGCCAGCGGCATTGATGTCGGACGCGTGCCAGTGCATTACGGCATCGACGTCGTTGAACAGTCCCGCGCGCACCATGTAGACCTTGCCTGCGCCGCCTTCCTCGGCCGGCGTGCCGTACACGCGGATCGTGCCAGCCGTGCCGCTCTGCTTCAGCCAGTCGGCGATCGCGATGGCGGCGGACACCGAGGCGGTGCCGAAGAGGTGGTGACCGCAGGCGTGGCCGGAAAGCTTGCCCTCGACCGGCTTGCGCTCGGGCACCGCGTCCTGCGTGATGCCGGGCAAGGCATCGAATTCGGCCAGGATGCCGATCACCGGCTTTCCGGAGCCCGCGGTCGCGACGAAGGCGGTCGGGATGCCGGCGACGCCGGCCTCGACCTCGAAGCCAGACTTCGACAGTTCCTTCTGCAGCAATGCCGAGCTCTTCACTTCCTGGTAGCCGACCTCGGCCCAGTCCCAGATCGAGTGCGCGATTTCAGCGTCGCGCGCCTGGCGCTTCGCGAGGAACTGGCGCATGCCGTCGCCGGATTCCGCTGCGAGGGCGGCCGGCGCGAGCAGCATGCAGCCGATGAACAGAAAACGGCGATTTTCATCGGGGAACTCCGGAAATGGGCAGCGAACGCCGCATGAGCGGCGTCCGCTGCAACCGTTTTTCAGCGGGCCCGTCGATCACTGCGACGGTGTCGCTTTTTCGTCCGCCTCAGGTTGCGCTGCTGCCGCAGGCTTGCCGCCCAGCCAGAAGCCTGGCGGCACCTGTGCGGCCGGGATGAAGATGGGCTTGTTGGTCGGCCAGAACGGAATCAGTTCCGGCTTGAAGCCCGGCGGATAGTATTCGTCCGGCGGAATCTCTGCGTCGCGGATCGATTGTTCCTGGAAATCCTGGCGCCGGTTGCGCGGCGCCGGAATGACGAACCCGCCCATAGCCGCGATGTCGAACTTCGGCGGCGCCTGACTCGGGAAATCCGGGATCACGCCATCGCGGACCCAGACTTTGTCCTGCGTCAGGTTCACCACCACCATGTCGGGCGCGCCAAAGTGGAAGGGCCCTTTGTAGTGGTAGCGGATCTCGGCAAGCAATTCCGGGTTGGAATAGCCGTCGTAGCCCATGTGCGTGGTCATGGCCATGCGCGGCTTGACCTTGTTGTAAAGGTATCCCGCCGCGTAACCGGAGTTGTGGGCGCTGTCCACCGTGTTGCGACCGATGACGGGCATCACGCCATTGACCGCGGCGCTGATTGCCATCAGCTCGGGCTGGACCTCCGTGATCAGCAAGTCGCATCCCTCCGCATACTTGATAGTGAGCGAGTTCGGGCGGCCGTCGCCGGTAAAGGCGACACACAGGCCGTTCCAGTCCAGGCGATAAGCTGAGGCGCCGTCTTCGGTGTGCGACTGGCGCCAGTGCGTGATCTTGACCCCGTCCTTTTCGTAGGCCACGCCGCCGTCGTCGCGAAAATCGAATTCGTTGACCTCCATGTCGAAACCCTTGCCGATCGGCGACTGGTCAAAACTGGCGCGATGCCAGGTCAGCATCTCCTTCATCCGCTCCATCATGTAACGAGTGCCGTATTCGGGCTTCGTACCCGACGGCCCGGTGACGCGGAATGGCTCATGCCAGCGTCCCGCCCATGCGCCGAACATGTAGGTGTAGGCCACCGAGTCGACGTGATCCCAATGCAGATGGGTCAGGAAGATATTATTCAGGCGATTGAGCGACACACCCGCCGCCAGGTAATTGGCAATCGAGCCGGGTCCCATATCGAAGATGAAGCTGTTGCCGTTGCCGAGCTCGACGTAGACCGAGGTGCCCATCTGTCCCGGCCGCGGCATCGGCGAACTGCCCATGAAGGTCACACGGATCTCGTCGGGCTGGACATCTTCCGTCTTGGGGAACCAGTTCGCGGCGCTCTTGAGCCAGGGCATCGGCGCGACGCCGTCGAAGGTGAGGCCTTCCTTCCAGCGGCCCATCGGTGTACCACCGGTCGCAACAGCCTTCAATACCGCTGGGTCCGCTTCGTAGCCCTCCGCGGCGAGCTTCTTCAGCTGATCGGGCGTGGGCCCGGCCTGCGCGACAGATTCCTGGGAGCGAGCGGTCGCGAATGAAAACGACGCGAGCAATGCCATCGCGAAGACGAGTGCCTTCGGTGTGTTGGTATTCACGACCAACATCTCCCCTTGAATTGGACGGATAGCCCATTGGCCGGCCGACAGGCAGCTTAGCGTCCGACCGCGTGCCCGGCCACTGCCGTTGGGCTAGGATGCGGCGCAGCATGAGCGCAGAGCGGATACTCGTGATTGGCCGCCGATTCCGCGGCCCGCCGCAGTCGGGCAACGGCGGTTACACGAGCGGCATGCTGGCCGCCGCGGCCGGGACGCCCATCGAAGTGCGCCTGATGAAACCGCCGCCGCTCGATCGGCCACTCACGATCCGCGAAGACGCCGACGGCGTCGCGCATCCTTCTCCTGGACGGCGAGGAGCCGGTCGCGAGCGGCAGCCCGAAGACGTTCGATCTCGAGGTGCCGAAGCCGCCGACCTATGCCGATGCGCTGGCCGCAGTCAGCGGGTATCAAGGTTTCAAGGAGCACACTTATCCCGGTTGCTTCGTCTGCGGGCCCGAGCGCGTGCGCGGCGACGGCATGCGCATCTTCGCCTCGCCGATCGATGGGCGGGAACTGTGCGCGGCTGCGTGGCTGCCGGACCGGTCGCTCACGGGCGCGGACGGCAAGGTGTTGCCGGAATTCATGTGGGCAGCGCTCGATTGCCCCGGCTTCTTCGCCTCGGGCGCCGCCGCGCGCGGCGCGCTGCTCGGGCTTTACGCGGCGCGGGTCGACCGCTGCGTGCTGGTCGATGCGCCCTGCGTCGTGATCGGGTGGGCGCTCGGCCACGATGGCCGCAAGCATTACACCGGCACGGCGATCTTCGACGGATTCGGCGAACTCTGCGGCCGCGCGATCGCGACCTGGATCGAACCGCGGCAGACCTAACGCGGTGCACCCCTTCGTCAAAGACCGGGAGAATTTCGACCCGCTCGGCGCGCGCACCATCGAGATGCTGGGCGAGTACCTGCGCGCCTTGCCCGCCCAGCCGGTCGATCGCGTCGTGCCCGAAGAAGTTCGCCGCCGCCTGATGTCGTTGCCGCTGCCGGAGCAGGGGCAGGCACCGGAAGACATCCTGGAATTCCTGCGCCGCGAGATCCTGCCCTGGCCCATCGCGATCGGGCACAAGCGCTCGTACGGCTGGGTCAACTCGCCGCCGGCGCCGATCTCGATCCTCGCCGACGCGGTCGCCACCACGATGAATACCGGACTCGACGGCTACGACCACTCGGCCTTGTTCCTGATGGCGAGCCTCGGGCGCTGGATCATGGAGCTGGTGGGATTCCCGACCGAGGGCAGCCTCTGCCTGTTGTTGACGGGCGGTTCGGCGGCCACCCTGAACGCGCTGACGGCAGCGCGACATCGCGCCGCCGAGCATGCCGGTTGGAACATGCGCGCCGAAGGACTGCAGGGCGGCCGCCCGCAGCTCGTCCTTCTACTCGAGCACAGAAAGCCATTCGTCGATCCAGAAATGCGCCGAGCAGCTCGGCATCGGCACGAAATGCCTGCGCGAGATCCCGGTCGACGCGGATTTCCGCATGCAGCCCAAGGCCTTGCGCCATGCGATCGAGGGAGACCTTGCGGCGGGCCACCTGCCGTTCGCCATCGTCGCCTGCGGCGGCGCGACGAACACCGGCGCAATCGATCCGCTCGACGCCGTGGCCGACATCGCCGAGGCATTCGGCATCTGGTTGCACATCGACGGCGCCTTCGGCGCCTGGGCGGCCCTCGATCCCGCGTACCGCGAACACTTCCAGGCGATCGCGCGGGCCGATTCGGTGACGCTCAATCCGCACAAATGGCCGCAGGTTCCGCTCGACTGCGGCGCGATGCTGACGCGCCATCCCGAGGTGCACCGCGCTGCCTATTCGCTGACAGCCGATTACCTCGTGGCCGGTCACAGCGAGGTTCCGTGGCCGTGCGAATACATGTTCGAGCTCACCTACGGCAATCGCGCGCTCAAGACCTGGGCGGCCCTCGCGCGACTGGGCCGCAGCGGGCTCGCCGAGCTGGTGACGCGCTGCAATCGCCTGGCGAAGCTGATGGACGCGCGCGTGCGCGCGACCCCGGACTTCGAATTGCTGTCACCCGCGTCCCTGTCGGTCGTGAATTTCCGCTATCGGCCGGCGGACCGGAACATCGACGATGCGGCCCTCGACGACCTCAATGCACGGATTTCGGCAGCCGTGAGCGAGAGTGGCGAGGCGCACCTGCCGACTTCGCGCGTGAATGGCCGGACTTCGCTCCGCGCCTGCTTCCTGCACTACGAGAACGATGAGGACGACGTCGATCATCTTGTGCAGCTGGTCAGTCGCCTGGGAGCATCGCTATGCAGCCAGTAACCGCAGTCGTATGCCTGCTGAATGCGGTGTGTGCGCTAGCCAGCGGCGGCGGACGAATCGCGCAACTGGCTTCTCGTGGAGAGTCCGCTGTCGCAGGACGTGCAGGTGATCGACGTCGGCCGCGCGCAAGGTCGTGCGCAGCATTGAGATCGGCGAGCACACCGATGACGTGATGGGCTCGCCGGACGGCCGCGTGTTCTACGTCGGGGCCCAGTACAACATGAACAGCCCGTTCGGCTATCAGAACAGCGAAAGCGGCAAGGTCATGGCATTCGACAGCCGCACGTTCGAGCCGCTGTGGTCGACCGCGCTCGACGGCTCGCCGAACCACGTATCGCGCTCGCCGGACGGTAAGCGCATCTACGTCCCGCTCTACTCGCGCCACTGGCTGATCGTGCTGAATGCCGAGGACGGCCACATCGAAGCCTGGTGGCCGGCGACGATCGGCAACCATGCGACCGAAATCTCCGCCGACGGCAAGCGCCTCTATGTCGGCAACATGGTGACCGACGCGATCTATGTGTACGACACCGGCACCGGCCGCGTGGTCATGTCGCTGGACGTGGGTGAGTCGGTGCGACCGATCGTGCTCGACGAACCGCGCGGCCTCATCTATTACCAGTTGTCGCGTCTGCATGGCTTCGAGGTGCGACGCCTGGCCGACGGCTCATTCGTGCGGCGCGTCGAATTGCCGGCGCTCGAAAAATCCATTCCGGCGTCGGGCAGCAATCTCGCAGAAAGGCTCGCAAACCAGGAAGGCGCCGGCGCCTGGCCGTACACGTACAACCACGGACTCGCGATGACCCGCGACGGCCGTCACCTCGTCGCCGTGGCGACCGTGGCGAATTACGCGGCGATCTACTCGTTGCCGGATTTTTCCCTGAAGGGCACTGTGCCGGTGGGTGGCAGCCCGAACTGGGTGGTCTGCGATCCCGAGGGCAAGTTCGCCTATGTCACCAACCCGAAGGACAACTCGGTGTCGGTGATCGACATTGCCGAAGTGCGCGAGGTCGCGCGCATCCCGGTGGGCAAAGGGCCGAAGCGCATCGCCTTCAGCGTCGAGTGAAACGGCGTGCGAGCAGCAACGCGCCTCCCGCGGTGAGCAGCCAGCCGATCCAGGCGGGCTGCGTGCCGAGTGAGAGCCAGATGATGCCGCCGAGGAACACGGCGCCGGCGGCGCAATATCGCGTCGCTGTGCCGGCGGTCGAGCCGCATCTCGGCGCGGAGCCGCTCGAGCGACTCGGACTCGGTCTTGACCACGAGCTCCTCGTCGTAGGCGCGGCGAATCGTGCGCCGCGCGATCACCGGCAAGACCTTGATCGCTTCCGCGATGTCTGGCCAATGGCTCTTCATGCTCTCAAAGAGCGCGCGCGGGTGGCTCCGCTCGCGCATCCAGTCGCGCAGGATCGGCAGCGCCGTCTTCCACAGGTCGAGCTCAGGATAGAGCTCGCGGCCGAGTCCCTCGATGTTGAGCAGTGTCTTCTGCAGCAGGATGAGCTGCGGCTGGATCTGCATCTGGAAGCGCCGCGCGATCTCGAACAGGTGCAGCAGCACCAGGCCGAAGGAGATGTCTTTCAGCGGCTTGTTGAAGATCGGTTCGCAGACGGTGCGCACGGCGCTCTCGAGCTCGTCCACGCGCGTGCCGGCCGGCACCCAGCCGCTTTCGAGGTGCAGAATTGCCACCTTGCGGTAGTCGCGCTCGAAGAATGCGAGGAAGTTGCCGGCGAGATAGAGCTGGTCGCGCGGATCCAGCGTGCCGACGATGCCGAAATCGACCGCGGCATAGCGCGGATTCGCGGGATCGCTGACGTCGACGAAGATATTGCCGGGATGCATGTCGGCATGGAAGAAGTTGTGCCGGAACACCTGCGTGAAGAAGATCGTCACGCCGTTCTCGGCTAGCTTCGGTATGTTCACGCCGAGTTCGCGCAGGCGCACGACCTCGGAGATCGGCACGCCGCGGATACGCTCCATGACCATCACGTCGCGGCGGCACAGGTCCCAGTGAACTTCCGGCACGTGCAGCATCGTCGAGCCCGCGAAATTGCGCTTCAGCTGCGAGGCGTTGCCGGCCTCGCGCATCAGGTCGAGCTCGTTCAGGATCGTCCGCTCGTACTCGACGACGACTTCACGCGGCCGCAGTTGTCGCGATTCCGGCCAGTACTCTTGCGCAAGCGCCGCGAGCGTGTGTAGCACCTCCAGATCGCGGACGATTACCTCGCTGCATGTCCGGACGCAGCACCTTGACGACGACCTCGCGCCCGTCATTCAGCGTCGCGGCGTGCACCTGCGCGATCGACGCGGCGGCAAGCGGAGCCACGTCGAAATCGCGGAACAACTCGGCGACCGGACGGCCGAGCGCTTCCTCGATGCGTGCCCGCGCGGCCTCGCCCGGAAAGGGGGGCACGCGATCCTGGAGCTTCGCGAGCTCGTCGGCGATGTCGCCCGGCAGCAGATCGCGCCGGGTCGATACGACCTGACCGAATTTCACGAAGATCGGGCCGAGGTCCTCCAGCGCGCGTCGCAGCCGCTCGCCGCGGTTGCCGCGGCGCCGCCTGAACCAGGTCCATGGCGACAGCCAGAACACGAAGCGCAGCGGGCGGTAGAGATGCGTTGCGCGCACGAAATCGTCGAGCCCGTAGCGAACGAGCACGCGATGGATCGTCAGCAGGCGTCCGGCGACGCGCCGCGAGATCACCCGGCGCCCCGCGGCTTGTCGATGGCGGCAAGGCGGGCTTCGAGCCGGTCGGTCGCCTCGCGCAGTCGGTCGACGTCGGCGAGGAATTCGTCGACCTCGATGCGCGTCGGGCAGGTCGCGGCTCTCCTCGGTCAGGTATTCGGCGACGTTCGCCGCGAACGTGTCGCGCGCGCGCAGGCCGAAAGCGAGCGCGCCGCGCGCAAATCCGGCGATCTCGTGCGCCGCGACGTCGCCGGTCAGCCGCGACAGCTCTTCCTCGAAATCGGGCCGTGCCGCGGCAAAGAGCATCTGAAATACCTGCGCGATCTCGGCATCGCCCGACACCTGCGCGCCGCCGGCGCGGAGCGACCGCATCGGATCGCCCGTCGCGAGTCGCGCAAACGTGAACGGCGTGCCTTCGATGGTCGCATCCGGCGCCGCATCGCCGCCGGTCTGGATCGATATTCCTTCGGTGCCGGCGAGCAACGCGCAGGCGAATGGGTGTCGCGGTGACGCGGAACTCGATCGACCGGCCGGCGACCTGCGCGAGCAGGTGGCGCGCGCGCGCGGAGGCCGCGATATTCCGGTTCAGCAGCGTTACGAACGGGCGCAGCAGTTCGGGCGTCATCGGGCGCTCAGTACGCGTGGCCGACGTGCAGCGCGACAATGCCGCCTGCGAGGTTGTGCCAGCGGCAGTCTTCGAGCCCCGCAGCCTTCATCATGTCGGCGAGCGTCGCCTGGTCGGGATGCATGCGGATCGATTCGGCGAGGTAACGGTAGCTCGCTTCGTCGCCTGCGACGATGCCGCCGAGCCGCGGCAGCACGGTGAAGGAGTAGGCGTCGTAAAGCGGTTTCAACGCCGCGATTTGCGGCTTGGAAAATTCCAGCACCAGCAGGCGGCCGCCCGGGCGCAGCACGCGCCGCATCGAAGCGAGCGCCGCCGGCTTGTCGGTCACGTTGCGCAGGCCGAAGCCGATGGTCACGCAGTCGAAGCTGCGGTCGGCGAACGGGAGACGCTCGGCATTCGCGATCGCAAAGGCGACATTGCCGGCGAGTCCCGCGTCGAGCAGCCGGTCGCGCCCGCGCGTGAGCATTTCGCGATTGATGTCGGTCAGCACTGCGAGGCCGGCGGGACCGACCTGCCGTGCGAGGCCGGCGCCGAGGTCGCCCGTCCCGGAGGCGACGTCGAGCGCGCGATGTCCGGGACGCAGCCCCGTCTGCGACAGCGCAAATCGCTTCCACAACCGGTGCAGGCCGCCGGACATCAGGTCGTTCATCAGGTCGTATTTGCCGGCGACGGAATCGAATACGCCCAGTACACGTGCGCGCTTTACGTCGGGGGACACCCGTTCATAGCCGAAGTCGACGGTCTTCACAGCCGTCCGATTCTACGGGTTCGGCCGCGCGGCGTCAGGCCATCAGCGGCGCAGGGGTTTGAGGAGCTTCACGCCCAGCACGGCGATACCGCCGGCGACGATACCGACGACGGCATTGGCCAGCATCGGCGTCAGTGCGCCGAGCACCGTGCCCGCGCCGGGAATCGCTGCCGCATCGACGGCCGCAGATTCGATCCATCCGCCGACCACGTGAACGCCGTGCGTGAGGATGCCGCCGCCGACCAGGAACATCGCCGCCGTGCCCGCGATTGTCAGCAGTTTCATCAGCCATGGCGCCGCGCGCAGGATGCTGCGGCCCGTCGCCGCCAGCGCCGCGTTCGCCATACGGCTCATACTGAGACCCAGGTCGTCGAGCTTGACGATGCCGGCGACGAGGCCGTAGACACCTACGGTCATCAGCGCGGCGATGCCGGTGAGCACGCCGATCTGAACCTGGAGTGTGCGATCGGCGACCGCTCCGAGCGCGATGACGATGATCTCGGCGGACAGGACGAAATCGGTGCGGATCGCGCCCTGGATCTTGTCCTTCTCGACGGCGAGCAGCTCCGCGGGGGAGTGCGCCAGCGCGGCCAGGAGCGCAGCGTGGTGCGCAGCATCCTCCTGCGGCCGGTGCAGCAGCTTGTGCGCCACCTTCTCGAAGCCTTCGTAGCACAGGTACAGGCCGCCCGCCATCAGGAGCGGCGTGACCGCCCACGGCAGCAATGCGCTGATTGCGAGCGCGCCGGGCACCAGGATCAGCTTGTTGCGCACCGATCCCACGGCGACGGCCCACACGACGGGCAGCTCGCGTTCGGCGCGCACGCCACTCACTTGTGCCGCGTTCAACGCGAGGTCGTCGCCGATCACGCCCGCGGTCTTCTTCGCGGCGACTTTGGTCATCGCCGACACGTCGTCGAGAATCGAGGCGATGTCGTCGAGCAGTGCGAGCAGACTGGAGGCCATATTCCGCCCGATTCTACGGTGGTCGGCCGTCAGGTGGGCGGCATGATACGCTCGACTGTCAGGACGAATTCACATGAATCGGCAAATCTGCATCCTCGGCGCACCGTCCGCGATTGGCATCCGGCCCTACGACGACGGCACCGTGCGGCGGCTTGACCTCGCGCCCGCTGCCCTGCGGGCGCAGGGACTTGTGCAGCGACTCTCCGCGCGCGACGAAGGCGACGTGATCCCTCCGCCCTATCGTGAACTGGTGCGGCCGCCGAATCGGATCCGCAACGAGATCGACGTCGCCGAGTCGTAGCCGCCGTAGCTGCCACGGAAGCGCTGGTAGCCGGCCTGATAACCCTCGGCGAAGCCGCGCCTGAAGACGTCGGCGTTGCTGCCGTTCGAGTTCCCGAGGCCCCAGCCATTGCTGTTGTTGCCGCGGCGGTACTCATCCTGGTTGCGATAGTCCGGGCGGCGTCCACTACGGGCGTCGCGCTCACCCTCGCGCAACCCCGTTCGATAGCCGTTGTCGTACACACGCTGGTAGTCACCGCGCGGGTAGGCCTGCCCCCACTGCACGGGCGTTGCCACCGGCTGGGCTGACGACGCCATGGGCGTGCCGAGTGCGAGCAGGGAAGCGAGCGAGACGACAGGAAACGTGCGAATCATGGTGTCCTCTCTTCCGACGACGCCATGAACCGAATCAATCGCCGTGCCATCGCTCGGTGTCCGGACCGAAGGACACCGTGAGCGGTGTCGATGTGCTAATCGGCCCAGACGAGGACGCGCGAGTCGTCGGTTTTCCGGACGAAGAGCGGACCCGGCCCCGCGGCTTCGAGGTCCTCGATGGAGAGCCGCACGTTCTCGAGGCCGACCTCGTCGCGATTGATGTCCATCCGCCCGTCCGGTGACATCCGCAGCAACCACATCGGCAGGGTCAAGCCGGACGAGTTTGCCGTCGTGGATCGAGAAGACGAGGATGTGCAGGTTGTTGATCACGCCGCCGCGTTTCTGTCGCGCGGCGAGCGCCTTGCTCGAGATGGTCGGACCGGAGGGGCCCTGCACGACGAGCGGAGGGACGCCTTCGAAGCGCTTCAGGATCGCGGCCGCCTCTCGCTCGTAGTCGCCGACCGAGGCCGACTGGCGCACCTGCACCTGTTTGTGCACCAGGTAGGCGCAACTCCCCGCGAGCGCGATGATGCCGAGCACCAGCACCAGGAGCACGCCGAGGACGACCGCGAGCCAGCGTCGAATCGCCATCTGAACAGGGAGACGTTATCCGCGAGTGGCGCGTTCGAGCAAACGGCGCGCCAGCCGTACGCCCTGCGGGTCGTCGCCTCGTTCGAGCAGCGGCAGCGCCTTGGTCGCCTGCCACCGGGCCTGTTCGCGGTCGCCGAGCGCGAGTGACACTTCGCCGAGCTCGAGGTGGCGTGCGGCCCCGGACCCAGTCGCGGGCCTGCGGCGCCGCAAGGCCTTCGATCAGTGCCTGCCGGGCCTCCTCGTGGCGACCCAGGAGGCGCAGTGCCATGGCTCGCTTCAGGCGCCAGAGGGCGTCCTCGCCGAACATGCGCCGTCGCGTGTCGCGGGCCGTCATCGCGAGCCCTTCGTCGAGCCATCGCAAGGCATCGGCGGCGCGGCCGGCGCGCAAGGCGGTGGCGCCGGTCTCGAGCCACAGCAACCGATTGCGCGGATACGGCGTCGCGCAGCGCGGCCAGCACGTCGAGCGCGTCGTCCCAGCGCCGCTCGCGGTTGTAGAGGAGGATCAGGGCGAAGCGTGCTTCGGTCCGCACGGGGCTGGCACTGGACGCCGCCTGCTCCACCATCTGCAGGCCTCGCGCCCGGTCACCGTCGAGGCCGGCCATGTACGCGACCATGCGCGTCGGCAGGTTCATGCCAGACACCACGTATCGGTAAGTGCCGAGGATCAGGCGAGGGTCGGGATCATCGGGCGAGACGGCGCTGGCCTGCTCCGCCGTCTTGTAAGCACGTCGCGCCGCGCCGAACGCGCGCCCCATCCGCCCCTCCACGGTGGCTGACCAGGACGCTTGCAGGCCGAGCGCCGAACTGAGGTCGTAGAGTGCACGACCGTCCCGCGGATGGCGCATCGCCTGCGCCTCGGCACGAGAGATGGCCGCCGACAGATAGCGCGAAAAATCCGCCGCCATGTCCGGCGGCGGCGGCGCCATCTGCACGTCGCGCTTCGAGATACGTCCGAGATACTCGTCGACCAGCACCGTGCCGCGGCTGAACAGCAATCGCAGCCACGTGATGGACGCCAGGGCGCGATAGGTGGTCGGTAAGTCGGGTTTTAACTTCGCGAGCGCCGTCAATTCGCGCACGGCCTCGTCATGGTCCAGGTTGTAGGCAGCGGCGTAGGCATGTCCGAGTGCCGCATCGAATGATGCCTCCTGCGCACGGATGGTCATCACATTGATACCGACAAATGTCAGCGCAAGCACGAGAAAGCGCGCTATGCTTGTGCGTCTTTCACGGTTCCACCCTCCCGGAGCACTGGTCATGGCAAAAACACGTAAGTCGACAAGGACAGGTATAGGCGGCAGTCGCGAGCTGCTCACATGGGCCCTGCACGGGCTCGAGCAGGAAATCGCGACGACGCGCCAGCGGTTGCAGGAACTCGAGTCGCAGGCGCGCACGTTGCGCACGTCGGCTCGCGGTGCGATCGTCGCGCCGTCACCGCCGTCGCAAGCGCGGCGTCGGCCGCGACGGCTGCGCCCAAGGTGCGCAAGAAGCGCAAGCTCAGCGCCGATGCGCGGCGGCGGATTGCCGAGGCGCAGAAGCGTCGCTGGGCCAAGGCCCGGGCCGGCAAGGAATAGACCCGCCCCAGAGCCGCGCCGACTGCGTGGCTTCCTCGATCGTACCGGCGTGGATGCGCGCAATCGCATCCACGTCAGGGGCATAGCCGCCCGCCATGGTCACTGCCACCGGCACGCGCTCGGCCCGGCACCGCCCGAACACGATCGCATCGCGCTGTCGCAGTCCGGCCTCGGTCAGGCGCATGCGCCCCAGCCGATCCCCTCGTAGGGATCCGCGCCCGCCACGTAGAACACGAGGTCCGGCCCGGTCGCCAGGACTACGTCGAGTGCCGCCGCCAGGTGCGCCATGTATTCGCCATCGCCGGTGCCATCGGGCAGCGGCACGTCGAGATCGCTGCGTTCCTTGTGGAACGGGAAGTTGGCCGCGCCGTGCAGCGAGCAGGTGAAGACACGCGGGTCGTGCTCGAAGATCGCCGCCGTGCCGTTGCCCTGGTGCACGTCGAGATCGATCACGGCCACCTGCCGGACACGACCCGTCTCGAGCATCGTCGTGGCGGCAACGGCGACGTCGTTGAAGATGCAGTAGCCCTCGCCGCGATCCCGGAACGCGTGGTGCGTGCCGCCGGCGAGATTTGCCGAGACCCCGTCCTGCAGCGCGGCGCGAGCCGCGTCGATGGTGCCTCCGACCGAACGCCGTGACCGCTCGACCATCTGCAGCGACCAGGGAAAGCCAATCCGCCGCTGCTCCTCGCGAGTGAGCCCGCCGTCGCGGACGCGCGCCACGTAGTCGGGGGTATGCACGCGCACGAGGTCGGTCCACGCCACGGCGTGCGGTTCATGCAACCGATCGGGCGGAAGGATGCCGTTCTCGACGACGCGTGCCCGCAGGCGTGCGTACTTGTCCATCGGGAAGCGATGCCCCTCCGGAAGGGGCAGCACGAAGTGGTCGCAGTAGAACGCGTGCACGCCGCGTACCGGCTGACCTCAGTCGCTGGCTGCCGGCGTCGTGGCTGCGGCCTTGAACGCCTTGCGGGCAGCACGAATCGTGTCGTCGACGTCACGCGTGGCGTGCGCGCCCGACAGGAACCACGCCTCGAACTGTGACGGTGGCAGGTAGATGCCCTGGGCGAGCATCGCCTGGAAGAACCGCCCGTACGCCGCGGTATCGGAGGCCTTCGCATCGTCGTAGTTCATCACCGGACGATCGAGGAAGAAGACCGTGAGCAGCGAGCCGACGCGATTGATGCTGACGTCGATGCCCGCGCGATGCGCGGCATCGGACAAGCCCTCGGCGAGCAGGCCGCCGAGACGTTCGAGCTTCGCGTAGAGCTTGTCGGAGAGTTGCGACAGCGCCCAGAGGCCGGCCGTCATCGCGAGCGGGTTGCCCGACAGCGTTCCGGCCTGGTACACGGGCCCGTCCGGAGCGACGCGGCGCATCAGGTCCTCGCGGCCCCCGTAGGCTCCGACCGGCAGGCCGCCGCCGATGATCTTGCCGAGGCAGGTCAGGTCGGGGCGGACGCCGAGCAGGTGCTGCGCGCCACCGCGCGAGGCCCGGAAGCCGCTGATCACCTCGTCGAACACGAGCAGCGCGCCGGTGCGTCGCACAACGCGCGCAGTCCTTCGAGGAAGCCGGGTTCGGGAGGGACGAGGCCCATGTTGCCGGCGATCGGCTCCACGAGCACGGCGGCGACGCCGCCCTTCGCACGCCCGGCGACGGACTCGACCGATGCGAGGTCGTTGTAGCGTGCGGTGAGCGTCAGGGCCGCCGCGGCCTTCGGCACGCCGGGCGATGTCGGAACGCCGAGTGTCGCGGCGCCGCTGCCCGCATCGACCAGGAAGCCGTCGGCGTGGCCGTGGTAGCAGCCGGCAAACTTGATCACCGCGTCGCGGCCGGTGGCCGCCCGGGCGACCCGCAGCGACGCTCATGGCGGCCTCGGTGCCGGAACTCGTGAAGCGCACCAGTTCCATCGACGGCACGAGCGCGCGCACCGCCTCGGCCATCTCGATCTCGAGGCGGGTCGGCGCACCGAAACTGGTGCCGTGCTTCGCGGCTCGCCCCAGCGCGGCGAGCAGGCCCTTCGGCGCGTGGCCGTGGATGAGCGGCCCCCACGACATCACGTAGTCGAGATACGTGCGGCCGTCTTCATCCTTGATGTAGGCGCCCTTGCCGCTCTTCATGAACCGCGGCTCGCCGCCGACGGCCTTGAACGCGCGCACCGGGCTGCTCACCCGCCCGGCATCACCTGCTGCGCTCGCGCGAACAACTTCGCCGAGCGCGTCACCTTTCGCACCGCCATGCGTCTCCGTCCTGTGCTTCCTGGTGCTGTCCTGATTTCCTGTCGTCCTGATGTTCCTGATGTCGGCCGGCTCCTAGCAGCACGCGCGCGGCCTCGCGGGCGTAGTAGGTGATGATGGCATCGGCGCCGGCCCGGCGAATCGAGATGAGCGATTCCATCATCGCCCGCGGCTCGTCGATCCAGCCGTTGGCGGCAGCCGCCTTGACCATCGAGAACTCGCCGCTGACGTGATAGGCGGCGGTCGGCAAGCCGAAGGTGTCCTTGACGCGCCAGAGGATGTCCAGGTACGGCAGCGCCGGCTTGACCATCACCATGTCCGCGCCCTGATCGATGTCGAGCGCGACCTGGCGCAGCGCCTCGCGCGCGTTGGCGGGATCCATCTGGTGGCTGCGCCGATCGCCGAACGCCGGCGTGGACTCGGCCGCCTCGCGGAACGGTCCGTAGAAGGCCGACGCGTACTTGGCGGCGTAGCTCATGATCGCCGTGTCGACGTGGCCCGCGGCGTCGAGGCCGTCGCGGATGGCGCCGATGCGGCCGTCCATCATGTCCGACGGGGCGACGATGTCGGCGCCGGCCTCGGCGTGCGACAGCGCCTCCTCGACGAGCAGCGCGACCGTCGGATCGTTCTCGACGATGCCGTCGGTGACGATGCCGCAGTGGCCGTGCGATGTGTACTCGCAGAGGCAGACGTCGGTGATGATCACCGTCTGCGGATGGGCGGCGCGGATCGCGCGCACGGCCTGCTGCACCGGGCCCTGCGGGTCGCTGGCGCTGCTGCCGCGTTCGTCCTTGTGCGCCGGCAGCCCGAACAGCAGCACCGACGTCACGCCGTCACCGGCAGCCGCGCCGACTTCGGCCACGATCTCGTCCACCGACATCTGCGCGACACCCGGCATCGAGCCGATCGGCTTGCGCACGCCCTCACCCGGGCAGACGAACAGCGGGTAGATGAACTGCGACGGCTCGAGATGCGTCTCGCGGCACGAGCGCACGCAGGCCCGGGCGTGCGTCGGAGTCGGCGGGGACGGTTGGTGAGATCGAGTGGCATGGTGGGAGTCGTCAGGCCTTGCGCGTCGCACGTGCGCGACGATGGCGTCGACGAGGGACGGGATCGTGTAGGGCGCGTCGGGCATGATGCTGGTGGTGACGCCGAGCTGCTGCGCGGCTTCGGCGGTGACCGGACCGATCGAGGCGACGGCGACCTGCTGCAGCAGGTCCGCGGCCTGCTCCTCGCCGAGATTGGTCACGAAGTGGCGCACGCTCGAGGCGCTCGTGAAGGTCACGATGTCCACGTCGCCTTCGAGCAGCTTCTTGTAGATGTCGGGCTGGCCTTCCTGGCCCCACGCGCGCGCACCGTCCGGTAGGCGGCGATGTCGTCCACTTCGGCGCCGGCCTTGCGCAGTTCGTCCGGCAGCGCCTCGCGGGCGATGTCGGCGCGGGCAGGAGCATGCGTTGTCCATCGAGGCTGCCGGTGGCCTTCAGGGCGGCGATCACGCCCTCGGCGCGGTCCTCGTCGGGCATCACGTCGACGCGCAGGTGCAGCCGCTGCAGGCGTTCGGCGGTGGCCGGACCGACGGCGCAGATGCGTGGGCCGTGCAGGTCGCGGATGTCGCGCATCCGCGACAGCGCCCGGCGCATGAAGTGGTCGACGCCGTTGGCACTGGTGAACACGAGCCAGTGATACGCGCCGATGCCGGCGATGGCGCGGTCGACCTCGTCGTAGTCGTCGAGCGGTTCGATGTGGATCGAGGGTGCCTCGATCACCTCGGCGCCGAGATCGGTCAGTCGCTCCACGAACTCGCCGGCCTGTTCGCGTGACCGCGTGACGACGATCCGCGTGCCGAAGAGCGGACGCTCGTCGAACCAGCGCAGGTGCTCGCGCAAGCCCGCGGACGGGCCGACCACGAGCACGGCCGGTGCCTGGGCGGCTGCGCGTCGAGCTGTTTCGAGAGGCTCTCCAGCGTGCCGGACGTGGTGCGCTGCTGCGGCGTCGTGCCGTCGTAGATGATCGCCGCCGAGTCGTCGGCCGGTCGACCATGGGCGAGCAGCGATGCGGCGACGCGCGCGAGCTGCCGCGGACCCGCGTAGCAGAGCAGCGTGCCGTCGACCTTGGCGAGCTGGTGCCAGTCGAGATCCGGCGTGCCTTCCTCGCCGTCCTCGTAGCCGCGGATGAAGGTGAGCGTGTTGCCCGAGCCCGGGATACGTCACCGGGATGCCCGCATAGGCGGGGATGCCGACGAGCGCCGGGATGCCGGGCACGACGTCGAAGCGGATGCCCTGCTCGTGCAGGAACAGCGCTTCCTTGCCGCCGCTGTCGAACACGAACGGGTCGCCCCACTTCAGCCGGACCACGTACTTGCCCTCGCGGGCCTTCTCCGCGACGAGCAGGCAGATCGCGTCCTGCGCGGCTTCGGCCGGGCGCGGCGTCGCCGACGTCGATGCACTCGGCATCGGGCGCGCCATCCGCAGCAGCCGCGGATCGATCAGCGTGTCGTGGACCACGACGTCGGCGCGGTCAGGCAGCGCAGCCCGCGCACCGAGATCAGGACGGATCCCCGGGCCGGCGCCCACGATGGACACGGGAGTCATGGGGGGCATCTTACCAGCGCGACAGGAAGCAGGAGATCAGGAGCAGGACAGGTACATCACCTGGTGTCACTCGTCCCTGTCTCTTAATCGTGCTCGGCAGGGGACCGTCGTACTCGCGGACGGCGTCGAGGATGGCGCCAGCGCCATCGGCCAGCAGCGCGCTCGGCCACCTGCTCGCCCAGCGCCTCCGGATCCGAGGCGTCGCCGAAGCCGATCGCACGGACCTCGTGGTCGCTCTCGATCGAGGTGACGCAGGCGATGCAGCTCGAGGCCGCCGTCGGCGGTCTGACGGCAGTGCGCGCCGAGCGGCAACTGGCACCCGCCGCCGAGCGCCGCCACGATCGCCCGCTCCACCCGCAGCGCGACGTCGGCGGCCGCGTCGCTCATCGCGACCAGCGTCTGGGTGACGTCCTCGGAGTCCTCGCGGCATTCGATGGCCACGATGCCCTGTCCCGGCGCCGGGATGCAGGCGTCCACCGGCAGGCAGCCGCTGATGCGCGCGCCGCGCTCGAGCCGGTGAAGGCCGGCGGCGGCGAGCACGAGGGCGTCGTAGTCGCCGCCGTCGAGCTTGCGGAGCCGCGTGTCGACGTTGCCGCGCACCGGCAGGAACTCGCGCGCCTGGGAACTGCCGGTGCAACTGCGCCACGCGTCGCACGCTGCTCGTGCCGATGCGCGGAGTCGGCCCGAGCGCGTCGATCGACTGCGAGAGACTGGCCTCGGTCAGGCCGCGTGCCTCGGGCAGCACCACGGCGTCGCGCGCGTCGGCGCGTGGCAGCACGCCGGCGATGTGCAGGCCCGCGGGCAGCACCACCGCCATGTCCTTGGCGCTGTGCACCGCGAGGTCGATCTCGCCGTCGAGCAGTGCGTCCTCGATCTCCTTCACGAACAGCCGCTTGCCGCCGATGTCGGACAGCGGCGCGTCCTGCAGGCGATCGCCGTCGGTCTTGATGACGACGATCTCGCAGGGCGCCACGCCGAGCGCCTCGAGGCGGGCCTTGACGGTGTTGGCCTGCCAGAGCGCCAGCGCGCTGCCGCGCGTGCCGATGCGCCAGGTCGTCGTCATCGGCGCCGGTCCGTCGGCGTCGCCGCGGCGTCGACACGGTCGGCCTCGGCCGCAGCCGCATCATCGTCGAGCGCGAACAGCCGGCGCAGGGCCGCCGAGTACGCGTCCATCGTCTCGTGGTCGTCGATGGCCTTGAGTTGTTCGGTGGGCGTCAGCAGCAGCTTCTCCACCATCAGGCGCGTGATCTCGTCGACGCGGGCACGCGCCTCGGGCCCGAGCGCGGCGAGCCTTCGGACGCGAGGCGCTCGAGTTCGGCCTGGCGGACGCGTTCGAACCGCGTGGCAGCGCCACGACCGTCGGGATCGCGGCGCGCGACCGGAGCCAGCCGTACCACGCCGTCACTTCGTCGTTGACGAGGCGCTCGGCCTTCGCGACGGCGTCCTGGCGTCGGGCGAGGTTCTCCTGCACGATGCCGCGCAGGTCGTCGATGTTGTAGAGGAAGACCTCTTCGAGCGCGCGCGACCTCCGGCGCGATGTCGCGCGGCACGGCGAGGTCGACCAGGAACATCGGCCGGCCCGGCGCGCCGACAGCACGCGCCGCATCTCGGCCTCGGTCACCACGAGATGTCGGGCGACCGTCGCCGAGACGAGGATGTCGGCGCTCGGCGAGCGCCTCGATGCGTGCGTCCCACGGCGTCGACGCGCCGTTCACCTCGGCGGCCAGCGCCTCGCCGCGATCCTGTCGGCGCGTGGCGATCGTCGTGCTCGCCACGTGCTCGTGGAAGTGCAGCGCGCATGAGCCGCGCCATCTCGCCCGCGCCGAAGACCACCAAGTGTGCTTGACGCAGGTCGCCGAAGATCTTGCGCGCCAGCGTCACCGCCGCGTAACTGAGCGAGACCGCGCCTTCGCGAGAGCCCGTGTCGGTGCGGACGCGCTTGCCGATCGCGAAGGCGCCGTGGAACAGGCGGTTGATGACGCTGCCGGTGCCACGCGCCTCGCTGGCGACCTTGTAGGCGTCCTTGACCTGGCCCAGGATCTCCGGTTCGCCGACGACCAGCGAATCCAGTCCGGCCGCGACGCGGAACAGGTGGCGGGCGGCGTCGGCGTCGGTGCGCATGTAGAGGGGCCGTCGATGTCGTCGCGGCGCACGCCGCGGTAGTCCGCAGGCAGCGACGATCCGCTCGCCCATGGCGGTCGGGTCGGCGGCCACGGCATAGACCTCGGTCCGGTTGCACGTGGAGAGCAGCACGGCATCGTCGCAGCCGTCGCTGGCGAGGCGGTCGAGCGCGGCCGGCACCATGGACCGGCTGACGCCGATTCGCTCGCGCACCTCGACTGGCGCGGTGTGGTGACTGAGGCCGACCAGGACGAGGTGCATCACGCGAAGTTGTGGCTTCGGGCGAAAAGTACGCCACGGGCAGGAAGTTCAGGAGCACGATGGCAAAGCCGACGGCCGAGAGCCAGGCCGCGCGACGAGCGGTGAGACCCGCCCAACGGCGCGATGCCAGCAGGACCCCGTACACGAGCCACGTCACGACAGCCATCAGGATTCTGGGGGATTTGCGAGGGTCATGTGCGGCAGCCGCGGGTCGTTGGTCATCTGGGC
>CAWIWZ010000006.1:0-31412 GCA_963839885.1 uncultured Gammaproteobacteria bacterium
CGCGGGCGGCGTGCAGGATGCGGGCGTCGATCTTTCGCTCGAAGGCGGCGACAACCTCGTCGACCTGGATCTGCTGTCGACGCCGGACGGCGAAGGAGGCCTCGACCTCGATCTTGGCCGGAACGCGGTCATGTCCGACAGCGAAGCCGCGACGGGCGAGAATACGGCGGTTGAATTCAACTTCGACATAGGCCCTGCGTCGCCTACGACGACCCAGGAAATCGTCCGTCGCGGCGGGCCGGGCACAGTCGAAATGCCGACGCTCGAGCTGCCATCGTCCGAGACACCGACCGTCGAGACGCCCGCCCTGAAAAGGCAGAAGCAGGCCGCGCAGCCGAGCGTGCCGACCGATGCGACCGCCGAAATGGCGATCGACGATCTCGGCATCGATCACGGTCATCTCGGCGAACTGACGGACGCGGAGGATGCGACCGCGTTTTCGGTCGGGATCGGCGACGACAGCACGATGATCGGCCGGCGTGACGACGGCACGCGCGAATTCAGAGCAGCACGGATGACGAGGGCACCGCGTTGTTGCCGATTGGCGACATGAGCGCCACCGCGATGCTCCCGAAATTCGACATGGGCGAAGTCGACCTCGACCTCGACCTCGACGTCGGCAACGTCACCGACGATTCCGACGCCGCTCCGACTGCACGCGACAGCATGGTGAGCGAGATTCCGCGGCTGTCGGAACTCGAGCCGGTCACGATGAGCGAAGTCGGCACGAAGCTCGACCTCGCGCGCGCGTACATGGACATGGGCGACCCGGATGGCGCCCGCAACATCCTTCAGGAAGTGCTGTCCGAGGGCAGCGCCTCGCAGAAGCAGGAAGCGCGCCGACTGATCGACTCCCTGCCGGGAGCGTGAGCACAGCCGTCCGGCGCCTCGCCGTCGGCCTCGAGTACGACGGTACCTTGTATGCCGGCTGGCAATCGCAGCCGGGGCTGCCGACCATCCAGGATTCCCTGCAGCGGGCCTTGTCGGCGGTCGCCGACGAACCGGTCGTCGCAGTCGCCGCTGGCCGCACCGATGCCGCGGTCCACGCGACCGGCCAGGTCGCGCACTTCGACACCACTGCCGACCGGCCGCTGCGCGGCTGGGTGCTGGGCGCAAACACCCACCTGCCCGCGGACATCGCGTTGAACTGGGCGATCGAGGTCGAACGCGACTTTCACGCGCGCTATACCGCGCTTGCGCGTAGCTACCGGTACTGTCTGCTGCAGCGCGCGACGCGGCCCGCGCTGTTGCGCGATCGCGTCTGCTGGGTGCGCGAAACCCTGGACGTCGCCGCGATGCACGAGGCGGCTCAGGCGCTCGTGGGCGAGCATGATTACTCGTCTTTTCGTGCCGTCGAATGCCAGTCGCCGACTGCGATGCGCCACGTCGATGCAATCGTCGTCAGCGGCGATGGCGCGCTCGTCACGATCGAGATCACTGCAAATGCGTTCCTGCACCACATGGTGCGCAATATCGCGGGCTCCCTGCTGCAGGTCGGGGAGGGAAAGCGGTCGCCGAACTGGATTGGGCAGATCCTCGCGGCGCGCGACCGCAGCCGCGCCGGCGTCACCGCGCCCGCCGCCGGCCTCTATCTCTGGAAGGTGCGCTATCCGGCGTCGCTGCAGGTGCCTGATCTCGTCCCGGCCCGACCTTGGGCTATGATCGCTGGCGCCTGAAGGGACGACGCCATGACCTGGTTCGAGAAGATCATCCCGTCGCGGATCAAGACCGAGCGGCGCACGCGCTCGGTGCCGGAAGGCCTGTGGATGAAATGCCCGGCCTGCGATTCCGTCCTTTACCGGCCGGAAGTCGAGCGCAATCTGCAGGTGTGCCCGAAATGCGCGCATCACATGCGCATTGGCGCCCGCGAGCGCCTCGGCCATTTTCTCGATCCGGACGGCACAACGGAAATCGGATCCGGCATCCAGCCGGAAGACCCCTTGCGCTTCCGCGACAGCAAGCGCTATCGCGACCGTCTCGCGGCGGCACAGAAAAGCGTCGAGGAGCGCGATGCGATCGTCGTGCTGGCGGGCACGCTGGACGGCATCGATGTGGTTGCAAGCGCATTCGAATTCGGCTTCATGGGCGGTTCGATGGGTTCCGTCGTCGGAGAGCGATTCGTGCGGGGCGTCGAGCACGCGATCGGCCATCGCTGTCCGGTCGTGAGTTTTTCGGCGAGCGGCGGCGCGCGGATGCAGGAGGGCCTGCTGTCGCTGTTGCAGATGGCCAAGACGAGCGCGGCGCTCGCGGCGCTCGCGCGCGAGCGCCTGCCATTCATCTCGGTGCAGACCGATCCTACGACGGGAGGCGTATCGGCAAGCCTCGCGATGCTCGGCGACATCAATATCGCCGAGCCCAAGGCGCTGATCGGATTCGCCGGACCGCGCGTGATCCAGCAGACGGTCCGCGAGACCCTGCCCGAAGGCTTCCAGCGCAGCGAATTCCTGCTCGATCACGGCGCCATCGACATGATCGTCGACCGGCGCGATCTGCGGGACCGCGTCGCATTGCTGTTGCGCATGCTGCTCGCCAGGCCCGCCGTTTCCGGCTAGCGCACGGCGTGCGTTTCGACACAATCGCGGACTGGCTCGCCTGGCAACAAGTCGCGCATCCGGTCGCGATCGATCCGGGACTGGAGCGGGCCGGCGAAGTCTGGCGCCGGCTGGCGCTGACCCGGTTCCGCACCGTGCTGACGATCGGTGGTACCAACGGCAAGGGTTCGGTCTGCGCCTATCTCGATGCGATGCTGAGGGCGGCCGGCCATGACGTTGGACTCTTCACTTCGCCGCATCTCGTGCGATACAACGAACGCATCCGAATCGGCGGCCGCGAAGCCGGCGACGCGGCCATCGTGGCCGCATTCGCGCGCATCGACGAAGCGCGCGGCAACATCTCGCTGACTTTTTTCGAATGGAACACGCTGGCCGCACTCGTGCTGTTCGCGCAGGAACGCGTGGATGTCGCGGTGCTCGAAGTCGGCATGGGCGGACGCCTGGACGCGGTCAACCTGGCGGATGCCGACGTCGCCGCCGTAGTGTCGGTCGGCCTCGATCACCGCGAATGGCTAGGCGACTCGGTCGAGGCCATCGGCACCGAGAAGGCAGGCATCTTCCGTCCGGGCCGGCCCGCGATCTTCGGCTCGCGCGAGATGCCCGAAAGCGTCCGCCGCGCCGCGGTTGCCTGCGGCGCGCGGCTACGCCGCTTCGGACGAGATTTCGATTACGTCGAGCGCGCGGACGGCTGGGATTACGTCGGCGTCGGCTCGCGCCGGCGGGAACTGCCGCTGCCGGGTCTCGCCGGCAGCGCGCAACTGCTCAATGCGGCGACTGCGCTCGCCGTGCTCGAAGGCGCCGAACCCGCGGTGTTCGTGCCGGACGAAGCCGCGCGCGCGGGTCTGCGCCAAGTCCGGCTGGCGGGCCGATTTCAGATCGTCGACGGCGAGCCGGAGTGGATCCTGGACGTCGCCCATAACCCGGATGCGGCGCGTGCGCTTGCCGCCAGTCTGGCTGCGCGCCCGGCACGCGGCCGCACGATTGCCGTCTGCGGCATCCTCGCGGACAAGGACATCGAAGCCATCGTGAAATCGCTTGACGGCGCCGTCCAGCAATGGATTGCCGTCGGGCTGCCGGGTCCGCGGGCGCTCGCCGCGACCGAACTCGCGCGGCGCATCGGCGCGGTCACCGGCAGGAAAGTCGACTCCGCCGGCGACGTTGAAGGGGGCCTGCGCCAAGCGCGGGCGGCCTGCGTGGTGGGAGACCGGGTTCTGGTGTTCGGATCGTTTCTGACGGTCGGTCCGGCGCTCGGTCATCTCGGGGCTGCGGCCTGAACGGTTGCTGCAGGCTACAATTCGCCGGCCATGGAAACTCGGGTTCGGGAACGGCTCATCGGTGCGTTCGTGCTGGTCGCGATCGTCGTGCTGTTCGTGCCCGCCCTGCTGAAAGGCCCTGAGCGCATAACGGAGACTGCAGACGTCGCCGGTCAGCGCAGCAGGGAATTTCCGGTTCCCCCCATGAGCGAACCGGCAACGGAAGAAACGCTGATGCCGGAACAGTCGGTGCCGGAATCGACGCCTGCGGTTGTCGCAGAGCCCCTACCGCAGGCGGCATCCCCGCCGGCCGTTGAGCCGGTGCCAGAAATCGCGCGACCGGCCGCGCCGGAACCCGTGGCCGCTGCGGTCGAAGTGCCAACCATCGGCGTGGCGCCCGGCCAGCCGGCTTGGGCCGTGCAGCTCGGGGCGTTTTCGACGCGCGAAAAGGCCGAGACCCTCGTGGCGCAATTGCGCAGGCGCGGGTATGCGGCCTTCATCCTCGAGTACCGGGCCGACGGCAAGGTATTGCACCGGGTGCGCGTCGGTCCCGAGCAAGACCGGCAACGCGCGGCGGCGATCGCCGATCGGCTGCGCAATGACGGCTTCCAACCGGTCGTCGCGCCGCATCCGTGATCGGCTAGAATGCCGCACCTTTTGACGCGAGCCACCACACGATGAATGGCGCCGACCATCTGTTCGTGATCATCCTGCTGGCATCCGGTGTCCTCGGCTTTATCCGCGGATTCATCCGCGAGTCGATCGCGCTGCTGACCTGGCTGCTCGCGCTCTGGCTCGCCTGGCACTTCGCTTATCTTGTCAATCCGTGGCTCGGTGGTGCGCTCGCAGAGCCCGTCATCCGGGAGTGGGCGGGGAGAGTCGTCGTGCTGCTGCTCGTGCTGGTCGTCGGCGCGGGGATTGGTGGCGTCGTCGCGTATTTTGCGCACCGCGCAGCGGGCCTCGCCATGATGGACCGGCTCATCGGCTCCGTGTTCGGCCTCGTGCGCGGCATCGTCATCCTCGGCCTCATCGTGATCGCTGCGCGTGCAGTTCGCCTCGACGGCGAGGAGTGGTGGCAAAAGACCCGGACGATGCCGGCTGCCGAAGCGGTCGCGAACTGGCTCGAACGGTATGCCAAGCCGGCGGCTGCGTCGCTCTACGAGAAAGCCGCCGAAAAGCCCGGCACCTACGTGATGTGCGGCCTCGTCGGCATCGTCGGAACGTCGCCCGTCAACCAGCGGATCTATGATGCCCTGACGGTGCTGCAGCACCGCGGCCAGGATGCCGCGGGCATCATGACCATGGACGAACATGCACTGTTCGTCCGGAAGGACGCGGGTCTCGTGCGCGACGTGTTCCGCGAGCGCGATATGCGCCAGCTCATCGGCAACGCCGGCATCGGTCACGTGCGCTATCCGACCGCGGGCCGCGACGGCGCGGACGAATCCCAGCCTTTCTACGTCAATGCGCCATTCGGCATCGGCCTCGGCCACAACGGCAACCTGACCAACGCGGAGGCGCTCACCCGCACGATGGTCGCCGAGGACCGCCGGCATCTGAACACCGGGTCCGATTCCGAAGTGCTGCTGAACGTCTTTGCCAGCGAACTGCAGCGCTCGACGGCGCCGAAGCCCGGGGCTGCAGACGTGTTCCGCGCGCTCGAGTCGGTGTTCCGGCGTTGCCGCGGCGGCTACGCCGCCGTGTTGCTGATCGTTGGCCATGGCATCGCCGGGTTCCGCGACCCGCACGGCATCCGTCCGCTCGTGCTCGGCAAGCGCGAAACGCCGCGCGGCCTCGAGTGGATGATGGCGTCCGAGAGCGTCGCGCTCGACATGCTGGGCTTTTCGCTGGTGCGCGACGTCGGGCCGGGGGAGGCGATCTACATCGACATGCAGGGCCATATGCACGCGCAACAGTGCGTAGCGGCCGGGCAGCACACGCCGTGCATCTTCGAGTACGTGTATCTCGCGCGTCCGGACTCGATCATCGACAATATCTCGGTGCACAAGGCGCGCATGCGCATGGGCGAAAAACTCGCCGAGAAGATCCAGCGCCTGCGCCCGGACCACGACATCGACGTCGTGATCCCGATCCCCGACACGAGCCGCACGAGCGCGCTGCAGCTCGCCCTCTCGCTCGGAGTCGTGTACCGCGAAGGCTTCGTCAAGAACCGCTACATCGGCCGCACCTTCATCATGCCGGGACAGGAGATGCGCCAGAAATCCGTGCGCGGCAAGCTGAATGCGATCGACCTCGAATTCCGCGGCCGAAACGTGCTGCTGGTGGACGATTCGATCGTGCGCGGCACCACCTCGGCCCAGATCATCGAGCTCGCGCGCGAAGCGGGCGCGCGCAAGGTGTATTTCGCCTCGGCCGCGCCGCCGGTGCGCTTCCCGAACGTGTATGGCATCGACATGGCGGTGGCGGCGGAGCTCGTCGCAAACGGCCGGAGCGAAGACGACGTCGCGGCATTCATCGGTGCGGACTGGCTGATCTACCAGGACCTCGACGATCTGGTCTCCGCGTGCCGGCATCACAATGCGCGCATCACGGCCTTCGACACCTCCTGCTTCTCGGGCGAATACGTGACTGGCGACGTCACCGGCGAGTACCTGGCGCGCATTGAGCGCGACCGCTCGGACGGCGTGCGCGCCCAGCGCATGCTCGAATTGCCGGGCGGGCGCACCGCCCGAGCAGTCTGACCCCGCCCAATGAGCGGGCCGGCGGCCGATCCGCGCCGCAACCTGCTCCTCGACTGGTTCAATTCGGCCCTGGCCGCGGTCGACGGGCGCCGGCGCGTGCGTGCGGCGCTTGCGAACGACGCCGGCACCGGGCCCGTCCGTCTGATCTCGGTCGGCAAGGCTGCGGCTTCGATGGCGCTGGGTGCGCACGACGCGCTTGGCAAGCGGCTATCGCGCGCTCTGATCATCGCGCCCGACGGCGCCATGCCTCATTCGCTCGCTGCACTGCCTGGATTCGACTGTCGCGCGGCAGGACATCCTGCGCCGGACGAACGCAGTCTCGCCGCGGGCGAGGCGGCGCTCGCTTTCGCGGCGGAAACGCCGGCCGGCAGTCGAGTCCTGCTCTGCGTCTCGGGCGGCGCATCCGCCCTGATCGAAGCACCGGCGCCCGGTGTCACGCTGGCTCAATTGCGCGCGTTGCATGCCGACTCGGAAAGCCTTGGCATGGACATTGAAGAGCTGAACAGGCGGCGCGCCCGCCTTTCCCGGATCAAGGGCGGCAAGCTTCCCGGCCTGTTTGCCGGTTCCACGGTGGAAGGGCTCATGATCTCCGACGTGCCGCGCGACGATCCCGAGGTGGTTGGATCCGGACTCCTGGCCGGCGCAGCCGTCACCTTGGTGGGCTGTCTCGACGACGCAGTGGAGGCGGTGCTCCGCGCTGCGCGGCAGGCCGGCCTCGACACGATCCGCAGGGAACCGAGACTCGCAGGCGATGCGGCCGACGCCGCGAGACATGTCTGCCATGAACTGGCGATTGGCTCCGCCGGCCTGCAGATCTGGGGCGGCGAAACCGTGGTGCGGCTGCCATCAGCGCCAGGCCGTGGCGGGCGCTGCCAGCACCTGGCGCTGGCGGCCGCGAGCCACATCGCCGGCCATCCCGATTTCCTGGTGCTGGCGGCAGGCACCGATGGTCGCGATGGCAACAGCGAAGACGCGGGCGCGATCGTCGACGGCGGCACGATCGAGCGCGCGCTCAGCGCCGGCTTCGACATTTCCGCCGCACTCGCCAACGCGGACAGCGGCGCCGTGCTCGAGGCCACTGGCGACCTGGTATGCACCGGCGACACCGGCACGAACGTCGGCGACGTCGTGTTCGCGCTCCGTCTCGCGCCGTCGCGCGAACTGCCCATGTAGAATGCCGCCATGAGCGTCCGTGTTCTGATCATCGACGACCAGAACGATTTCCGGCGGCTGCTGGCCCAGCACATTTCGACCGGTTTCGATTCGCCGTCGATCGCCGAATACGATCCCGTCGCGCGTGGCCGCCTGCCGGCGGATTTCTCGGGCAGTGCCTACGACGCCGCGATCCTCGGCGACACGCCGGGCAGCGACGACGGGTTGTCGTGGCTGCGCGATCTCAGCCGCCGCAATGGATTTCCTCCCGTGATCTACCTGCTCAAGAACATGACGACGGCGGCACAGGAGGCGGCCGTCGCGGCCGGAGCACATGCCTGCCTGTCCGGACGCAAGATCGATCACGGCGGCCTGGTCGCGGCGCTGCGGGGTGCGCAGGCGCGTCGCAGCGTGACTTCAGGCCCCGCCGTCCGGCACGAGGACGCGCCGCGCACCGCGCGCTTCGGTGAAGCAAGCATCCGCGGCTACCGTTTCGTCAGCCCGCTCGCCGAAAACCCGGTGTCCAGCGTCTATCTCGCCCAGAGCGAGCGGACAGGCGAGGAAGTCGTGCTGAAGGTGCTGCACCAGCCGCCGGACGCTGGTTCGGGAGCGAAGACGTTCGACCGTTTCCTGCGCGAATACCAGATCGCGGCCGACATAAAGCATCCGAACGTCGCGCGGGTGCACGATTTCGGCGTCGCCGATGACCACGCGTTCATCGCAATGGAATACTTCCCGCTCGGCGACCTGCGCGCGCGCATCCGCATTGGCATCGCGCCGCTGCAGGCGCTGACATTTCTGCGGCAGATGGCCGAAGCGCTGGTGGTGCTGCACGGCGCCGGCGTGCTGCATCGCGATCTGAAGCCCGGCAACGTGATGCTGCGCGATGAAACGTCCGTGGCGCTCATAGACTACGGCATGTCGAAGCAGCTCGCGCTAGACGCCGCGATCACCGGCAGCGGCGAGATCTTCGGGACGCCGTACTACATGAGTCCCGAGCAGGGCCATGGCCGCGAAACCGACGAGCGCAGCGACATCTACAGCGTCGGCATCATCTATTTCGAGATGCTGATGCGCCGCAAGCCCTATGTCGCGGGCACGCCGATGCAGGTGATCTACAAGCACGCGCATGAGCCGCTGCCGGAACTGCGCGCCGAGTTGAAGCGTTTCGAGAACCTGCTGGGCCAATGCATCGCGAAGAGTCCGGAGCGTCGCTTCACCGGCGCGGACCAGCTGCTGGACGCCGCGCGGGAACTCGAACGGGACGAGATGGAGCGCTGATCAGGCCGGGCAGGGCAGCAGGCGCCAGCCGGCTTCATCCCACTGCAGCACCCGCGCGGTCGCATGCCAGTCGCCGAGCACGACGCGCGTGCCGATCGTGGCGCCCAGGCCGAAACGATGCACATCCGGGCGGTGAGTATGACCGTGGATCAGCAGATCCACGTCCGCGGCCCTCATCAGCGCCTCGACCGCCGCCTGGTTCACGTCGGTGATGTATTCGCCCGCGACGGCGAGGTGCGCGCGGCTGCCGACGCGGGCCTCTGTCGCAAGTTTGCGCCGGCTTTCGAGCGGCAGGCGCATGAAGCCGTCCTGGACGGCGGAATCGCGTACCAGCGCACGCAGCCGCTGATACGAGACATCGTCCACGCACAGACCGTCGCCATGCGACAGGAGCGCGCGCGTGCCGCCGATCGTGATGATCGCCGGGTCCGCGAGCAGCAGCGCGCCCGCGTCCGCGCAAAACTGCTCGCCGATCAGGAAATCGCGGTTGCCGCGCATCACATAGATCAGCGTGCCGGAGCCGGCGACTTCCGCGAGCGCGGCGATCACCCGGCGATGGGCAGGCTCCGGATCGTCGTCGCCGAGCCACGCCTCGAACAGGTCTCCGAGCAGGTAGAGCGAATGCGCGCCCCGCACCGGTCCCGCGAGGAAGCGAGGAAAGCGCGCTGCAATGTCCGGCGTCGCCGGATCCAGGTGCAGATCCGACGCAAACCAGCTAATCACGCGGGTTTCGGCTGGCTTCGGCGGTGCGTCGTCGATGACCCAGGCGCGCGTGATCGCGGGACGCTCGACCGGCACGTCCGAACCGAATGCGGCGACGGTTTCGGTTTTCAGGTGTGCGATCCGGTCGATTACTTCCATGCCTTCGACGACCCGGCCGAACACGGCATAGCCCCAGCGGCTCGGCAGCGGATCGAGGGCGGGATTGTCCACGAGGTTGACGTAGAACTGCGAGGAGCCGGAATGCGGACTGTCTTCGCGGGCGAGTCCGAGGGTGCCGCGCCGATTCGATGAGGCCATTGCCACTTTCATTGGGAATCGCCGCGCGCGCTGGCCGCTCCTTGAGCGTCGCGTCGTAGCCGCCGCCCTGGACCACGAAATTCGCGATGACACGGTGGAAGGCCGTGCCGTCGTAGGCGCCGTCCCGGACATAGCGCAGGAAGTTCTCCGCGGTGAGCGGGGCGCGAACGGCATCGAGCTCCACCGTGAAATTGCCGTGCGTCGTTTCGAAGGCGACACGCGGCGCGAGCGAGCCGGTCGGGTCCGCTGCCGGCGCCAGCGGCATCCATGACAGCAGCAAAAGTGCTATGGCGTATTTCGGCTTCATTTGATCCCCTGCGGAATAGTAGCGCACCGGGCGCGTGAGCCGCCCGGCCCGATACCTTAGACTGTGCCGGCGATGAAATCCGAGCTCGTCACGCGTTTCGCACCGAGTCCGACCGGCGCCCTGCATCCGGGAAATGCGCGTACGGCGCTTTTCAGCTTCCTGATGGCGCGCGCCGAAGGTGGCCGGTTCCTGTTGCGCGTCGAAGACACGGACCAGGCGCGCGACAGTGCGGAACACGCCGTCGCCCAGATGGCGGATCTGGCCTGGCTTGGAATTGACTGGGACGCCGGACCGGATCGCGACGACGGCAAGGGGCCCTACCGGCAGTCGGAGCGCGGTGCCATCTATCGCGAGCATTACCGGCGTCTCGAGCAGCAGGGACATGCGTATCCCTGCTATTGCACGGCCACTGAGCTCGAGATCGCCCGCAGGACGCAGATCGCGTCAGGCCAGCCGCCGCGCTATCCCGGCACTTGCCGTGATCTCGATGCGACGGCGCGCGCGGCGCGGCTGGCATCGGGACGACGGCCGGCGTTGCGCTTTCGGGTGCCGGATACCGGCAGCATTCAATTCGAGGATCTGGTGCGCGGACCTCAGTCGATCGAGAACGCAAGCCTGGGCGATTTCCTGATCCGGCGCGCCGACGGCGGCGCCGTGTTCTTCTTTTGCAATGCAGTCGACGACGCGCTGATGGGCGTGACGCAGGTGTTGCGTGGCGACGATCACCTGAGCAACACGCCCCGTCAGCTCTTGCTGCTGCAAGCGCTCGGACTGCCTCAGCCGCGCTACGGACACCTGCCGCTGCTGCTCGACGCCGATGGCCTGCCGCAGTCCAAGCGCCGCAACAGCGTGACGGTCGCAATGTTGCGCGCCGAGGGTTTTCTGCCGGACGCGCTCGGCAACTATCTGTTGCGGCTCGGGCACCACGGCGCGCCCGACCGGTGGATCGAGCGCGACGAGCTCGCCCGGGTGTTCCGCGCCGATCATCTCGGTCGAGCCCCGGCGAAATTCGACCGCACGCAGCTCGAACACTGGCAGCGCGAAGCGGTCCTCCGGCTGCCGGCGGAAGCGGCGGCGGACTGGCTCGCGCCGGTGCTCCCGGATGCCTGGCCGCGCGAGCAGCGCATCGCCGCGGCGCGACTGCTGCACGGCAACCTGCTGCTGCCGGGTGATGCCCGCGACTGGCTGGCGGTGCTGGCGGGCGATCTGCCGGCGCTCACGCGTGAAAACGCCGCGGTCGTCGCGGAAGCCGGCGCAGCCTTCTTCGAATCGGCCCAGCAGGCGTTCGCGGAAACCGGCGCGGATCTCACGCATTTCTCCGAACGGTTGAAGGCAAGCACCGGGCGCAAGGGCGCCGCGCTTTACCGGCCGCTGCGCATTGCGCTGACCGGACGCCATGATGGCCCGGAACTCGCGGCGCTGCTTGCGGCGATCCCGGCGTCGCTGGTGCAGAAACGATTTGCAAGCGCCGCGCGCGGCCGGCCCGACTGAGAGAGCATGCTGCAGATCCACAATTCGCTGACCGGACGCAAGGAAGTCTTCAAGCCGATCGTGGCCGGAGAGGTCGGCATGTACGTCTGCGGCATGACGGTCTATGACCACATCCACGTGGGCCATGCGCGCAGCCAGATCGCCTTCGACGTGGTGCGGCGCTGGCTTACGGCGAGCGGCTACAGGGTCAACTACGTCCGCAACATCACCGACATCGACGACAAAATCATCCAGCGAGCCCGCGAGCGGCAGGAGGCTGTCGAATCGCTGACTGAGCGATTCATCGCCTCGACCGACGAGGATCTCGCGGCACTTGGCGTGCTGAAGCCGGATCATGAGCCGCGCGCGACACGCTACGTGCGGGAGATCGTGAAGCTGATCGAAACGCTGGTGCAGCGCGGCTTCGCGTATGTCGGCACGAGCGGCGACGTGCTCTATTCGGTCGCAAAATTCCAGCATTACGGACGACTGTCCGGCAAGAAGCTCGCGGATCTTCGCGCCGGCGCGCGCGTCGAGGTCGACGAATCGAAGCGCGATCCGCTCGACTTCGTCCTGTGGAAGCGCGCAAAACCGGGCGAACCCGCCTGGGAGTCGCCTTGGGGTGCCGGCCGGCCGGGCTGGCACATCGAGTGCTCCGCCATGGCGATTGCACTGCTGGGGCGGCATTTCGACATCCACGGCGGCGGCATGGACCTCAAGTTTCCGCACCACGAGAACGAAATCGCGCAGAGCTGCGCAGCCTTCGATGCGCCATTTGCCAATGTCTGGATGCACAATGGCTTCGTGCGCGTCGATGACGAGAAAATGTCGAAGTCGCTCGGCAATTTCTTCACGGTGCGCGACGTGCTGCCGCGCGTGCGGCCCGAAGTGCTGCGATTCTTCCTGGTCTCGAGCCACTACCGTGGCCCGGTCAATTACACCGAAGCGAACCTGCTGCAGGCGGACGCGGCCCTGCAGCGGCTCTACCTAGCGCTCAGGGAAGTGGAACCGGCCGGCAAGGAGGAGGCGGGAGAGGCGACCCGCGCATTCACGGAAGCGATGGATGACGACTTCAATACGCCGGAAGCACTCGCTGCATTGCAGTCACTCGCGCGCGAACTCAACGTCTCGAAATCCTCGGGCGATAGGAGCCGCGCCTCGGCCTTTGCCGCGGAACTGCGCCGGCTTGGCTCGTTGCTCGGCATCCTCACGCACGAAGCCGCAGCATGGCTTGAGACGCGCTCGGATCTGACGGGCGGGACAGTGGCCGCGATCGACGTCATCGAGCCGGCAGACATCGAACGCCTCGTGCTCGCGCGCATCGAGGCGCGCAAGGCAAGACACTGGGCCGAGTCCGACCGGATCCGAGACGAACTGGCGGCGCGCGGCGTATTGCTGGAGGACGGACCGGCCGGCACGACGTGGCGCCGGAAGTAGACGTCAGGCCTCGATGGGGCCCTGGCGGCGCTCTGAGGACTCCAGTGTGTTCTTCATCAGCACGGCGATCGTCATGGGTCCGACGCCACCGGGTACCGGCGTGATATGGCCAGCGCGCTCGCGAGCGGTTTCGAACTGGACATCGCCGACCAGTCGGCCGTCGGGCAGGCGATTGATGCCGACATCGATGACGATTGCGCCCGGTCGTATCCAGTCGCCTGAAACGAACTCCGGCTTGCCTATGGCGGCAACCAGCAGATCGGCCGCCGCCACTTTGGCACGAAGGTTCTTCGTGCGGCTGTGACACACGGTGACTGTCGCGCCCCGCATCAGGAGTTCCAGCGCCATCGGCCGACCGACAATATTGCTCCGGCCGACGATGACTGCATCGAGTCCCTCGATCCCAAGTCCGCTGCGCTCCAGCATCAGGATGACGCCATACGGCGTGCAGGGGCGCAGCAAGGGCGTGCCCTGTGCGAGGCGCCCGATGTTATAGGGATGAAAGCCGTCTACATCCTTCGCGGGATTGATCCGCTCGATCACGGCCTCGGCGCGGATCTGCGGCGGCAATGGCAACTGCACGAGGATGCCGTCGATCGCGGAATCGGTGTTCAGGCACTCTATCAGCGCGAGCAGATCAGCCTCAGTCGTTGCCGCGGGCAAATCGTGCGCGACCGACACGATTCCGGTCTCTTCGCAAGCGCGACGCTTGTTTCGCACATAGACTGCCGAGGCGGGATTGTCGCCGACCATGACGACCGCGAGACCCGGTCGCCTCAGGCCACGCCGCATCAGATCATCGGTGCGAACACGCACCTCTCGTCTGAATGTTTCCGCGAACTTCTTCCCGTCGATGATCCTGGCGGTCATGCGGCGGCCGCGTTGTTGAAATCGCCGATCGCCTCCACGAGTGCCGCGATGGCTTGCTGTTCAGCCACTGTCAGATGCGGGTTCCAGACGTCGACGATAAGGACAACACGCGTCCGCGGCCCGCGGTTCCAGGCCTCGTGCTCGAAGGTGTCGTCAAAGACGACGGCTTGCCCTTCACGCCATACGTGAGTTTCGCCGCCGACGACCAGCGCACAATCTTCGGGGACGACTAGCGGCAGGTGGCAGACGACGCGTGTGTTTGTGACGCCACGGTGCGGCAGGATGTGGGTGCCCGGTGTCAGGACCGAGAACATCACTTCCGGCGCGTGCTCGCGGATTCGCGCGAGCGGCAGTGCGTCGAGCGCCACCGACGTGCGCGGACAAATCGCGCAATTTTCGTTCCGCCGTTCGCCGTGCCGATAGAAATAGAAACCCGTCCAGGCCGGTGCGCCCTGATCGCTCGCGAGGCCCCTCTGTTCGGCTGCGAGGTCCGAGAAAACCCGCTCACCGCGCTCCGCCTGCGGGAGAACGCCGAGGAGTTCCTCGCGAATCGCAAGTGTCTGTTGCTCGAGGACGCCGATCCAGGGGAATTCAGACGGCTCAAAGTAGGCCGCTGTGGGCAGACCCGGGAAAAACAGGATCGAAGGCCGCTGGCGTGGATCGTCCGGCAGGAGTTGTCGTTCGCCGATCTGCAGCTCGAGACAAGTTTCGAAGCGTCGCAATGCCGCACGCCCGTGCCGTTCGAAGACCGGCGCGAGCACCATTTCGAAGGCATCGCGTCGTCCCGCCTTTACGAAGCGCATGGCGTGGGTAACGCGATCCAGGATCGCGGGCGGCGTCGACGCCTTGTTGAGCCAGAGGCCCTGCCTCTGGGCATCGGTGATCGCACGGAAATAGGCGAGGAGGGCATCACCGCGCCGCTCGAGGCGCTCGAGCGCGTGCGCGAGATAGAGCCGTGCGACCGGTTCCCTCGGATGGGCCGCCACGGTTCGCCGGAACGCGTCACGCGCCCCGGCCCAGTCGCCCGCCAATTCGCGTGCGCGTCCGAGCGACAGCAGGCTCGATAGATCGTCGGGGTTGCGCTTGTCCGCGACCGCATCCGCCATCAAAGTTTCTCCATTGCCATCCCGTTGCGGCCGGCGCGACATTATATCTGCGCCAAAGAAAAGCCCCCTTGCGGGGGCTTTTCCGACGTCATCCGTCGAGTCGAGTCATTTCTCGAACGCCGCCCTCAGATACCAGAATTGTCCCTGAATCGGATAGATCGTTCCGCTGAGGCTGTTCAGGTCGCAGGAGTAGCAGATCGGATAGTCCTCGTCGAGCAGGTTGTTGACACCGAGTGCAAAGCTCCATCCGCCACCGAACAGTTCTTCGGGCGCCCAACTGACCTGCGCGTCCGTGTAAACGACGCTATCGAGTTTGTTGGTCAGTCGCGTTCCACCGACCAGCGGGCCATTGCACAGATCTGCCTCCAATCCGAAATCGGTCAGCGTACCCGCGCACTGTTCGGTCAAGGAGCTGAGGTACCGGAATGTCAGGAGGGCGCCCCAGCTGCCTTTGGACCAATGCGTATTCAGCGATACCTTTTCTTCGACGAAACCGCGACTCGGTGAGCCCAGTTCGGTGCCGGCGCGATCGATGCGATCGAATCCGCCCGCGGCATTGGCAATAAGTTCGTCGTAGTCGAACAGGAGCGATGCCATCAGATTGAACCGGAAGGCGCCAATTGCGGTCTCGGCAAAACTGAGGTCGAAGTTCATGTCGGCGCCGGTCGTCTCGATGCCGCCGATATTGCCCAGGACTCCCACGATGCTCGTGATCGAGCCGCCTGGCGTGCGGTTGACCGAATCGCAGAACAGTGGATCGAGGGTCGCAATGCAGGCATTGAGCACTTCCTGGGCGTCCGGTGCCTGAATGGCGCTGTCGATGCTGATGTCGTAGTAGTTGGCCTCGATCAGGAAGCGCTCGATGCCCCCTACGGACAGGCCCGTATCCCACGTGAATCCCGCAGTCCAGGTTTCCGAAGTCTCCGGCTCGAGGTCCCGATTACCGCCGGTGTCGACGGAGATTTGCGGATTAAGCTGCGTATAGCCCGGGGGCACTCCGAGCGTGACGCAATTGGCGGGCACCGGGACGGTCGGTGTCGCGGAGAGCGAGCACTCGTCGCCGATCGCGGAATCAAAACGCGCGCCGAGGTTGAACAACTCGCCGATGTTTGGCGCGCGGAAACCTTCGGAGTAACTCGCGCGCAACATCAAATTGTCGACCGGTCCCCAGTTGACCGAGAACTTAGTGCCGGTTTCGCTGCTGAACTGGCTCGAATCCGAGTGCCGTGCCGCCGCGCTAAAGCTCAGCGAGTCGAAGGCCGGGGCGTCCTTGAGGATCGGCACGACGATCTCACCGTAAATTTCGTCGACGTCGTAGCCGCCAGACGTCGGACTCGTCGGCACGTCTGCCGTCTCGCCCGCCGCGACCACAGGATCCGGAATGAATTTCCCATCCTCTTCGCGATGCTCGACGCCGATCGCAAAGCCGAGAGGCCCGGCCGGCAGGTCGAAAAGTTCGCCGGACAGGTTGGCAGTGACATCGGTCAAATCCTGGTCGCTCGTGTCGACGCCGGTATAGGTGACGTAGTCGAGCATCTCCCGTGTCAACGATCCTTCGCCGACGATATTTACCGGCACGCACCCGAGTGTGGCGGCGCAAACGGCCGGGTCACCCATGGCGATGTTGAGACTGCGCGCATTGAACTGGTTGTGCTTGGTCTGCTTGGCGTTGTTCTCCGACCAGATGCCCGTGACGTCCCAGAACATGTTGCGCTCGCCGATCGCGAATTCGCCGTCGAATCCGCCGGACACGTACATCGTGTCCACGTCCTGGTCGAAGATGCGCGGACCCGCTTCGGTTGGGCGCTTGGTGACGAATGTGCCGTTGGTCGTGCCGTCCAGATCGATGCCAAACGGATTGAATGGATGATTGGCAGGCCACAGGTAATTGACCATATAGAACGTCGAGCCGCCGTCCACGCCAAAAAACAAGGGGACCGGCGCAGCCCGTCCCTGCGACTTGCGATTATTGAAACTCGCCAGCACGCGGAACATCACGTTGTCGGTCACATCGTATTCGCCCTTAGCCAACACATTCACGCGTTCGTTCGGCGTGATCAGGTGATTGAAAGGCTGATAATTGAATCGATCTGTATCCGCGAAGGAGTGGAAATCGTCATTGTCGGGATCGTTCGGGTCGTAGACCGGCCCTGACCCTGGCGCGCCCGAGAAATCCGGCGCGAGACTCACTGTGTCGTTCGTCAGCGAATTGGGATCGCAATCCTGGTCGCAGAAGACGAACCGGCCGGCAGGCGTGCCCGAACTGACGCCGGTCATTGGGCGGCTCGGAGCCGTATCGGAACCCGGAATCGGCAACACCGACTGGGAGCGGTCGGACGTATTGACCGCCTTCTGGTCCGTGTAGCTGATGTCGAGCAGCCCGCGAGCGCGTTCGCCGCGTGCGCCGAATCGCACGTCGAACTCCGAAGTTTCGCCGTCGCCCTCATCGTATTGACCGGTGTAGCCTGAAATCCGGAACGAGTCGTAGTCGTCCTGCGTAATGATGTTGAGCACGCCGCCGATCGCGTCAGAGCCGTAAATCGCCGAAGCGCCATCCTGAAGTATTTCAATCGACTTGACGGCATTGGCGGGGATCGAATTCAAGTCGACCGCGCCCGACACGCCAGAACCGGATGAGCCCTTGATCCAGCGCCGACCGTCAACCAGCACGAGTACGCGCTTTGACGCCAGATACCGAAGATCCATTTCCGCGGCGCCGGCGCCAATGCCTCCGCCGTCCGGCGGAAAACCCAGGTTTCCAGAAGAATTGTTCGAGCGGTTGATCGCGGAGCCCGCAATCGGGAGCTTCTGCACGAAGTCGGCTATCGACGTCGCGCCACTGGCTCGATAATCCTCAGCGCCAACGGAGAGCACCGGCAGTCTCTCGTCCAACGGATTCTGGCGAATTCTCGAACCCGTGATGACGACTTCATCGAGCGACTCCTGCGCCGAAACAATCGGCGTCGTCAGAGTGGCTGACAGACCGACTGCTCCACCAATTGCAAATCTGATGGCCTTTGCCAGTGGCGAGTTCGTATTCACGATCTTCCCCTTGATTGCGTAAAAACGACAACCGCCACGCGGCGGTGAAGGCTGAAATCTACACCTACCGGAGACCTGTTGGCCACTGTGGCATGAAAAGAACAATGTCCGTTCGCGTGCCTTTCAGGCGTGCCGTCCAAAATTGACGGGTCCGGAGTGCCTCCGTAAGATGCGGGCGCCCGTCGGGGCATGGCGCAGTCTGGTAGCGCATCTGCTTTGGGAGCAGAGGGTCGGGGGTTCAAATCCCTCTGCCCCGACCAGTTCCCCTTCCGCTCACAATTCCGTATGCCCACATGCGCTGACAGCATGTCGGGCATTCGTCCGATAACCACTATCGTTCGCGGCCTGCATGCTGGGCTGCGTCGTAGAGGCCTGCGTCGGTCGCTCGGGGCAAAGGAATTGCCGTTCATGAAGATTCTCGCGAGTTTGCTGATGCTGTGCGTCACAACCGCGGCGTTCGCCGTGATGCCCACTTTCACGCACTCTTTCTTCAACAGGGCCGCCCAGGGCAGCATGACGGACGTTAAGGCGGGCAAGATGGCCATGAACAAAGCCAGTAGCCCTCGCATCAGGGAATTCGCGGAAATGGTGGTCAAGGACCACCGTGATGCGCAGGTACTGCTCAAGGCCATTGCGGCGGACAAGAATGTGACGCTGCCGACTGCGCCCAGTCCCGAGCAACAGATTGCGTTGAAGGAACTCCAGCTGAAAAACGGCGCGCAATTCGAGCGCGCCTATGTCGCGTCCCAGGTCAGGGCCCATGAGGAATCGATCGCTCTGTTGAAAGCTGAGATCGCCCGAGGCCAGGATTCCGAGACCAAGGCATTCGCGAAGGAGTTGCTGCCGGCCGTCGAATCGCACCTGAAGCAAGCCTATCGGCTGGCAGGACGGGACGACCGGGCCGCGATGCTGCGTAGATAACAACGAACCGTCTCGGTGCCCGCATGCGCTGACAGCGCGTCGGGTGCTTCTCTGAGCGGGGTTCGACCAGGCTTGCGTCGAAGCTCAGGTGAAAGCCCACGAGAAAACGCTTGCGATGCTGAAGGCGGAAATTGCGAGCGGCCACGGTGCCGCAGCAACAGTAAGGCCCGGCTGCGCGCATGACAGGCCTGTAATACACTCGGCGCGCCTTGCGAAGCCAGGCGATGCGCCCGTAGCTCAGCCGGATAGAGCAGCGGATTTCTAATCCGCCGGTCGGGGGTTCGAGTCCCTCCGGGCGCACCATGGCGCGCCCGGCGGCACGGCAACCGGAAACCCGGCCAAACCTTCATATATAATTTCGCGCCTTTGATGGCGGGCGTAGCTCAGCTGGTAGAGCCCCGGATTGTGATTCCGGCCGTCGCGGGTTCGAATCCCGTCGCTCGCCCCATTTACCGGGCCATTAGCTCAATTGGTAGAGCTCCGGACTCTTAATCCGTAGGTTGTAGGTTCGAGTCCTACATGGCCCACCAACTCTCCGGACCCCGTGGCGAACACCTCGGGGATTGGCGGCACAATCCGATGGAAAAGCGGCGTCCGATCCCCGAGCCGACTTATCAGTGGCCCGGCGGGCCCACGGCCGATGACGACCCGACGCCGATCGAATCGGCGCTCGCAGCCCTCAAGTTCGGCGCCATCCTGGCGGCGGGGATTACCATCGCGCTCTTCTATTTCGCGACCTATGGCAGTCTCGTCATCGGACGCGCGGCGGCGAGCATCGCTGTGCTCACCGCTTTCCTGCTGCCGAGCGTCCTGGCGTTCTTGCGCACGACCTTGGCGAGGCGGCGGCGCCCGCCGGGTGGCTGAATCCCATACGCTATACTTACCGGCTGAAAATACATGGGTCATCCAGGGCCGGTTCCAGATGCGAAAGTGGCGGAATTGGCAGACGCGCCGGATTTAGGTTCCGGTGGGGAAACCCTTGAGAGTTCGAGTCTCTCCTTTCGCACCACGAGGTTGACGGGCAGATGATGGTTTCAGTCGAAACGCTGGCGGGACTGGAGCGGCGCCTGCAGGTATCGGTCCCGGCCACGCGCGTGAAGCAGCAGGTGGACGCGCGCCTGCTCAAAGTCAGTCGCACGGTCCGGATCAAGGGGTTCCGGCCGGGCAAGGCGCCGATCCACGTGGTGCGCAAGCACTACGGGCCGCAGGTGCGCGAAGAGGTCGTTTCCGACCTGATACGCGAAACCTTTGCGGAGGCGCTCCGACAGGAAAAGCTGCAGCCCGCGGGCGGGCCGCGCATCGAGCCGCAGAAGTCCGATCAACCGGACGACTTGCGTTACACGGCGACCTTCGAGATCTATCCGCAATTCGAGCTCGGCGGCCTGTCGGCGATCCGTCTGACGCGGCCGACCGCGCTCGTCACGGATGGCGACCTCGAGGTCATGATCGAGAGTCTGCGCAAGCAGCGGCCGGACTGGACCGTCGTTCCTCGCGGCTGCCAGGACGGCGACCGCATCACGCTCGATTTCGAAGGTCGGATCGAAGGCGAGGCATTCGAAGGCAACCGCAGCGAAAATCTCGAGATTGTGCTCGGCGCAGGCAAGCTGCTGCCCGACTTCGAGAACGGCCTGCGAGGCGCTGCGGCGGGCGAATCACGGGACTTCGATTTGCGCTTTCCGGACGATTATCCGGCCAGGGCGGTCGCCGGCAAGACGGCGCGATTCCATGCCACCGTGCACAAGGTGGAGGAGAGCCACCTGCCCGAAGTGGATGACCGATTCTGCGAAGCTTTCGGCGTGACCGAAGGCGGCATCAGTGCGCTCCGCGCCGAAGTGCGCGAGAACATGGAGCGCGAGCTGGCCCAGGCCGTCCATGCGCGGATCAAGACGCAGGTCATGGACCAGCTGCTCGCGGCCAATCCGATCGCGGTGCCGAGGGCGCTGGTCGAGGCCGAGATCCGCGACATGCAGATGGAATTGCTGCGGCGCACGGGGTCCCGCGACGCGCGACAGCTGCCTCCGCGCGCCAATTTCGAACAGGCGGCGCGGCGCCGCGTGGCGCTCGGCCTGATCCTGAACGAGGTGATCCGCCAGGCTGGGATCAAGCCGGATGCCGCCCAGGTTCAGGCGCGGCTGGACGAAATTGTGGTCAGTTACTCGGACCCGGAGGAGGCGCGGCGCCAATATCTGCAGAACGAGGCGGCGACGCGTCAATTGCAGATGTCCGTGCTCGAAGACCAGGCCGTGGCCTGGGTGACGAGCGTGGCGCAGGTCACGGATCAGCCGGGAAGCTTCAAGGACATCATGAACTTCGGTGCAGACGAGGCGTCCGAGGAATGAGGTAGACGACGTGGATGACAGGGGCGCGACGAAGGCATTGAATCTGGTTCCGATCGTGGTCGAGCAGACCGCGCGCGGAGAGCGGTCCTACGATATTTATTCGCGGCTGCTCAAGGAGCGCGTCGTGTTCATCGTCGGGGAAGTCGAGGACCAGATGGCGAACCTGATCGTGGCGCAGTTGCTGTTCCTGGAGTCCGAAAATCCGGACAAGGACGTTCACCTGTACATCAATTCGCCGGGTGGTTCCGTATCGGCGGGACTCGCGATCTACGACACGATGCAATTCATCAAGCCGGACATCAGCACGATCTGTGTCGGGCAGGCGGCCAGCATGGGTGCGGTGCTTCTGGCGGCGGGTGCGAAGGCCAAGCGTTTCGCGCTGCCGCATTCGCGGATCATGATCCACCAGCCGCTCGGCGGCTTCCACGGCCAGGCGACCGACATCGAAATTCACACGCGCGAGATCCTCTCGGCGCGCGATCGCCTGAACAAGATCCTCTCGCATCACACCGCCCAGCCGCTCGAGAAGATCCGGCTGGACACGGACCGGGACAATTTCATGAGCGGCGAGCAGGCCCGGGATTACGGTATCGTGGATTCCGTGCTCGATCGTCGCGGCCTGTTGCCGGTCACCGGCAAGGCGTGAGTGAGATTTTGCACCAGCTAGCTACGGCAACTGGTTGAGCTGAAAAGGATTTTACCAGCCGAAACCGGCATGCTATAAGACGGCAGCCGGCCATCCGGCTAACGAGGACCACGGCATGGTCGACGACACGCGCGGCAAGCACGACGACGGCAAGCTGCTGTATTGCTCCTTCTGCGGCAAGAGCCAGCACGAGGTCCGCAAGCTGATCGCCGGCCCATCCGTGTTCGTCTGCGACGAGTGCGTCGAGCTCTGCAACGACATCATCCGCGAGGAACTCGAGGAAAAGCAGGAACGGTCCCGCGACCGCCTGCCGAAACCGCACGAGATCCGGAAGGTTCTCGACGAATACGTCATCGGCCAGGACCGCGCCAAGAAGATCCTGTCGGTCGCCGTCTACAACCACTACAAGCGTTTGCAGGCGCGCCCGGGCGACAAGCGCCATCGCAACGACCGCGACGAAGTCGAGCTTTCCAAGAGCAACATCCTGCTGATCGGCCCGACCGGCTGCGGCAAGACGCTGCTCGCCGAAACGCTGGCGCGACTCCTGAACGTGCCGTTTACGATCGCCGATGCGACGACACTGACCGAGGCCGGCTACGTCGGCGAAGACGTCGAGAACATCATCCAGAAGCTGCTGCAGAAGTGCGACTACGACGTCGAGAAAGCGCAGACCGGCATCGTCTACATCGACGAGATCGACAAGATCTCGCGCAAATCCGACAACCCGTCCATCACGCGCGACGTGTCGGGCGAGGGCGTGCAACAGGCGCTTTTGAAGCTGATCGAGGGCACGATCGCCTCGGTGCCGCCCCAGGGCGGCCGGAAGCACCCCCAGCAGGAATTCCTGCAGGTCGATACGTCCAACATTCTGTTCATCTGCGGCGGTGCGTTCGCGGGCCTCGAAAAGATCATCGAGAAACGCAGCAGCCGCGGCGGCATCGGGTTCGCGGCCGAAGTCCGCGCGCCATCCGAACGCCCGCAGGGCGCCGATCTCTTCAAGGACGTCGAGCCCGAGGACCTGATCAAGTTCGGGCTGATCCCCGAATTCGTCGGCCGACTGCCGGTAGTCGCGACGCTCGAGGAGCTCGACGAGGACGCGCTGGTCACGATCCTGACGCAGCCGCGGAACGCCTTGTCCAAGCAGTACGCGCGTCTCTTCGAGATGGAGGGCGTGGACCTCGAACTGCGCGATGACGGGTTGCGCGCGGTGGCCCGCAAAGCGATGGACCGCAAGACCGGCGCCCGGGGTCTGCGCACGATTCTCGAGAACGTGCTGCTTGACATCATGTACGACCTGCCGTCGCTGAAGAACGTCGCAAAGGTCGTCGTGGACGAAACCGTGATCATGGGCGAAAGCAAGCCCTACCTCGTCTACCGCAGCGACGAATCGCAGCTCGCGCCCGCCGAAATCCGGCGTGCCGCGGGTTCCGACGGCCATTGACGACCAAGTCGCACCTGTGACCGGTTCCCCGAAAAGGGGACGCATCCCTTTTCCGGCGAGGGCCGCGAAAAGGGATGCGTCCCCTTTTCGGACTGCGACTTGTGCAGCACTCCGGCCGTCCCCATGACGTATCCTTGCAATCGAAAGGCGGCGGCGCGTCCATCGTGCCGAAGGATGTCCAGGTGAGCGAAGAGAACCGCAAGACCGCGAATGACCCCGAATCCACCCGCGTGCCGGTTTTGCCGCTCCGCGACGTCGTGGTCTACCCGCACATGGTCATCCCGCTATTCGTCGGCCGCGACAAGTCCATCCTTGCGCTCGACGAAGCCATGCGCCGCGACAAGCAGATACTGCTGGTGGCACAGAAGCAGGCCGACGTGGACGATCCGAAATCGCGCGACCTGTACACGGTCGGAACCGTCGCGACGATTCTGCAGCTCCTGAAGCTGCCGGACGGCACGGTCAAGGTGCTGGTCGAAGGCGTCGCCCGCGCGATGGTCGAGAACATGGAAATCGACGGTTTCTTCACCGCCGACATGACGCCTATGCCGGACATCGAGCAGTACGAGGAGCGCGAAATCGACGTGCTGACGCGCTCGGTCGTGTCGCACTTCGAGCAGTACGTGAAGCTCAACAAGAAGGTGCCGCCCGAGATCCTGACCTCGCTCGCCGGCATCGAGCAGCCGGGACGCCTGGCCGATACGGTCGCCGCCCACATGGCGCTCAAGCTTTCCGAGAAGCAGAAGGTGCTGGAATCGCAGGACGTACGCGCCCGGCTCGAACAGGTGATGTCGCTGATCGAAGGCGAAATGGAAGTACTGCAGATCGAGAAGAAGATCCGCGGCCGCGTCAAATCGCAGATGGAGAAGAGCCAGCGCGAGTACTACCTGAACGAACAGATGAAGGCGATCCAGAAGGAGCTGGGCGATCTCGAGGACGCGCCGAACGAGCTTGGCGATCTCGAAAAACGCATTGCCAAGGCCGGGATGCCGAAGGAAGCGCGTGAAAAGGCGACCGGCGAGCTCAACAAGCTGAAGCTGATGTCGCCGATGTCAGCCGAAGCGACCGTCGTCCGCAACTACGTCGACTGGCTGGTCAAGGTGCCGTGGAGAAAGCGCACCAAGGTGACGCACGACATCGCGGCTGCCCAAAAGGTCCTCGACGAGGACCATTTCGGGCTCGAAAAGGTCAAGGAACGCATCGTCGAATATCTCGCCGTCACGCAGCGCGTGAAGCGCCTGAAAGGGCCCATCCTGTGCCTGGTCGGGCCGCCGGGCGTCGGCAAGACCTCGCTCGGCCAGTCCATCGCTCGCGCGACGAACCGCAAGTTCGTGCGCATGAGTCTGGGCGGCGTGCGCGACGAAGCGGAAATCCGCGGCCACCGCCGCACTTACATCGGCTCGCTGCCGGGCAAGGTGTTGCAGAACATGGCGCGCACCGGTGTGCGCAACCCGCTATTCCTGTTCGACGAAGTCGACAAGATGTCGACGGACTTCCGCGGCGACCCGTCGTCGGCGCTGCTCGAAGTGCTCGATCCCGAGCAGAACACGTCGTTTTCCGATCACTACCTCGAGGTCGACTTCGACCTGTCAGAGGTCATGTTCGTCTGCACCGCGAATACGCTGAATATACCGGCGCCGCTGCTCGACCGGATGGAAGTGATCCGGCTGCCCGGCTACACCGAGGACGAAAAGCAGAACATCGGGCGCCGCTTCCTGCTGCCGAAGCAGATCCGCCAGAACGGCCTGAAACAAGGTGAACTCGAGATCTCCGATCCGGCCATCCTCGACATCATCCGTCACTACACGCGCGAATCCGGCGTGCGAAATCTCGAGCGCGAGACCGCGAAGATCTGCCGCAAGGCGGTCAAGCAGCTTTTGCTCGAGCCTGAAATCAAGAGCATTTCGGTGACGGACGAGAACCTGAACGACTTCCTCGGCGTGCGCCGCTTCCGTTTCGGCAAGGCGGAGGGGGCGAATCGCGTCGGCCTGGTCACGGGTCTCGCCTGGACCGAGGTTGGCGGCGAACTGCTGACGATCGAGGCGGCCGTCGTGCCCGGCAAGGGCAAGCTGCTCTATACCGGCCAGCTCGGCGAAGTGATGCAGGAGTCCATCCAGGCCGCGATGACAGTGGTGCGCAGCCGCGCCGACTCGCTCGGCCTCGAGACCGACTATCACCAGAAGATGGACGTGCACGTGCACGTGCCGGAAGGCGCGACCCCGAAAGACGGCCCGAGCGCCGGCAGCGGCATGTGCACCGCGCTCGTGTCCGCACTGACCAAGATCCCGGTGCGCGCGAGCGTCGCGATGACCGGTGAGATCACGCTGCGGGGCGAAGTGCTTCCGATCGGCGGCCTGAAGGAGAAGCTGCTCGCGGCCCAGCGTGGCGGCATCGAGACGGTGCTGATCCCGAGCGAGAACGAGAAGGACCTCGTCGAGATTCCGGCGAACATCAAGGACAAGCTGGACATCCGCCCGGTCAAGTGGATCGAGGAAGTGCTCGAGATCGCACTCGAACGCAGCCCGCAGGCCGCGGTGAAGACCGCGGCCGCGCCGGCGCCGGTCGAGCCGCCGAAGGAACTGGAACGCCGCGTTACGCGCCGCACCGGCAAGCCGCCGCAGCCGCATTAAGAGCGGTTTCCGCGGCTTGGCACCGTAGGGTCGATGCCGTATAGTTCCGCGCCTCCCAGGGGGCCGGAATCCGGCCCGCAGGGGTGCTTAGCTCAGCTGGTAGAGCGTCGCCCTTACAAGGCGAATGTCGCAGGTTCGATCCCTGCAGCACCCACCAGTGACCTGGAGCGGTAGTTCAGTTGGTTAGAATACCGGCCTGTCACGCCGGGGGTCGCGGGTTCGAGTCCCGTCCGCTCCGCCAATCATTACGGCAAGGGTCGTCAGCAATGACGACCCTTTTTCGTTTCAGGTGCCTTCGAATCCGCCGAGCCGAGCGATGCGGCAAGCACTCGTTCGCTCAGCCGGAACTTTATTCGCTCACTTGTGCTGCCGCTTCGCTCGGCTCGGCTGGATCGGTGGCAGCCGGAGGCGCGGCAGCGTCGTGCTTGGCGAACCAGGCGAGGATGTAGGCGATGCGGGCGTTGAGGAGGCTTGGACGGGCGTCGAGGGAATGGGAAGCGCCGGGCACGCGAACGAGCAGCGTGTCGATGCCACGGATGCGAAGCGCCTGGTAGAACTGCTCGGATTCCCACATTGGCGTCCGGTAGTCCTCCTCGCCGGTCACGATCATGGTCGGCGTTGTGACGTTGCCGACGCGTGACAACGGCGAACGCTGCCAGTAGGACTCGTAGTCATCCCACGGCATCTTGTCGAACCAGTACCTGTAGAAGAAGTTCGGCAGGTCCGAGGTCAGCACGAAACTCGCCCAGTTGATGACTGGCTTCTGTACGGCGGCCGCCTTGAAGCGCGATGTCGTGCCGACGATCCACGCGGTCAGCACGCCGCCGCCGCTGCCGCCGGTCACGAACAGCCGATTCTCGTCGATGCCGCCCTTGGCGATCGCGGCGTCCACGGCCGACATCAGGTCGTCGTAGTCGCGCCCCGGATAAGCGTGGTGGATCAGGTTGCCGAACTCCTCGCCGTAACTCGTGCTGCCGCGCGGATTCGAAAAGAGCACGGCGTAACCGGCGGCCGCGTAGAGCTGCAGCTCCGCCGCGAAGCGCGGTCCATAGTTCGCGAACGGGCCGCCGTGGATCTCGAGCACCAGCGGGTACTTCTTCGAGGCGTCGTAGCCGGGCGGGCGGATCAGCCAGCTCTGCACGCGCCGTCCGTCGACCGCGGAGGTGCTCCAGAGCTCCTCGACGCTGCCGAGCGTGCGGGCGCCGAGGAGTTCCGCATTCAGCGCAGTCAGGCGCCGCGTCTTGCCGCCGTCCAGCAGGCCGACGTCGGCGGGCGCGAGCGCATCGTTCGCGCTGTAGGCGATGCTGCCGTCACGCGCGACCGAGAAAGAGCCGCCGCCATAAGGCCGCGACCAGCCTTCGCCGCCGAGGTCGTCGATCAGCGGCGTGACGCGCCCATTCAGGTCGATGCTGGCGACGCGGGTCGTGCCCTGGTCGTCGTACTGGACGTAGATCGAGCGGCTGTCGCGGCTCCAGGCGGGATTCTCGACATCGCGATCCAGATCCGACGCGAGTTCACGAATTTCACCGTCGTCGCGCCGCATCAGGTAGAGCCGGGCGCGCTGGTAGCCCTGAAAACGATCGTCGAAACCGGTGTAAGCGATGTAGCGGCCGTCGGGCGAAGCCGCAGGTGACGCGTCCGGACCGAAACGCTTCGTCAGCGCGCGGATCGCGCCGCTTGCGACGTCGATCGCATGCACCTCGGTATCGCCCGGCATCAGGTCCGCGTCCGCGCGGCGGTTCGCGGACAGGAGCAGCTCGCGCCCGTCATGCGACCAGGCCACATCGTCGTGGTCCCAGGCGCCGTGCGTGAGCTGACGCGCGGAGCCGCCGTCGGCCGGCACGACGAAAACCTGGCGGAATGCGTCCGGCAGGAAGCCTTCGCCGTCGGCGCGATACACCATGCGGTCGATCGCGGTCACGGGTTCCGCCCATTTGGCGCCCTTCGGCGCTTCGGGCAGCGTGACCTTCAGCGGCTCGCGCTTGGCCGGCACCCGCATGACAAAGGCCAGCGTGCGTCCGTCAGGCGACCAGGCGAGGCCCGACGGCTCTTCCACCAGGTTGGTGATGCGGGTCGTGACGCCTTCCGCGATCCAGTGAACGAAGACCTGCGCGCCTCCTTCGCCCTCGGACGACACAAAGGCGAGTCGGGTGCCGTCCGGCGACCATCGCGGGATCGATTCATTGGCGGCGCCGCCGGCAAGCGGACGGTGATTGCTGCCGTCCTGGTCGACGATCCAGATCATGCCGCGCCGCGTGTCGGTGCGGATGTCGAAAGAGCGGCGGACATAGGCGGCCCGGGCGCCGTCCGGCGAGATCTGCGGGTCGCTCGCCCACTCGAGCGCGAACACGTCGATCGGCGCGAACGCAGGCTTCGGCGCCGTCGCGGCCTGCGCCGAAAAGCAGGCGACGAACGCAAGGCAAATCAGCGGCAGAACGCGTGTCGGCATGTCGGACTCCCTGGATACGAGGCGCGAACGCAATCATGCTACCCTAGCGCCCCGTTTTTTGGACAAGTTGCGACGGTGCCGGAAAAACATGCTGCAGACCATTCACGACAAGCTGAAGGGCATATTTGCGATCACGATTCTGGTCGCGCTTGGCATCGTCTTCGTGTTCTGGGGAGTCGACGTCAGCGTCGGCAGCTTCTCGAAGGCGCGCGGCATCGAAGTGAATGGAGAGGAAATCGCCGTCGAGGAGGTGCTGCGCAACTACCAGGACGAGTTGTCGCGCTTCCAGGCGGCCTTCGGATCGACCGGAGTACCCGAGGACATGCGCACCTCACTGCAGGCCCGCGTGCTCGAACAGGCTGTGCGCAGCGAGCTCATCCGCCAGCGCACGCGCAAGCTGCATTACGAGGCCGGTCCCGAACAAGTGCTGGCGGCCATCCGGCGGATTCCGGCCTTTCAGGCGGGTGGCGAATTCTCGGCGGACGCCTACCACGCGGCATTGCGGTCCATCAACATGTCGCCGGCCCAGTTCGAAGCCGAGCAGCGCGACATTGTGATGGCGCAACAGCTGGACCGCGGAATCGCCGCGTCGGCCTTCGTGCTGCCGTCGGAGTTCGAGCGCGTGGCTGCGCTACGCAACGAAACGCGCGAACTCGCGTGGGTTGTCGTGCCGGCGACCGAGTTCACGGCCGCGGTCGAATTCGACGAGGCCGCGGTCGCGGCTTACTACGAAGCCAACAAGCAGCGGTACATGACCGATGAGATGGCGACCGTCGATTTCATTGAACTCAGCATCGACCGCTTCGCAGCGAAAGCGGACGTCACCGAAGCCGAGATGCGCGAGTACTACGAGACCAACAAGAACCGTTACACGACGCCCGGCCGGCGCCACGCGCGTCATATCCTGATCGCCGCGGGCGACGACGAGGCGGCCGCGGAAGCCCGCGCAAAATCCGCATACGAGCGCGCCCGCGCCGGCGAAGATTTCGCAGCGCTCGCACGCGAGCTGTCGGAAGACTCGGGGTCGAAGGAATCGGGCGGCGATCTCGGGTTCGCGCAGCGCGGCGACTTCGTCGCAGCATTCGGCGATGCCTTGTGGAGCATGAATGTCGGCGAGATCCGCGGCCCGGTGAAGACCGAGTTCGGCTGGCACGTCATCAAGCTGGAGGCGATCGACCCGGAGATCACGAAAAGCTACGACGAGGTGCGGGCTGAACTGGAAGCCGAACTGCGCCGCGCGAAAGTCGAAAAAGCCTTCGGCGATGCGCAGGAGCAGCTCGACACGATCGCGTTCGAAGCCGCTGGCAATTTCGAGTCCGTGGCCGCGCAGATGAAACTTCCGGTGCGCCGCATCGAGCGGTACACGCGATCGGGTAGTGCGGAATTCGGCCCCTCGCCGGCGCTGACGGACGCCGTTTTCGCGCCGGACGTTCTCGCGGGACGGGAAGTGCGCACGGTCGAGTTCGAGCCTGGCAAGGTGGTCGCGATCGCGGTCGTCGCGCATTCGCCCTCACGTCCGCGCACGCTGGAGGAAATCCGTCCGCAGATTGTCGCGGCGGCGCGGCTCGAAAAGGCGCAGCAACTCGCGGCTGCGCGCGCCAAGGCGGTGGCGGATGAGTTGTCGGCAGGCGCCGCCTGGGATTCGGCAACGAAGGCATGGCAACAGCCGGCGCCTGCCGTGACGTATCGGCCGCGAGTCGCCCGCAGGGACGACGCGCAGTTGCCGGGCGAACTCAGGACCGCCGCTTTCAAGGCCCCGACACCCGAGGGCAAGCCGCGCTTCGGAACGGCGAAGCTCGGCAACGGCGACTCGGCTGTCTGGACCGTCATCGCGGTCCGAAGCGGTTCCCTGACCGCCTTGTCGCAGGATAAACGCCAGCGCGAGCTCGACCAGGCGCGCGAGCGCGCCGCGCTCTCGGACGCGACCGCCTATTTCGCGGCAATGCGCGCAAACGCCGACGTCGACGTCAACCCGCAGCTCTTCCAGTAATCGTCGAACCCCGCTGCGCCTGACGGTCCCGGCGGGGACATCCCTCGCTCGCTCAGAAGAGTAGAATCGGAAAATTCGCTCGCTCGGGACCCACGCCGGGCCCGTCGAGCGCAGCAATGGCTGACGCTATTCCGGGAAGCTCATTCCGACGTGGCTATAACCTGAGTCCACGTAGATGGTCTCGCCGGTGATGCGGCGGCAGAATCCCGGACAGAGAAACGCCGCCGCGTTGCCGACGTCGTCGATCGTGACGTTGCGCTTGAGCGGCGCGACCTGCTCGACATGGTGCAGCATCTTGCGAAAGCCCGGAATGCCGGCCGCCGCGAGCGTCTTGATCGGTCCGGCGGAAATCGCGTTGACGCGGATGCCTTTCGCGCCGAGATCGGCGGCCAGGAAACGGACGTTCGCCTCGAGGCTCGCCTTGGCGAGTCCCATGACGTTGTAGGAGGGAATCGAGCGCACAGCACGCGGATACGACAGCGTGACGATCGCACCATTCCGCCCTGCCATCAGCGGCATCGCGGCGCGCGCGAGCGCGGTCAGGCTGTAACTCGACACGTCGTGCGCCTGGCTGAAGGCCGCGCGGGTCGTCGCTTCGACAAAGGTGCCGGTCAGCGCCTCCCGCGGCGCGAATGCGACCGAGTGCACGAGGCCGTCGAGCGCGTCCCATTCGGAGCGCAGCCGCGCGAAAGCGGCGTCGATCTCGGCGTCGACGGCCACGTCCATCGGCATGACGAGCGTCGAACCGAGTTCGGCCGCCAGTTCGGCGACGCGGTCCCTGATGCGCTCGTTCTGGTACGTGAA
>CAWIWZ010000007.1:0-150814 GCA_963839885.1 uncultured Gammaproteobacteria bacterium
TCAGCCAACTGTCGGGCGGTGAAAAGGCGTTGACCGCCGTCGCGCTCGTGTTCTCGATCTTCGAACTCAATCCGGCGCCGTTTTGCCTGCTCGACGAGGTCGATGCGCCGCTTGACGACAACAACGTCGGGCGCTTCTGCGACATCGTCAGGGACATGTCGGAGCGTGTGCAGTTCGTCTTTATCACGCACAACAAGAGCACGATGGAACTCGCCAGTCACCTGATCGGCGTAACAATGGGCGAACCCGGCGTTTCGCGACTGGTCGCGGTAGACGTCGACGAGGCGGTCCGGATGGCTGCGGTCGGCTAGGCCGGAGGCGAATCAGTGTCACAGCTGCGGTGGATACTGCTCGGTGCCGGACTGGCCCTGATCCTCGGGCTGTGGTGGTGGGAAACCCGCAAGGCGCAAACGAAGGCGCTGGAACAGTCGGGCCACGTCTGGCCGGGAGAGCGCGCCGAACCCACCGTCGAAGAGCATTCCACGATGGAGGCGCCGGACACACCGGCATCGAACTATGCGCCGACCATCGAGCGTGTCCGCCCGCCGCGCCGGCCACCGCTCATCGAGATTCCAGACGATCTCGAAGTCGACGTCTCTTCCTATGTGGGCAGGGATCGCCGCGGCACACCAGACAGCGGGATGATCTCGGTGCCTGTTGTCGAATCGGATCCGTCCCTCAGGATTGCGCCTGCCGCCGCCGGCGAGGCGACAGAAGCGGACGACAAGGAAGAGGATGACTATCACCGTGCGCCGTGGGTGCGCACGCACCCGCTCGAACGGTCTGAAGTTGCACCGGCGGCGGAAGAGCCGCCGCCCGAGCCGCTGCCAGCGGATCCGATCGAACAACACGCAATGGAAGCTTCGCAGCAACGCATTGTCGCGTTGCGACTCGTGGCGCCTGATGACTACTGGCACGGCCAGGTGTTGCGCGAGGCGCTCGATGCCGAGGGTCTCCGGTTCGGCCGCTATTCGATCTTTCACAGGGAGCGCGAGGACGGCAAGACGTTGTTCTATGTCGCCAGCATGATGGAGCCAGGTTCCTTTGATCTTGCGACGATGGACAACCAGTCGTTTCCAGGTATTTCGCTGTTTGGAATTGTGCCGGGCCCGATAGAGGCACCGGCGATGTTCGATCTGATGCTGAGCGTCGGCCGTCATCTCGCGGAAAAGATGAAAGGCCAGTTGCAGGATGAGCAGGGCAGCACATTGACTTCCCAGCGAATCCTCAACCTGCGGGAAGAGCTGGTGCATTTCGAGCACCGCCACAAGCGGCTCCGTCGCATCTGATGAAATTGGCATCGGCAGCGGTGCGCCAGCGCGTCGCGCGTCTGCGCGCCGAGATTGATCGCCATAACCATCGTTACCACGTGCTGGATGATCCGGAGATTCCGGATGCCGAATACGACCGGATGCTGAAAGAGCTTCGCGCGCTCGAACTGCAGTATCCTGAACTGGTTGTCGCCGATTCGCCAACGCAACGCGTCGGTGGCGCGCCCATCGCCGAATTTGCGGAAGTCAGGCATCGCATGCCGATGTTGTCGCTCGACAACGCTTTTTCGCGCGAGGATGTCCTGGGATTCGATCGGCGCGTTCGCGAGCGGCTCAAAACCGGCGAAGTCGATTATTGCTGCGAGCCGAAGCTGGATGGGCTTGCTGTCAGCCTGACGTATCGTGAAGGCGCCCTAGCGATTGCGGCAACGCGCGGGGACGGTACGGTCGGCGAGGACGTCACCCACAATATCCGCACAATAAAAAGCGTTCCGTTGCGCCTGACCGGCCGTTCGTTGCCCGAGCTGCTCGAGGTGCGCGGCGAAGTCTTCATGTCCATCGCCGGATTCCAGGAAATGAATCGCCGAGCCGTGGAAAAGGGCGAAAAGGCCTTCGTCAATCCGCGCAATGCCGCTGCGGGAAGTCTGCGCCAGCTTGACCCGCGGCTGACGGCAGAGCGGCCGCTGGAGATCTTCTTCTACGGTGCCGGTCTCGTGGAAGGGCGCAAGCTGCCGGGGCGTCACAGCAAGGTGCTGGAGCAATTGCGCGCGTGGGGACTGCGGACATCTCCCGAGACCCGCGTCGTCCGAGGAGTCGATTCGCTGTTCGCTTACTACGAAGACATCGGCCAACGGCGCGCCAAATTGAAGTATCAGATCGACGGGGTCGTCTACAAGGTCGACTCGCGCGAACAACAGGAAGCGCTTGGCTTTGTCGCACGGGCGCCGCGCTGGGCGGTTGCCCACAAGTTTCCGGCCGAAGAGGAGATGACGCGCGTGCGGGTGATCGAATGGCAGGTGGGACGAACCGGAGCGCTGACCCCGGTCGCCAGGTTGGAGCCCGTGTTTGTCGGCGGCGCGACGGTCAGCAATGCAACTCTGCACAACATCGATGAACTGCAGCGGAAAGACGTGCGCATCGGCGACACCGTCATTCTGCGACGGGCAGGCGACGTGATTCCGGAGGTCGTGAAGGTCATCAAGGAGAAGCGGCCGGCCGGGACTTCGCCGGTGCAACTGCCGACGAAATGTCCGATCTGCGGTTCCGACGTGGAGCGCCAGGAAGGCGAAGCTGTCGCGCGATGCGCCGGCGCGCTCGTCTGTCCCGCGCAGCTCAAGGAGTCGCTGCGCCATTTTGCCTCTCGCCGCGCACTCAATATCGACGGCCTGGGCAGCAAACTCATCGACCAGTTGGTCGATGCTGGCATGGTCAAGGATCCAGCCGACCTATACCGGCTCACCGCGGCGCAACTTGCGGAACTGGAGCGCATGGGCGAGAAATCGGCTGCTAATCTCGCCGGGTCGCTCGATCGCAGCAAGCAGACGACGCTGGCACGCTTTTTGTATGCGCTTGGAATTCGCGACGTCGGCGAATCGACGGCCGAATCACTGGCGAGTCACTTCCGCACACTGGAGGCCATCCGAGACGCGAGTGTCGAAGAAATTGAGGAAGTTCCGGACATCGGGCCTGTGACGGCTGCGCATATACATGCCTTCATGGCAGAACCGCGGAATGCAAAGGTCATCGCGGCCCTGATTCAGCGCGGTCTGAAGTGGCCAGCAGCCAGCCCTCCCGCCGCGCGCAAAAGCGTGTTCAGCGACAAGACGGTCGTGCTGACCGGCAAACTTGCTGCCATGTCGAGGGACGACGCCGGCGATCTGGTGAGAAGTCTCGGCGGCAAGGTGGCCGGCAGCGTATCGAAAAACACGGACTTCGTCGTCGTGGGGGAGGATGCCGGTTCAAAGCTTCGCAAGGCGAACGAGCTTGGCATCAAGGTCCTCGATGAAGAGGAATTCCTCGCGCTTGTCGGTCGGAAGCGCTGACTACGCACTCCGCTGGTCAGATTCAATCTCACCCGCTTCGATTTCGTTGTCGACGAACATCCGTACGGTAACTCCGGCTCGAGTCGTTTCCGCCGACTTGGGCTTCTCATGCTCCGAAATCCAGCCTTCGATGTCTTCGAGAAATGCCGCGCCCCGCTGATGCAGCAATCGGCGAAAGAGCGGTAATGCTGCGCGGTCGATCGAGACCGAAACCACGGTGTCGTCGTACAGCCGCGATTCGACCGGCCTACTGATATTGTGCTCGAGAGTGTTGAACAGGTCGCGTGCACTTTGTCCCAGCTGCTCGAGTGCTGCGGGGTCGGCACCGCCGAGCGTATAACGGCGGGTAAGGGCGCGCAGTGTTCCATCTTTCAAGGCGCGGACCGCTCCGACCTGGAGCAGTTCGTCCAGGATGATCCTGGGATAGATGTCCCCGCTGAAATCACGGACGAGCGACGTGAAAGTCGGAGGCTGTCCGTCAAACTGCAATGCGCGGGGACGGCCTTCCGGATCGGTGTATTCGGGACTTTCAAACCAGCCAGTCAGGACCCGAGCCAGGCGGTTGCGCCGGTAATCCTTGTCGATCGTCGGGTCGGGCGCTACATCGCTACCCGTGTTAACAATATCGCTGACGACGTGGCGGTGTAGCCCTGTAATTGTCGAAACGCGCGAGAAACTCATCGGTTTCCCCTGCTCGCGGAGGATATCGCGGGCGGCCTGAACGAAGGCAATATTGGCAATACGCGAGAAATCATAAGTTGACAGGCCATGGCGCAACATGATCCTGGCGAGGGGACGGAGGAGGCGGAGACAGGCTTGCACAAGCGAACGATTACGTTCGGACAATTTATGCCACTCCAAGGAAAGCGCCAACTCCGGAAATGATGCTCATTGGTGCAAATTGTACAGCCCACATGCATTCTGTATTTATTAACGCTCCGAACCAGTAACTAACTTGATAGGACATCGCATGAGTGAGATTCAATCGCAGCAACCAGAAGAACCACCGAATACTGCACACAGCGACGTATCGAGGTCAGCACAACTATTACTGCAACGTGTATTCAGAATATTGCGCGGGTGCGGAATTGACATGATCACACTTCGCGAAATGACGAACGGAGCTCTAATGACTGTGGAGGGTGTCCCTAATCCCCATGCAAATAGAGTCACTGCTCGTCAAGGACTCATATGTTGCGATGTTGTCCTTAGATGGAGGCGCGATCCTAGATTTCTGGATGAAGAGGGTCTGCCAAACCGCCTTTCATTGAATGGGACAAGCCCATCCTTTTCCGAACTAGTCGATGCATCTGCGCCTGGCGAGGATTGGCGACGTTTAATGGAATCGATGACTGAATTAGGTGTAGTTCGCAATGTAGACAACGCAAAGACTGAGTTGATTAGTGACTCCGTTGTCGCATGTTCTGGACGTGACGGGTCGGCTGTTGCGAGCGAGTGCGTACTTGAGCATGTTTGCGGATTTCTGGGATCTGTCGAATACAATGTTTTCGATAAACCTTCCCGCGAAAAAGGGCGCTTTGAACGCGCGTGTTATGCGTCAGTTCCAAAAGAAGTTGTTCCAATCCTTGAGAAAATGATTAGTAGTCGAGGACAGAATTTCGTTGATGTCATCGACGAATGGCTTGCGCGGCGAGCGATCAAACCTAGCCAAGCAGACGACACTGTATTAGTAGGTGCCGGTGCCTATGTATTCGTGCGTAGAAATGTCTGATTAAAACCTTAATGTTTCTAGGTACTTATGATATGAAGCTAGACTTCACTCGATAGCGTTTGTCACGCAGCGTCCATAACCCATTGATTTATTTATAGTTTTTATCGCGCCGCGTGAACTATTCGTTCCGCGGTAGGCACTTATCGTTCAATCCAGCTAGATTAAGTCATGTCAAGTACATATGATGTTAAACGGGAGCTACTGGCAGCGTTTAGATCTTTGATGACGCCACTCATCAGGATCCTGCTGCGAAGCGGAATTACGTTTCAAGAATTCGCGGGGGTACTTAAAGACGTTTACGTGACGGTGTGCGCTCGAGACATGAGGCTTCCGGAAAGACGGATGACTCTGTCGCGAGTGGCAATCGCAACCGGTCTGACTCGCAGAGAGGTTGCGAAGATTGTCCGTAATGAAGGCAAGACTCAATGGGGCGTATGGAGCAACGCAGGTCTGGCCGCGAGTGTTCTGGAAGCTTGGCATACCGATGCGAAGTTTCTTGCGCCGTATGGATACCCGCGTGATTTGAAGATTGATGGGACGGACGAGGTCCCAACTTTTGAAGATTTGGTTCGTCGGTTTAGTGCCGATGTGCCGCACGACGTACTAGTAGGGGAGCTAATTCGAGTCGGTGCCGCGACCGTGCTGGAAGGGGGGCAATACCTGCGTGTGCAAAAGCGCACATACATCCCGACCGACATGACCGCAGAGATGATCCAGATTTTTTCTCAAGCTGTGCGACGGTACATCGAAACCGTCGATTACAACTTGGGACGGAGCAAGGGTCTGGAGCGGCGATTCGATCGGATGGTTTACCCGGATGAAGGCTTGAGGGTCGTTGACGTAGAGATTTTTCAGCAGGAAATACGCGAGTACTTGGAAACGGTTATTCAGGAGATAGATCAGAAGTCCGCAACTTACCCTCGACCCGCTCCCAAGCGGGGGGAAGATGCAGTGCAGGTTGGTGTGGGAATTTACTTCTATCAGGAACCGGTTGAAGACAAGTCGCCGCTCACAGACGCTTTCGGTGACATGCAAGAGTTTGTTGACGATGACTTAGATGACTGAGTAGGCGTGACAGAAGTGCAAGAGATGCATCGCCATAAGTAACAAGGAATAGTGGGAGCGCCCTCAATGAAGATCAATGGGATTGCAAAGCGCACAGTTACCACGGTCGTGGCTGGTGCTTTGCTTGCGAGCGGCGGTCTTGCGTTAGGCGCCACCCCCGCATCGACAGCTGCGGTCGCGAGAATTGCTGATGTAATCGCTATTGAACGGGCGGCAAACGGGAAATTGCTTGCAATCGGTCGGCTCGATCGCATCTCAGGTCCGAATTTTTCGGTCTCTGTTCTTGGTCAAGATTTCGCACTCCTAGCAGGTGAGGCGAATTTTGGATTTGTTGCGCGCGCCGAGGTTGGCCGAGCAGTTGCGCTATTCGGCGATCGCGTAAACGATAGATTCTTAGTTGACGCTGCAATTGTCCTGGATGGTGCATACGTTCAAGGCGCGTCAAAGGTGTATTTGCGCGGCCCAGTCTCGGCCTTGAATCCAAGTTTGGGTGCATTTTCCATTGGCGCCCTCGAACTGGATGCAACACGTTTCTCCTACGATTCCACTACCAGCCAAATGCAATTGGGTGGAGTCGCGGCGGTCGTAGGTACGCAACCCGCGATATCTGGTCGAGTTCTCGTCGAGCGCTTGGGTCAAAGGCGGGTCACATCGCCAATTCAGATCGATGCTTCAGTAGGCACCGGCCGTTCATATGCATCAGTCGGTACCGGTCGCACTGACGCCTCGGTAGGCACGGGTCGTTCATATGCATCAGTCGGCACCGGTCGTACGGACGCCTCGGTAGGCACCGGCCGTTCATATGCATCAGTCGGCACAGGTCGCACTGACGCCTCGGTAGGCACGGGTCGTTCATATGCATCAGTCGGCACCGGTCGTACGGACGCCTCGGTAGGCACGGGTCGCGCTGACGCCTCGGTAGGCACCGGCCGTTCATATGCATCAGTCGGCACCGGTCGCACTGACGCCTCGGTAGGCACGGGTCGCGCTGACGCCTCGGTAGGCACCGGCCGTTCATATGCATCAGTCGGCACCGGTCGCACTGACGCCTCGGTAGGCACGGGTCGCGCTGACGCCTCGGTAGGCACCGGCCGTTCATATGCATCAGTCGGCACCGGTCGCACTGACGCCTCGGTAGGCACGGGTCGCGCTGACGCCTCGGTAGGCACCGGCCGTTCATATGCATCAGTCGGCACCGGTCGTACGTGACGCCTCGGTAGGCACCGGCCGTTCATATGCATCAGTCGGCACCGGTCGTACTGACGCCTCGGTAGGCACGGGTCGCGCTGACGCCTCGGTAGGCACCGGCCGTTCATATGCATCAGTCGGCACCGGTCGCACTGACGCCTCGGTAGGCACGGGTCGCGCTGACGCCTCGGTAGGCACCGGCCGTTCATATGCATCAGTCGGCACCGGTCGCACTGACGCCTCGGTAGGCACGGGTCGCGCTGACGCCTCGGTAGGCACCGGCCGTTCATATGCATCAGTCGGCACCGGTCGCACTGACGCCTCGGTAGGCACGGGTCGCGCTGACGCCTCGGTAGGCACCGGCCGTTCATATGCATCAGTCGGCACCGGTCGCACTGACGCCTCGGTAGGCACCGGCCGTTCATATGCATCGGTCGGTACCGGTCGTACGGACGCCTCGGTAGGCACGGGTCGCGCTGACGCCTCGGTAGGCACCGGCCGTTCATATGCATCAGTCGGCACCGGTCGCACTGACGCCTCGGTAGGCACGGGTCGCGCTGACGCCTCGGTAGGCACCGGCCGTTCATATGCATCAGTCGGTACCGGTCGTACGGACGCCTCCGTAGGCACCGGCCGTGCGGACGCATCAGTTGGAACAGGTCGCTGATGCCAGCATCATCTGTTCGACCTAAAACCCATTCACCTAATTAGGTCCAAACCAAGCCGCGCCTAATCAGCGCGGCTTCGTTTTTGTGCCGCCCGTTCGCGTAGACCAATCCACGGTTTCGGCGCAGTCCATGTCGTAAGCTTGTTCCCGGGCGCTTCGAAGCGGTCGGGGTCTTTCTGATGCGTCTGAAGTTTTTTGTTGCGACGATCGCAATCGCAGTGCTGATGGTTTCAGCAGCGTGCGGTGGCAATGCGCCCGATTCGAGCAGCGGCGCACAGCCGCTCATTCTTCGTCGCGGCCTGGGTGGGCAGCCTGGCTCGCTGGATCCGCATCGGGCGGAGGACGCATTTTCCTATGACGTATTGCGCGACCTTTACGAGGGGCTGACAGCCAGCAGCCCGACCGGCGAAGTCGTCCCCGCCGCGGCGGAATCTTGGCGCGTCGACGATGCCGGCAAGCGCTATACCTTTGCGATCCGGCGCGATGCGCGCTGGTCCAATGGCGACGTTGTAACGGCCAACGATTTCGAAGCCGCATTCCGCCGGGTCATGGACCCTGCCACTGCATCCGGCGCTGCCGATTTATTGCGAGCCATTGTGAATGCGCCGGCAATCCTGAACGGCGACAAGCCAACAGATCAACTCGGCGTCCGCGCCCTGGACGAGCGCAGGCTCGAAATTACGCTGTCGCATCTCGTGCCGTACTTTCCGGACATCCTGACGAATACGGTTGCTTCGCCGATCCATCCGTCCTCGCTGACAGTGCCGGCAAATCTTTCAAAGCCGGGCGCTGCGATCACAAACGGACCGTACATGCTGAGCGAATTAACGCCGGGCGCGCATCTGCGTCTGGTTCGCAATCCGCATTACCGAAACCCGGCGACGATCGCGTTTGACGAAGTTCGCTACGAATTCGTGCCGGACGAGAATGCGGAGTTCACTCGATTCCGTGCCGGCGAGCTTGACGTGACGAATTCCGTGCCAGAACAACGCTTCGAGGAGCTGTCGCGCGACGCAGGCTCCGGACTTCAGCATCGTGCATGGCTGGCGACCTTTTATTTTACGTTCAATACCGATCGCGGTCCCCTGAAGCGCGAGCCGGCGCTGCGGGAAGCGCTGTCGCTCGCGATCGATCGCGATGCCATCACGCGCTCCGTGACGCGCGCCGGCCAGGTCCCCGCCTACTCGCTGGTTCCCGACGGAGTCTGGCACTACGAACCCGCACGCTATGAGTGGAAAACGGCTTCGGTCGACTATCGTGTTGCACGCGCCCGCGAGTTGTATGCGGCGGCAGGCTACTCGGGCCGGAATCCTCTGAAGCTGCGGCTCTTGTACAACGAGAATGAACTCGTGCAGAAAGTGTGCATTGCCATTGCCTCAATGTGGAAAGAAGCGCTCGGCGTGGACGTCGAGCTAATCCAGATGGAGTTCAAGGCATACTTGGCGGCCCGTTCCGATCCGGCGCAATGGGATGTAGTGCGCGTCGGCTGGACCGCTGACTACAACGATGCTTCGACCTTCCTCGATACGATGACGGAAAGCAGCCCGCAAAACTTCGGCCGCTGGTCAGATTCGCGCTACGCGGCGCTCCTCAGGGCGGCGGCGACGGAAAACGACGCCGACAAGCGAAGTGTGACGCTGCGACGGGCCGAATCCCTGATGTTGAATCAGTACCCACTGTTACCCGTCTACTTCTACGTGACGAGGCGCCTCGTGCAGCCGCGCATCGAGGCGCCTCCGATCAATCCGATGAATCGCACGTACTCGCAATACTTCCGTATGGCGAGATAAACGTTACTCGGTGCGTTCAACCTTTGCCGCTTTGACCAATCCGTCGAGGTGCGTCTCAAATTTCTTCTGGTTCACCATCGGCGTGAGCTGCGCCTTGACCTGCTCAAATGGGGGCGGGGTCGTGGGCCGCGACCCTTCGAGCTTGATGATGTGCCAGCCGAACTCGGACTTCACAGGCGTCGTCGTGTACTTGCCGACTTCGAGCTCCCGCAAAGCATCGGCGAAAGGCTTGACCATCTGCGCCGGATTGAACCATCCAAGGTCGCCGCCTTCAGTCGATGAGCCGTCCTTGGAATTATCCGTGGCCAGCTTTTCGAAACTCGCGCCTTTCTCGATCTGGGCGATCAGATCCTTTGCCTTGGCTTCGTCATCGACCAGGATGTGCCGTGCGTGATACTCCAGCGGTGGCAGTTCGGCGATGCGGGCGTCGTATTCCGCCTTCAATTCCGCTTCGGTCGGCTCGGCTCCTTCGACGACTTTCTTGAACAGCAGTTCGGCCATCGAGCTCATGCGCACGAGTTCCAGCCGTGCGTTCGGCTCGCCTTCACCGAGATTCTGCTTTTCCGCTTCCTGGGCGCCGGCGTACATGCCGATGAGCTCGTCGAGGGTTTTTTTGCGCTCCTCTGGCGTCAGTGCGTCCTCCGTCTTGCCGGAATGACGTGTCTTGACGTAAAGCTCCCACACGGCACGCGAGATCGGCGCGCCATTGACGACGGCGACCGGCTTGGCGGTGGCACTTTCCGGCGTTTCGGCTTTCGTGCAACCGATCGCGAGCAGCGATGCTGCGAATGCGATTGCCAGTACCTTCGTATGTCTCATGTTTTCCTCGGGGTGTTGTCGTCGTCGGGTGAAACGGCTTCAATGTTCAAAGCGTGAATCTCGCCTGGCAGCATATCCGCCAAGGCTTCGTAAACCATCCGGTGTCTCTGCAGGCGGCTGCGGCCGCTGAATGCCTGAGACTCGATCCGGACCTGAAAGTGCCCTGCGCCGTCGCGGGCGCCCGCGTGGCCGGCATGGCGCGCGCTGTCGTCTATTACCGACACTTGGGCCGCGGCAAACGCGTTCTCCAGCTGTGACCGGATGCGCTCAATGCGGGGCAGTGTCATCTTGTTTGGCCCTCGCCGCAATCCAGAAGCCCTGCCCGACGATGAACGCCAGGGTCAGCCCGAGCAATCCGTAAAGCTTGAAATTGACCCAGGTCTCTTCATCGAAGTAATGAAACACGACCAGGTTGACGGCACCCAGCAGCAGAAAAAATGACACCCAGGCGACATTCAACCGGCGCCATTGCGCGGGCCCCAGATCGAACTGGGTATCGGCTACGGATACCAGGCGCTGAATCATGGGCCGACCGCCGAATAACCAATGGCTCGCAAGGAACGCGAGCGCGAACAACCAGTTCACAATCGTGACTTTCCACATGATGAACAGCGGATTGCGGATCGCCAGCGTCAAACCGCCGAAGACGAGCACGAGCCCGGCCGATACGAGGTGCATCGGATTGACGCGGCGCTTGCGGATCCAGTGGATGGCGACCTGCAGGATCGTCGCGACGATGATCACCGCGGTCGCGACAAAAATATCCTTGGTCAGTTTGTACGCGACGAAAAACGCGATGACTGGCAGGAAATCGAACAGCAGCTGCATGCGCGGAACCGGCGTGAGGGGCGCCAATGATAGCGGAAGCGGCCCGGTATTGCGCCCGGTTCATAATGGCCTATGGCTGAGCGGCTGGAGCTGCATCCGACGACGCCGCAGATGCGACTGCTGCGCATCGCGGCGGAATGTCTCAGGGACGGCGGGGTCATCGTGTATCCCACCGATTCCTGTTACGCGCTTGGTTGCGCGATCGGCGCTAAAGTTGCCATGGAGCGGATCCAGCGCATCCGTCAGGCCGGCAAACGCCATTTCTTCACCATCATTTGCCGCGATCTGTCGGAGATCTCGCGGTTTGCGCGGGTGGAAAACTGGCAATACCGTCTGCTGAAGGCATTTACACCCGGACCGTATACGTTTGTTTTGCAGGCAAAGCGCGAGGTCCCGCGCCGACTGCTCGATGAGCGGCGCAGGACCGTCGGGATCCGCGTACCCGATCACCCGGTCGTCAACGCATTGCTGACCGAGTATGCAGAACCGCTGATGAGCACGACCTTGATGCTCGAAGCCGATACGGTGGCGATGTCGGACGCCCGGGAAATCGCGGAACGCATCGGGCACTCGGTCGACCTGATCCTCGATGCCGGAAATTGCGGCCTGGAACCCAGCACGATCGTGGACCTGTCCGGTAGCGCGCCGCAGTTACTGCGCGCGGGAAAAGGCGATCCGCGGCCGTTCCAATGACCGGCAGGAGCACATCGCGCATCGTATAATCGACAGTAATTCCCGGGAATTGGCTCGGGGCCCCATCGGGACGGTCCATGGATCTGACTGGGTTTCTCACAAACGTCTCGATCGGCGCCGTACCCATCGTCTTTGCAATCACGGTTCATGAAGTCGCCCATGGCTGGGTCGCCCGGCACTTTGGTGACCGGACGGCCGAAGCACAGGGCCGGCTTAGTCTCAATCCGATTCGCCACATCGACCCGATCGGCACCGTATTGGTGCCGCTCCTCTTGCTTTGGCTCGGCGGATTCCTGTTCGGGTGGGCGAAGCCGGTACCAGTGAATCCGCGTTACATGCGTAATCCGCGTGGCAACATGGTGTGGGTCTCCGCTGCCGGGCCGGCCGCCAACCTGGCAATGGCGATCATCTGGGCATTCGTGATGATGGTTTGCCAGAAGCTGGAACTCGGCATTGCGGGCCTGTGGCTCCAATCTATGGCGGCCGTTGGCATCTTCATCAACATCCTCCTGGCGGTGTTCAACATGCTGCCGATACCGCCACTCGACGGCGGTCAGTTGCTGACGAATCTGCTGCCGCGCGGACGGATCAGCACCATGCTCGAAGCCATCGCGCCATATGGCCTGTTCATCGTGCTGGGGTTGCTGGCGTTCAACTTGCTGTCGCCGCTGGTGAGCGGTCCCATCGGATATTTGCAGGGACTGCTGATAGCAACCTTCGGACTGCGCGCGGGCTAGGAGCAACGGCATGTCGGCCAACCAGGGTCAGAATCGTCGCGTCGTCTCGGGAATGAGGCCGACCGGACAACTGCACCTCGGCAATTATCACGGTGCGCTCGCCAACTGGGTCGAGTTGCAGTACCGATATGAGTGCTTCTTTTTCGTCGCCGATTGGCACGCGCTGACGACCGGTTATGAGGACACGGCGGCTTTCAAGACTAATGCCCACGAAGTCATCGTGGACTGGCTGGGGGCGGGCCTGAATCCCGCGGCCTGCACGATATTCATCCAGTCGCGGATCCCAGAACATGCGGAACTGCACCTGATTCTTTCGATGGTGACGCCCGTCACCTGGCTCGAGCGCGTGCCGACCTACAAGGATCAGATCGAGCAACTCAAGGACAAGGACCTCAGCACCTACGGATTCCTGGGCTATCCGTTGCTGCAGAGCGCGGACATCCTGATGTACCGTCCGGAATTCGTCCCGGTCGGCGAAGACCAGGTCGCACACGTCGAAATCACGCGGGAAATCGCGCGGCGCTTCAATAATATCTACGGTCGCGAACCCGACTTCGCGGTTCGAATCGAGAAGGCGGTGAAGCGGCTCGGCGCGCGCAATGGCGCGCAATACACGGAACTGCGACGTCAGTTTCAGGAGCAGGGCAACGCCGAAGCGCTGGTGCAGGCACGCGTATTGATCGAATCCGGCGCGCGCCTCACCGTTGCCGATCGCGAGCGTCTCCTCGGGCACCTGACGGGCGGCGGCCGCGGCATCCTGCCGGAGCCGGGCGCGCTGCTGACGAAATCCCCCAAGGTGCCGGGCCTCGACGGCCGCAAGATGTCGAAGTCCTACGGCAATACGATCGGCTTGCGCGAGGATCCGGTCAGCGTGGCAAAGAAGCTCCGCGCGATGCAGACCGATCCCGCGCGGGTGCGGCGCAGCGATCCGGGCGACCCGGAAAAGTGCCCAGTCTGGGACTTGCACAAGATCTATTCGAAAGAGGACACCAAGGCCTGGGTGCAGAAAGGATGCCGCACGGCTGGCATCGGATGTCTCGACTGCAAGAAACCGCTGATCGACACGGTGCTCGCTCAGCTCGCCACCATCCGCGAACGTGCCCGGGAATTCGAGGAAAACCCGGACCTGGTGCGCGGCATCGTGGATGAGGGCTGCGAGCGCGCGCGGGAGGCCGCGCGTGCCACAATGGACGAGGTTCGCGCAGCCGTGGGACTGGAATACCGGTGATCGAACGTCTGGAAATCACGCCTGAATCCGCAGCCGACGCCAGCCTCGCGGAGGCGCAGCCGCAGCAGGGCGAAATGCCGTTTGCGATCGTCGAAGGCGAGCCGGTCACCGAAATGCCGCGGGATCTCTACATCCCGCCGCAGGCACTCGAGGTGTTCCTGGAAGCATTCGAGGGACCGCTCGACTTGCTGCTATACCTGATCCGCCGCCAGAACATCGATGTACTGGACATTCCGATCGCGGACATCACGCGGCAGTACATGGAATACATCCAGCTCATGCAGGAGCTCGATCTCGAACTGGCCGGCGAGTATCTGCTGATGGCGGCGATGCTGGCGGAGATCAAGTCGCGCATGCTGCTGCCGCGCAGCGGCGAGGGCGAGCAGGACGAAGAGGATCCGCGCGCGGAGCTGGTCCGCCGCCTGCAGGAATACGAGCGGTTCAAGCGCGCGGCTGAAGATATCGACCGTCTGCCCAGGCTGGAACGCGACGTGCATCAGGCAGTCGCGGAGCTGACGCACCGGAAGGTCGTGCAACTGCTGCCAGAAATCGCGTTGCAGGAGATGCTGGTCGCGTTCAAGGATGTCGTGCAGCGTGCGACGATGTTCGCGCACCTGCACGTGCGCCGCGAAACCCTGTCGGTCCGACAGCGAATGTCGGACGTGCTGGCAATGCTCGAAGGATCCGTGCTGGTCGAGTTCATCCGGCTGTTCCGTCCGGAGGAAGGCCGCATGGGAGTCACGGTCACGTTTGCGGCGCTCTTGGAGCTGCTGCGCGAAGGCCTGGTGGAGATCGTGCAGACCGAGCCTTACCAGCCGCTGCACGTTCGTCGCGCGGAGCGTGACCCGGACGCGACGGAGCTCGATGATATGGAAATCACGACGGCCTGAAGAACGGGAGGCGCATGAGCAACGACCAGTTGAAGCAGGTGGTGGAAGCGGCCCTGCTGGCGTATGGCCAACCGCTCAGCGTCGAGCAGCTGCGCGAGATCTTCGACGAGTTCGAACGGCCGGACGCGTCGGTCGTCCGCAGAGTGCTCGCAGAATTGGCGGAGGAATGCGCGGGCCGGCCCATGGAGCTGGTGGAGGTCGCGACCGGCTGGCGCCTGCAAGTTCGTGCCGACTATTCGGGCCGGCTGTCGAAGTTGTGGCAGGAGCGCCCGAGCCGTTACTCGAGGGCGCTGCTCGAGACGCTGGCGCTGATCGCCTACCGGCAGCCGATAACGCGCGCGGAAATCGAGGACGTGCGCGGCGTTACGGTCAATCCGAACATCGTCCGCACGTTGACGGAGCGCGGCTGGATTCGCGTCGTCGGCCATCGCGAAGTGCCGGGCCATCCGGAATTGCTCGGCACGACCCGCGAGTTCCTCGACTACTTCGGCCTGAAGAGCCTCGACGAACTGCCTTCGCTGGCCGCACTGAAGGACATGGACGACGTCGGCATCCAGCTTGAGTTTGCCGGCCAGGTGACGGTGCAGGCAGGGGCCGCGGGCATGACTGCCGCCAACGATCCCGAAGTCGTGAATTGAGCCGGCGCGGCGCGGCGACCCCCGCGCACCTTCATGCGTGAACGCATCCAGAAATTGCTTGCCGCGCGCGGTGTCGGCTCACGCCGCCAGGTGGAAGCCTGGATCGTCGCCCGACGCATCACCGTCAACGGGAAGCCCGCGTCTCCTGGCCAACCAGTCGATTCCCGCGATGACGTGCGCCTCGATGGGCGCCGCCTGCGACTTGGGCGCGGCGAGGAAAGCGGGCATCTCGGCATGATCTATCACCGGCCTGCGCAGGAGGATATTCGCCCCGGCGCGGAAGGCACGACAACGAGTTCGCTGGAGCGGCTGCCCAAGTCCGCGGGCCGACGCTGGATACCCATCAGCCCGCTCGCCGCCAACGACGGCGGTCTTGAACTCTTCATCACGGACGGGCGGCTGGCCGCGGCGTTGACGCGTCGAGGCCTTGGCGTCCCGAGCGAATACAGCGTGCGCGTGCGCGGCGCGTTCGACGAATCGACGATATTCGAGACACTCGTGGCAGCCGCTCTCCGGACGCGACTTGAGGGCCAGTTGACCGGAGCCGTGCCTGCCGGCGGCGAAGGCAGCAATCGCTGGATCCAGGTCACCACAATCGGTCTTCGACCGCGGGACCTGAAACAATTGTTCGAGCACTGCGGCCTGGAGGCCAACCGGATACTGCGAACGCGATTCGGGCCAATCTCGATGGACCGCGCACTGGCACGCGGCCGCAGCCGGCGGCTGACCGACGACGAACTGAATGCATTGGAGGAAATGACGGGGCCGAAACCCGAGGTCACGCCTGCAACGAAGCCGGCGCTCCGGCCACGTCGCCGTCCTATTGGCAGTCGAAAGCCTGCCCGTTGACGCCCCGGCTCGCGGGTCCCAGTAAATACAGGTAAGGCGCGACGACCGTATCGGGTTCGGGACTTCTTTCCGGCGCTTCGCCCGGATACGCCTGCCGGCGCAATGCGGTCCGGACCGGGCCCGGATTCACGCTGTTGACGCGGATCTTCGTCGTTTCGGCCATTTCGTGCGACAGCACCTGCATCAGGCCTTCGACGCCGAACTTTGACACCGCGTAGGCTCCCCAGTAGGCCTGTCCGCGCCGCGCAGCCGAGCTGCTGGTGAAGACGATGGAAGCGTCTTCCGAGCGGCGCATCAAGGGCAACAGGCTTTGCGTCAGGATGAATTCCGCAGTCAGGTTGACGTGCAGCACTTTGCACCAGGTCGGCACATCGTAATGATCGATCGGACTGCGCGTTCCGAGTATTCCGGCCACGTGCGCGAGCCCATCCACGCGTCCGAATTCGCGCTCCAGCGCATCGTGCAACCCGTCATATTCGGCCGCAGCCGCGGTCTCGAGATTGAGCGGGAGAATAGCGGGCTTGGCCGATCCGGTTTTGACGATCTGGTCGTAAGTGCGTTCGAGCTTGCGTTGCGTGCGTCCGAGCAGGCCGATGGTTGCGCCGTGACCTGCGAGCGCCAGTGCAACGGCGCGGCCGATGCCGTCTCCCGCGCCGGTGACGACGATCACACGTCCCGCATGGGAGTCGGCGGCCGGCAGGTACGAGCGGGCGGTGGTTGAATCGCTCATTGCGGCTTCAATGCTGCCGTGCGGCACGCCAGGCCGTCCACAAGCTTTGCATTGCCGACAGTTCGGGGCGTCGGCGCTCCAGGCGGAAATGTTCCGATTGGATGCGATCGAGCATTGCCATGTGCAGCTGTCCGAGCACACGCAGGCCGCGAAGCGCCTCGTATTCCGGATAGCGGAAAAGCGGGATTGCCTTCTCCCAGCATGCGCGCGACCGTGCGGCAAGTCGCAGCGCCGCGCTCCGCTGTGACTCGTCCAGCGGGGTTCCGCACCAGCACGCAACGATCTGCGCGCCCCGCACGGCCTGCCCGACACCCGATCCGATCTCGAGCGTGGCGGCATCGGCGAACTTGCCTGCAAGTGCGAGCGCCAGTGTCCGCGTCAGCCCATCCGCGAGCGCCAGGAATCGGTCGAGCTCCGTCTCGTCGTCGATCGCGACCTCGGCAAGCTCCAACTCGAGGCTCGTCAGGAAATCGTCGAGCGGGTTCCATGCGTATGCCGCGTTCGGCGCGGCGGCAGCTAGGCTTATTGTCAGCGGATGACGCGGTGCTCCCTGCATCAGGCGCTGAATTTCTTCGCGCCACCATCGCAGTTTGAGATGCGCGACACCGTGGTCCACCCGGGCCACGAAGACTGATCGCAATTCCGATTCGAGTGCGAACAGGAGCGCGGCGGTCGTTCGGGCGTGGCTTGGAGTAAACAGCCATGCGTACCAGCGCGCGCTGCCGGCTGGCGGCGCAGCCGGCATGTCGGTCGCGCCGGACATCATCAATGCTCTTCGGGCGGGTTGAGCTCGGGCGCGCCGACATCGGTGGCGCGCACCGCGACCTCGATTTCGGTCAGTTCTTCGATCGGCTTGTCGATGCGCACGCCAAGCTCCGTGAATTTGCGGGCGCCGGGCAGCACGTTGCGCTCCAGGGAGCCCACGGACGCGTTGTAAGCCCGCAGGCTCGCTTCGAGCGAACTGCCAAGCCTCGCCAGGTGATTGCGAAACGTGCCGAGCCGTGTGTACAGGTCTTCGGCGAGGCGCCGGATCCGTTCTGCGCCTTCGGCAAGCCGCACGCTTTGCCATCCGCTGTGCACGGCTTTCAGCAGCGCGAGCAGCGTCGATGGCGTAGTCAGGATTACGCCGCTGCTCATCGCCCGATCGAGCAGGTCGGGCTGCTGGTCGAGCGCTGCCGACAGGAACTGATCGCCCGGAAGGAACAGCACGACGAACTGCGGCGCGTGCTCGAATTGGGCCGCGTAGTTTTTCGAGGACAGCATGCGGACCCTGTCCGATACGTGCTGGGCATGCCGGCGCAGGGCGACGGTGCGTGCCTCATCGGAGGGTGCCTCGACGGCCAGTAAATACGCATCGAGCGGCGTCTTGACGTCGACGACGACGTCGCGGCCCTCGGGCAGGCGAATGACCATATCCGGCCGCAGCGCGCCATCCTCGCCGATCACATGCACCTGTTCCTCGAAATCGACGTGCGCCGTCATGCCGGCCAGTTCGACCAGGCGACGCAGCGCGATTTCTCCCCATTGGCCACGCACCTGTGGCTTGCTGAGTGCCTGCACCAGGTTTCGCGTTTCTTTTTGCAGCGTATTGTGTGACTCGCGCATGTCGGTCAGGTGCTGGCGCAGACTCCCGAAATCCCGCTGCCGTTCGACCTCGATTTCGCGCAGAGCCTCGGAAGTCCGCGTCAGTGATTCCTGGATCGGCTTGATCAAGGATTCGATCGCGAGCTCGCGTTCCTTCAGCGAGCTCGCGGCCTGCTGCTGGTGGCCGCCGAGATTCTCCTTCGCGAGTCGCAGGAAGTTCTCGATGTTCTCGCGCAGCTGCCGCCCGGCGAGATCGTCGAAGCGTCGGTCGAGTTGATCCATCGCCCGGTCGAGCGCGATCGTGCGTTCGGTCTCGATGGTCGCCGCGCGCCGGTGGCCCAGCCACCAGCCCGCGCCGAGGGCGAGCGCTAGTCCAAGAACGATCAATGCGATCCAGGTCAGGTCCATGGTCAATTCCGCAAGCCGAGCCAGTCGAGCAGATCGTGCGGCCGGCCAAGCACGGCCTCCGGTTGCCAGGCGGCCGGGTCTTCGCCGTCGTTCAGGTAGCCGAAGCCGGCCACCAGCGGGATCATGCCCGCGTTGCGGGCTGCCTGCACGTCGCGCTCCGCATCGCCCAGGTAGACGCATTCGCGGGGTTCGAGGCCGAGCAGGGCGGCGGCATGCAGCAGTTGCATCGGGTGCGGTTTGCGCTCCGGCAGCGTATCGCCGCTCACGATACAGGCGCTGCGCCGGTCGAGGCCCAGTTGCTCGAGCAGCGGAACAGTCAGCCAGCCGGGCTTGTTGGTGACGATGCCCCAGCGCATGCCGGCCCGTTCGATTGCCGCAAGGACCTCGTCGAAGCCATCGAACAGGCAGGTCCGGATGGCCAGGCCATCCCGATAGAAATCCAGAAATCGCCCGCGGAGCGTTTCGAAGCGCTCGGGTTCCGGTTCACCGAAGGCGAGTCGTATCAGACGCAATGCGCCGTGCGAGACGTGCGGGCGGATGTGCTCGAATGGCAGGATCTCCAGTCCCTCGGCGATCCTCAGCAGATTGAGCGCATGCGCCATATCGGGCGCCGTGTCGAGGAGCGTCCCGTCGAGGTCGAGCAGCACGGCGCGCAGGCCGCGGCTGCTGCTCATCCGACGGCGGCCGCGGGACGCCGGAGGTGGGCGAGGTAGTTGACCGATGTATCGGCGCTGATACGCGCCTTGCGCATCGCCGGGTTGTAGTCGAGTCCGGCCAGATCGATGGTCTCGAGACCGGAGTCACGCCCCCAGCGAGCGAGTTCCGACGGACGGATCAGGCGAGCGTATTGATGTGTTCCTTTCGGCAGCAGGCGCAGGAGGTATTCCGCGCCGACGATGGCGAGCGCGAACGACTTCACATTGCGATTGATCGTCGAGCACACGATATCGCCGCCGGGCCGCACGAGTCGTGCGATCGCCGCGACGATGGCCGCCGGTTCCGGTACATGCTCGAGCATCTCGAGGCAGGTCACGAGATCGTATTTGCCGGCTTCCGACTCCGCGAGCGTTTCTGCGGCCACCAGCCGGTAATCGATCGCAATGCCTGCTTCCATGGCATGCAGCCGTGCCACCTCGAGCGCACCCGGAGCCAGATCGATGCCGGTCACCCGCGCGCCGCGCCGCGCCATGCCTTCGGAAAGCAGGCCGCCGCCGCAACCGACGTCTAATACGCGCCGGTTGGCGAAGCCCGCCCGCGCCTCGATGTAATCGAGACGCGCCGGATTGAGGTCGTGCAACGGCCGGAATTCGCCATTGGGATCCCACCAGCGTGGCGCTGCGTCGTCGAATTTCGAGAGTTCCGCGGGATCGAAATTCGTGCCCGATTGCATCCGGGAAGTATAACCGCTGTGCTAAAATTCGGCCCTTCCCAACTGCATCCGGCAGGGCGAATTCTGCATGAGCGAGATCGCGCGCGAGGTCCTGCACGTCAACCTCGAAGACGAGATGCGCAAGTCCTACCTCGATTACGCGATGAGCGTGATCGTGGGGCGTGCGCTGCCCGATGTCCGCGATGGCCTGAAGCCGGTGCACCGGCGCGTCCTGTACGCGATGCGTGAACTGGGCAACGACTGGAACAAGCCCTACAAGAAGTCCGCGCGCATCGTCGGCGACGTCATCGGCAAGTACCACCCGCACGGCGACGCGGCGGTCTACGACACGATCGTGCGAATGGCCCAGTCGTTCTCGCTGCGCTATCTGCTGGTCGACGGGCAGGGCAATTTCGGGTCGGTGGATGGCGACGCGGCGGCGGCCATGCGCTACACCGAAGTGCGTATGTCGCGCATCGCGCACGAGTTGCTGGCGGACATCGACAAGGAAACGGTCGACTTCACGCCGAACTACGACAACAGCGAGCAGGAGCCTTCGGTGCTGCCTGCGCGCATACCCAATCTTCTCGTCAACGGATCGGCAGGCATCGCGGTCGGCATGGCGACCAACATTCCGCCGCACAACCTCGGCGAGATCATCGACGCCTGCGTCGCCCTGATCGACGATCCGAACCTCGGTCTCGCGGAGCTGATGCGCCTCGTGCCGGGGCCGGACTTCCCGACGGCCGGCATCATCAACGGCGCGGCCGAAATCGTGCTGGCCTACAAGACCGGACGCGGCCGCCTGTCGGTTCGTGCCCGCACTTCGGTCGAGACCATCGACGAGCGGGGCCGCGAAGCCATCGTCGTGACGGAGCTTCCATACCAGGTCAACAAGGCGCGCCTGCTCGAGCGCATCGCGGATCTCGTTCGCGACAAGGAGATCGAAGGCATCTCGGAGCTGCGCGACGAATCCGACAAGGATGGCATGCGCGTCGTCATCGAGTTGAAGCGCGGCGAAAACGCAGGAGCTCGTGCTGAACCAGCTCTTCAAGCTGACGCCGATGGAGATCGGTGTTCGGCGTCAACATGGTCGCATTGCTGGACGGCCAGCCGAAGCTGTTGTCGCTCCGGGAAATGCTCGATGCCTTCGTGCGGCACCGCCGCGAGGTCGTGACGCGCCGTACCATCCACGACCTGCGCAAGGCGCGCGACCGCGCTCACCTGCTGGAAGGGCTAGCTGTCGCGCTCGCGAACATCGACGAGGTCATCGCCGTCATCAAGGCATCGCCGTCTCCCGCGGAAGCCAAGACGGCCTTGCAGGCGCGGTCCTGGAAGTCCGGCGCCGTGCCCGAGATGCTCGCGCGGGCCGGCAATGTGCCGACACGCCCGGAAGGCATTTCGGACGATCTCGGCCTGCATGGCGATAACTACCGGCTGTCGGAAGCGCAGGCTCAGGCGATCCTCGACCTGCGACTGCATCGCCTGACCGGGCTTGAGCAGGACAAGATCGTCACCGAGTTCACCGGATTGCTGGACGTGATCCGCGATCTTGGCGAAATCCTGGCGCGGCCCGACCGCCTGCTCGCCGTAATCCGCGCGGAACTGGTCTTCCATGAAGGAAGCCTATGGCGATGCGCGCCGGACCGAGATTGTCGCCAACCAGTCGGACGTGACGATCGAGGACCTGATCGAGCGGCAGGATCTGGTCGTAACGCTGTCGCATGCCGGCTACGCGAAAACCCAGCCGGTCACGCGACTACGAGGCTCAGCGCCGCGGCGGCAAGGGCAAGAGCGCGACGACGATGAAGGACGAGGATTTCGTCGACAAGCTATTCATCGCGCACAGCCACGACACGCTGCTCTGCTTCTCTGATCGCGGCCAGTGCTACTGGCTCAAGGTCTATCAGTTGCCGCTCGCCAGCCGCGGCTCGCGCGGCAAGCCGATCGTCAATCTGCTGCAGCTCGGAGACGGCGAGCGAATTACGGCGGTGCTCGCGGTGCGGGAATTCGACGATTCGACGATTCGTGTTCATGGCGACTTCGCAGGGCACGGTCAAAAAGACGCCGCTGTCTGCGTTCTCGCGGCCGCGAGCGAACGGCATCATCGCGGTGTCGCTCGACGAGTCGGACTGCCTGGTGGACGTCGCGCTGACGGACGGCGCAGCGCGAGATCCTGCTGACGACCACCGACGGCAAGGCGATCCGCTTTACGGAGGATCAGGTCCGGCCGATGGGCCGCGAGGCTGCCGGCGTGCGCGGCATCCGACTGAGCCCGGGCCAGCGCGTGACGTCGCTGATCGTGCTCGGCGACGGGCAGATACTGACCGTTTCGCAGCGCGGCTACGGCAAGGTCACGCCAGATGGACGACTACCCGCGACATGGACGCGCAGGGCAGGGCGTCATCGCATTGCAGACCAGCGAGCGCAACGGCGCGCTGGTCGGCGCGCGCCAGGTCCGGCGCGACGACGAGGTGATGCTGATCAACTCGAGCGGCACCCTCGTGCGCGTGCCGGTCAGCGACATCCCCGTGCTCGGCCGCAACACGCAAGGCGTGCGCATCATGCGTCTCGAGGAAGGCGAAAAGCTCGTGGGTCTCGAGCGTCATCGCCGGCGACGACTCGCAGGATGGCGAAGGGGCCGGCTGAAGCCGGTCCGCGTCAACCGCCGTGCGCGTTTTCAACTTTTCCGCGGGTCCCGCGGTGCTGCCCTTGCCCGTGCTCGAGCAGGCGCGCGATGAGCTCGTCGACTGGCACGGCGGGCATGTCGGTCATGGAAGTCAGTCACCGCAGCCGGGCCTTCATCGATGTCGCTGAGCGGGCCGAGGCCGACCTTCGCGAACTGCTCGGGATCCGACCGAACTATCGCGTGCTGTTCATCCAGGGTGGCGCGACGGCCCAGTTTTCCGCGGTGCCGCTCAATCTGGCGCAACCCGGCGCAACGGCCGACTACGTGAATACCGGCCATTGGTCGGAACGGACGATCAGGGAAGCGCGCCGCTTCGTGAACGTCGCTATTGCGGCCGACGAGGCCGAATCGAAGTACACGACCGTGCCGGCGCAGGCGGCGCTCGGACTCACGCCCGGAGCCGCTTATGTGCACTACACGCCGAACGAGACGATCGGCGGCGTCGAGTTTCCCTACATCCCCGAGACTGGCGCGGTGCCGCTGGTGGCCGACATGTCATCCACCCTCCTGTCGCGGCCGCTCGACGTCTCGCGCTTCGGCCTGATCTATGCCGGCGCGCAGAAGAACATCGGGCCGGCCGGCCTGACGGTCGTGATCGTGCGCGACGAGCTCATCCGCAAGGCGCGCCCCGGCACGCCGATGGTCTTCGACTATCGCGCGGTTGCGGACGCGGGCTCGATGTTCAACACGCCGCCGACCTTCGCCTGGTATTTCGCCGGTCTCGTGTTCCAGTGGATCCGCGCCAAAGGCGGCCTTGCGGCGATGGCGAAACGCAATCGCGCGAAAGCGGCGGCGCTGTATCGTGCGATCGACGAGTCGTCGTTCTACTCGAATCCCGGTGGCTCGCGATTGCCGATCGCTGATGAACGTGCCATTCCGGCTGGCAAGGCCGGAACTGGAGAAGACATTTCTCGCCGAGGCCGAAGTCGCCGGACTCACCAATCTCGCGGGTCATCGGGCAGTCGGAGGGATGCGCGCGAGCATATATAACGCGATGCCGGCCGCCGGAGTGGCAGCTCTGGTGGAGTTCATGCGGGACTTCGAACGCCGGTACGGCTAGGGCAACTCGTGCGTTTCAGGGTCCTCACGCTGAACAGCATTTCGGTCAAGGGGCTCGACCGCCTGCCGCGCGACCGCTATGAAGTTGCCTCCGAGATCGGCAACCCCGATGCCATCCTGGTCCGGTCCGCCGATATGCACTCGATGGAGATTCCGACGAGCGTTCTTGCGGTCGGTCGCGCGGGCGCCGGGACCAACAACATACCCGTGACGTTGCTGTCGGAGCGCGGCGTCCCCGTCTTCACCGCGCCCGGCGCGAATGCGAATGCGGTGAAGGAGCTGGTGCTCGCGGGGCTGTTCGTTGCGGCGCGGCACATCTGCGAAGCCTGGGATTTCGTGCGCGGGCTGACAGGCGAGGAGGACGCACTGGAATCGGCGGTCGAGCAGGGCAAGAAGCGTTTCGTCGGCCACGAGCTGCCGGGCCGTACGCTCGGTGTGGTCGGCCTGGGCGCGATCGGCGTGGAGGTGGCGAATGCGGCTCACCTGCTGGGCATGAGGGTGCTGGGCTACGATCCGCAGATCACCGTGCAGCGCGCCTGGCAGCTTTCATCCGGCGTCGAGCAGGCGCTCAGCCTGGACGACCTGTTTGCGCGTTCGGATGCCGTCACCGTGCACGTGCCGTTGACCGAGCAGACGCGGGCGCTGGTCAACGGGCACCAGCTCAGGCTCATGCGGCGAGGGCGGCACGGTGCTCAATTTCGCACGCGCCGGCATCGTCGACGAACAGGCCGTCCTCGCCGCTCTCGAATCCGGCAAACTGTCGGCCTATGTCTGCGACTTTCCGACGCCGGGAATCAAGAACCAGCGCGGCGTGATCGCGTTGCCGCACCTGGGAGCATCGACCAACGAGGCGGAGGAGAACAGCGCGATGATGGTGGCCGACACGCTTCGCGATTACCTCGAGCACGGCAACATCCGCCATTCGGTGAATTTTCCGGAAGCGGCGCTGCCGCGCATGCCGGCGACCTCCCGGATCGCCATCTCCAACAGCAACGTGCCGAACATGGTGGGCCAGATTTCGACCTGCCTGGCGGAAGCCGGCCTCAACATCGCGGACTTGCTGAACAAGTCGAAAGGCGAAGTCGCCTACACGCTGATCGACATCGACGGCAAGGTGCCGCCCGGACTGGTCGAGCGTATCGGCGGGATCGCCGGCGTCCTCTGCGTGCGCGCCATTTAGGAGACGGTCTTGGCGAAGGAGAAAGCGAGGAAATCTGCGACCAAGGCGGGCATGGGAGTGATCCGCCAGCGGATCGACGCCGTCGACGCCGAATTGCACCGCCTGCTGAATGAGCGGGCGGGCCTTGCCCAGCAGGTCGGAATTTCCAAGCATGCATCCGGCCGCACGATCGATTTCTACCGGCCCGAGCGCGAGGCGCAGGTCCTGCGCGCAGCGCAGCAGCGCAACAAGGGTCCACTGCGCGACGACGAAGTGCTGCGCCTGTTTCGCGAGATCATGTCGGCCTGCCTGGCCCAGCAGGAGCCGCTAAAGGTCGGCTATCTCGGCCCGGAGGGCACATTCACGCAACAGGCGGTGTTCAAGCAGTTCGGCCACTCGGTACGCGCCCTCGCCCTGCCGTCGATCGACGAGGTGTTTCACGAGGTGGAATCCGGCGCGGCCGATTTCGGCGTTGTGCCGATCGAAAATTCGACCGAAGGCACGGTGATGTACACGCTCGACCGTTTCCTCGTGTCGCCCCTGTCGATCTGCGGCGAGGTCGAGCTCCGTATCCACCAGTTCCTGATGGGCCGGATGAAATCCCTTGCCGCGGTCAAGCGGGTTTGTTCGCACCAGCAATCGCTGGCGCAGTGCCGCGAGTGGCTCGACGAGCACCTGCCGGAAGTGGAACAGGTGCCGGTCAGCAGTAATGCGGAAGCCGCGCGCCGCGCCCGAGATGAACAGCACACGGCCGCGATTGCGGGCGAAACGGCGGCGGAAGTCTATGGACTCGACATTTTGGTCGCGAAAATCGAGGACCAGCCGGACAACACGACGCGGTTCCTGGTGATCGGAGCAAGAAAATTTCATACGAGTGGAGACGACAAGACGACCGTACTCGTCTCGGTCGCGCGCACCGACGCGCCAGGCGCGCTATACCGGCTGCTCGAACCGCTTGCAAAGCACGAAGTCAGCCTGACCCGCATCGAATCGCGCCCCTCGCGGCGCAAGAAATGGGACTACGTGTTCTTCCTCGATCTCGAAGGTCATGTCGAGGATGCGAAAGTCGCACTGGCGCTCGCCCAGCTGAAGGAGCGTAGTTCGCTATACCGCGTGCTGGGCTCCTACCCGCAGTCGATTCTCTGACCGATGGCGAACCGTTTCGAATCGCTGGCGGCGCCGGGTGTCCGACAGCTCGCGCCCTATGTACCGGGCAAGCCACCCGAGCAACTCGAGCGCGAGCTTGGCATCAAGGACAGCATCAAGCTCGCGTCGAACGAGAATCCGCTCGGGCCGGGCAGCGCCGCGAAGGCAGCGCTTGCCTCGGCGGTTGCCGGCATCGGCATGTATCCCGACGGCAGCGGCCACGCCCTGCGCAGGCGGGTCGCGGACCAGCATGGACTACAGCTCTCGCAGGTGACGCTCGGCAACGGTTCGAACGACATCCTGGTTCTGCTCGCGGAAACGTTCCTGACGCCGGATGTCGAGGCGGTTTACTCGCAATATGCTTTCGCGGTCTATCCGATCGCCGTGCAGGCGGCGAGTGCAAAGGCCAGCGTGGCGAACGCGCACTCCCCGGACCATGCGATGCCGCTCGGGCACGATCCGCGGGCGATCCTGGCCGCGATCGGACCGCGTACGCGCCTCGTCTATCTCGCGAACCCGAACAATCCGACGGGGACGTGGATGAGCGAGCGCGAAATCGACGAATTGTTGAGTGCGATTCCGCCGGAGGTGATCGTCGTGCTCGACGAGGCCTACCACGAATATTCCGCGGCGTCGGCGTGCCGGATGGCACGCAATGGCTCGGACGTCATCCGAATCTCGTGCTTACGCGCACGTTCTCGAAGGCCTATGGACTCGCGGGCCTGCGTGTCGGGTACGCACTGTCCGATCCCGACATCGCCGACCTGCTGAACCGCGTGCGCCAGCCCTTCAATGTGTCGGTCGCAGGGCTCGCGGCTGCGACGGCTGCGATCGACGATCGCGCGCACCTGGAGGCGACGCTCACTCTTAATCGAAAAGGTCTCGAGCGGCTTGGAGCCGGACTGAACGCACTGGGACTCGCCGTGCTGCCTTCGGCCGCCAATTTCGTGCTCTGCGACCTGCGCCGGCCGGCGGCGCCGGTCAACGATGCGCTGCTGCGACAGGGCGTGATCGTGCGGCCGCTCGGCAATTATGGCCTGCCGAATCATCTGCGGATCACGACAGGCACCGCCGATCAGAACGAGCGCCTGCTGGCGGCGATGTCCGCGGCGCTCGCGGCCGTCGCATGAGCGTTTCCCGCCCCGGCTTCATCGCTGAACCTGGCGGCCGCGTATCAGGCGAGATTCGCGTGCCCGGCGACAAGTCGATCTCGCACCGTGCCGCGATGCTCGGCGCGATTGCGCAAGGGTCGACCGACATCCACGGATTCCTGAATGGGGAAGACTGCCATGCGACGCTCGCAGCCATCGAATGCGATGGGCATTGCGATCGAGCGGCCCGCGCACGACAGGATCGTCATCGAGGGTCGCGGGCGGCAGGGGCTGCGTGCGCCCGCGAGCGCCCTCGATTTCGGCAATTCGGGAACCGCGATGCGGCTGTTCGCCGGGATTCTGGCGGGCCAGCCATTCGATTCGATTCTGATCGGCGATGCGTCGCTGATGCGCCGTCCGATGGAGCGGATCGCGACGCCACTGCGACGCATGGGCGCCGATATCCGCACCAATGACGGGCGCCCGCCGATCGCTATCGCCGGTGGCCGGAAGCTGCGTGGCTGCAGCCACGAACTCGACTTCGCGAGTGCGCAGGTCAAGTCGGCGATTCTGCTGGCTGGCTTGCAAGCGACCGGCGAGACGCGCGTCATGGAGCCGGAGCCCTCGCGCGATCACACCGAACGGATGCTGCCTGCGTTCGGCGCGGCGGTCAGCCGGGAGGCCGCGACAGTCGCGGTCCGAGGTCCTGCGACGCTCGCCGGCACGCGCATCGACGTTCCGGGCGATTTCTCGTCGGCGGCGTTCTTCATCGTGGCCGGTCTGATCGCCGGCACCGCGCCGCTTCGGATCCTGGGCGTCGGCGTCAATCCGACCCGCACCGGATTGCTCGATGTCTTGCGTCTGATGGGTGCAGACATTCGCCTGCTGGGGGAATGCGAGCGCGGCGGCGAACCGGTTGCCGACCTCGAGATCCGCCCCGGTTCGTTGCGCGGCATTACGGTTCCACGCGAACTGGTCGCGAGAACGATCGACGAGTTCCCGATCCTCTTCGCGGCGGCGGCGGTTGCCGACGGCGAGACCGTAGTGACCGGCGCCGCCGAACTGCGGGTCAAGGAAAGCGACCGCATAGCGGTCATGGCGGAGGCATTGAACGCCCTCGGCGTGGACGCCGATCCCCGGCAGGACGGCATGCGAATCCGCGGAGGCGGTCTGAGGGGCGGCGTCGTGGAGAGCCACGGCGATCACCGCGTCGCGATGTCGATCGCAGTGCTCGCCGCGCGCGCCAGGACTCCGGTCGTCATACGCGACGTCCAGAATATCGCCACGTCGTTTCCGGGTTTCGCGACGACCGCGGCCGCCATCGGCCTGCGAATCGCGGAGGAAGATTAGGTCGTGCCGGTCATCGCCATCGACGGCCCGAGCGGGTCCGGCAAAGGCACAATCGCGCGGCGGGTCGCCCGCGATCTGGGGTGGCACTTGCTCGACAGTGGCGCCCTGTATCGCCTGGTGGCACTGGCGGGCGTCCGTGCGGGCTTGCCGGCCGACGACATTGCCGGACATGCCCGGATCGCCACGGCGCTCGATGTGCAATTCGGTATGGATGCCAGGGGCGAAGAGACCATCATCCTGGCGGGCACCGATGTCACGTTCGAGGTGCGAGCGGAGGCAACCGGCGAGGCCGCTTCCCGCGTCGCGGCCTGGCAGGAGGTTCGATCGGCCTTGCTGGGGCGCCAGCGGGCGTTTGCGCGGCCACCCGGTCTCGTGGCCGACGGACGCGACATGGGATCCATCGTTTTCCGCGATGCCGGGCTCAAAATCTTCCTGACCGCAAGCCCCGACGTTCGGGCCCGCAGGCGCTATAAGCAGTTGAAAGAAAAGGGGTTGAGTGTTAGCCTTGCCGCCCTTTCCGCGGAGATCGCCGAGCGGGACAGGCGGGACACCATGCGACCCGTGGCGCCGCTGATCGCGGTTCCGGATGCGATCGTCGTGGATTCGACTGCGTTGACCATCGAGGAAGTCGTCGGGCGGGTGATCGAACTCGCGCGCGAGCGGTTTCCAGAGGCGGTGCGCGGGAGTTGAAGAATCGCCGGCAGGTGCCGGCAGGGACGGCGCGGCAGGATGCCGGCGCCGGAAACGTAACAACCCGGAGCGGCAGGACGCCGTACGGCATGCAAACCAAGGTGGGCCCGCGGGCCCGAAGTACCCAATGACCGAATCTTTCCAGCAGTTGTTCGAACAGAGCCTCGCGAGCCAGCAAATCAGGCCTGGCCAGATCCTGACCGGCACAGTCGTCGATGTGAATGCGGATGTGGTGATCGTCAGCGTCGGGTTGAAGTCCGAAGCGGTCATCCCGATCGACCAGTTCCGCAACGAACAATGGCGAAATCGAAGTCAACGTCGGCGAGGAGGTCGAGGTGGCGCTCGACGCTGTCGAAGACGGCTCGGGTGAAACCCGCCTGTCGCGCGAGAAAGCCAAGCGCGCGCCGCACCTGGATCCGCCTCGAAGAAGCCTTCACCAAAGGCGAGATCGTCACCGGGCGTCATCAACGGGCGCGTCAAGGGCGGCTTCACCGTCGAAATCGACAACGTGCGCGCGTTCCTGCCCGGCTCGCTCGTGGACGTCCGCCCGGTGCGCGACCCGAGCTACCTCGAAGGCAAGGAGCTCGAATTCAAGGTCATCAAGCTCGACCAGCGGCGCAACAACGTCGTCGTGTCGCGTCGTGCGGTGGTCGAACAGGAAAACAGCGCCGAACGCAGCGCAGCTGCTCGACAACCTGAAGGAAGGCGAGGTCGTGAAGGGCGTCGTCAAGAACCTCACCGACTACGGTGCGTTCGTGGATCTCGGCGGCATCGACGGCCTGCTGCACATCACGGACATGGCGTGGAAGCGCGTCAAGCACCCCTCGGAAGTCGTCAACGTCGGCGACGAAATCGACGTGCGGATCCTGAAGTTTGATCGCGAGCGCAAGCGCGTTTCGCTCGGCATGAAGCAACTCGGCGAGGATCCGTGGGTCGAACATCGCCGCGCCGTTATCCGCGAACACCGCGCCTGTTCGGCAAGGTGACGAACATCGCCGACTACGGCTGTTTCGCCGAGATCGAAGAGGGCGTCGAAGGACTGGTCCACGTTTCGGAAATGGACTGGACGAACAAGAACATCAATCCGTCCAAAGTCGTTCACGTCGGCGAGGAGGTCGAGGTCATGGTCCTCGACATCGACGAAGAGCGCCGCCGCATCTCGCTCGGCATCAAGCAATGCAGGCCAATCCGTGGGGCGAGTTCGCGCAGAACTACAAGGGCGACCGCGTCTCCGGCAAGATCAAGTCGATCACCGACTTCGGTATCTTCATCGGCCTGTCGGGCGGCATCGACGGCCTGGTGCACCTGTCCGACATCTCGCTGGAACGCCCCGGCGAGGAAGCCGTGCGCGACTACCAGAAAGGCGAGACGATCGAGACGATGGTGCTTGTCCATCGATCCCGAGCGCGAACGCATTTCGCTCGGCATCAAGCAACTCGACAAGGATCCGATTTCCGCCTATCTCGCCGATCATCCGAAGGGCAGCATCGTCAAGGGCACGATCAAGGACGTGGATGCGCGCGGCGCCATCGTCGATCTCGGCGAGGGCATCGAAGGAAGTCTGCGTGCGTCGGAACTGGCGCGGGATCGCGTCGAGGACGCACGGACCGTGCTGAAGGTCGGCGACGAGATCGAGGCGCGATTCGTCGGCGTCGACCGCAAGAGCCGCGCAATCGTATTGTCGGTCAAGGCGAATGAAGCCGAGGAAGAGGCCGAAGCGATGCAGCAGTATCGCGGCAATGATTCGGCGACTGGTACCTGGCTCGGTGACCTGCTGAAGGAGCAGATCACCGGTCAATGAGCCGGTCCGGGGCGCGTCGCTGGGGATGAAAGCGGCCTGCCCCGTTGTTGAGGACGGGAGACATGACAAAATCAGAATTGATCGAGATCATCTCTGCCAAGCAGAAGCACCTGCCCGCGAAGGACATTGAGCTTGCCGTCAAGCAGATGCTCGAGATCATGAGCGATGCGCTGGCGGGCGGCGAACGCATCGAGATTCGTGGCTTCGGCAGTTTTTCGCTGCATTTCCGTCCGCCGCGGCAGGGCCGGAATCCGAAGACCGGCGAGGCGGTTGCGCTCGCCGGCAAGTACGTGCCGCATTTCAAGCCGGGCAAGGATTTGCGCGAGCGGGTCAACGAGGGCCAGTCGCACCCGATCCGCAATTGAGCTGCGTCCGGCACGCGGCCGGTGAGCGATGAATCCTGAATCCATCTGGATCCTGCTCGGTGTCCTGTTCCTCGGCGGAGCCATCGGCTTTTATGCGGCCCGCAAGCCGCGGCCGAGCGCGGTCGGCGCCGAGCGGCTGCGCGGCAGTTACCTGGCCGGCGTCAACTTTCTGGTCAATGAGCAGCCGGATCGCGCACTCGAGGCCTTTCTGCGCGCCGCCGAACTCGATGGCGACACGGTCGAGACGCATTTCGCCCTCGGCAGCCTGTACCGGCGCCGCGGAGAGGTCGACCGCGCGATCAAGATCCACCAGAACATCGCGACCCGCGAATCACTCGAACCCGCACAGCGCGAACAGGCGGGTTTCGCGCTGGCGCAGGATTACCTGAAAGCCGGCATGCTGGACCGGGCAGAGAAGATCCTGGAGCCGCTGGCGGCGTCGGGCGCGCACCGCATGGCGGCCATGCGCAAGTTGATGCGCATCTACGAGCAGGAACAGGACTGGCCGCGCGCGATCGAGGTGTTTCGCGAGCTCGAGAAGGCCGGCCGCCCTCCTCAGGAAAGCGCGATTGCTCACTACTTCTGCGAACTCGCGGAGGCGGCACACGCGCGCGGCGCGCTGGGCGAGGCTCGCGGTCACCTGCGCGCGGCGCGCGCGGAGGTCCGACGCTTTCCGCGGGGCGCGCTGGTGCGTGCCGATATCGCCATCGAGCAGCACGAATTCAAGCTGGCCGAGCGGCTGCTGGCCGCTGTGATCACGCACGACCCGGCGCTGGCGATCGAGGCGGTGCCGCGGCTCGTGCGCCTCGCGCGCGCGGCCGGCGGCGAGGGCGAGGCGACGGTCGCGCGCGTCGTGGCGGTGCGACGCGATGCCGGCAACGAAATCGCCATCGCGTCGATCATGGCGGACGCGCTGGATTTCTCGCCGCTCGAGGAAAAAGTGCGTGCCTGCCTGGCGCAGGACGACGCCATTGCGGGACTGGTCCGTGCGATCGGTCGCGACCCCGCGGCGCTTGATGCGCGCGCCGTGCGCGACATCGCATCGATCCTGCGACGGCTCGCCGCGACCATGCCGCGTTATCGCTGCGCGAACTGCGGATTTGCGAGCATCGATCATTTCTGGCAGTGCCCGGGCTGCAAGAACTGGGACAGCCAGCGGCCGCTCCTGCGCTTCGACCTCGTCGCCGGCCTCGAGCGCAATTCGAAACCGTAAGTGGGGACGCAACCCTAAAAAGGGGACGCATCCCTTTTCTTCCGACGTTGGCGATGCCGACAAAAATCGGCTGGAAAAGGGATGCGTCCCCTTTCTCCATGAATACGTGCGATAGCCGGCGTGCGGGCGGCCGGTGCGCGCCCTAGTCTCTCTTGCGGGCGCGGCGATTGTCGCTGCGCGAGACGAAAGGGAGTCAATACACATGCTCACCAAGGGACTGGGCGCGGCCATCGTGGCCGCCATGCTGCTCGCGTCGACGGCCATCGCCGGGCCCGTCAACATCAATACCGCGGACGCCAAAACGCTCGCGCGCGAACTGGACGGCGTAGGCAAGGCGAAGGCCGAAGCGATCGTCACGTACCGTGAGAAGAATGGTCCATTCAAGAGCGCGGACGATCTGGTGAAGGTCAAGGGCCTCGGCAAGAAGCTAATCGACCAGAACAAGGCCAACCTTCGGTTCGAAGCGGAAAAGTCGTCGGGCTGATTCGCGCCCGGCAGCGGTGCGGGCCGGCCGCGAGCGGCTCCGGTATCATGCCGGGCGTGAGCCGTCCCGCACCCATTCGATTCGCGGTTTTTCCTGTCGCCGGGCGGGGCACCCGCTTCCTGCCCGCGACGAAGGCCAGCCCGAAGGAAATGCTGCCGATCGTCGACAAGCCGCTGATCCAGTACGCCGCGGAGGAGGCCCTTGCCGCCGGCGCGCGCCAGCTCATCTTCATCACGGGCAGTTCCAAGCGCGCCATCGAGGACCACTTCGATTCCGATCCGGAACTCGAAGCGGCGCTTGAGGCGCAGGGCAAGAAGAGTGTGGCCGACGCGCTGCGCGGCATTCTGCCCGCCGATGCCGCCTGTATCTACATTCGCCAGCCGGCGCCGCTCGGGCTCGGGCACGCCGTCCTGTGCGCGCATCCGGTCGTCGGTTCCGAGCCATTTTTCGTGCATCTGGCCGACGACCTGATCGACGCCAGGCAGCCGGTGCTTGCCCAGATGAGAGACCGGTACCTCCAATCGGGCGGCAGCCTGGTCGGCGTCGAGCAGGTCGCGCATAGCGAGACAGGACGCTATGGCATTGTCGCGACCGATGAACCAGCAGGTGATATGGCGCGCGTGCGGCGTATCGTCGAGAAGCCGAAACCGGCGGATGCGCCGTCGGATCTCGCGGTTGTCGGCCGCTACCTGCTGTCCGGCACGGTGTTCAAGCACCTGCGCAATGTCGAGCAGGGCGCCGGCGGTGAGATCCAGCTCACCGACGGGATTGCGGCCCTGCTCGCCGATGAACCGGTTTACGCTTATCGCTTCGAAGGCAAACGCTACGATTGCGGCAGCAAGCTCGGGTATCTCGAAGCGACGGTGGAGTACGGCATCCGCCACCCGGAATTGGGCGACCAGTTTGCAAAATACCTGGAAGCGTTCGTGGCCGAGCGTCGCTCTCGACGCTGACCGGCGTCAATTCAGCACGTAGAATTCCGGCGGAAGAACCGAGAGCGGGCGCTCGCGCAGCGGCTCGGTGATGCCGCTCGACCATCGACGCGTGTAGACCTGCAGGCGGACTTCATCGAAGTCCTCGCCTTTCGCGCCCTCGAGACGGAGCCCTGCGACCGCTCGATTAGACACGCGCCATTCGACCGAAGCCGCCAGCCTCGCGCCCAGCCCTTCGCGCGAATCGCCCGGATAACGAGGGTCGCCACTCACCGCCTGTAGCACGGCGTCATTCGGGAAGAACTCGCTCGAGTATTCGCGCACGACCTGCCAGGCGACGACGCCTTCGAGCCGGAAGGTCGTCGTCTCGCGTCCGCCGCGCAGGTCGAAAGTCGGTCCGGCCGACAGGTACTTGCGCGGACTGAAATAGCCGCCGTGGCCGACAGTGAAATGCGACCGGTTGTCGTCAAAGCCAAAAGCTTTCAGGTTGGCGCCGAGACGCGCGTTCCAGCGTTCCCCGTGCATCGAGCGCTTCCAGAACCCGGCCTCGGCTTCCCAAACCGAATTGTCGTCGACGCGATGGCCGTCGACGACGGAGCCCGACAGCTTGCCGTAGACCGCCAGATCCTCGCCGCCGAAGTTGCCGCCCAGATAGGCGCCGTTGCGCGTCGCCGCGCCCCACGCGCGTCCTGTCAGCGGATCGCTCGCGCCGCTGAACGACAACAGCGAATCGCGGACCGCTGCTCGCTCGACCCCGAAAGTCCACGGACCCTCCGCGGTCGCGACCCGGAAACGCAACGCGCCCGTGAGGTTGCTGATCTCGAACGATGTCGGGGTGTTGCCCACTTCAACCAGGAAATGGGTGGTGGGCGCCCACTGCGCGAGCGCGGCGATGCCACGATCCGTCGGAGGATCGATGCGGGTCGGAAGGGCAGCGGCCGTGCCATAAGGCTCGCCGAGCGGAATGTCGTCCGAATCCACTGCAAGCGCGTCTACAGCGATGCGGAATCGGCCGAAGCTCGAATTGCTGCCGGTCCAGGCGAGCTGCACCTGCGGGGATTCGAGTCGATCATGCGAGGTCCGGCCGTCCCGCCATCGGCCGTCAAGCGTCACGTCGAAATGTGGAACCCAGTTGCGTTCGATCGCCTGCAATCCCGCATCGCCGGCGAGGCGTTCCGGCGCAAAGTCGCGAGCGACCTGCAGCGCATCGTGCGGCCGGTTCTGCACGAGCAGCGTGTCCACCAGTTCACTGGCAGCGCCGGGCGCGCTGCGATCGACGCTGAGCAGCTCGCGCAGCGCGCGTTCCCGCGCCGGGGCGTCGCCCCGCAGCGCAGCGAGATCCGCGCGCGCGCGCAGCGTCGCCGGATGATGCGGGCGCAGTTCATCGAGTACCGAATACGCCCGGCCAGCCGCATTGGCATCGCGGAGATCGCGAGCCGTGCTGAACTCGTGCAGCACGACCTGGAAGCGCGTTTCACGTTCCAGCTCGGCAAGCGGCGGTTCGAGCTTGCCGGAGCCACGGGCAGCGACGAAATAGACGAGCGCCTGGCGCGAGTGGCCGCGTCGGACGGAGACGATGGCGAGCCCCGCTTGCGCCTGAGGATGGCTTTGCGTGCTCGCCGGCACCTGGCTGAAATGCAGTGCCGCGAGCGGATCGACGCCGAGATCGAGGCAGAGATAGCCGAGCGCCGTGTCGAGTCGCGCGCGATCTTCGGCCGGCAACGCCTGCATTGCCTCCGGGTCCTGCAGCGCCGGCAATGCGGCGCGCGCGGCGTCCGGGTCGATCGCGGCGAGCGCGCGTACCCCGGCGTAGCGCAACCACGGATCGCGATGATCGAGTGCTTGGGCCTTTTTGGCTGCTTCCAGCGAGCCGCGATAGTCGCCGCTCGCGTACAAGGCATCGGATTGCGCGCGCAGCGCCGCGACGTCGTCCGGGTTTCCGGGCGGCGCAGCGAACGCCAGGGTCGCGATCAACGCGACGGTCAGAACCATGCGGCAGTCCCCTTAGTGCAGCCGCGGTCGAATCCATGCACGCGCACGGGCGTTCGCCATCATAGCGAGTTTTCGGGTCTTCCTCACGTGTGATATTTGATGAGAAGGTAAGCTTTAGTTATTGATTTAACTTATAAAAAATAATAGCGTGCTGCCGGTGCCAAGCCCCGTCATTTACGCGGTCGTCGTGCTGATCTGGGGCACGACCTGGTATGCGATCAAGTTCCAGCTCGGCGTCGTCGCACCGGAAATCTCGCTGGTGTATCGCTTCGGCCTCGCGGCGATCTGCGTATTCGTCTACGCGGGCTTTGCAGGCAGCAGCCTGCGGCTGTCATGGCGCGATCACTGCTTCGTTGCGCTGCAAGGGCTGACGCTCTTCTGCCTGAATTACTGGATGACGTACCAATCGACGCAGTATCTGACGAGCGGTCTCGTCGCGGTGCTCTTCACGTCGATCATCCTGTTCAATCTGATCAATGCGCGCCTCTTCTTCGGCGTGCCGGTGGAAAGCCGCGTGCTGTTCGCAGCGGCGACCGGCATGGTGGGCGTTGCATTGCTGTTCCTGCCGGAGCTGCGTTCGGCCATGGGAAACCACGCGGTGATCAATGGTGCGTTGCTCGCGCTCAGTGCGACCTATGTCGCCTCGCTCGGCAACATGGCGGCGATGCGAAACACCCGGGGCCGGCTGCCTGTCGTGACCGTCAACGCCTACGGCATGGCCTACGGCACGGTCGGACTGATGGTAATTGCGCTGTTGCGCGGCACGCCGCTCGCGTTCGATCCGTCCTGGCCCTACGTCACCTCGCTGCTGTACCTGTCGCTGTTCGGGACGGCGCTCGCGTTCGGACTGTATCTGGCGCTGCTGCAGCGCATCGGCGCCGCGCGTGCGGCCTACACGAGCGTCTTGTTTCCGGTCGTCGCACTCGCCGTTTCAACGCTCTTCGAGGATTATCACTGGAGCGTTCCTGCGTTCATCGGGCTTGCGGTGCTCGTCGCAGGCAATGCCCTTGCGCTCGGCGGGCGCACGGGCCACGCACGCGGCGTCAGCAGCAACGATTGATCTGCGACCAGCGACGGTCGAGTTCCGCGCGATGAAATTCGGCCCGCGCGGGCGGCGCCACGGCAGGGTGCCGTCGCCGCAGGTGATCGACATAGCGCTCGTACGCGTCGTCGCCGAGGAGGGCGCGAAAAGCGGCCCAGACGCGGCGACCTATGCGCGCCAGCGACTTCATGTGAGCTGGGTCGCCACGTAGGGCGACTCGCTGCTGGCCGCGGTCCGGCGTCCCGACAGGTGCTGCCAGCAGCGTAGCAGCATGTCGAGTACCACGACCCAGACGATCAGCAGGAAAAATACCGTCAGCCATCCATCGAGCTGCTGATTGAAGATCAGTTGAGGCGCGACCGCCGCGCGATCCGCGGGCAGGACGCCGGCCGCGAGCTTGTCGGCGAGATCCCGCGCGGCCGCAAAGAACCCGATCCTGACGTCGTCGCTGAAGATCTTCTGCAGCGCTGCGGTCGAGGTGACGATCACCAGCCAGGCCAGCGGTAGCCCGGGCACCCACGCTTGGCGCTGCCGGCCGGAACGCACGAAGATGGCCGTCACGACCGAAAGCGCAATCGCGGCAAGCATTTGGTTGGCGATGCCGAAGAGTGGCCAGAGGATGTTGATGCCGCCGTTCGGATCGATGACGCCGATGTAGAGGAAGTAACCCCAGCCAGCCACAACCAGCACGCTCGAGAGCAGCACGGAGGGATACCAGGACGTCCGGCCGATCGGCGCCCAGATCGACCCGAGCACGTCCTGCATGATGAAGCGTCCGACACGGGTGCCGGCATCGAGCGTCGTCAGGATGAAGATCGCTTCGAACATGATCGCGAAGTGATACCAAAGTGCGAAAAGGCCCTGGCCGAATGCGCTGCCGAAGATGCTAGCCATCCCGACCGCGAGCGAAGGGGCGCCGCCGGTGCGCGCGAACAAAGTCTGCTCGCCCATGCTGTGCGCCAGCGACTGCATGTCGACCGCGTTGACTGGGAAGCCCCAGCTCGTGATGGTCGCGGTCGCGGTGGCCGCGTCAGCGCCCACGACGCCAGCGGCCGAGTTGATTGCAAAGTAGATGCCGGGATCGAGCACGCAGGCCGCAATCATCGCCATGATCGCGACGAACGATTCGAGCGCCATCGATCCATAGCCGACCATGCGGACGTCGGTTTCGCGCGCGATGAGCTTAGGCGTGGTGCCGGAGGAAATCAGCGCGTGAAAGCCGGAAACGGCGCCGCAGGCGAGCGTAATGAACAGAAACGGAAACAGCTTGCCGCTGAAGATCGGACCGGTCCCGTCGATGAAACGCGTGAACGCCGGCATCCTTATCTCGGGCTGCAGCGCGCAAATCGCGATTGCCAGCAGGAAAATCGTGCCGAGCTTGACGAAGGTGGACAGGTAGTCGCGCGGCGCGAGCAGCAGCCACACCGGCAGGATCGCGGCGAAGAATCCGTAGCCGATCACGAACCAGGCAAGCGCGCGTCCGTCGAGGTCGAACCATTCACGCCACACCGGGTGTTGATCCACCCAGCCACCTGCCGCGACGGACAGCAGCAGCAGTGCGACGCCGATTGCGGTCGCTTCGAGCACGCGGCCCGGCCGCACCATCCGAAGATACACGCCGACGACCAGCGCGATCGGAATCGTCGCGAATACGGTGGCTGTGGACCACGGGCTGTGCGCCATGGCCTTGACGACGACGAGCGACAGCACAGCGATCAGGATGATCATGATGAAGAGCGTGCCGATGAGCGCCGCCGTGCCGCCGAGACGGCCGAGTTCGTCGCGCGCCATCTGGCCGAGGCTGCGCCCGTCGCGGCGCATCGAGCAGAACATGACGAGCATGTCCTGCACGCAGCCGGCCAGCACCGCGCCGACCAGCAGCCAAAGCGTGCCCGGCAGATAGCCGAATTGGGCGGCGAGAGTCGGGCCGATCAGGGGCCCCGCACCCGCGATGGCCGCGAAGTGATGCCCGAACACGATCGAGCGGTGAGTCGGCATGAAGTCGCGCCCGTTTTCGAGGCGTTCCGCGGGCGTCGCTCGCGTGGCATCGAGCGCGAGCACACGTGTCGCGATCCAGCGGCTGTAGAAGCGGTAGCCGATAAGGTAGACGCAGACCGCCGCGACCACGAACCATAGCGCGTTGATGCTTTCGCCGCGATTCAGGGCGATGCCGCCAAGGGCGCCGGCACCGGCAACGGCGACCGCAGTCCAGGTTCCGACTTCGATCAGCTTCTTTGTTGCCATCAGCGGGAGCGGCTCCGCGAGTCTGGCGAAAACCGTAAGTGCCTGTTTCCTCAGTGTTGCAGGCGAGCGCGTCGTTTGTCCAGATGCGTGCCTAGCTCAAGGCAGGGGCCAAACGCCTCGACGTGACGATGGCGAAGGATGTGCGGATGACGACGCGGGAGCGCGCCTACGCCTCGCCGATCTGGTACGCGCCGGCCGGATCACCGCGTCCGACCGCGGAACGACTTTTGCCGATTGCATCCAAGTGTTCTTGCAACTTGATGCGGTCGAGCGAACGAATTGGCAGGCTTGTGAAGATTTTGACGCGGCTATCGAGTTCACTGAACGCTGCGCGAAATGCGTGCCATTGCTCTTTCTCCGAACCTTGAACCGCGGCGGGATCAGCGATTCCCCAATGCGCGGTCATCGGTTGGCCCGGCCAAACAGGACAAACCTCGCCGGCCGCGGTGTCGCATACTGTGAATACGAAATCGAGTCGCGGTGCATCTGGCGTGGCAAATTCATCCCAGCTTTTGCTGCGCACGTCTTTTGCGGAAAGTTTCATGTTTTCCAACAATTTGAGCGTGAGCGGATGAACTGAACCGTTGGGGTCGCTGCCGGCGCTGAATCCAATGAATCGACCGCGACCCCAGTGATTCAAGAGGCATTCGGCGAGAATACTGCGCGCTGAATTGCCTGCGCAAAGAAAGAGGACATTGAAAACTGGTTCGCTCATGCGCTTACTCCGCGTGATCCACGGAACCTACGCCCGAACTATTTCAGATTCGTGACACGAAGAAGGCCCGCCGTCGGAGCAATCCCACACAATCGTGCGGTCGAGCCACCTTTTGGTATCGTTCTCAAGGCATTACCTTTAGCGAAATTCCAGTTGATGGAGAAGTACTATGTCCGGCCACAAACTGATCAACTGTCTTTGGTTTGAGAAGGGCGAGGCCCGCAAGGCAGCGGAATTTTATGCTGCAACCTTTCCGGACAGCAGCGTCGGCACGGCGCACGAGGCGGCGTCCGATTTTCCCGGAGGCCAGCAAGGCGACGAGCTGACGGTAGAATTCACCGTCCTCGGCCGCTCATTCCTTGGCCTCAACGGCGGCCCCGACTTCAAGCCCAATGAAGCTATCAGCTTCCAGGTTCTTACCGATGATCAGACGGAGACCGATCGCTACTGGAACGCCATCACGCGCAATGGCGGCGCGGAGAGCGCGTGCGGCTGGTGCAAGGACAAGTGGGGCTTTTCCTGGCAGATCACCCCGCGTGCCCTGATCGATGCGGTGAACAGTCGAGACAAGGCGGCCGCCAAGCGCGCAATGGACGAAATGATGAAGATGAGGAAAATCGACATCGCGGCTATCGAGCGCGCGGCAGCCGGCGCGAAATCGGCGGCGTGAATCCAGGCGGGCAAAACGCGGTGCCCGCAAGCAGGGGCTGCCGCTTGGCGCAGCCTGATTGATTGGATGGCTCCCCGAGTTGGACTCGAACCAACGACCCACGGATTAACAGTCCGTTGCTCTACCGACTGAGCTATCGGGGAAGCGGCTTTTAGGGCGCGGGATTGTCGGCCAAGGTCGCGGCCAAGTCAACAAACTGCAAGGGATTTCCGCCAGCGAAGCGCTTATGCGCGCATTTGCGCTTTCGCACCGGACAACGCGCGCTGCATACGGCCGAGCGCGTCCTTCAGCGTGTCGCTCGAAGCGGCAAACGAGAGACGGAAATGCCCCGGGGCCCCGAAGGCGGAACCCGGGACGACGGCAACGCCCGCCTCGTTGATCAGGAATTCCGCGAATGCGTTGTCGTCCGCCGCGCCGACCAGGCGCATGGCCTGCTCGACATTCGCAAAGGCATAAAACGTGCCCCAGCCGGGCACACAGCGCACGCCCGGCAGGGCATTTAGCCCCTCGACCACGAGATCGTGGCGCGCCTTGAACGCGACATTCATTTCCCGCACGCAGTCCTGGGGCGCATTGAGTGCAACCGTCGCGGCCTTCTGCGAAATCGATGACGCGTTCGACGTACTCTGACCCTGGATCGTCGCCATCGCCCCGACGAGCTCGGCGGGACCACCGCAGTAGCCGATACGCCAGCCCGTCATCGCATAGCTCTTCGAGCAGCCATTGATCGTGACAGTCCGGTCATAGAGGGCGGGATTCGCCGTTGCGAAACTCGTGAACGGCTCCGGTCCCCACCAGATGTGCTCGTACATGTCGTCCGTGCCGATGACGATGTCCGGATGCTTCGCGAGGACTCTGCCGAATGCCTCGAGTTCCGCGCGCGAGTAGGCGGCACCCGTCGGGTTGCTCGGGCTGTTCAATATGAAAAGGCGGGTCCGGCGCGTGATCGCGGCTTCGAGCTGGGCCGGCGTGATTTTGAATCCGGATTCCATGCCCGCATCCACGGCCACCGGGGTGCCGTCAGCGACCAGCACCATATCCGGGTATGAGACCCAGTAGGGCGCCGGGATGATCGCCTCGTCGCCCGCGTCCAGGAGCGCGCAGCAGAGATTGAACACCGTCTGCTTGGCGCCGCTGGAGACCAGGATCTGGTTGCGCGCGTATTCGAGCCCATTGTCGCGTCGGAACTTGCCGATGATCGCATCCTTGAGCTCGTTGGTGCCGTCCACGTTGGTGTAGCGAGTGTGACCCGAGCGGATCGCGGCGACGCCCGCATCGGCGATGTGCACCGGCGTGTCGAAGTCCGGCTCGCCGGCCCCGAGCCCGATGATGTCCTTGCCCTCGGCTTTCAGCCGTGCCGCGCGGGCTGTCACCGCGAGCGTGGGCGAGGGCTTGATGCGCTGAACACGTTTGGCGAGGCGGATTGTCACAAGGGAGTACCTTGCCGGTAAGAACCCGGCTAAGGTACGGGAAGGCATTTTGCGTTGCAATGCGGGCCAAACGGTGAGCGATCCCAAGCCATTCGATCTGCAGTCGCCCTACACGCCGGCGGGCGACCAGCCCGCCGCTATCGCCGCCATGGTGGATGGCATCGAGTCGGGCCTCGCGCACCAGACGCTGCTCGGCGTGACCGGATCGGGCAAGACGTTCTCGATCGCGAATGTGATCCAGACGATCCAGCGCCCGACGCTCGTGCTCGCGCACAACAAGACGCTCGCCGCTCAGCTCTATGGCGAGTTCAAGACCTATTTTCCGCACAACTCGGTCGAGTATTTCGTTTCCTATTACGACTACTACCAGCCGGAAGCCTACGTTCCGTCCTCCGACACCTACATCGAGAAGGACGCCTCGATCAATGAACACATCGAGCAGATGCGCCTGTCCGCGACCAAGGCGCTGCTCGAGCGATCGGATTCCATCATCGTGGCCACTGTATCCGCGATCTACGGCCTCGGCGATCCGGAGGCCTATCTCAAGATGGTGCTGCACCTGGTGCGCGGCGATCGCATGGATCACCGTCAGCTGCTGCGCCGGCTCGCGGACATGCAGTACACCCGCAATGACGTGGACTTGCGGCAGGGCACGTTCCGCGTGCGCGGTGATGTCGTCGACATCTTCCCGGCGGAGTCCGAGCGCGATGCCGTGCGCGTGCAGTTCTTCGACGAGGAAGTGGAGTCGCTTGCGTATTTCGATCCGCTGACCGGCGAGGTGCTTCGGAAGGTCCCGCGCCTGACGGTGTTCCCGTCCACGCACTACGTGACGCCGCGGGAACGGATCACGGGCGCGATCGACGAAATCAAGGTCGAACTCAGGTCGCGACTCGCGGAACTGCGCGCTGCGAACAAGTTGCTGGAGGCCCAGCGACTCGAGCAGCGCACGCAGTTCGACCTCGAGATGATGAATGAGCTCGGCTACTGCTCCGGCATCGAGAACTACTCGCGCTACCTTTCGGGGCGCGCGCCGGGAGAGCCGCCGCCTTGCCTGTTCGATTACCTGCCGCGCAATTCGTTGCTGGTGATCGACGAAAGTCACGTGACGATCCCACAGCTCCAGGGCATGTACCGCGGCGACCGCTCGCGCAAGGAGACGCTGGTCGAGTACGGCTTCCGTTTACCTTCTGCGCTCGACAATCGGCCGCTGCGATTCGATGAATTCGAGCAGGTACAGCCTCAGACCATTTATGTCTCGGCGACACCGGCAGAGCGGGAATTGGCGAAGTCGGGACAGGTGGTCGAGCAAGTGGCGCGCCCGACTGGTCTCGTGGACCCGACCATCGAGGTGCGGCCGGTTGCGACCCAGGTGGACGACCTGCTGTCGGAAATCCGCCTTCGGGTCGCGCGCGAGGAGCGCGTGCTCGTGACGACGTTGACCAAGCGCATGGCCGAGGACCTGACGGGCTACCTCGACGAGCACGGCGTAAAGGTCCGCTATCTACATTCAGATATCGAGACCGTCGAGCGGGTCGAGATCATTCGCGACCTGCGGCTCGCAAAATTCGACGTGCTGGTCGGCATCAATCTCTTGCGCGAGGGACTCGACCTGCCGGAAGTTTCCCTGGTCGCGATCCTGGACGCCGACAAGGAAGGCTTCCTGCGTTCGGAAGGCTCATTGATCCAGACAGTCGGCCGCGCGGCGCGGAATGAACGCGGCTCGGCGATCCTGTACGCGGACCGGATGACGGGCTCGATGCAGCGGGCGATTGCCGAAATGAATCGCCGGCGCGAGAAGCAACTCGCCTACAACGCGGAGCACGGCATCGTGCCGACCTCGATCCGCAAGGCGGTCAAGGACATCATGGAAGGCGCGCGCGCCGTGCCGGCCGGGGAGTGGGTCCGCAGCAAATTCGTGCGGCTCACGCCCGACCAGGCGCTGCGCCAGATCGCCAAACTCGAGGTGGAGATGTACCGGCTGGCGCGCAACCTGGAGTTCGAGAAAGCCGCGAAGCTGCGTGACGAGATCGCGGCGCTGCGGCATGCAAGCCTCGGTGCCGATGCGGACCGGCTAGCCGGTTAGCTCAACGATCGAGCGCGCCTCGATCGATCGCGAGCATTGTCTGCAGCAGCACATTGACCCCATTTGCCATGTCTTCCGGCGAAGTAAATTCCTTTGGCGCGTGGCTGATGCCGGCGACACTGGGTACGAAGATCATCCCGGTCGGCGCGATGCGGGTCATTTCCTGGGAATCGTGACCTGCGCCGCTCGGCATTGATTTGTGGGTGAGCCCCAGCGCGACGGCAGATTCGGTAATGACTCGCCGCATCCGCTCATCCGTCGGGGCGGGTTCGAGCGCAATGTCCACCTCGTTGAAAGTGATGGGCGTCCGGCGTGATCTTGCAATCTCCTCGGCTTCCGCCTCGATTGCGTCGAAGACGCGCTGCATCTGAGCGGCGTCGAGATCGCGGACCTCCAGACTCATGACGACCCGGCCCGGGATGACATTCGGCGCGCCCGGCTCGGCAACGATGCGGCCGACAGTTGCGACATGACGGCCGGCCATCCTGGTGGCCACCTGATTGACGGCGCCAACCAGTTGGGCGGCGCTGACGAGGGCATCCTGGCGCCTGTTCATTGGCGTCGTCCCCGCATGGTTGGCGAAGCCCTCGATGACAACGTCCCACCAGCGGATTCCGACGATTCCCTCGACGACACCGATATCGACATCGCTCTCGTCCAGGATCGCGCCCTGCTCGATGTGCAGTTCGACGAACGCCTTGATCTCACCGGGCTTGCGCCGCGCCTGGTCCAGCCGGTCGGGGTCACCGCCGACCTGCCGCAGGCCCTCGCGTACCGTCATGCCACTGTGGTTGACGAGGTCGAGCGCGGTCGCTTCGATCGCGCTGGTCATCGCACGGCTCCCGACAGTGCCGCCTTCCTCGTCTGTAAAGCTGACGATCTCGAGAGGATGGCGCGTGACGACATCATTCTCATGCAGCAGTTGCGCTACCTCGATTGCGCCGATGACGCCGACATCGCCATCGTAGTTGCCGCCCTGCGGAACGGAATCGATGTGCGAACCGAGCATGATCACCGGAAGGCTACGATCGCGTCCTGCGCGCCGGCCGATCACGTTGCCGGCGGTGTCCACTCGCACCACGAGCCCGGCGTCGCGCATCAGCCCCTTGATGTATTCACGGCCCTCGATATCCGCGGCGCTGAACGCCACGCGGCTGACCCCACCCTGCGGGTTTGCGCCAAAGGCGGACAATGCGGTTATTCGCTGTTCGACTCGCTCGGCGTTTGCCACTGGAGCGGGGGATTCGGCGGCGAGTGCCGCCGCGATCGAAAGACCCAATGCGAAACTCGCCGATCGCGCTGCGGTCATGTCGACCCCGATTCCGATGCTAAAGTCTGCATTGAAGTGTAACCAGATTTTGTGCCTCGCCTGGTGGAGTACGAAGCAATGTGCAGGCCCTGGTTGTCCGGAATGGCGCTCAGCGCGTGGATTGTCACGGCGTTTGCCGGATCGCAGCCTATCCTCGTCCTGCAGTCCGACTTCGGCACGCTTGATGGTGCCGTGGCCTCGATGAAAGGCGTTGCCGTCGGGGTCGCTCCCGACATCCACATCTACGACCTCACACACCACATCGAGCCGTTCAACATCTGGCAGGGCGCCCTGCGCCTGGTCCAGACCGCCGAATACTGGCCTCCCGGTACGGTTTTCGTATCCGTCGTCGATCCAGGCGTCGGTACGGATCGCAAGTCGATCGTTCTCAAGACGAATTCAGGTCACTACTTCGTGACGCCCGACAACGGGACGTTGACATTCGTTGCGCCGCGTCTCGGCATCGCCGGAGTGCGTGAAATCGACGAAGCCGTGAACCGGCGCAAGAATTCCGAAAAGTCGTATACCTTCCACGGGCGCGACGTCTACGCATATACCGGCGCGCGGCTTGCAGCCGGCATCATCAGTTTCGAGCAGGTCGGACGCGCGCTGCCGCTCGAAGTCGTCACGATTCCTCACGAGGTCGCGCGATACGACGGCGGCGTCGTCTACGGCAATGTGCAGAACCATGACGGCAACTACGGCAACATCTGGACAAACATCGACCGGGCGACCTTCGGGCAACTTGGCGTCGAGCTCGGTGAGCCGGTACAGGTCCGATTCGTGCATGTGGACAAAGTCGTTCTCGATCTGACTCTTCCGTACGTAACTACTTTTGGCGAGGTGGAGATCGGCAAGCCGCTGCTCTACCTCAATAGCCTGGATAACGTCTCGCTAGGCATCAATCAGCAAAATTTTGCCGAGCGCTACCAGGTCGGATCGGGACCGGACTGGAGCATCCAAATTCGAGCGGCTGGCAGGCTGACGGCGCGGCCGCCGGCCCGCTAGCCGATCGGCCAATCATTACTGGATTTCGATCTGCTTGGTCTTTTCGGTCGGGGTCGCGCGCTTCGGAATGTGCACAACCAGGATGCCGTCGCGGCTCTCGGCGCGAATCGCCTCCGGGTCCGTATTCTCCGGCAACGTGAACCGTCGGCAGAATCCGCCATAGAAGCGTTCAATCCGGTGCGTCCTCTCGTCCTTGGATTCGCTCTCGTGCCTCCGTTCACCTTCGACCGTCAGCACGTTGTTTTCCAGCGTGACCTTGACGTCCTCGCGCTTCATGCCCGGAAGGTCGGCTTTCAACAAGTACTCATTGCCGGTCTCGCTGATATCCACGGCTGGCGACCAGTCGAGCCGCTGCCCGCCGGTGTCGCCGGATGCCGAGGGCCAGCGGCCGAACATCGGCTGACCGAGCGCCCGGAAAAATTCATCGGACTCGCGGAAAGGCTCCCATCGCATCAGGTTCATGACAGTCTCCTTTGTCGTCGGGACGGGATCCGTCCCGTCCTAGCCGACATTACGAAGTTTGCTGTCCGGATCAATAGGACAACCGGCCGATCGCGTCCGGTTAGTCAGGGCAGGGACCCGGCCAATGACCCGCTGATGGTGCCTCCCTGGGCCGATCCCCGAGTCCAGCAGTTGCTGAAGCGCATCGGCTTCGACTAGGCTCGGTGCGGCTTGGGGTCACTCCAGGTAGGACTTTGAAAGGGACTGGAAAACACATGAAGAAATTCACGACCATCTTTGCGGCGATTGCTGCGGGCTTATTGCTTGCCGCTTGCGCCAAGAAGGAAGAGGCGGCGGTGCAGGTCGACGTGGCGCCGGAACCGACGCCGGAGACCGCGCCCGCAGACGCGACGCCGGCGGAAGACGGAAATTCCGCCGATGCCGAACAGCCGGGCGGCGACAAGGTTTCGGAACCGGAACCGCCGCCGGCCGGCACCTGAGAAGGCGTCTGCCACGACGCGGTTCATTCCGGTACGCGCCGGGATGAACCGAGTTGCTTTGCGTGCCACGCGGGAATCCAGTACGATTCCGCGCCTTTCCGGGCGCGTAGCTCAGCGGTAGAGCACTACCTTGACATGGTAGGGGTCACAGGTTCGATCCCTGTCGCGCCCACCAAGATTTGTCAGAGACTTAGCCGCAGTTTCTGACGACTTCGGTACCGAGACCTTTTCAAAACCTCTCCACTCTGCAGAAAGTTGGCAGGCGAGCACCGTTGCTTCGGTCGCCTGGCCGCTCGCCACGAAGTGCGCGTAGACGTCGAGCGTCAAGCGGAAACATGCGGCACAACAGGTGGGCGCGAGCCATCGGAGCAGGACGATGACGGATTCTCTGGAGTGGCAGTGTCCGGGCTGCGGGGCCAGCGTCGCGACTCCGTACTGATCAGCGTGCGGCGAGCGCAGCTACACCCCCATGAACTCACGCTGCGCGTGTACGGCGCAGCCGGGGCGCTTCGGGTCTTCAAGGCTGCGGCGCTCGTTATTGCGTCGGCCTCGATCTTTCTCGGCTACAGGTTCCTGTTGCTGATCCTGACCCTGTACAGCACCTGAGGTTCGAACTTCGGCGGGCCCGCATCAGCGGGCCTACTCTTTTGCGGGCCTAGATTGGGGGGTACTGTTCCTTACTTGCGCCAGCGCGATTGAGCTGCTCGCGCATCTGGCGTCGGAAGCGGCGCAGTTGAAGGCAACGGCCGACGCTTAAGTGAGTTCGAAGCACTGACGGGCCTGCCGCAATGCGGACAGGTAAGTGAACTACTCTTATAGTTGCCGCCGGGCTCGCTCACGACAAGACCCTCCCACATTTAGGAGGATGCTGGCCCGATGTGTTGCGGGTGAAAGTCAGTCGGTTCCGCATCAATGCGTAGGTATTGGCCTAGCACCTGGTGACGCCGAGCGTTCTGATCGGCAGACGCGCACCTGGATTGTTGCCGCCAGACGTAGCCAAAGCGGCTATAGCTGCTGGAAATTAGGGCTAAAGAGGACCTAGTCGCGCCGAGCCCTCTCCGAATCGTTATTGATGAGCGATTGCAGCTCGGCGATTAGAAGCAGCACCACTGCAGCGACATTCATGACAGGAATCTTCGCGCAAAGTTTACCCGCGCGAACCGGTAAATTTTTTCGTCTGGCCGGGCGTAATGTTAGGGTATTGCAATGACGCTCGAGTTACGACGCGCGGAAGCAGCCTGAATGCGGCGACCGGATATCGCCAAGGTGATGTTTTGGTCAATCATTGCGGCTGGATTGCTTGGTGGTGTCTTTCTGGCAGGCCTGTACTCTGGTGCCTCGAAGAACGCCGCCTTTGCGATGGTCCGCGACCTGCGCAGGATGACTCGCTTCGCGCTGAGTACCGTGATGCAGGAGGCGCCGGTCCTTGTGCACGCCCGCCCGGAATGGCATCTGCAGCCGGCGCGCTATGCAGGCAGCGGTGTCACAATCAATGACACGCAAGACGACAACCTCGTATTGCTGGCAGGATTCTTCGACGATGGCAACGAACTGCGGCTGATCCGGCGGGACGGTTCGATCGTGGCACGTTGGCCAGTCGCGTTCTCAAAGATTTTCACCGACACGCGGCACATCCATGAGCCGCCGTCTACCGATTGGAACACCGACACGCATGGCGCATTGATCCTGCCGGATGGCTCGGTCGTGTTCGTTTTCGAGTACATGGGACTCGTCAAACTGGATCGTTGTGGCAGGCTCGAGTGGAAAGTCGCGGAGCCGGCGCATCATTCCGTGGAACGGGCCGAGGCGGGTGGCTACTGGGTTCCGGGTCGGAACTACGTGCTCGAGGAGGCAACGGCCCGATTACCGCCATTCAGCGTGCCGTACTTCGAAGACACGATCCTGAAAATCTCTGAAAATGGCGAGGTTCTGGACGAGAAGTCGGTCGTCGAGCTGTTCTACCGGAACGGCAAGGAAGCGTGGGTGACCGCATCCTACGGCAGCGCCTCCGAACAACGGATGGATGGTGAGATTCTGCATCTCAACAAGGTAGCAGAGCTCAAGACCGGCATGGCCGCGGATTTCCCGATGTTTGCGGCGGGCGATCTGCTGCTGTCGGTGCGGGAACTGAACATGCTTGTGGTCACTGACCCGGGCGTTCAGCGCATCAAGTGGCATCATGTCGGCCCTTGGATCCGGCAGCATGATCCGGAATTCAAGGCCGGTGGCTTGATCTCGGTCTTCAACAACAATGCCTACAAACCGGTCTTTGGCCCGGACAAGTCCATTCATGAGATCGCATTCGACCATAACGCATATCTCGAACATCATCGAAATCAATCCCGCGACCGATGAGTACCGGCGCGTGTACGGCGGGGTGAAAGCGCAGGAATTGCTATCTGTGATCCGTGGCAAACACGAACTGACGGCGCGCGGTGGCTTGCTGATTACCGAATTCGAGGGTGGCCGCGTATTCGAGACCGATGCAGCAGGCCGCACGATCTGGCAGTACATCAACCGCTTCGACGAGGACGAAGTCGCGGAAATCACCGAGGCGCGCATTTACCCCGCCGACTATTTCGCCGTGCCGGACTGGTCCTGCGCTGCGCCGGCCGATTAAGTCGCACTTGCCGTACGCGCTATCATTCTTGACGCATGCCCGCGATCACCTTACCTGACGGCAGCCAACGAGTCTTCGATGGCCCGGTCACTGTAGCTGCAATCGCAGCCACGATCGGGAAGGGCCTTGCGCGCGCAGCGCTCGCAGGCGAGGTTGACGGTCGCCTCGTCGACACCTCGCACGTCGTCGCAAACGACGCCCGGCTTCGCATCATCACGTCCCGGGATCCCGAGGGGCTCGAGATCCTGCGCCACTCGACCGCGCATCTGCTCGCGCAGGCAGTGCAGTCAATCTATCCGAAGGCGCAAGTCACGATCGGCCCGGTGATCGAGGACGGCTTCTACTACGACTTTGCCTTCGAGCGGCCCTTCACGCCGGAAGATCTCGAGCTGTTCGAGGCGAAGATGAACGAGCTCGTTAAGGCCGATCAGCCCGTGCACCGGCGCGTGCTGACGCGCGATGCCGCGGTCTAGCGCATTTCAAATCGATCGGCGAGCACTACAAGGCCGAGATCATCGCGGCGATTCCGGCGGGCGAGGAAATATCGCTGTACGGCCAGGGCGGCTGGGAGGATCTGTGCCGCGGGCCGCATGTGCCGTCCACCGGCAAGCTCGGCGCATTCAAGCTGACGAAAGTCGCGGGCGCCTACTGGCGCGGCGATTCGAAGAACGCGATGCTGCAGCGCATCTACGGCACGGCCTGGCCTGACGACAAGCAACTCAAGGATTACCTGCACCGGCTGGAAGAGGCCGAGAAGCGCGACCACCGCCGGATCGGCCGCGAACTCGACCTGTTCCACTTCCAGGAAGAGGCGCCGGGCGCCGTGTTCTGGCATCCGCAGGGCTGGACGCATTTTCCAGCAGCTCATTGCCTACATGCGCGAGCGCCAGAAGGCCGTCGGCTACCAGGAAATCAGCAGCCCCGAAATCATGGATCGCGAGCTGTGGGTGCAATCCGGCCACGTCGAGAAATTCGGCGAGAACATGTTCCTGACGAAGACGCCCGACGAGCGCGTCTACGCGATCAAGCCGATGAATTGCCCGGGCCATGTGCAGGTATTCCGCCAGGGCCTGCACAGCTACAGGGAATTGCCGCTCCGATACGCGGAGTTCGGCAAGGTGCACCGCTATGAACCGTCCGGCGCATTGCACGGCCTGCTGCGCGTGCGCGCGTTCACCCAGGACGACGCGCATGTCTTCGTGACCGAAGACCAGATCACCGACGAGACGGTGCGTGGCATCGAGCTGATGATGACCATCTACCGCGATTTCGGCTTCGACGATGTGCGCGTCAAGTTCGCCGATCGCCCGGCGAAGCGCGCGTCGGCGACGACGACACCTGGACGCGCGCGGAGGAGGCCCTGAAGGCGGCACGCGCGCGGCAGGCATCGAATACGAATTCAACCCGGGCGAGGGCGCCTTCTATGGCCCGAAGCTGGAATTCGTCCTGAAGGATGCGATCGGCCGCGACTGGCAATGCGGCACGTGGCAGGTCGACCTGAATCTGCCCGGAGCGCTCGGCGCGCACTACGTCGACGAGCACAGCCAGAACGCACCCCGGTCATGCTGCACCGGGCGATCTTCGGTTCGCTCGAGCGCTTCTTCGGCATCCTGCTCGAGCACTACGCGGGCAAGTTGCCCGACCTGGCTCGCCCCGGTGCAGGCGGTCGTGATGAATATCAGCGAAAAGCAGGGAAATTACGTGCGCGAGGCGACCGAATTCCTTAAAAATCAGGGGCTTCGCGCAGAAATCGACTTGCGGAACGAAAAGGTGGGCTATAAAATCCGCGAACACACGCTGAAGCGTGTCCCGTACCTGCTGGTGGCAGGCGATCGGGAAGTCGAGTCCAGGCAGTTGGCCGTGCGCACGCGCTCCGGGAAGGATCTGGGTGCCATGGCGCTGGAAGAAGTGGCCGCTCGGATCGCCCAGGATGTGGCGAGCCGCGGCCGTCGTTATTTGGAGGATTGAGTATTTCGACAACGAAACGCGTACGGCGCAACGAAGAGATCCTTGCACCGCAATTACGCGTGATTGGCGCCGACGGGAGTCAGGTCGGTGTCATGAGCCGCGGCGACGCACTCGCAAAGGCGCCGCCGAGGAACTGGATCTCGTGGAGGTTTCGCCGACTGCTGAGCCGCCCGTCTGCCGGATCATGGACTTCGGAAAGTTCCTGTTCGAGCAGAACAAGAAGGCTGCACTCGGCGAAGACGCAAGCAGAAGCAGATCCAGCTCAAGGAAGTGAAGTTCCGGCCGGGCACGGAGAACGGCGGATTACAAGGTCAAGCTGCGTAATCTGATCCGCTTTCTGACCGACGGGGACAAGGCCAAGGTAACCATGCGGTTCCGCGGCCGGGAGATGGCCCACACCGAGATCGGGCGCAAGCTCCTCGACAGACTGGTGATCGATCTCGCCGATTGCGGCGCAGATCGAGCAGCATGCTGCGATGGAAGGGCGCCAGATCGCGATGGTGATCTCTCCGAAGAAGAAGTGACCGGCGGGTAACCGCCGATTCGCCTCCAGCCCGCGCAAGCGGTGTGAAGAGGTCATAAAAGGAGTTGACCGATGCCCAAGTTGAAAACCAACCGGGCTGCGGCGAAGCGTTTTCGCAAGACGGCGAAAGGCTTCAAGCGCGGCCAGGCGAATCGCCGCCACATCCTCACGAAGATGACGAAGAAGCGTAAGCGTCAGCTGCGCGGCTCGACCATGGTCCACGAGACCGATGTCGGCCGTCTCGTACGGCTGCTGCCCCACGTTTGACGTCCATCGAACAGGAGTGATGTGACATGGCAAGAGTAAAGCGTGGCGTCATCGCAGGACGCCGCCACAAGAAGATCCTCGAAGAAGGCGAAGGGCTACTACAACGCCCGCCGCAAGGTATTCCGCGTCGCCAAGCAGGCCGTCATCAAGGCCGGCCAGTACGCGTACGTCGGACCGCCGCCTGAAGAAGCGCGACTATCGCGCGCTGTGGATCCAGCGCATCAATGCGGCCGCCCGCGGATTCGGTCTGTCGTACAGCCGCTTCATCTCCGGCCTGCTGAAGGCGGGCATCGAGATCGACCGCAAGGCGCTGGCGGATCTGGCGGTGCACGACATCGCCGCGTTCGGCGCCATTGCCGAGAAAGCGAAAGCCGCACTGGCCGCGAAGATAGCGCCGGGAGCTCAGGGGGGCGTGGTGAAGGACCTGGAGTCGCTGGTCGCGCAGCGACGCCTCGCCGGACATCGGCTCGAGCGCGGAGCTGCGCCGCGCTCGATGCCGTGCGCGTGGCCGTGCTCGGCAAGAAGGGCGAGACTCACGGAGCGGCTGAAGGGCTCGGCAAGCGCTGCCGGCGCGAAGAGCGCCGCGCGCGCGGGCGCCGCGATCAACGAGGCCAAGCAGCGCATCGAGGCCGCGCTCGATGCCCGCGCGCGCGCGAGCTCGAACGCGGTCGACGCTGTCACGCGAGCTCGCGGCCGGCGCGATCGACGTCACGCTGCCCGGTCGCGGGCAGGCCGTCGGCGGCCTGCATCCCGTGACGCGCACGCGCCTGCGCATCGAGGCGATCTTCCGGCAGCGCCGGGTTCAGCTCGCGGAAGGGCCGGAAATCGAGGACGACTTCCACAACTTCGAGGCGCTCAACATTCCCGCCGACCATCCGGCGCGCGCGATGCACGACACCTTCTATTTCGGCGACGGGCGGCTGCTGCGCACGCACACGTCGCCGGTGCAGATCCGCGCGATGAAGCTGCGCAGGCGTGCCGATCCGCGTCATCGCGCCCGGCCCGGTCTATCGCCGCGACTCCGACGTCACGCATTCGCCGATGTTTCACCAGGTCGAAGGCCTGGTGGTCGACGAGGACATCAGCCTCGCCAACCTGAAGGGCATGCTGTCGGGATTCGCGCAGCAGTTCTTCGAGAAGCCGCGCGGGCTGCGCTTCCGGCCTCGTATTTCCCGTTCACCGAACCGTCGGCCGAAGTGGACATCCAGTGCGTGTTCTGCGACGGCGCGGGCTGCCGCGATCTGCAAGCAGACGGGCTGGCTCGAGGTCCTGGGCTGCGGCATGGTGCACCCGAACGTGCTGCAACGCCTGCGGCGTCGATGCCGACGCGCTGGCAGGGCTATGCCTTCGGCATGGGCATCGAGCGCCTGGCGATGCTGCGCTACGCCGTCAACGACCTGCGGCTCTTCTTCGAGAACGACCTGCGCTTCCTGCGCGCAGTTCAACCGGGGGCTGACGACATGCGAAGGTCAGTCTTGCCTGGCTCCGCGAATGGGTCGAGACCGGCTGGGACGCCGCGGACGCTCGCCGCATCGCCTGACCATGGCGCGGTATCGAAGTCGAGGCGATCGAGCCGGCGGCGCCGCCATTCTCCGGCGTCGTCGTCGGCGAGGTGCTGTCGACGCGAGCGGCATCCGGACGCCGACAAGCTGACCGTCTGCCGGGTCGCCGGCGCTGGCACGCCGCTGCAGATCGTCTGCGGCGCATCGAACGTGCGTGCCGGACTCAAGACGCCGCTCGCGCTCGAAGGCGCGGTGCTGCCGGGCGGGCTCGAGATCCGGCGCGCCAGCCTGCGCGGCGTCGAGTCCGCGGGCATGCTCTGTTCGGGCCGCGAACTCGGCCTGTCGGACGAGCAGCGAAGGCATCCTCGAACTTGCCGGCCGATCTCGAGACCGGCAGCGCCGCTTCGCGAGGCCCTCGGTCTCGACGACATCGTGCTGACGCTGAACGTGACGCCGAACCGCGGCGACGTGCAGTCGATGATCGGCGTCGCGCGCGAGGTCTCGGCGATCGCCGACCGCAGGCTGACGGCGCCGCCGATGCAGCCCGTGCCCGCGGCCGACCGCACGAAATTTCCGGTCCGCCTTGAGGCGCCGGCCGGCTGCCCGCGCTTCGCCGGCCGCGTGATCGAGGGCATCGATCCCGCGGTGCGCACGCCGGTGTGGATGCGCGAGCGCCTGCGCCGCGCCGGCTTGCGCCCGATCAGCCCGGTCGTCGACGTCACGAATTACGTGATGCTGGAACTCGGCCAGCCCCTGCATGCCTACGACCTGCGCCGCCTTGCGGTCGCATATCGAGGTGCGAAACGCCCGCGCCGGCGAGCGACTGAAGCTGCTGGACGGCCGCGAGATCGCGCTTGGATCGCGACGTGCTGGTGATCGCCGACGAATCGGGACCGGTCGGCCTGGCTGGCATCATGGGCGGGGAAAAGAGCGGCATCGCGTCCGACACGACCGATGTGTTCCTGGAAGTGGCGTTCTTTCCGCCGGATGCGATCGCCGGCCGCGCGCGACGCTACGGCCTCGTGACCGACGCGTCGCAGCGTTTCGAGCGCGGCGTGGACCCGCGCGGGCAGGAGCGCGCGATCGAACGCGCGACGCAGCTGCTGACCGCTATCGCGGGCGGCAGCCCGGGCCCGAGCAGTTCTGACGCAGGCCGAGGCGCAGCAGCCGCAAGCGGCCGAGCGTGACGCTCCGACCCGACCGTGTCGCGAGCCTGCTCGGCGTGCAGATTCCGCGCATCGAGATCGAAGCGATCCTGCGCCGGCTCGGCATGCAGGTCACGCGGCGCCGGCGACGTGCTCGGCGTGATTCCGCCGAGCCATCGCTTCGACATCGCGATCGAGCAGGACCTGATCGAGGAAATCGGGCGCATTTACGGTTACGACGAGATTCCCGGCAGAGACGCGCAGGTCCCGCAGCGCGCGCAGCCGGCGACCGAGACAGGCAGTGACGCGCGAGCGGCTGCGGCTGCTGCTCGTCGACCGCGGTTACCAGGAAGCGATCACCTACGGTTTCGTCGATGCGCGCGCTGCAGCGTCTGCTGTTTCCGCAGGCGCGCGCGCTGGCGCTCGCCAATCCGATATCCGCCGAGCTCGGTGAGATGCGCGTCTCGCTGTGGCCGGGACTGGTCGAGGCCTGCCGCTTCAATCTGCGCCGGCAGCAGGACCGCATTCGCCTGTTCGAGGTCGGCACGTGCTTCGTAATGCGAGGGCAGCGCGGCTCGTCGAGAGTCAGTCGATCGCCGGCCTCGTCAGCGGACCGGTGCTGCCGGAACAATGGGGCGCGGAGAATCGCGATGCGGATTTCTTCGATCTCAAGTCCGACGTCGAAGCGCTGTTCGCGCTGACCGGCACGGCAGGCGTCAATAAGTTACGTGGCCGCGGCGCGCGACAGCTCTGCATCCTGGCCGCAGCGCGACGATCGTGGACGGCAAGCGCCGGTGGGCTGGCTCGGTCAACTGCAACCGGAGCTCGCGCGCAAGCTCGAAATGCGCGATCCGCCGTGGCTGTTCGAGATCGCGATCGAACCGAGCTTCTATGCGGAAGTACCTGTATTCGCGGATATTTCAAGGTACCCGCTGATCCGTCGCGACCTGGCGGTGGTGGTCGACGAATCCGTCACGCTGGACGAACTGCGCCGCAGCGTTAATCTGGCCGCAAAAGGCCTGTTGCGGGAACTTCACGTATTCGACGTGTACCGGGGGAAGGGGATAGAAGCCGGTCGAAAAAGCATCGCTTTAGGCTTGATTTTACAGGAAACTTCTCGCACCCTTACTGACGGGGAGGCCGACACCGTGATTGCAGCGGTCGTCGAGCGCGTCAAAGGTGACCTGAAGGCGGGGATCCGGGAATAGTCCGAATGGCATTGACCAAGGCGGAAATCGCCGAAGCGCTGTTCAATCAGCTCGGCTTGAACAAACGCGAGGCGCGTGAACTCGTCGATCTCTTTTTCGAGGAGATCCGCGCGGCGCTCGCAACCGGCGAACAGGTCAAGCTGTCGGGCTTCGGCAACTTCGACCTGCGCGACAAGAATCAGCGCCCGGGCAGGAATCCCAAGACCGGCGAGGAAATTCCGATTTCCGCGCGACGCGTCGTCACATTCCGGCCCGGCCAGAAGCTGAAGGCGCGCGTCGAAGCGTATGCTGGAAGCAAGTAACAACAAGGACCTGCCGGCGATCCCGGCGAAGCGCTACTTCACGATCGGTGAAGTCAGCGATCTGTGCGGCGTGAAGCCGCACGTGCTGCGTTACTGGGAACAGGAATTCCCGCAGCTCAAGCCCGTCAAGCGCCGCGGCAACCGCCGCTATTACCAGCGCCAGGACGTGCATCACGATCCGCCAGATCCGCAGCCTCCTCTACGACGAGGGCTTCACGATCGGCGGAGCGCGCAACCGCCTCGAAGGCGACGAGGCGCGCGAGGACAACACGCAGAGCCGGCAGGTCATCCGCCAGGTGCGGGCCGAGCTCGAGGAATTGCTCCGCATCCTGCGCCGCTGATTCCGGCCTCCGCCGGATCGGCTATCATTCTTCCGTCGGAGCGTGGCGCAGTCTGGTAGCGCACTTGCATGGGGTGCAAGGGGTCCCGGGTTCAAATCCCGGCGCTCCGACCAATTCAACTCCCGCGACTCAGCTCTCTTCAGGCGCCTTGATGTGCCGGAAGCTCCAGAGCAATGCGAAGTCGTAGACGATTTTCAGTGCCCCGCAGATGATCAGCGGCCAGGCGAAGTAGCCCGCGGCGAACAACGCACCGGCGATCGCGGGGCTTGCCGCAGCCGCAAGACTTCGTGGCACCGTCGTTACACTCGCGGCAGCCGCGCGTTCGGGCGGCGTCACAACCGCCATCACGTAGGACGAGCGCGCCGGCACGTCCATCTGCGAGAGCGCCGCACGCACCAGCAGCAAGGCGAGCGCGAGCTTGAGGCTCGGCGAAAGCGCCGCGCCAATCAGGCAGACGTTCGCCGGAATGTGCGTGAAGACCATTGTATTGACGAGCCCGAAGCGCCGGGCCAGCCAGGCCGCCGCAGGGAATGAAAATGCCGCAAGCAGGCCGGACCAGAAAAAGAACGTGGCTGCGGCCCCGAGTGACAGCCCGAACTTCGTGAAGAGCCACAGGGCGAGCAGGGACTGCACGGCAAAGCCGCCGGCGAATGCATCGATGCTGAACAGCGCAGCCAGGCGGTAGACGATGTTTCGGGAAGGGCCTAGCGGCGTTTTCGGTGCCACGGTGGCCGCAGCGGCGGCGCGCGGCGCCTGGCGGTACAGCAGGCCGCCAGCGATGCCGAGCAGCGCATACACGACGAACATGACCTTCAGCGCGCCGAGTTTCGTCCAGCCCATCGTGACGAGCGCATCGGGACTCGCCGCGGCGAGTGAACCGAACGCCGCAGCGAGCGCACCCGCCAGGCTGTAGAACGCGAACATGCGCGTGCGCGCCGAGTCCCGGACCGTTCCGGCCAGCAACGCGTGTTCCAGAGGCACGAATATGCTGACGCTGCCGGCCGAGGGATTGATCGTGCCGACGAACGCGACCAGCAGCAGCACGGCGTACGACTGGGCCGCCGCGAATGCGATCCCGGTTACGACCATGAGGCCGGACGCCAGGATGAGCAGCGTGCGCTCGGCATGGCGCGCGCCGATGAGGCCGATGCCAAGCGTCATCAGCGCGGAACCGAAGAGGGCCGCCGTTGAGAGGACGCCGACTTCGAACGCGCCGAAACCGAGTTCCGTCAGGTAGACGACGAGCAGAACCGCGACGAATCCGTCGCCGAAGTCCCGCAACGCGCGGGCAGCAAAGAGGAGAGTCGCGGGACCCGGCTGCCGGATTGGCACGCCGGGCCCCGCGAGTTTCGGATCGGTGGCCGTTTCCGTTACGGATTCTGCGATGTGATATCCCAAATGTAGTCGGTGTGATCGCCGCAAATGCCAGTCAAGGTCTCGCCAAGCGGATTATCGATCATCGCCTGGACGAGACCGTCCCGCGCCTCCATCAGCGCTTTGGTGTCAGTGGCACTGATGGTTGCAAGCCTGCGATAGCTACCGCCGACGATGTGTTCGTTCCAACCCCAGGTCTTGAGCTTGCCGTCGGCGACCATCTTGTCGAGGACCGGTCCGAACACTTGTGTGATCAGCGCATCGGCTTCGGCCTCGCGCCCCTGATCGCAGACATAGTAGGTCGAGAATGATGCGGCGCCGCGCGCCACCGTGCCGATGTTGCCGGCAACCGCACGCCAGATGTAATCGTCGTGGGAATTGCAGATCCTGCCGAATTCCTCGCTGAGCTTCTTGTCCTTCGCATCGACCTGGTCGCCGATCTTCTTCTGTGCGTCGAGCAGACCCTGGACGGAATCGGATCCGTAATACATGGCGCGGCGCCACTTGCCTCCGGTGTGATGGGCCAGCCAGCCCCAACTCTTGATCGTGCCGTCGGCGACGGCGGCGTCATAGATAGGCTTCTGGACCGCGGCGAATATCTCATCCGCGCGTTCCTGCTTCGTCACGTCGCAAACGTGATACGTGGAGTAGGTAAACCGCTCGGCGGCCTTGTCCTGTGCAAATGCCGCGCTGCCGAACAGCAGGCATGCACACGCTTGGAGCACGATCGCTCCGTAAAACGACGTTTTCATTGTGTTCTCCCTAATTCACGGGCTATTGCTGGCCCGTTGACAGCGCGCGAATTATAGACCCGCGCCGTCGGATGATTCCGACATCATTCCGGTGCCGGTCCCCGTTGACCGGCCGCCACACCCGGGGCGACTGTGTGAGAGTGCCGCCCAGAAAACTCTCCCGCTACCGGGCCAAGCGCGATTTCACGCGCACGACCGAGCCGAGCGGGTCGGGCAGGTCCGCGGCGACGCCGAGGTCCCGGCGCTACGTGATCCAGAAACACGCGGCCCGGCGGCTCCATTACGATCTGCGGCTCGAGTTTGGCGGCGTCTTCAAGTCCTGGGCGGTCACCAAGGGGCCGTCACTCGATCCGCACGACAAGCGCCTTGCAGTCGAGGTCGAGGATCATCCACTTGACTATGGCGACTTCGAAGGCACGATTCCGAAAGGCGAATATGGCGGCGGCACCGTGCAGCTCTGGGATCGCGGAACCTGGATTCCAGAGCCCGGCCGGTCCGTGCAGGCGTCGCTGAAATCGGGCGAGCTCAAATTCACACTGCTGGGCGAGCGCTTGAAAGGTGGATGGGTGCTCGTGCGCATGAAGCACGATCGCACGGGCGGCAAACGCAACAACTGGCTGCTGATCAAGCATCGCGACCGCTTCGCGAAGCGAAGGCCGGCGATGCGCTGCTCAGGGCCGATCGCTCGGTCGCGAGCGGGCGCACGATGGCGCAGATCGCGCGCCGGCAAAGCCGCGCAAGCGCGGCGGCGCAAGGACCGACGTCCGCGCGCGGAGCGCAGTGCCGCCCGCATTCATGCGCCGCAACTGGCGAAACTCGTGGAGCGCGCGCCCGCGGGAAGCGGGTGGGGACACGAGATCAAGTTCGACGGCTACCGCATGCAGATGCGCGTCGTCGAGGGTGCGGTCACACTGAAAACCCGCAACGGCCTCGACTGGACCGGCCGGTTTCCGGAGATCGCACGCACAGGGCAGGCATTGCCCGACTGCCTGATCGACGGAGAGATCGTTGCGCAGGACAAGCGCAACGTGCCGAGTTTTTCCCGCTTGCAAGCTGCGCTGTCCGAACAGAGGACCGCCGGCCTCGTCTACTTCGTATTCGACCTCCTGTTCGCCGACGGCGTGGACTACCGCGGCGAGGCGCTGACCGAACGAAAATCCCGCCTGAATAACTTGCTGCGAAAATCTCGCGGTCACCGCATGCGTTACGTGGAGCACTTCGAGACCGCGCCGGAGGCCATCCTCCGTTCCGCCTGCCGCATGGCGCTCGAGGGCGTCATCTCGAAACGCCTGGATGCCCCTTACCGGTCGGGACGCGGCGAGAGCTGGCTGAAAACGAAATGCCGAGCCGGCCAGGAAGTCGTGATCGGCGGTTGGACGGTGCGCTCCGGACGGTTGCGTTCGTTGCTGGTCGGCGTGCATCGCGGCAAGCACCTGGCCTATGTGGGCCGCGTCGGTACCGGTTTCGGCGAGCGTGCCGTCAAGCCATTGCTCAAGCGGCTGCGTGGGCTGGCTACCGAACGCAGTCCTTTTTCCGGCGAGAACGCTCCGGCCGCGTCGTCCGACATTCGCTGGGTGAGGCCCGAGCTCGTCGCGGAGATCGAATTTGCCGGCTGGACTGGTTCGGGCATGGTCCGGCAGGCTGCATTCAAAGGCCTGCGCGAGGACAAGCCGCCCGCTGACATCGGCGACGAACCGGTGCTGCGCGTCGGCGCGGCAAAGAAAGGGCGGAATGAGGCAAGCCGGACTCGCGGCAGGACCGACGAGGTCATGGTCCAAGGCGTTGCAATCACCAACGCGGACAAAGCGCTGTGGCCGCATGCCGGTGACCGGCGGCCAGTGACCAAAGAAGATCTCGCGCGATACGACGCGGCCATCGGTCCCTGGATGGTTGAACACCTGAAGGGAAGGCCCTGCTCGATCATCCGTGCACCGGATGGCATTGGCGGGCAGCGCTTCTTCCAGCGGCACGCGATGCAGGGCACCTCGAGCCTCATCGACCTGGCGAAAGTCAAAGGCGAGCGGCGACCGTATCTCCAGCTCAACCGGGTCGAGGCTGTCGTCGCAGTCGCGCAGAGCGGCGGCATCGAGTTGCACCCTTGGAACAACAAGCCCGGCGAGCCCGACGTGCCGGGCCGTTTCGTCTTCGATCTCGATCCGGCGCCGGACGTCGATTTTGCACGTGTCCTGGAAGCGGCCCGGGAATTGCGCGAGCGTCTCGAACGGCTCGGGCTCGTGCCGTTCTGCAAGACGACCGGCGGCAAGGGGCTGCACGTGGTGACCCCGCTGGCGCAGCCGCGACGCGGCCGCCTTGCCTGGCCGGAAGCCAAGGATTACGCGCGCGCCGTCTGCGCGGAGATGGCGGCTGACAGTCCGGATCGTTACGTCATTACGATGTCGAAGCAGGCGCGGGTGGGGCGAATCTTTCTCGATTACCTGAGAAATGGTCACAAGGCGACGGCCGTCGCGCCGTTGTCGCCGCGCGCGCGAGAGGGCGCGACGGTATCGATGCCGATCGACTGGGGCCAAGTCCGCGCGGGTCTCGATCCCGCGCGATACACGGTCCGCACCGCACCCGCACTGCTTGCAAAGCAGATGCCATGGAGCGATTACGCAAAGGGGGCGCGGCCACTGAATGCCATCCGCACGAGGAAACGACCATGAGCAAGCGAAAAGCGCGAACGGGCACGAAACGGAAAAGCCGGACCGCGGCGACGCAGAATGGCGAGGAGGGCGGCAAGGGTGCGCGCCGCGCGTTGTGGCGGGGAGCGGTCGCATTCGGGCTCGTCTACATCCCCGTGCATCTGTACTCGGCCGCACGCGAAAGCACGCTGGACCTCGACCTGCTCGACAGCCGGGATTTTTCGCCGGTGGGCTACCAGCGCTACAACAAGCGCACGGGCAAGATCGTGGAGTGGGCGGACATCGTGAAGGGCTACCAATACCGGAAGGGTGCATACGTCGCGCTGTCAGACGAGGATTTCCGCCAGGCGAATGTCGAAGCGTCGCAGACCATCGACATCGACAGCTTCGCCGAGCGCGTCGACATCCCGCCCGAGTACTACGAACAGCCGTATTACCTGGAACCGGCGAGCGGCGGTGACAAGACCTATGCGCTGCTGCGCGAGGCACTGCTGAAATCCGGCAAGCTCGCGATCGGCAGCTTCGTCATGCGAAGCCGCCAGCACTACTGCGCGGTGCTCGCGCAGGAGCGCGTGTTGCTGCTGAACACGCTGCGCTTCGCCGAAGAATTGCGCCCCGCCGCCGAACTGGACCTGCCGCCTGCGAGTGTCCGGTCGGCGAAGATCTCCGCGCGTGAGCTGTCGATGGCGACGCGACTGATCGAGGAGATGAGCGGCGCCTGGAAGCCGGACGCCTTCGAGGACAGCTACCGCAAGGACCTGATGCGGCGCATCCGGGAGAAGATCCGCAAGCGTCAGACGCACCTGCTGACACCCGATGCGGAACCGGAGGAAGAGACGCCCCGGACTGCCGAAATCATCGATCTGACCGCGATTCTCCGAAAGAGCCTCGAAAGCCGCGGCACGAAGGCGCCGCCGCGGAGGACGAAGCGCCGTGCGCGCGGGTGATCGGGTGCGCGAAGTCGCGCGATGGTCGCGTCCTACAGCAACATCGGAAGACTGGCGACAAGGACGGCTCTGGGCGGCTCCTAGACTGCCGTGGAACGCAATGGCTCGGATGCCAAAACAAGGGGACTCACATGGAAAGGACGCACAGTTCTGCAACACAAGCCGCAGCCCGCCGGCGCCGCGCGGGCTCGAAGGACGCGATCGCACTGCTGAAGGCAGACCACCGGGAAGTCGAAAGCTGGTTCGCGCAATTCAAGCGCACGCGCAGCGATGCCCGCAAGCAGCAGCTCGCCGAAAAGATCTGCAACGCGCTGAGAGTTCATACGACGATTGAGGAGGAGATTTTTTATCCGGCATTCCTGGCAGCGACCCATGACAAGGAACTGCACCACGAAGCCGAAGTCGAACACGCGGGGGCGAAGAAGCTTATTGCCGAGATCGAAGGCGCGAATCCGGGCGACGACTATTACGACGCCAGGGTCAAGGTGCTGTCCGAGATGATCAAGCACCACGTCAAGGAAGAGGAAAAGCCGGGCGGCATGTTCGCGGAGGCTCGCAAGTCGGACATGGATCTCGAAGACATCGGCGAACAGTTGAAGCAGCGCAAGACGCAGCTCAAGAACGGCGGATCGCGCAAGGGGTTATCGGAGACGCTGTTCGGTTCCTGAGCGTGCGCCGGTTCCTGCTCGACAACGGGCTATCGATCGTCGTCCTGATCCTGTTCCTGTTCTTCATGGTGGCGCAGGTGCTGATGGGCGCGCGCCAGTACAACGAGGAGCGGCTCGAACATGGCGAAGCGGCTGATCGGTCTGGCCGCCTATCTGTCGAGCGGTCATTTCATCGAGGCAACGGCGGAGAATTGGGAGAGCGAGTTCCTGCAGATGGCAGCCTACGTGCTGCTGACCATCGGGCTCTACCAGAAAGGATCATCCGAATCGAAGCAACCCGGACACCCGGAGGCCGTGGATCGCGATCCGCGCAAGATCACCGGCCGGGCGCTGAAGCAGGCGCCCTGGCCGGTCCGCCGCGGGGGCTGGGTGCTTCGTGTCTACGAGCACTCGCTTTCGCTGGCTTTTCTGGTCCTGTTCCTCACGTCGTTCATGCTTCACGCCATCGGGGGAGCCCGCGCTCATAACGCGGATCAGCTCCAGCACGGCGGTGAAACCCTCACGGTGACCGAATATCTCGGTACATCCCAATTCTGGTTCGAGTCCTTCCAGAACTGGCAGAGCGAATTCCTGTCCCTCGTCGCGATGGTGGTCCTCAGCATCTGGCTGCGCCAGCGCGGGTCGCCGGAATCGAAGCCCGTTCACGCGCCGCACGACGAAACCGGCAGTCCCTGAATACCGGCACCCGCCGTTAGCAGCGGCCCGGCGGCGTTGTGTAAACTCTGCGCCGGAAGCGAGGGCGGACCATGAGTGGAAGGCTGGCATATGTGACGGGCGGCATGGGTGGCATCGGCACGCCGATCTGCAGGCGGCTGTGCCAGGAGGGGTTTCGCGTCGTCGCCGGCTGTGGGCCGGGTTCCGAACGCAAGGACCGGTGGGTCGGCGAAATGCGTGCCAAGGGTTTCGAGGTTCACGCCTCGGAGGGCAATGTCGGGGACTGGGAATCGACCCGCGCCGCCTTTGAAAAGGTGCGCAACGAACTGGGGCCGGTGGACGTGCTCGTCAACAATGCCGGGATCACTGCCGATGGCACCTTCCGGCGCATGACCTTTGACCGCTGGCACAAGGTCATCGACACGAATCTCAACAGCCTGTTTCACGTCACCAAGCAGGTGATCGACGGAATGCTCGATCGCGGTTGGGGGCGTATCATCAACATCTCGTCGGTCAACGGCCAGAAAGGCCAATTCGGCCAGACGAATTATTCGACAGCCAAGGCGGGCATCCACGGATTCACTATGGCGCTCGCGCAGGAAGTCGCATCGAAAGGCGTCACCGTCAACACGGTGTCGCCCGGGTACATCGGCACGGACATGGTGCGTGCGATGAAGCCGGACGTGCTGGAAAAGATCATCAGCACGATTCCGGTCGGCCGTCTCGGCACGCCGGAGGAGATCGCGTCGATCGTCGCGTGGCTCGCATCGGACGATGCAGCATTTGCGACGGGCGCGGATTTCTCCCTGAACGGCGGCCTGCACATGGGCTAGGGTAGGGAACCAACAAGAATGAAGACGCGCGCAGCTATCGCCTGGGCGGCCGGAAAGCCGCTTGAAGTCGTCGATGTCGAGCTGGCCGGCCCGAAGGCCGGCGAGGTGCTGGTCGAGATCCGAGCGACCGGCGTCTGCCACACGGATGAATTCACGCGTTCCGGCGCAGATCCGGAAGGATTGTTTCCGGTCATCTTCGGCCACGAGGGCGCGGGCGTCGTCGTCGATGTCGGACCCGGCGTCAAGTCGCTGAAGAAGGGCGATCACGTCATTCCGCTCTACACGCCGGAATGCCGCGAGTGCAAGTCATGCAAATCCCGCAAGACCAATCTTTGCACCGCGATCCGCGCCACTCAGGGCAAGGGCATGATGCCGGACGGCACCAGTCGGTTCTCGATCGACGGCAAACCCGTGCATCACTACATGGGCTGCTCGACATTCGCGAATCACACGGTGCTGCCCGAGATTGCGCTCGCGAAGATCCGTGAAGATGCGCCCTTCGAGAAGGTCTGCTATATCGGCTGCGGCGTCACGACAGGCATCGGCGCGGTGATCAACACCGCGAAAGTGGAACCCGGTGCGAATGTCGTCGTGTTCGGACTCGGCGGCATCGGACTCAACGTGATCCAGGGCGCGCGCATGGCGGGCGCCGGGCGAATTGTCGGCGTTGACATCAATCCGCGGCGTAAGGTGCTTGCGGAGCGCTTCGGCATGACGCATTTCGTCAACCCGAAAGATGTCGAGGGCGACCTGGTCGCACACCTGGTCGCATTGACCGACGGGGGCGCCGATTACAGCTTCGAATGCGTCGGCAGCGTCGATTTGATGCGCCAGGCCCTCGAATGCTGCCATCGCGGCTGGGGCGTATCGGTCATCATCGGCGTGGCCGGTGCGGGCCAGGAAATCAGGACGCGCCCGTTTCAGCTGGTGACGGGTCGCGTGTGGAAAGGCACCGCATTCGGCGGCGCGCGCGGGCGCACCGACGTGCCGAAGATCGTCGACTGGTACATGGAAGGGAAGATCAATATCGACGATCTGATCACGCACGTGATGCCGCTGCCGAAGATCAACGACGCCTTTGACCTGATGCACAAAGGCGAGTCCATCCGCAGTGTCGTGACATTCTGAAATAAGAAGGGGAATTACCCATGGCAAAGATTTCAATCCATCCGGCGGTCGACAATGGCGTTAAGGCCGGCGCGGCGAACTTCGCCGGCGGCACGCTGACCTGCCGCTGCAAGAGCCAGCCGGTGACGGTCAACATCAAGGGCGACGTCGCCTTCAACCATGTCTGCGGCTGTACCAAGTGCTGGAAGCCGGAAGGCGCCGTCTTTTCGCTCGTCGGCGTCGTTGGCCGCGACAACCTGAGCATCGGCGCGAACGGGAACAAGCTGAAGGTCGTGGACGAGAAGGCGCCGATTCAGCGCCATGCCTGCACCGGCTGCGGCGTCCACATGTATGGCCGCATCGAGAACAAGAACCATCCTTTCTACGGCTTCGACTTCATCCACGTGGAGCTGTCGAAAGAAGCCGGCTGGGCGCCTCCCGAATTCGCCGCATTCGTCTCGTCGATCATCGAGTCCGGCACCAAGCCAGACCAGATGGGCGCGGTGCGCGCGCGTCTGCGCGAGTTGAAGCTGGAACCCTATGATTGCCTGAATCCCGCATTGATGGATGCCATCGCCACGCATACCGCGAAGGCGAAGGGCGTGCTGGCTGCTTGACCCGAGAGGCTTACGCCATGAGCAAGATTGTCTGTGTGCTGTACGACGACCCGGTCACCGGTTATCCCAGGAAATATGCGCGCGATGACGTGCCGAAACTCACGCACTACCCCGGCGGACAGACCATGCCGTCGCCGCAGGCGATCGATTTCAAGCCGGGCGCCCTGCTCGGCAGCGTGTCCGGCGAACTGGGCCTTCGCAAGTTCCTCGAGTCGCGCGGCCACAAGCTGGTCGTGACCTCCGACAAGGACGGACCGAACAGCCGCCTCGCAAAGGAAATCGTCGATGCCGAGGTCCTGATATCCCAGCCGTTCTGGCCGGCGTATGCAACGGCAGACCTGATCGCGAAGGCGCCGAAGCTGAAGCTCATCATTACCGCCGGAATCGGCTCCGACCACACTGACCTGCAGGCCGCGATGAACCGCGGCATCACCGTCGCGGAAGTAACGTACTGCAACAGCATCAGCGTGTCTGAACACGTCGTGATGATGATTCTCTCGCTGGTGCGCAACTACATCCCGTCTCACGATTGGGTCGTCAAGGGTGGCTGGAACATCGCGGACTGCGTGGAGCGTTCGTACGACGTCGAAGGCATGAATGTCGGCACGGTTGCATCGGGGCGCATCGGGCTCGCGGTGCTGCGCCGGATGAAGCCGTTCGACGTCAAGCTGCATTACACGGATCGCCACCGTTTGCCCGAGGCCGTCGAACAGGAACTCAACGTCACTTTCCATCCAAACGTCGAATCGATGGTCAGGGTCTGCGACGTCGTGACGATCAACTGTCCGTTGCACCCTGAAACCGAGGGCATGTTCAACGACGCGCTGATCGGGAAGATGAAGCGCGGGGCGTACATCGTAAACACCGCGCGCGGCAAGATCTGCGATCGCGACGCAATCGTGCGGGCACTCAAGAGCGGCCAGCTCGCGGGCTATGCGGGCGACGTGTGGTTTCCGCAGCCGCCGCCCCGCAACCATCCGTGGCGCACGATGCCGCACGAGGGCATGACGCCGCACATCTCGGGTTCATCGCTCTCGGCCCAGGCGCGCTACGCCGCGGGCACGCGCGAGATTCTTGAATGCTGGTTCGACAAGCGGCCGATCCGCAACGAGTACCTGATCGTGGACCGGGGGCAGCTCGCGGGCATGGGCAAGCACTCTTACAGCGCCGGCAATGCCACGCGCGGCTCGGAAGAAGCCGCGAAGTTCAAGGCCGTTGCGAAGACTGCGTCCGCGAAGAAGGTGCCCGCCAAAAAAGCGGCGAAACCGAAATCGAAGCCGAAGTCGCGGTCGAAAGCGAAAAAGAAGAAGTGACTGGCCGGCGGCGCGCCGGCGGCAGGCGCTGAGGCGATGATCGCGGCGCCCGAGACGCTTTCCCGTCACCGTTCTTTCGGCGGCGTCGTGAGCTTTCACCGCCACGACGCCGCCGAGACATCCTCGGCGATGCGATTCGCGATCTACCTGCCGCCGCAGGCCGAGCGGCGGAAAGTGCCCGCGCTCTGGTACCTCGCGGGGCTCACCTGTACCGAAGAGACATTCATGATAAAGGCGGGCGCGCAGCGCGTCGCTTCCGAGATTGGCATTGCGTTGATCGCGCCCGACACGAGTCCGCGCGGTGTGCCGCTGCCGGGGGACAGCGATGACTGGGACTTCGGCGTCGCGGCCGGTTTCTACGTCGATGCGACGGAGGAGCCATGGTCCCGGCACTACCGGATGTATTCCTGGGTCACGCGCGAACTGCCGTCACTCGTCGAACAGCACTTTCCGATCGATCCGCGCCGCCAGGGCATCTTCGGACATTCCATGGGCGGCCATGGCGCGCTGACGATCGGCCTCAGGAACCCGGATCGGTACCGCTCGATTTCCGCTTTCGCTCCGATCTCGGCGCCGATGCATTGCCCGTGGGGGCAGAAAGCATTCGCCGGCTATCTTGGCGCGGATCGCGAGCGCTGGTGTGCCTACGACGCGAGCGAGCTGGTCCGCGCGCTGCCGACGGCGACTGGCCGGCCGCCGCTGCTCGTCGACCAGGGCATGGCGGACGCGTTCCTGGAGCAGCAGCTGATGCCGGAGCGGCTGGAGCAGGCCTGCAAGGACGCCGGCTATCCGCTGACGCTGCGGCGCCATGCCGGATACGACCACGGCTATTACTTCATTTCGACTTTCATCGAGGACCACCTGCGGCATCACGCGCGCGCATTGCTCGCGTGAGGGCTGCGTGGCCCTCGAGGGTGAATAAAGCGGATAATCGCCGTCCGCGCCGCGGCCACGCAGGTGGCCCAAGGGGGAACAGGTGAAGATCGGTTGTCCGAAGGAAATCAAGATCCATGAATACCGCGTCGGCCTGGTGCCCGCGGGCGTGCGCGAACTGACGTCGGCCGGCCACGAAGTCGTGATCGAGACCGGCGCCGGCGCCGGCATCGGCATCAATGACGACGCGTACAAGGCAGCCGGCGCGAGCGTGCTGCCCGATGCGAAATCGGTGTTCGCGGCCGCCGACATGATCGTCAAAGTCAAGGAGCCGCAATTGCCGGAATGCGCGCAGCTGCGCCACGGCCAGGTGCTCTTTACCTACCTCCATCTCGCGGCGGATGCCGAACAGGCGAAGGCGCTCGCGAAGTCGGGCGCGACCGCGATCGCTTACGAAACGGTCACGGTGTCGGATCGCTCGCTGCCGCTGCTGACACCGATGAGCGAAGTCGCCGGCCGTATGTCCATCCAGGTCGGCGCCACGGCGCTGCAGAAGGCGAACGGCGGTTTCGGCGTGCTGCTGGGCGGCGTGCCGGGTGTCGCGCCGGCCCGCGTCGTGATTCTGGGTGGCGGCGTGGCGGGCACCAATGCGACCCAGATGGCGGTGGGCCTCGGTGCGCAGAGTCACCGTCGTTGACCGGTCATTGCGCCGACTTCGTGAACTCGATGCGCAGTTCGGCAGCACAATCGAAACGGCGTATTCCACCATCGAGTCCGTCGAACGGCTCGTGATCCAGGCCGACCTCGTCATCGGCGCGGTGCTGGTGACCGGCGCGGCGGCGCCGAAGCTCGTCACGCGGGACATGGTGCGGCGCATGGAAAAGGGCGCCGTGCTGGTCGATATCTCGATCGACCAGGGCGGCTGTTTCGAAACCAGCAAGCCGACGACGCATGCCGATCCGACCTATCTCGTCGATGGCGTCGTGCATTACTGCGTGACCAACATGCCGGGAGCCGTGCCGCGTACGTCCACGTTTGCGTTGACCAATGCGACGCTGCCATACGTGCGCGCGCTGGCCGATCTCGGATGGCGCAAGGCGCTCGGGCGCGATGCGGGATTCGCCGCCGGGCTGAACGTGCACGAAGGCTCGATCACACACGAGGCGGTCGCCCGCGATCTCGGCATGGAGTACCGGCCAGTCGCGCTCTGAGAATCAAAGGGGACGCACCCCTTTGCTCGATCGACTGATAAAGGGGTGCGTCCCCTTTTCAAAAACCGCCATCGGGGATCGCGAGTGCCGTATCGTCGAGCGCGCGCAGGAGCGCGAACACGGGGGCGATTCGCGGCAATTCATAACGGAAGAAGTACCGGCAGGCGGACAGCTTGCCGATGTGGAAGTCACGCTCGGTCGGTCCCGACGCGGCCGGAGCCGCCAGCGCGGCCAGGGCCTGGTCGAGCCAGCGCCAGGCAACGACTGCGTGACCGAGGCTGTCGAGATAGAGCGTCGCGTTCGCGAGCGCGCGCTCCGGATCCCCGGCCATGGCGGCGACAAGTACGCGCGTGGTCGCGCCGATGTCGTCGATCGCCTCGGTCAGCGCCGCCGCTTCACCGGCGAGTTCCCGTCGTGCTTGCGCTGCGTCGATAGTCGCCCTCATGCGGGCGAACAAGTCCCGTAGCGCGGACCCGCCATGCATCGGCACCTTGCGGCCGAGCAGATCGAGGCCATGGATGCCATGCGTGCCTTCGTGAATGTGATTGAGCCGGTTGTCGCGGTACAGCCGCTCGACCGGATAATCGCGCGTGTAACCGTAGCCGCCGTGGACCTGGATCGCGAGCTTGTTGGCTTCGAGGCAGTACTCGGACGGCCAGGATTTCGCGATCGGCGTCAGCAGTTCCAGCAGGTCGTGGAGTCGCGCCCGTTCACCGTCATCCGACGCGCAGCGCTCGAGGTCGGTGAGCCACGCGCAGTACAGCACGAGCGCAAGACCGCCTTCGACCCAGGCTTTCTGCGCGAGCAGCATGCGTCGCACGTCGCCATGGCGAAGTATCGGCACCGGCGGCGAGGAGGGGTCTTTCGCGGACAGCGGCCGGCCCTGCGGCCGTTCGCGCGCGTAGGCGAGCGCTTCCTGGTACGCGGCATAGCCGAGCGCGACAGCATTCATGCCGACGCCGATGCGCGCCGAGTTCATCATCTGGAACATGTAGCCGAGGCCGCGGTGTTCCTCGCCGATCAGTTCCGCCCGGCAGCGGCCCTGCTCGCCGAAAGACAACACGGCGTTCGTCGTGCCGCGCCATCCCATCTTGTGGTTGAGGCCCGCGAGCCGCACGTCGTTCGGACCGGCGACATTGCCGTCATCGTCGATGCGGTCGCGCGGCACGGCGAACAACGAGATGCCGCGCACGCCAGGCGGGCCGCCGGGCACCTTGGCAAGCACGAGATGGACGATCGTCTCGGCGAGTTCGTGGTCGCCGCCGGAAATCCACATCTTGCTGCCGGTCAGCAGGTAGCTGCCGTCCGGCTGTCGCACTGCCTGGCAGCGGATGTCGGTCAGCGACGATCCGGCGTGCGGTTCGGAGAGGCACATCGTGCCGGTGAAACGGCCGGAGATCATCGGCCGCATGAAGCGACGGCGAAGCTGCTCGTCGCCGAAACTGGCGAGCAGCTGGGCGGCGCCGGCGGTCAGCGCCGCATAGGAATGAAAAGCGACATTGGCGCTCGAGAACACAGCGGTGCAGGCCTTGGCAATCACAACGGGCAGTTGAAGCCCGCCATCCGCCGCGTCGAAGGTCGCTGCGGTGAACGACGCATCGTTGTAGGCCGTGAGCGCCGCCTTGGTTTCTGGAATTGTCCAGGCGCGGCCGTCGTCAATGCGTGGCTCGGCGACATCGGAGGCGGCGGCGAACGGCGCGAAGCGTTCCGCGGCGATCCGGTACGCCGCGTCGATGACGCCGTCGAAGACCGACCGGTCGTGGTCCGCATAGCGCGGCAGGCGGCAGAGTGCCGCGGCGTCCAGCACTTCGAACAGCTGGAAATCAAGGTCGCGGCGCGGGATGAGCATGCGCGATTGTAGCGGCCGTTGGATCGCGGCCGGAATGCTAGGATGCGGAACGGTTGCGGGAGCGCGGACTTGGCGGACAGCAGCTTCGACCTGGGCGGCCGCATCGCCTTCATCACCGGCGCGAGCCGCGGCATCGGTCGCGCGATCGCACACAAACTCGCGAGTCATGGCGCGATTGTCGTGGCCGCGAGCCGCAAGCTCGAAGGCTGCGAAATCGTCGCCGCCGAAATCCGTGCCGCGGGCGGGCAGGCGTCGGCACTGGCCTGCCATATCGGCGAGCCCGATCAGATCTCGGAAGCGATCCGGGAGATCGACCGTCGTCACGGACGGCTGGACATCCTGGTCAACAATGCGGCAACCAATCCCCACTTCGGGCCGTCTCTGGACATGACGCTCGCGGCCTACCAGAAGACGGTGGATGTCAATATCCGCGGCTACTTCTGGACGTCGCTCGAGGCGGCGCGCCGCATGATCGCTCAAGGCAAGGGCGCGATCGTCAACGTCGCGTCGGTGAACGCCATCCGGCCCATGGACGGCCAGGCCGTCTATTCGATGACGAAGGCGGCGATCGTCAACATGACGCAGGGTCTCGCCCGCGAATGGGCGCGCCAGGGCGTGCGGGTCAATGCGCTGGTGCCCGGTCTCGTCCAGACGCGGTTCGCCGCGGCCATACACGAGGACGAGAAGCGGCGCGCGACGATGGAACGGCTGGTGCCGATGGGCCGCATCGCGCAACCGGAAGAAATGGCGGGCGCCGCGCTGTACCTGGTCTCCGATGCCGCGTCCTATACGACCGGCAGTTGCCTGACCGCGGACGGGGGATGGCTGGCCTAGCCGGGAACACTGCATGGATTTCACGCTCGAGCCGGCGAAACAGCTCATCGTCAACCGGTTTCGCGAATACGTGGATCGCGAGCTGATTCCGCTCGAGCCGGATTTTCTCGCGCACGGATTTCAGGCGATGCTGCCAGCCCTGCGCGACAAGCGTGCGGACGTGCGCCGGCAGGGCCTGTGGGGACCGATTTACCCGCGCGAGCACGGTGGCCTCGGCCTCGACCTGCTGACACACGGCCTGATCTCTGAAGCGCTCGGGCGCTGCCCGTTCGCGCACTATGTGTTCGGCTGCAATGCGCCCGATGCCGGCAATGTCGAGCTGCTGCACGAGTTCGCGACGCCGGCGCAGAAAAAACGGTGGCTCGTTCCGCTCGTGGCCGGCAGTCTGCGCAGTTGTTTCGGCATGACCGAACCCGGCAACAGCGGCGCCAATCCGCTGATGCTCGAAACCCGCGCCGCAGCGGGCGGCGACGGCTGGATCCTGGATGGCCGCAAATGGTTCACGACCGGCGCCGATGGAGCAGCCTTCTGCATCGTCATGGCGATCACCGATCCGGCGGCACCGCCGCACGGCCGTGCGAGCCTGTTTATCGTCCCGAGCGATGCTCCCGGATACCGGCTGGTGCGCAACACGCCGGTGATGGGCGATGCGGGCGCGCGACCTGTTCTCGCATGGCGAGATCGCATTCGAGAACTGTCGGCTCGGCGACGACGCGCTGCTCGGCGCCCGGGGGGAGGGATTCCGGCTGGCGCAATCGCGGCTCGGGCCCGGGCGTATCCACCATTGCATGCGCTGGATCGGCATCTGCGAGCGCGCCCAGTCGATGATGATCGAGCGCGCCGCGACGCGCGTGATCGGGCCGGAAGACCGCCGGCTCGGCGACAGCGACATCGTGCGCGCCTGGATCGCCGAGAGCGCGGCCGAGATCCGCGCGGCGCGCCTGCTGGTGCTGCACACAGCCTGGCGTATCGGCCAGGTCGGAGCGAAGGCGGCGCGCGACGACATCGCGATGATCAAGTTTCATGTCGCGGGCGTCCTGCAGCGCGTCGTCGATCGCGCGCTGCAGGTGCACGGCGGACTCGGAGTGACGGACTACACGCTCCTCGCATGGTTCTACCGCGAGGAGCGGGCGGCGCGCATTTACGATGGCCCGGACGAAGTGCACCAGATTGCTGTCGCGAAGCACCTGCTGGGTCAGCGTCGCGAATGAGTCTGCTGGACGAGGCGGCGCCGGTCCGCGACGGCGAAATGCCGGATGCCGGCCGCCTGGGGAATATCTTGCGAGGCAATTGCCAGGACTCGTGCTGCCGTTGGCCGTCCGCCAGTTTCCTTCCGGATTTTCGAATCTGACCTACCTGTTGACGGCCGGCGATCGCGAACTGGTGCTGCGCCGGCCGCCGGCAGGCACGCGGCCGAAATCGGGTCATGACATGGGCCGCGAGTTTCGGGTGCTCGCCGCGCTCCAGGGCGTATTTGCGGAGAGTCCGCGGCCATTGCACCTGTGCACCGACGATTCCGTGCTCGGCATTCCTTTCTATGTCGTCGAGCGCATCCGCGGCATCATCCTGCGCCGCGACTATCCCGCTGAACTCGAGCCGACGCCCGCGCTCGTTCGCGCCCAGCAGTGCGCGCTGATCGACACGCTCGCGCGCCTGCACGGCGTGGATTATCGCGCGCAGGGGCTCGGCGAGTTCGGCCGGCCCGATGGATATGCCGCACGCCAGGTCGACGGCTGGCGCGGGCGGTATGCCCGCGCGTCGACCGGCGATGCGGCGCGCGCGGACACGCTGACCGAATGGCTGGCGGCAAACGTGCCCGCCGACGTCGCGCCGCCTGCATTGATCCACAATGATTTCAAGCTCGACAACGTCGTCTTCGACGCGGCCGATCCCCGACAGCTGATCGGCGTTCTCGACTGGGAAATGGCGACCATCGGCGATCCCTGGATGGACCTGGGCTGCTCGCTCGCCTACTGGATCGAAGCGAGCGATCCGCCGGAAATGCTGGCGACCCGCATGCTGCCGACCCATTTGCCGGGCTCGCTGACCCGCGCAGAGGTGCTCGAGCGATATGCGTCGGCGCGCGGCGTGTCCGCTCCGGAGTTCCGCTTCTACCGTGTGTTCGGGCTGTTCCGCCTCGCCGTCATCGTGCAACAGATCTATTACCGATTCTTCCATGGACAGACCCGCGACGCGCGCTTTGCCGCGCTCGGTCCGATGGCGGAGGTCTTATATCGCGGGCCGGCGTGGAGATCCGGGCATAAGCCCGCTCTGCCGTCGTTCAGCCGCCATTCAGCGCCGTCGCCGGATGCTATGGCCGCTGATTTGCAGAGTCCCCCGGCGTGACGTATAGATACGCGTGGATGTGAGGAGCGATTCGTAATGGCGAACATCAAGACCTGTCGGCTGGGTTTGTTCCTGACTGCCCTGGCGCTGACCGGAACTGCGCTCGCCGATGACATCCGCCCCGATGCAGAAGCGCGGCCCTTCGCCGATGAGAAATGCATCGAACAGTGCGACGCCGAATCGGACAAGTGCATGCAAGATTCGCTGGGCGATCCCGACAAGCTGCAGGCCTGCGACGAAAAGTACAGCGCCTGCCTGCAGGCCTGCGAGGGCGGCTGAGGCCTTTTCGGGCCTTTGCAGGGGTCTGTCGCCTCCCTGGCGGCCAGACGGTTGATTAAACCGGCTTTTCGTATATATTGCGCAGCCCGACGCGTGTCGGGTTTGGCATGGATATCATTGATTTCTCTAGGAATTCCCTGGAATGAAAGAGCGCAATGAGGAATCCTTCGACCTCGAGGACGAGTTTCTCGGGGAAACGCCAGAGCAGGATGGCGACCTCGACAAGCTGATCGTTGTCGAGCGCCGGCCCGAAGGGCCGCGCCGGCCGACCCAGCAATCGGCCTGGAGCAAGGTCGAAGACGTGCTCGCCGAGAAGCGGCTACAGCGCGAACTCGCCGAATTCAACGACGTCGACGAAGCTTGATTCCGGCGCAACGCCCGGCGCCTCCCTGGTGGCGCACCCGCCGCGATGCGTTACTCGCCCTGCTCGGTGATCGTGACTGCGCCTATGTCTACGACCTGGAAGTCGTCGCGATGCAGGCCCGTGCAATGCTCGCGATGCCATCGGTCGCCCGCGTGTTCTATGCGCTCAAGGCCAATCCGAATCCGGGGATTCTGCGCACGATTGCGGCGTCGGGACTCGGGTTCGAATGCGTTTCCCGCGCGGAGGTCGAACAGGTCCTTGGGTCCGTTCCTGGCATTGCCTTGGAACGGCTGCTCTTCACGCCCAATTTCGCGCCGAGGAGCGAGTACCGTTGGGCACTGGAACAGGGGCTGCGAGTCACGGTCGACAACCTCTATGTACTGCGAGCCTGGCGCGATCAGTTTCGCGGCCGCGAAATCCTGCTGCGGCTCGACACCGGGCACGCCCATGGGCATCACGACAAGGTTCGCACGGCCGGCGCGCATTCCAAGTTCGGCGTGCCGCCGGCGGAATTCCCTGAATTGAAAGAAGCGGTCGCGGCCGCAGGCGCGACCGTCGTCGGCCTGCATGCGCACGGCGGCAGCGGCAGTTTTGCATTCGACGTCTGGCTGGAATCCGCGAACGTGCTGGCGGCGACGGCCGCGGACTTCCCGGCGTACGGGTGCTCAACCTCGGCGGAGGCCTCGGCGTGCCGGAGCAATCGGAGCAGGCGCCGATCGATCTCGCCGGATTCGATGCCGCGCTCGCTGGAATCCGCATCCGTCATCCGGTATTCGAACTCTGGCTCGAGCCGGGCCGTTTTCTCGTCGCGGCCGCCGGCGTGCTGCTCGCGCGCGTGACCCAGACCAAGGGCAAGGGGCCGATCCGCTATGTGGGCGTGGCGACCGGCATGAACTCGCTGATCCGGCCCGCCCTCTATGGCGCACGGCACGAGATCGTCAACCTGAGCCGGCTCGACGAACCGGCTACACAGCGGTGCACAGTGGTCGGCCCGATCTGCGAGAGCGGCGACGTGCTGGGGGCGGACCGGCTGCTGCCGCGCTGCGACGAAGGCGACGTGATGTTGATCGCGGATGCCGGTGCCTACGGTCATGCGATGGGTTCGAATTACAATCTCCGTCGGCCCGCCCCGGAATTGCTGATGCCGGCCTGACGCAGCTTCTTCGGCCTTCGACCCGATTTCCGAGTCCCGGGCGTTGGTAAGGCTGACAGGAGGTGTGCCATGCCACATGCCTATGCGGCCCGTGGATCCCGCCAGATGGCCGTCTTCACGGCCATCGTCGGATTCCACTGCGCCCTGTTTCTGGTCATCACAATGGGGCTGATGCCACGCGGGTTCGAACCGGTGCCGGAGCCGATTCCAGTCACGCCGCTACCGCCCGAAAGCAAGCCGAAACCGGTACTTGTCAACCCGGGCGACCGTCTCGAGGAATGGACCGTCGATGTCTTGGTTGAACAACCCGACGTCCGGTTACCGGTATTCGACGAAGCGGCCGCGACGCCCGAAGAGGCGCCTCGTGATGCTGGCAATTCCGAGACGACGCCGCCCTCCGGTGAATATGTTGCGCCGCGCCTGCGTACCCGCTCCGGGAGCTTGGCCGCGCTGATCGACACCTGCTATCCGGCCGCGTCGCGCCGCATCAACGAAGAGGGCAGAGTCATTGCCCAAGTTTTGATCGGCGCGCAGGGCTCGGCCCTGACGTGGAGCATCGAGCAGAGTTCCGGTTTCCCTCGGCTCGATGCCGCGGCAGCGTGCGTACTCGGAAAGCTCGAGTTCATCGCCGCTCGGCCGAAAGGGCAGGCAGTCGCAGCCGAGGCGAGGCTGCCCATCGTGTTCCACCTGGACTGACGGTGTTCCCGGCAGACCGGCCTTTGCTATGCTGATATGTCGCCGTGTGCACGGCGGGCCGGTCGCCGCTTGCAGTGGAAACGGCCAACCGCTAAGGTGGCCAAAGCCGGTATCGGGGCGCGCCGGTGAGCGCGACGACAAATAAATTGGCGGGGCCGCAGCGCAAAAAATGCGCATGCGACCGGCACGAATAGAGGGGTTGAGAAAGGTCCGGTATGGCGAACGTCTATTCGGCGGGGGGCTCACGCACGGCGGCCGTTTTCGTCGCCATCATCGTGCTGCACATCGGTTTCTTCTGGGCACTCAAGCAAGGTCTCGTTCGCTCCGGCATGCAGCTCATCGAGGATTTCTCGATCATGGATCTGCCGCCGCCACCGCCACCACCTGAAGATCTCGAGGAACCACCACCGCCACCGCCGGTCGATGTGCCGCCGCCGGTCGTGCCGCCGCCGCTGATCGATCTGCCGACATTTGAGGGGCCGAGCACCGCCATCACCGCTCGCGTCGAAGAAAAGCCCCCTCGTACCCAGCCCCAGGCGCCGCGGCAATCACAACTCACGCCGGCGCGGATCAAGGCGCGCAGCGACCGCATCGCGGCCGCCATCAATGCCTGCTATCCATCGGCCTCGCGGCGCCTCAGCGAAGAAGGGCGCGTGATGCTGACGATCACGATCGACGCCGCCGGCAAGGTCGGTGCGATGTCGGTCAGCCAGGGCAGCGGATTTGCACGGCTGGATGGTGCCGCGGAATGCGTGATCCGACGGTTGCCGTTCGAGCCGGGCAAGCGGGATGGCCAGCCGGTCGAGTCGCAGGCGACACTGCCCATCGTTTTCAAGCTGGAGTGACGCAGCAAGAATCGTCAGGGACCGGGAGACGCATGGCCGCGACAAGCGACAACGATTTCCGGAGAATAATTTCTGTTAAAGGAACTGCAGCATGGCAGCTGAAACCGGTGTGACCGATAACCCGTACGGCATTACGGCGCTCTGGACGCAGAGCGACTATGTCGGCAAGGGCGTGTTCGTGATCCTCATCGTTATGTCGCTCTGGTCATGGCTCGTCATGATCAACAAGTGGCTGGACCAGCGCTCGCTCCGGCGCGCGGCGGTGGAAGCCGAGAAGAATTTCTGGACGGCCGGATCGATCCAGGAAGGCATGGCCAACTGAAGGGCAAGGCGAATCCGTTCCGGGACATCGCGCAGGACGGCCTGCACGCGGTTGAGCACCATCGCAAGAGCACGGCGCGCGATGTCACCAGCGGCATCGAGCTGTCGGACTGGGTAACCAGCCACATCGACAGGCGCACCAGCATGCTGCAGTCCAGTCTGCAGAGCGGCATGGTCGTTCTCGCGTCGGTCGGTGCGACGTCGCCGTTCGTCGGGCTGTTCGGCACGGTGTGGGGCATCTACCACGCGCTGATCAGCATCTCGATCGCGGGCCAGGCATCCCTCGACAAGGTCGCCGGTCCCATCGGCGAGGCGCTGATCATGACCGCAATGGGTCTTGCGGTCGCGGTTCCGGCAGTGCTCGGATTCAACGGCCTGTTGCGCGGCAATAAGGCGCTGATGGAGCGTGCCAATTATTTCGCGCATGACGTCGAGGCCGCGCTGCTCGCCGGCTCGCGCGTCTCCGGGAAATAGTCGATGGCCATTGCCGTTGGCAAGGACGAAGGCGACCCGATGGTCGAGCCCAACGTGATTCCACTGGTGGACATCATGCTGGTGCTGCTGATCATCATGATCATCACCGTTCCGGTGATGACGCAGGCAGTCAAGATCGACCTGCCAAAGGAAATAAACCGGCCGACCGACACCAAGCCGGAGAACATCAATCTCTCGATCGATTTCGACGGGTCGATCTACTGGAACGAGAACGGCGTCAGCCGCAATGACCTGCTGAACTACGTGCTGCAGGAAGCGGTCAAGGATCCGCAGCCGGAAGTGCACATCCGGGCCGACAGGCGCGCCCGGTACGAGCACGTATCCGATACGCTGGCGATCCTGCAGCGCGGCGGCATGCGCAAAGTGGGCTTCATCGCGGAGCCGCCACCCAACCAGTAACGGAACGACGGGCTTGGCTCAATCGACTGTAGAGGCCCGCTACGGCGGGCCTGTCTTTTGGCACGATAGGGATCTGAACCACGGCTGAACTGTGCGATATATTTTTGCGGCAGGAACCCGAGCCCGGCCGGGCAGTCAATCAGATCAAGGACCTGGCGAGACAGCCGGGCGGGTTTTGCGGTATAAACCCGCCCCACGCAAACAAGTCGGCCGGAGCCGTTGTTGAGAGGAAGGGAAATGACTGGACGTAAGACGTGGTCAAGTCGATGGGTGGCGATGGGCCTCGCGCTCATGGTCGTTGCGGCCGTGCCGGCAATGGCGCTTGCCCAGGACAAGAAAAAGAACGAAGAGGCCGCCGCGACGGAAAAGGGGCCGCAGCCCGAGTACAGCAAGGAATTCCGCAAGCTGGCTTCGAAGGGGCAGGACCTGGTCAACGAGAAAAAGTGGACGGAGCTGCTGGCCATCCTGCCGGAAATCGAGGCGCTGCCGTCCCTCAGTCGAGACGAAAAGAAGGTGCTCGCGACCTGGCGGTTGCAGGCCGCGCAGGGCATGGGTGACAACGAAGCCCTTGCCTCGGCGATCGAGGTGTACCTGAAGGAAGACTTCGCGGTGCCGGATCAAATCGGCGTCATGCACCGCCAGCTCGCCGCGCACTACAGCGACAAGAAGGACAACGAAAAGACGCTGTACCACTTCCGTCAGTCGGTGGATGCGACGCCGGATGCCGGACCCGAAGAGTTCGAAAACCTGGGACGCTGTACCTGCAGGGCAGCAACTACGCGGAAGCCCAGGCCTGGCTTGGCAAGGCGATCGACGTCACCGTCAGCAAGGGACAGAACCGAAGGAATCCTGGTTCCAGCTGCGCGACGAAGCATTCTGTGGAGACCAAGGACAATGCGGGGCGGCTCGCCAATCTCGAATCGCTGGTCGGGTACTACCCGAACAAGGACTACTACACCGGATCGTAGCGCTCTATCAGAACGAATCGAAGGATGACCGCGTCGTTATGTTGAACGCCTACCGGCTCGCGGTCACTGATCCGCAGGGCGGGCTGGCGACGGTTCGGCGGATACCTGGATTACGCGGATACTGCGACTCGTTGCCGGCAGCCCGGGCGAAGCGCAGCGCGCGCTCGAGCGCGGCATGAAGGAAGGGATCGTGCCGAACGCCGGCACGAACCAGCAGATCCTGCAGGAAACGAAGATCCGCGGTGGCGGCTGACAAGAAATCGCTGCCGTCGGAAGCGGCGGCGCGGAAAAGAATCCGAAGGGCGAGGTGGGAGTCAAGGTGGGCCTCGGATTACTACAGCACCGGCGACTACGAACAGGCCGTTGCGGCGACGCGGAAAGGCATCGCCAAGGGTGGCGTGGCGCGTCTCGACGATGCCAACCTGTTGCTCGGCGCCGCGCTGATGGAGCTTGGCCGGTCCGACGAAGCGCGCGCGGCATTTGATGCAGCGGCCGCGGCGGCGCCGCCGGGCAGTCCGACGGCGCGGATTGCAAAATTGTGGCTGGCGCGTGTCGCGCGGCCCGCGGCGCGCGCGGCACCCGCGACCGGTGGTCTGATCAGGAGAAAAACGATGAAGACGACGACGGGGAAATTCCGTGCCAGCGTGCTCGGCGGCCCTGATGGCGCTACTGCTCGCGGGCGTGGCCGCGCTGACCGTATCGACGGAGGCGATCGCGCAGGCGGCGCAAGGCGGCTGGCGCAAGGAAGTAGCCGACAAGGTCCAGGCCGCCCAGACCGCCGGGAAGAAGCGGTAACTTTCCGAGGCGATCCGCCTGCTGAAGGAAGCCAAGGCGAAGGCCCCGTTGTCGCCGCAGGAAGAGCAGGGCGTGAATGAGCTCATGATCTGGGCCGCGAGCAGCGCCAAGGACTATCGCCTGGTCATCCAGACGGTGGACGAGCGCATCGCGACCGGCCGTGTCAGCGGCGCCGACCTGCAGCGCAAGCTGCGGCTCAAGGCGACGACGCATTACAGCCTGCGCGAATACCGCGAGGCTGCGGCGACGCTCGACAAACTGGCCGCGGCGGGCGGACTCAACACCGACGACCTGATTCTGCTCGGTAATAGCCAAGTCGCGCTCAAGAGCTACGGTCCCGCCGCGGCGACGCTCGAGAAAGCGCTGGCAGCCGCCGAGAAGGCGAAGAAGCCTGCCGCGGTCACGTCGAAGCTCCTGCTCGGACTGCACAGAGGCTTACGACAAGACCGGCAACGCCGCCAAGAAAATGCAGACGCTGCATCGCCTGATCGTGGCCGCGCCGAGCGAAGGATCTTCAAATGGGTCGCGAGCGCCTACGAGGTGCAGAGCCAACCGGGATCCGGTTGTGATGATCAACATCTACGCTGGGCGCGGCACGGAGTCTGTTGTCGCCGGAGCATTACGCGAAGTACGCGGAAACCGCACTCGACGTCGAGGCCCGGCGAAGCGGTCGCGATGCTGGAGAAGGGCATGGCAAACGGCGCGATCAAGAAAGACGATCGCAACAACCGCCTGCTGACCGATGCCAAGGGCCAGGTCGAGCGTGTCAAGGCAGGCTGCCGCAGCAGGAAGTCGAGGCCCGCGCGATTCAGACCGGCGAGCCGGAAGCCAAGGTCGCGATCGGCTACTTCACGCTGAAGAACTACGCCAAGGCGTCCGAAGCCGCAAAGCGCGGCATCGACAAAGGCAAGCTGCGCCGCGAAGACGACCTGGCCATGCTGCTCGGTGTCGCGCTCGTCGAAAGCAAGAAATCTGCCGAAGCGCGGAATGCCTTCAAGGCGGCCGGCGCCAAGAACCCGAAGATCCGCGGTGTCGCGGACCTCTGGTCCAGCATGGCGGGTTGATGACCGTATAATTGGCGGGATGATTCCTGCCCGCCAAATCGGCATCGTCGAAGTCGGGCCGCGTGACGGTCTGCAGAACGAAGCGACCGCAGTCCCGACCGCGGGCAAGGTCGAGTTTATTCGTCGCGCCGTTGAAGCCGGCCTGAAGCGCATCGAGGTCGCGAGCTTCGTCAACCCAAAGCGCGTGCCGCAGATGGCCGATGCCGAAGCCATCCTGCAGGCGCTGCCGCGCAAAGACGGCGTACGCTACATCGGCCTCGTGCTGAACCGCGCCGGCTTCGACCGGGCCGCCGCCGCGGGCTGCGGCGAAATCGGCATGGTCGTATTCACGACCGACACCTTCAATCGGCGCAACCAGGGCGTGGACAGCGCCCAGTCGATCCGCGTCTGGCGCGAGATCGCGGCGGCGGCCCATGCGGCCGGGATCCCCGCGCAGGTGACGATTTCCGCTGCCTTCGGCTGCCCATTCGAGGGCGAAATCGCCGTGTCACGGGTCGTCGAGATCGCGCGCGAAATCGCGGACGGCGCGCCGTTTGAAATCGCGATCGCCGATACCATCGGCGTCGGCGTGCCCGGCCAGGTGACAGATATCTTCGGCCAGGTCGGCGCGGCGCTGCCTGGCATGAGCCTGCGCGGCCATTTCCACAACACGCGCAATACCGGGCTCGCGAATGCATACGCCGCCATCATGGCTGGGGCGAGCACACTGGATGCCAGTCTCGGCGGCCTGGGCGGCTGCCCCTTCGCGCCGGCTGCGACCGGCAACATACCGACCGAAGACCTGCTCTACATGCTCAGCCGCATGGGCGTAGAGACAGGCGTCGATCTCGATCGCACGATTGAGACGGCGCGCTGGGTGGAGCAACAGGTCGGACATGCCGTGCCAGGCATGCTGATCAAGGCCGGTCCGTTTCCCGGCGGCGCACGACGGACACACGCGGGCACAAACTGAAGTACGCATGGAGATCACATCATGACCATCAAGGTTGGCGACAGGATTCCCGAGGGCAAGCTCAAGCAGATGGGCCCGGATGGCCCGATGAACGTCACAGCGGAAGCGCTGCTCGGCAAGGGCCGCGTCGTGCTGTTTTCGGTGCCCGGCGCGTTCACCCCGACCTGCGACGCGAAACATCTGCCGGGTTTCATCGACAAGGCCACAGCACTTCGCGCCAAGGGCGTCAACCGAATCGTGTGCCTCGCCGTCAACGACGTGTTCGTCATGAATGCCTGGGGCAAGTCCGCCGGCGTCGGCGACAAAATCGTGATGGCCGCAGACGGCAATGGCGACTACACGCGCGCGCTCGGGCTCGAACTCGACGCGAGCGGCCACGGCATGGGCATGCGCGGCAAGCGCTTCGCGCTGGTCATTGAGGACGGCGTGGTCACGCAGGTGCATGTCGAAGCGCCGGGCGAATTCAAGGTGTCAAGCGCCGAGCACATCCTGGCGGAGATGAAGTGATCGCGGGACCGATTTCCTTCCTGTACGCGGCGGTGCTCGGGCTTTTGCTGATCGCCCTGTCAGTCACCGTCGTGCTCGCGCGCCGGCGATTCCGCGTCGGGCTCGGTGTCGGCAAGGACGAGGAAATGCAGCAGGCAGTCCGCGTGCAGGGGAATTTCACCGAATATGTGCCGTTCGCGGTCGTTCTGCTGATCGTAGCCGAGATTACCGGCATGCCGCTGCCGGCCGTTCATGCGGCCGGCAGCGTGCTGGTCGTGAGTCGCCTGGTGCATGCGTGGGGGTTGTCCCACAGTCCCGGCCGTACGTTCGGCCGCTTCTATGGAACGGCCGGCACGTGGATCGTCATCACCGGACTGTCGCTCTGGATCCTGTTCGCGACTACAGCTGTTTCTCGATTTCCGGAATCAGGCTGAACAGGTCGCCGACCAGGCCGTAGTCCGCCACCTCGAAGATCGGCGCTTCCGCATCTTTGTTGATCGCGACGATCGTGCGTGCGTCCTTGATTCCGGTCAGGTGCTGGATTGCGCCGCTGATGCCGATCGCGACATAGAGTTCCGGGGCGATGATCTTGCCGGTCTGGCCGACCTGCATTTCGTTCGGCGCGAAACCCGCGTCCACAGCCGCGCGTGATGCGCCGATCGCGGCGCCCAGCCGGTCGGCGAGGCGCTGGATCAACGCGAAATTCTCCTTGCTCCCGAGCGCACGACCCCCGGACACGACGCGTGCCGCCGTCTGCAGATCGGGCCGGTCGCTGCGCGCCGCCGATACCGACACAAACCGCGTATGCGTGGGCAGCGGCACGTCGACGTTTACGGATTCCACGGGCGCCGGGCCGCCCGCGGGCGCGGACTGGAACGACGCGACGCGCACGGTGGCGACGAGCTGCTGTCCGGCGGCGGCCTCGACCGTTGCGATGGCATTGCCCGCATAGACCGGGCGCTTGAACCGCATCGCGGATTCGATCGACATCACGTCGCTGATCTGCGGTGCACCGAGCAGTGCGGCGACGCGTGGCATCAGGTCCTTGCCGAAGGTCGTCGACGGCCCGAGTACCAGGCCGTGTCCCTCAGCGAGCCTGGCGACCTGCGGGGCCAGCACCGCGGCGAGCGCGGGCTCGTTGGCCGGATTCTTGATTAGGAGGACGCGCGCGACACCGGCGATTTTCGCCGCTTCGGCGGCGACCGCGCTGCCGTCCACGGCCAGCACGGCGATCGCGATTTCGGCGTCGGGAATCGCCGCCGCACAACTGACGCATTTGGCAACGGATGCGTTGAGCTTGCCGTCCGTGTGTTCGGCGACGATCAGCACGCGATTCATCAGACGAGTCCTTTCTGCCGCAATGCCGCGACGAGTTCCGCCGCGTCCTTGACCATGACGCCCTTCTTTCGCTGCGGCGGCGGTTCGAGTCCGGCCACCTTGAGTTGCGACGCCGTCTCGATGCCGAGCGATGCGAGATCCGTAATGTCGAGCGGCTTCTTCTTCGCCTTCATGATGTCGGGCAACTTGATGTAGCGCGGTTCGTTGAGGCGGAGGTCGGTCGTGACGACCGCCGGCAGGTCCACCTCGATCGTCTCGAGTCCCGCGTCCACTTCGCGCGTCACGCGCGCGGTGTTGTCGGTCAATTCGAGCCTGGATGCGAAGGTTGCCTGCGGGCGCTGCCACAGCGCGGCGAGCATCTGTCCGGTCTGGTTGCAGTCGTCGTCGATCGCCTGCTTGCCGAGGATCACAAGCATCGGCGATTCGCGGTCGACGAACGAGTGCAGCACGCGCGCGACCGCCGGCGGTTCGATGGCCTGATCGGTCCTGACGAGGATTGCGCGGTCAGCGCCCATTGCCAGCGCGTTGCGCAGTTGCTGCTGGGTGTCCTCCGGCCCGATGCTGATCGCGACGACTTCGTCGACGGCGCCGCGCTCCCGGATCCTCAGCGCCTCCTCGAGTGCGATCTCGTCGAACGGGTTGATGCTCATCTTGACGCCGTCGGTCACGACGCCTGTCCCGTCCGGCCGCACGCGCACCCGCACGTTGTAGTCGATGACCCGCTTCAGCGCGACTAGAATCTTGCGCATCCATCCGCCTCCATCAGTCCGCGCAGCATCCTATCGGAAGTTACGCCTTGTGGGTTAACATAGCATTATCAATCAGTAACTTGAATAACGTATTTCGTGTGACTTCGCAGTGATCACCCGCATGCACAGCGCCGCGACCGGCCAATGAGCAGCCTCGCATTCGTCGCCCGCCGCCTGCTGGGGGCGATTCCGACGCTTGCCATCATCGTCGCGCTGTCGTTCCTGCTGACGCGCCTGGCGCCGGGCGGCCCGTTCGACGAGGAACAGGCACTGCCTCCCGAGATCCGCGCCAATCTGGAAGCGGCCTACGGGCTCGACCAGCCGGTGGCGACTCAGTTCGGCCGCTATGTAGCCGGCTTGCTGCGAGGCGATTTCGGACCATCCTTCAAGTTCCGCGACTTCACCGTGAGCGAACTGATTTCAAGCGGCCTGCCGGTCAGCCTGACGATCGGAGCGGCGGCGCTCCTGCTCGCCCTGGTGGTGGGTGTCCCGGCAGGCGTGTGGGCGGCGCTTTCGCGCGGCCGCTGGCCGGACCGGTTGCTGATGAGCTTTGCGGCCGCTGGCATCTCCGTGCCCATTTTCGTCATCGCGCCATTTCTCGCGCTGGCGTTCGGCATCTGGCTGCGCTGGCTGCCAGTCGCCGGATGGACACCCGGGCAGATCTCGGATCTGGCGCTGCCAGTCGTGACCCTGGCGCTCCCCGTCATCGCCTATCTGGCGCGCCTGACGCGCGGCAGCCTGCTTGAAGTGTTGCGCGCGCCGTGGGTCCGCGCGGCGCGGGCGCGCGGATTGCCGCGGCGCGCGGTGCTGCTGCGACACGCCCTGCCTGCGGCATTGCTGCCGGTCGTCAGCTATCTGGGGCCCGCGACGGCCGCCGTGCTCGCCGGTTCGCTCGTCGTCGAAACGATCTTCGGTCTGCCCGGCATGGGCCGTCACCTCGTGCAGGGCGCGCTCAATCGCGACTACACGCTCGTGATGGGCATGGTGATCGTCTATGCCGCGCTGATGATCGCGCTCAACCTGCTGGCGGATCTCGTGTACGCCTGGCTCGATCCTCGCATCCGGCGGGGAGGCCGCTCTTGAGCAGCGGATTGTGGCGCGATGCGCTGCGCGAGTTGCGCATGGACCGCGCGGCGATGACAGGCCTCATCGTGCTGGCGTTGCTCGTCGTCGCGGCGGCCGCGGGCCCGCTGCTCGTCGACTACCGCGAGGACGAGATTGACTGGTCGCATATGGCCGTGCCGCCATTCGCGGCAGACGGCCACTGGCTCGGCACTGATCGCCTGGGCCGGGACTTGCTGGTGCGCACACTGCATGGCTTGCGCGTATCGCTTGCGATCGCACTCGCGGCGACGCTCGTCAGCCTCATCATCGGCGTCGCCTGGGGCGCGCTCGCGGGATACCTTCGGGGGCGGACGGATGCGCTGATGATGCGCTTCGTCGACGTGCTGTACGCGCTGCCACAGGTCTTCTTCGTGATCATCCTGACAGTCGTGTTCGGCCGTGGGCCGCTGACGCTGCTGGTCGCGATCGGCGCCTTCGGCTGGCTCACGATGGCGCGCATCGTTCGCGGCCAGGCGCTTGCGCTGCGCGAACGCGAGTTTGTCGAAGCCGCGGTCGTCGGCGGTGCGGGGACGCTGCGCATCGTCGCGCGCCACATCGTCCCGAACCTGCTCGGTCCGGTGATCGTCTATGCGACGCTGACCGTTCCGCAGGTGATCCTGGTCGAAAGCTTCCTGAGCTTCCTCGGCATCGGCATCCAGGAGCCGCTGGCGAGCCTCGGCAACCTGATTGCGGACGGCGCCGCCGAAATGGAGACCGCGCCATGGATGCTGGCGGTGCCCGCCGGTTGTCTCGTCCTGCTCGTATTCTGCTTCAACTTTCTCGGCGACGGCCTGCGCGACGCCGTCGATCCGCGGGACCGCTGATGCCGCTGCTGGAAATACGCGCGCTGACGGTCGAGTTTTCGGGCAGGCCGCCGGTGCTCGCCGTCGATGGCGTCGATCTGGCGATCGAGGCAAGCGAGAGCGTCGCGATCGTCGGCGAATCGGGCTCGGGCAAGAGCCAGCTGTTGCACGCGTGCACGGGACTGCTCGCCGCCAATGGCCGCGCGCTCGGGTCGGTGCGTTTCGGCGGCGCGGAACTGCTCGGCGAAGGCGACAAGGCAGCGGCGATTCGCGGACGGGGCATCGGATTCGTGTTCCAGGATGCGTCCGGCAGCCTGACGCCGCATCGGCGCATCGGCGACCAGCTCGCGGAAGTCGCGGCGTCCGCACATGGCATGACCCGCGATGAGGCTGTGGCCGAGGCGCGGCGCATGCTCGAACGCGTGCACCTGCCGGATCCGCAGCGCCGGCTCGCGCAGTACCCGCATGAACTGTCCGGCGGCATGCGCCAGCGCGTCGCAATCGCGCTCGCGCTGATGGCGCGGCCGCGCCTGCTGTTCGCCGATGAGCCGACCACCGCGCTCGACGTCACGGTGCAGGCCGAAATTCTTGCGTTGCTGGCCGAACTCTGCCGCGACCTCGGCATGGCGCTCCTGCTCGTGACGCACGATCTCGGCGTCGTTGCCTCGCTGGCGGACCGCATCGCGGTCATGTACGCGGGCCGCATCGTCGAAACGGCGGCCGCCGCCGAATTTCTCGCCGGACCGCGCCATCCGTACAGCGCCGGCCTGCTGGCTGCCGTGCCGACGCTGGCGAATCTGCGATGAGCCTCCTGGAATTGCGGGGCGTCACGGTGCGCTATCGGAATTCCGGCGGCGCCAAGGAACCGGCGGCGGTGAACGGCGTGGACTTCAAGCTCGGCGAGCACGAGATGCTGGGACTGGTCGGCGAGTCCGGCTGCGGCAAGACGACGCTCGGGCGGGCAATCCTGCGGCTCGTGCCGCTCGCTGCAGGCGAAGTGCTGTGGCGGGGGCGGCGCATCGACGATCTCGGCCGCCGCGAATTCCGTCCACTGCGGCGTGAACTGCAGTACGTGTTCCAGGATCCGCATGCCTGCCTCGATCCGCGCATGACCATCGTCGAAAGCGTCGCCGAACCCCTGCGCGCGCTCGATCGGCAGGCACCGGCGGCGGAACGGGCGCGTCGAGCGCAGGGGCGACTCGACGAGGTCGGCATCGCTCGCGATCTCGCCGCGCGCTATCCCCATCAGTTGAGCGGCGGCCAGTTGCAGCGCGCCGTGATTGCCCGCGCGCTCATCGTCGACCCGAGTTTCGTGGTCTGCGACGAACCGGTGAGCGCGCTCGACGTGACGGTGCAGCGCCAGATCGTGAGTCTGCTGGAGCGCATCCGCACGGAGCGCGGGCTCGCAAGTCTCTTCATCAGTCACAACCTCGCCGTCGTCGCGCGACTGTGCGAGCGCGTGATGGTGATGTATCGCGGGCGCATCGTCGAAGCAGGAGAGCGGGCCGACATCGCAAATGCGCCGCTGCACCCGTACACGCGGGAATTGCTCGATGCAGTGCCCGGAGTCGATGCCGGCGCGCGCGCGCGGCTGTTGCAGCGGATAGCGCGCACGAAGTCCGTACCTGATGGCGGCGACGTCGTGCCGGAAGCAGGCTGCGCATTCGCCTTCCGTTGTCCGCATGCGTTGCCGCTCTGCCGTGCGGAACGCCCGCCGTTGCAGCACGCGGGCGAGGCGCGGCTCGTCGCCTGTCACCGGGCGGCCGAATGGCCGGGAGGACTGCCGCCGCTGGCGGCCGGGTGATTCCGCTGCGGGCTCATCCACTGAGCCAGGCGCCAGCCTATGCTGGGACCGACACCTGGGGACTCGTCGATTGAATCCAAACGCCCGTTGCATCGCCCATCTCGAGGCCGGCGGTCTGCTGCTGACGCCGGATCTTCGACAGGCGCGCGTCCTGCGCCGCCTGCACGATCGCGCCCAGATCGCCGCGGACCGGAAAGTGTGGCCTTCGGCGCAGGTGCTGCCGCTGGACGCCTGGCTTGTGCTGCAGTGGCAAGAGACATGCGCCGACCGGCCAGACTTGCCAGGGATCCTGCCCGCAGTCGCCTTGCGCTGGCTTTGGCGGCGCCTGGCGGAACAGGAAGCGCCTGCCCTGCAGGATCCCGGCGACCTCGGCGCCAGGGCCCGCGCCAGTTGGCTGCGGCTGCGCGCCTACGGAGGGGACAACCATAGCCTGGCCCCCTGGCCGTTGACGCGCGATCAGCAAGCGTTCCTCGGTTGGGCGCGGACGGTGGAAGCGGAGCTGCGCGAACGGCAAGCCTGCGACGGCAGCGACCTGGCGCGGCTCTTGGTCGAAAACGCAGCCGTGCCGGTGTCGGGCCCGCCGATGCTGCTCGCGGGCTTCCGGCGGCTGACGCCCGCGCAGGCTTCCTTGTTTGCGGCCATGGCGGGCCGGGGACGCGCGATCGAGCGACTCGAGCCGCAAGGGATTTCCGGCCCCTGCTGGCGCTACGAGGCGCCCGATCCGGAGTCCGAACGGCTGACGATGCTGGCGTGGCTGCGCGAGCGCGTCTCGCGGCATCCAGACGGCATACATGCGCTGATCGTGCCCGACCTCGACCGGAATCGCGGCGCGCTCGAACGCGCGCTGGCAGGTGCGCTGCAGCCGGAGCTGGAATTGCCGGGCGCGGCAGTCGAACCGCGCGCATTCGATCTCGCTGGCGGTCCTGCCCTCGCATTGCAGCCCGTCGTCCACGTTGCGCTGGCGGCGCTGTCGTGTGCGACGGGTGCCGTGGATTGGACGCTGGCCAGCCATCTGCTGAGAAGCGAACATCTTGCAGGCGCCCGGTCGGAGCGCGCCGCACGTATTGTCGCGGATCTGGCGCTGCGCGATGTGTACGGTCAGGCGCGGATGACCGGCGCGCAGCTCGCGGAGCGCGCCAGGCAGGCAGGCGCCACGATCTTCGCGGCGGCACTGTCCGCGGCGGTCGCGCCAACAGCCGGTCTCCCGCGCCGCGGCGTCGGCGCCTGGGCCGAAGCATTCGGCGCCTGTCTCGCCGCCTGGGGCTGGCCCGGCGAACTCCCGCTCGGCAGCCGGGAGTTCCAGGCGGCGAAGCGGTTCCGCGAACTCTTGCGCGAACTGGCCGCGCTCGGATCGGTCGCGGCCGATCTGGGCCCGGCCCAGGCACTCGCCGAACTGCGGCGCCTCGCGGCGGCGCCGTTTCAACCCGAGAGCGGCGAACCGGCAGTCTTCGTGCTGGACGCGTATGAAGACCCGGGCGTGAAGTTCGACAGCCTCTGGGTCGCCGGGCTGACCGCGACGGTGTGGCCGCGACCGGTTGCCGTGGATCCGCTGCTGCCGATCGAGATCCAACGCCGGCTCGGCATGCCGGGCGTCACCCCAGAGCACTGCGTCGCCGAAGCCCGCGACATCATCGCCCGCTGGCAGGCGCAGTCAAATGCGCTCGTGTTGTCCTCGCCGCGGCGCGAGAACGATACGGAAGTGGATGGCTCACCGCTGCTGCCGGCCGAGGCGGCGACGTTGCAGGTGCTGCCGCCGGTGCCTTCGCGCGAGCGGCTCTCGTTCGAGGCGGCGCGCCTCGAACCGCTGGTGGACGTTCCGATTCCGCCGCTCGCGGCGGCGGCGGTCCCGGGCGGCGCCCGAGTGATCGAACTGCAATCGGCCTGCGCCTTCCGGGCTTTCGCGGAATTGCGTCTCGGCGCGCAGCTGCTGGACGAACCGCAGGCCGGCTTCGACCCGCGCCTGCGGGGCGTCGTGCTGCATCGTGCATTGCAGACGCTATGGTCCGGCCTCGGCGACCAGCGCGCCCTCGCTGCGCTCGACGACGACGCGTAGCATCGCGCATTGCGGCCGCGGTCGAACGGGCTCTCGTGGCCGCGGCACCGCGTGCGACAGGCGCACGCACTGTCGCGCTCGAACGCGATTGGCAACGGCGCGCGATCGCAAATCTGCTGGAACTCGAACGCGCGCGGCCGTCCTTCACCGTGCTCGAGACCGAGCGCGACCTCACAGTGCGGTCGGCGGGCTCGCGCTCTCGCTGCGCGTCGATCGCGTGGATCAGGTCGGCGACGACCTCGTCGTCATCGATTACAAGTCCGGCGCCGTGAAAAGCTCCGCCTGGCGCGGCGCGCGCATGGATGCGCCGCAGCTGCCGCTCTACGCGGTGCTGCATCCGGGGCGACCGGGCGGTATCGCCTTTGCCGGCGTCGGAGCCGCGCGCGCGAAGTTCGTCGGCGTGAGCCGCGACGGCGGCGAGATCGACGGCCTGCGCCCTGCATCGAAGTTCGAACTGACAGAAGACCGGCAAAAAGGGTTCGAGTGGGATGAAGTGACGGCCCACTGGCGGGCGTGGCTCGAAAGTCTGGCGGGCGATTTTGCCGCAGGGCGCGTCGACGTCGATCCAAAGCTGGCAGCGGACACCTGCCGGTATTGCCATCTCGGTGCGCTCTGCCGCGTTGCACCGGCGTCGCCCGAGGACCCGGACGAGGAGGGCGCCGATGAAGAATGACGCCGCAGACCTCGATCGCGAAGCGCGCCGGCGCGCCATCGAGCCGACCGGCTCGTTCATCGTGCAGGCGCCGGCCGGCTCGGGCAAGACCAGCCTGCTTACGTTGCGTTACCTGCGCCTGCTCGCGGACGTCGATTGCCCGGAACAGATCGTCGCGATCACATTTACGCGCAAGGCCGCCGCGGAGATGCGCCACCGCATCCTCGCGGCGCTCGCACTGGCGGCGGCGCCGCTTCCCGCGGATGCCGAAGGGCATCTGCTGGAATTGCATCGGCATGCACGCGCTGCGCTGGCGCGTAGCCGCGAGCGCGGCTGGGGTCTCGAACACAATCCCGCGCGACTGCACGTGCAAACCATCGACGGCCTGAATCATTGGCTCGCGCGGCGTCTGCCGCTGGCCGCGCGGATCGGCAGTTCGGCGGCGCTGGTCGACGATGCGAGGCCGCTGTATGCGGAGGCGGCACGGCGCACGGTCGCCATGCTGGATGAGGAAACCCCGGTCGCCGCGAACCTGGAGCGGCTCGCACGCTCGCTCAATCACGACCCGAGGATGCTGGCGCAGCTGATCGAAGGAATGCTGGGCCCGCGCGAGCTGTGGTTGCCGAAGCTGCTGGATACGGGAGGCGGATCGGCATTGCGCGCGGAGATCGACCGGCTGTTGCGCACGGCCCTGGAAGCGGAACTCGCCAATGCCAGTCGGGCACTCGCAACCTTGGACTGGCAGCCGCTCTTCGCGATCTGCCGCGCTGCCGTCGCCGCCGGAACGCCGGAGGGGCCAGTCCTGCCGCTTTCACGACTGCAAGGACTGCCGCCGCCGACAGCGGATGCCGTGCCGCAATGGTGTGCGCTCGCCGAACTGCTGCTGACGAAAGGCAAAAACGGCGCGCTCCGAAAGTCCGTCGGCAAGGACGAAGGATTTCCCGCGGCTGCCACGGGTCCCAGCCGGGCGGCGCTGAAGCGGGAAATGAAAGCCCTGCTAGCCGGTCTCGCTGCGCACGAGAGGCTCGTCCCGGCGCTCGCCGGCCTGCGGCGGCTGCCGCCCGCGGCCCTGACCGACGGGCAGTGGGAACGCATCGATGCGCTGTCTGCCGTGCTGCCGCACGCGGTGGCCCAGCTGCTTGCGCTCTTTGCCGAGCGCGACAATCTCGATCATCCTGCGGTCGCCGCGGCCGCGCGCGACGCGCTCGGCGACGATTCTTCGCCGACCGAACTGGCGCTGGCACTCGACTACCGGATCCGCCACCTGCTGATTGACGAGTACCAGGACACGTCGCCGTCCCAGGAAAGATTGCTCCGCCGGCTGGTCGCGGGCTGGCAGTCGGGCGACAGTCGCAGCCTGTTCTGCGTGGGCGACCCGATGCAGTCGATCTATGGCTTTCGTGAAGCGGACGTCACGCTCTTCCTGGAGGCGCAGCGCCGCGGCGTTGGTGGCGTGCCGCTCGTCGCGGAACGCCTGGGCCGCAACTTTCGCTCGAGCGCGGCCATCGTCGACTGGGTCAACGGGACATTTTCTGCATTACTGCCGCCGTCGGATGACTTCGAACGCGGCGCTGTGCGCTACTCGCCGGCGGCCGCGGCGAATGCAGGGACGGCCGGGGACGGCGTGCACGTGCACGCGCTTCTCGATGCCGATGAACGTGCGATGGCTGCCGAGGTCGCCGGTATCGTCCGCCAGGCGCTTGTAGTCGGCGAACGAGCAACCATCGATCGCCATCCTGGTGCGCGGGCGCCCGTCGCTGCCGCCGATCCTCGCGGCCTTGCGCGAAGGCCGGATCGAATACCGCGGCGTGGAACTCGAATCGCTGCTCGACCGGCCGGCGATCCGCGACCTGGTCGCACTGGCCCAGGCGATGCTGCACGACGGCAATGGCACGGCGTGGCTCGCCGTACTGCGCGCGCCGTGGTGCGGCTTGACGCTCGCGGACCTGCTGGAAATCGCTGGCACGGCGCGCGGCATGTCGATTCGGCAGTGCATCGGCAATGCCGGAGCATTGCGGGGCATGCCGTCGGACTCGGCTGTGCGCCTCGCGCGCGTCGGCGCTGTCCTCGAGTCCGCGATCGCCACGCGGGGAGAGCGTTCGCTCGGCGGCTGGCTGAAGGCGGCATGGCTTGCGCTCGACGGGCCGGCCACGATCGAAGACGCATCGGACCTCTCGAATGCGGAACTGCTTTTCGGCGCGCTCGACCGGCTCGAAATCGAAGCGGGCCCCGCGCCCGAGGCTTCGTCGATCGATGCCGCCGTCGCCGGCGTCATGGCCTCGCCGGTCGGCAGCGAAGCAGCCCGGGTTCAGGTCATGACGATTCACCGCGCCAAGGGACTCGAATTCGACGTCGTGATCCTGCCGGACCTGCAGCGCGGCGCGCGCGCAACGGAGCGGCCGTTGCTGTACTGGTCGCCGGTCGCAACCGGGCCGGGCGAGCGCGGCATCGTGCTGGCGAGCCGTACCGATTCAACGGAAGGCGATGGCGGCGCCGATGCGCTCGAGCGCTGGATGCGCAGGCTCGGCACCGAACGAGAAGCGCTGGAGCTCGGTCGCATCGCCTACGTCGCGGCGACGCGCGCGCGCCGTCGCCTGCATCTGGTCGGCACCGCCGGCCTGCGCCGGACTGACGACGGTTACGTCCTGCGCCGTCCGCGTTCCACCAGTCTGCTGGGATTCCTTTGGCCGGTCCTGTCCGGCCAGTTCGAGCAAGCGCTCGCGGAGCAGACCGCGAAGCCGGACGCGGCACAGCGATCCACGACCGGCAGGCGCCGGCTCACTGCGCCGCCGGCGCGCAGGCTGGTGGCCGGGTTCGCGTCGCCTGTGCCGCCGGCGCCGCCCCGGTCGAAGACGTTGCGGATCTCGGGGGAACCCGAGGGATCGATCCGGCCGGAGTTCGACTGGGCGGGCGCCATTGCCCAGGCCGTCGGCCAGATTGTTCATTTCGAGCTGCAACGCATTGCGGAGTGCGGCGTCATGCCGAAGACCGGCGATCCGCCGGCGGCGCGCTGGCGGCGTCAATTGCAGGAACTCGGCATCGACGAGGCGCACTTGCCGGCCGCGCTCGCGCGCATCGGCGGCGCGATGACGGCAATTGCCCGCAGCGAACGCGCGGCCGCATTGCTCGACCCGGCCGCCCTCGACGCAACAAGCGAACTGGCGCTGACAGCAGTCATCGACGGCGTCCTGCAAAGCCTGCGGATCGACCGCACCTTCGTCGACCGCGATGGCGTGCGCTGGGTCGTCGACTGGAAGACCAGTACGCACGAGGGCGGTGATCGCGAAGCGTTCCTCGACAACGAACTGGATCGCTATCGCGGCCAGCTCGAACGCTACGCGAGCGTCATGCGGCTCGTCGATCCGGATCGCCCGCAGAAAGTCGGGCTCTACTTCCCGTTGCTCGATGCCTGGCGGGAAATCTAGAGCGTGCCTTCGATGCTGAATGGACGCCGCCCGCTGGCATCCGGCGGACCGAGGAAGGAGAGGGTGTCGAAGATCGCCGGACCCGCGCCGGGCCCCGGCGCGGCTTCACCGCTCATGAAATAGCTTCCGTCACGCTGAAGTTCGATCGAGCCGCGCACGTGCAGCGGCCCGCCGAGATCCCGGACGCGCCCGGTGAGGGTGTCGGTGCCGACCGCGCCTTCGCCGACGACCAGCTCGAAATCACCGAGCCTGGCCCCGCCGGCGCCCGGCCCGCGCAAGTCGCGGACGAACAACCTCCCGGCCGCGTCGTCGGCGCGGCGGTCGACGATGCGGATGCGCTCAACCTCGAGCTCGAGCCGGCCGGTCCAGCCTGCCGGCGTCGCGATGCCTTCGAATGCCGTGATCGGCGACTGGCCGCGAATGTCTTTCGCCTCGATTGCGCTTCCGTCGAAGCCGCCGGCGAGATCGGCCGTGATCTCGCCGCCTTGCGGTTGCAGCGTGACGCGGCAGGACCAGCGCAGCATCAGCAGTTGCCACGGACGGCAGTACCAGCCGACCGTACCGATGGCCTGATCGTCGATACGGAATTTCGCCGCACGTCCCGACCAGACCGTCCCGGAGACGCCACTCATGACGATGCCGGGCGGCAGCCGCTTCGTCAGCTGTGTGGCGGGGATCATCGCGATCAGGAATACCGCGAATGCGGCGATGCCTGCCGCGATGAGCTTGCCGCGCCCCGCCATCCGGGTCAGTGGCCGCGCAGGACCAGCGTTGCGTCGACGAGGCCGACTTCGCCGGTTGCGCTGACGCTCGCGGTTTCCGCGACGACGCCCATCTCTTTTTGCAATCGCGCGAGCAGCAGTGCCAGGGAATCGAAGGAGGCGCCGGTAAACCGGGCGCGGATCGCGCCGGTGCCCGCCGGTTCGATGCCAGCGAGCGCCTTGGCCAGACCGCCTTCCTGCGCCATCCGGTCCAGGGCAATCGTCAGCGACTCGCCGGGACGCGCCGCCGGCGTCGCCTGCAGACGCGGCGTGACCGCCTCGATCCAGGCCAGATCCTGGCGCTTGCGTTCGACGCGTTCTTCGGCGACCGCGACGGCGGTACCGAGTTTCCAGATCAAGCCGGCCAGCACGAGCAAGGCGGCCGCGGCGCCGCCCCAGACCACCATGCGCTGATCGCGCTCGCCGAGCGTCGCGTACCAGTCACGCAGGTTCATGGAGCCGACCCTGCGGCGATGCGGACCTGTGCCTGCACGCCCTTCTCGCCGGGATTGGTCGATGCGACGTCCGCCGTCAGTCCGCGCGCATTGATCGCCTGCGCGAAGCGGGCGACCGAGTCGGTGCTCGGCGCGAGCAACTGCAGTTCCAGCGCGCGGTCGCGCCAGCCCAGCGATTCGAGCGTCGGTCCCGGGCTGCCGACGAGCGCGCCACCGACCGCCGCGAGCTGCGTCAGCAATCCACCTTCATCCGCCGCGCCGCCGCCGCCGAGGCGTTGCGCGACCTGCGCGCGCGCATCCTCGATCCGCTCGACGTCGGGCAGGGCGATCCGCGCCGCCTGATCGATTGCGGCATCCAGACGCTGCTGCTCGTTGTGCAGGCGGATCAGGTCATAACCGCGCACGCCCAGGTGCAGGACGAGCGCCGCGATCGCGAGCAATGCCGCGACGCGCCAGCGCAGCCATTCGGCCCGCCAGCCGGTGCGCCGCGCAAATGTGCCCTGCATCAACGACAGGGCATCGCTGCGAACCGCTTCGGATGCGAGCAGCGGCAGCGCGCCGTCCGGCAGGAGCTGCAGTTCGAGGCTGCCCGTCACCTCCCGCAGCGCTTCGATCATTTCGCGCGAATGCTGCCAGTCCTGCTGCGACACGTAGAGATGCACGTGACGGTCATCGCCTTCGAGGCCGGCGAGCGCGAAGGCTTCGGTCAGCGGTTCGGCATCGAGCGCAAATGGCAGCTGTCCCGGTGGCCGCACCAGCAGCTGGCCCGCGTCGATGACGGCGACTGTCTTGCCCGGATTGTCCGGGATGCAGAGCATGTCTGGCACGATGGCCTGCGGGTCGAGTCCGGCGGCCTGCAGCGCATCGAGCCAGCCGCGTAGCTCCTCACGGCGCAGCGCGGCGACGAGCGTCGCGCCGGCGGCGTCGGTCGGGCCGATGGCGAACTGGAACTGCTCGACTTCACCGGCCAGCGACTCTTCCATCGCGTACGGGACGACCTGGGCGATGCGTGCGCCGCTCTTCACCGGCAGTTCGGGTTTCGCGAGCGTCACGCTCGAGCCGGGAGCGATAACGATCAAAGGTCGTTCGGCCGCGATCGGCGCGGCGTCCGCGAGGCTTCCTGTTGCGACCGGCCCGATGCGTCCGCCGTCCGTGCCGGTGACGACCCAGCTGGCGGGATTCGAGAAACGCAGGACCAGGAATTGATTCATGCCAGCTACTCGGTCCCTGTTGAACGCAGCACGGTCCGGCTGCCGCCGGCATTGTTCCGCTCAATCAGACTGTACAGCGTGAGTTCCGAGGTGCCAATACGCACGGCCGTCACGGCGCGGAACCAGTTCGAAGTTTGAGAGATTGACGGTTTCAGGGACTCAAAATCTATTGACGGATCAGCTTTTACGTCGGCGAGCGTCGGAAAGCAGCCGTCCCTACGATTCGACGCAAGCGCTTCTACGTCGCCAAAGTCTGTGTTGCCCTTAATCACTGCGGCGAGCACCGGCGCCGCGGCCGTGCAGACGTTGAGGGGCGTGCCCACCGGAAGCGCCGCGATGTAGGGCCGGATGCGCTGAAACTCGTCGAGCGTCATGCCGGGCAGGGCGAGCATCTCGGACACGGTCGTAACCGGGCCATTCGCGGCGCGGTACGGCGGATTCTGCGCGAGGTAGGCGCCGTCCTCTGCGCCTTCCGGAAATCCCGTAATGGTGTCCGTGTCGAGCCAGTCGGCGAGGATACTCGCCCAGCGCGGGTCGGCACCCGCGAAGGTGAGCAATCGCGTGAAGCGCTCGATTGAGATTGGATCCACGCTGCCCGTGCCGTCGTTCTTCAGCAGATTGTTGACGTTGAACCGGCCCTGCATGTCTTCGAGCCTGCCGCGCACTTCGCCTCCATCCACCGGCAACGGCGGCAGCGGCTGAGCCCACGGCTCCGACAGATCGTCCGTCGGCGAGTCATCCTCACGATCGTCCTGCAGCACTTCAGCGGCCCAGGCCTCGGCGCCGAGCGCCACGTGCCAGCCTTGATCGAGTGCGGCGAGTCCCGTGGTCCGGCGCAGGTCGAGCGATGCGCGCGTGCCGATGTGTACCGCGAGCACGGTCGCGATCGCAACCAGCACGATGGCAGTGATCAGCGCGACGCCCTGCTGTTTCATCCCGGCACCTCGATGAGGCGGACCAGCTCGCCGTAATCGGTGAGCACGATCTTGATCTCGACCGCGAGCGGGCGGATGCGGATTCCGGTATTCGCCACGGCGCCGAGGGGCGGCCACTCGGCGACCCATTCGCGGTCGGGGTTCATATAGCGGATCTCGACACTTTCCACGTTGCCGAGCAATTCGCGCCGGATCGGCGGGCTGGCGAGCGTCGCATCGGTCACGTTCCAGTGCTCGCGGATCAGCTTGCGCTCCTCGAGCCGGTAACTGACGCGCTGCACGGTGCCGCGCGGCATACCCGCGCCATTCGGCCAGCCTCCGTGCGAGAGCTCGACCAGTCCCGCGGAATTCGGGTCACGCAGCAGTGCCGCGCGGTTGCCGTCGCCGATCGTCTCGCGCACCGGGCGCGGTGCGGCCGTCCGGAAATCGGTCGCGAGCAGGTGCATCGCCCGCTGCACTTCGCGAAGCCGATCGAGATGGCCCTCTGCCAACTCCACTTCGACTCGCGCCTCGCCGACCGTGCGATAGGCCAGTACGGACATGATCACCATGATGACGGTGGCGATCAGGATCTCGAGGAGCGTGAATCCCCGCTGCCGGCCGCGCATCAGGTTTCATCCTCGTTGTCGCTCTCTCCACCGGTATCGTCCCCCTCGCCGCCATCTTCTTCGGTATCGCCCCCCGCGCCACCGTCTCCACCGGTATCGCCGCTGCCGGTCCAGAGCGTGTGCGAAGGCGGCGCCGCGGCTGACGCCGCGCCGACGAAGCCGGCGAGACTGACCAGCGACGAGCCTTCCGCGTCTTCTTCGCGGCGGACACTGACGTCGATGCGGCGCATGCCTTCCACCTGGGTGGTGGCCACCTGCTGAACCCAATACCAGCGCCGGCCGGCGAACTCGAGGTCGCCTTTGACCTCGTCGACCGAAGGCATCTCGCCCGAGAGCCGGATTTCGGTGATGCGATTGTCGGCGATCCAGGACGCGAAGCTGCGATCGCGCAGGTATGTCACGTTGTGGGCCGTATCGCCGATCACCTTGAACACTGCCAACATGCCGATCGCGACGATGGCGAGCGCCACCAGTACCTCGACCAGCGTGAATCCACCGCAGGTCCTATTGTTCGCCATTGCGCTCGATTTCCATCCTGCCGTCGGCGCTGCCGGTCAGCGTGATGCGTCCGGCTTCGCTCCGCGCGAGCGACAAGCGGTAAGGCGTCATGTCGCCGCTGCCCCAGGCGATGAGTTGGGGCAGCTTCGTCTCCGGATTGGATTCCTGCCGGAGCAATACCGGCCGCCCTTCGAGAACGAGCTCGAATGCGAGTCCGGGCGGCAACTGGTGCGGCTGCAGCGCGGGGTCGCCCTCGACCTCCGTCCAGACCAGCTCGAAGCCATCGAAGCGCAGGAACTCGTAGTTATCGGCCTCGATGCGAAGGCCGTAATCGCGGCCCTCGAGTTGCGCCTGTTCCTGCAGCAGCGCGATCGCGTTAGTCAGGCGCTCGGCCTCCTCTTCGATTTCGCGATCGTCGCCCAGCAGGCCGATCGACAACGTCGCAATGGTCGCCATGATGCCGATGATCACGATGACGACAAGGATCTCGATCAGAGTCATGCCGCGCTCGACGCGGCGCGACGGGATTGCGGCGCGGCTCACGATCCGCTCAGGCCGTCAATCGATGTTCCAGTTACCGATATCCGCGTCCGAATCTTCGCCGCCGGGCTGGCCATCGGCGCCCAGCGTGTAGAGGTCGTACGGCAGGCCGTGATTGCCGGGCTGCAGGTAGATATAGTCATTGCCCCACTGGTCCTTTGGCACGCTGCGGGATTTCAGGTAGCCCTGCGGGCGCCAGTTGCGCGCGATGGGCTCGACATCCGGCGCCTGGACCAGCGCCTGCAGCCCCTGCTGTGTCGTCGGATACCGGAAATTGTCCATCTGGTACATGTCGAGCGCGGTGCCGAGCGCCCCGATGTCCAGGCGTGTCGCCTTGATCCGGGCGCTGTCTACCTGGCCTAGCAACTGGGGACCGATCAGGGCGCCGAGGATCGCGATGATCACCAGCACCACCATGATTTCAATCAGCGTGAAGCCGGACGCGCGGCGTGAAATCAGGGACATTCGGTTCTCCTGCCTCGATGAAAGGCGCGACCCGGTGAAGACCGGATGATATCAGAGCAGTTCCGCGGTCCTCCGGGGAGTCCGCCCGCCTTGTGACCGCCGGCAACCTATAATCCGGCGAACGGGAAGGGTGGGAGCGCGGATCGATGCTGGGGATGATGTTTCCGGGACAAGGCTCCCAGTCGGTTGGAATGCTGTCGTCGATCGCCGACAGCGAACCGGTCATCCGGGAGACTTTCGACGAGGCATCACGCGTGCTCGGCTATGACCTGTGGCAACTCTGCCAGCAGGGCCCGGAGGAGAAACTCTCCGCAACGGAGCGGACTCAACCGGCGATGCTCGCCGCCGGCGTCGCGATCTGGCGCGCCTGGCGAAAGCGTGGCGGGCGTTCGCCTTCGATGATGGCCGGGCACAGCCTCGGCGAGTACAGCGCGCTCGTCTGCGCGGGCGCGATCGAGTTTGCGGCTGCGATCGAACTCGTCCGCTTCCGCGGCCAGGCGATGCAGCGGGCCGTGCCCGCGGGTACGGGTGCGATGGCTGCGATTCTGGGCCTCGACGACGCGGTCATCGAGACTGCCTGCAGCGAGGCGGCGCAGGGCGAGGTCGTGCAGCCGGTCAATTTCAATTCGCCGGGCCAAATCGTGATCGCCGGGCATGCGCGCTGCGGTCGCGCGCGCAATGGAAATCTGCAAGGCGCGCGGCGCGAAACGCGCCGTCCTGCTGCCGGTGTCGGTGCCTGCGCACAGCGCGCTGATGAAGCCGGCGGCGGACGAGATGCGCGAGCGCCTGCAGGCGCTGCCGATCCGTACGCCGGAGGTCCGCGTGCAATCCTTCGACGCCGAGACATATGAGGGCGCCGACGGGATTCGCGATGGACTGTACCGGCAACTGTTCAATCCGGTGCGCTGGTCGGCTATCGTCACGGCAATGATCGCGAGCGGGCGCGAAGCAGTTGTGCGAATGTGGTCCCGGCAAGGTGCTCGCAGGTCTGGCGCGGCGCGCGCCCGGTGGCCGCGATCTCGCGATCCATGCGATCGACAGCGCGGCATCACTCGATGCCGCATTGGCTGCGACGACCGGGAGCGACGAAACATGACGAAGCGGACATTGTCGGGCGAGATCGCGTTCGTGACCGGCGCATCGCGCGGCATCGGCCGCGCAATCGCGCTTGCGCTCGGCGCCGAAGGCGCGACCGTCATCGGCACGGCGACCAGCGCGAAAGGCGTCGTCGCGATCGACGAAGGCCTGAAGTCCGCCGGCATCGCAGGGCGCGGCCTGGTGCTCGATGTGGCCGACGGTCCCGCGATCGATGCCGCCGTGGCCGACGTCGAGGGCCGCGAAGGCGCGATCTCGATTCTCGTCAACAATGCCGGCATCACGCGCGACACCTTGCTGTTGCGCATGAAACCCGAGGACTGGGACGCCGTCATCGACACCAATCTGGGATCGGTCTTCCGACTGAGCAAGGCCGTGCTGCGCGGCATGATGAAGGCGCGCAAGGGCCGCATCGTCAACATCGCGTCGGTGGTCGGACTGATCGGCAATCCGGGACAGGCGAATTACTGCGCCGCCAAGGCAGGCATCGGCGGATTCACGCGTTCGCTCGCGCGCGAGGTAGCCTCGCGCGGCATCACGGTCAATGTCGTCGCGCCCGGTTTCATCGACACCGACATGACAAAGGCGCTGGCGGACGCTCAACGCGATGGTCTCGCGGCGCAAATTCCGCTCGGACGGCTGGGCCAGCCCGACGACATCGCCGCCGCCGTCTGCTTTCTGGCCGGCCCGGGCGGCGCCTGGATTACCGGCGAGACACTGAACGTCAATGGCGGCATGCACATGGCATGAGGCAAAAAGGGCCGTAACGGGCCAAAAATGCTTTCAGAAACAGTGCACAAGAAAGGTTTCTGGTAGCCAGTGGGGGGTCCGTGGCATAGAATGGCGGCCCCGGCCGGCACGCGCCGTCATGGGCATCAACAGGTGAGGGACATCAAACCGATGAGCACAGTCGAAGAACGGGTCAAGAAGATCGTCGCCGAGCAACTCGGGGTCAAGGACGAGGAGGTCACCAATGACGCTTCGTTCGTGGACGATCTGGGTGCCGACTCACTGGATACGGTCGAGCTCGTGATGGCGCTCGAAGAAGAGTTCGAGACCGAAATACCGGACGAGGATGCCGAAAAGATCACCACGGTGCAGCAGGCGATCGATTACATCGTCCAGCACCAGTCCAAGTCCTGAAGTCATTCGCAGCGAACCCCGGCAGGATGGCCGGGGCTCGCTGCGTCATACCGGTCGCTTCAGCCGGAGGTAGCGCCTTGAGCAAGCGACGCGTCGTCGTCACGGGCCTCGGCATGATTTCGCCGCTCGGCATCACGGTCGCCGACAGCTGGGCCGGTGCGCTCGCGGGCAAGAGCGGCATCGGCCCGATCACGCGATTCGACACGACCGGCTTCCCTTGCACGATCGCCGGCGGCGTGCCGGATTTCGACGCGTCGAAGTACATGCCCGCGAAAGAAGCGCGGCGCATGGATCTCTTCATGCAGTACGGCGTCGCGGCCGGCGTGCAGGCGATCGCGCATGCCGGGCTCGAGATCACGGACGCGAACCGCGGCCGCATCGGGCTCGTGTTCGGCGCCGGCATCGGCGGGCTCGCGACCATCGAGGAAAACTACGCCAGGTACCTCGAAACGCGCACGCCCAGGAAGATCTCGCCGTTCTACATCCCGGCCAGCATCGTCAACATGATTTCCGGGCCACCTGTCGATCATGTACGGCATCACGGGACCCAATCTGGCGGTCATCACCGCCTGTACGACGTCGACGCATGCGATCGGCATCGGCATGCGCACGATCCAGTACGGCGACGCGGACGTCGTCGCGGCCGGCGGCGCCGAAATGGCGCAGACGCCGACCGCGGTCGGCGGCTTTTGCCAGGCGCGCGCGGTCTCGAATCGCAATGACGAACCCGAACGCGCCAGCCGGCCCTGGGACCGGGACCGCGACGGATTCGTGATGGGCGACGGCGCCGGCGCCATCGTGCTCGAGGAGTACGAGTATGCGAAAAAACGCGGTGCGCCGATCTGGCCGAGCTGATCGGGTTCGGCATGAGCGGCGACGCCTACCACATCACCGCGCCGCCGGACGACGGCGCGGGCGCGCGGCTGTCGATGGAGAATTGCCTGCGCGATGCGGCCATCAACGCCGAGGACGTCCAGTACGTGAACGCACACGCGACTTCGACGCCGCTCGGCGACGTGGCCGAGACGATCGCGCATCAAGAATGCCTTTGGCCCGCATGCCGCGAAGCTGGCCGTCAGCTCGACGAAGTCGATGACCGGCCATCTGCTGGGCGCCGCAGGCGTCGTCGAGGCGATATTCAGCGTTCTGGCCATTCGGGACCAGGTCGCGCCGCCGACGATCAACCTGGACTCATCCGGGCGAAGGATGCGACCTGGATTACGTGCCGCACACCGCGCGGCAGATGAAGATCGAAACGGCGGCCAGCAATTCCTTCGGCTTCGGCGGCACCAACGGCACGCTGATTTTCCGCGCATTGCGCTGACGCGCCCCGGCCCCGGCATGCGGCGGCTGACCTGGTCGATACACGAGACTCCGCCGATGGCGGATCCCGCGAGCCGCATGCTCGCGCTGCACGCGGCGCATCCCGGCCGTTATCCGGTACTGCTCGACAGCGCGCCTGCGGGTACGCCGCTCGGCCGATTCAGCCTTTTGTTCGCCGCACCCGGCGAGCGCCTGACAATTCGACGATGCCGGCAGACTCGATGGTCCCGGCGCGGGCGCCGGTTTCTGCGACCGGCTCAATGCGTGGTGGCGCGACGAAGCCGCCGATCCGCCGCCCGCGCCCTGGCCATTCGCCGGCGGCTGGTTCTTGTTCCTCGGCTACGAACTTGCGGCCGAGATCGAGCCGACGCTCAGGTTGCCGCGCTCGCCGTTGCCGATCGTGGCCTGTGCGTGGCGCATGCGCGCCGCCTGGCTACATGATCACCTGACGGGTCGCGGCGTCGATCCTGGCGGAAACCGGTGCGGCAGCGGCAGCCGACCTTGCTGCGCGAAGATATCGACGGCGCGCCGCCGCTGGCCGGCCGGACCGACGCGGGCCGGGTCAATTACCGAAGACGATCCCGGCCGTTTACCTGGAAGCCTGCCGACGGACGCTCGAACACATCGCGGCGGGCGACGTCTACCAGGCAAATGTCGCGCGCGCCTGGCGCACCAGGCTGGCGCCCGGTGCTACCGCCGCAGCCGCCTACGCAAACCTGCGCGCGGCCAACCCGGGCGCATTCGCCGGAATCGCGCAGCTCGGCGAATTTTCGATCCTGTCGAGTTCGCCGGAACGACTGGTGCGGGTCCGCGGCCGCCAGGTGGACACGCGGCCGATCGCAGGCACGCGCCCGCGCCTCGGCGGAATCGACAGCCGGTCCATCGTCGAGCTGACCGGCAGCGCCAAGGAACGCGCCGAGCACGTGATGCTGATCGACCTCGAACGCAATGATCTCGGGCGCATCTGTGAACCCGGGACGGTTCATGTGGACGAATTCATGGTGGTGGAAAGTTACGCTCATGTGCATCACATCGTTTCGAACGTCAGCGGTCGCTTGCGAGCGGAGGTGGCGCCCGGCGATGTCGTCAGGGCGCTTTTCCCGGGCGGCACCATCACCGGCTGCCCGAAAGTGCGCTGCATGCAGCTGATCGGCGATCTCGAGGGCGTGGGCCGGGGCGCCTATACCGGCGCCATGGGCTATCTGGCGCGGGACGGCAGTCTGGATCTGAACATCCTGATTCGCACGATGACGCTTCACGAGGGCAGGCTCGAATGGCGCGCGGGCGCCGGTATCGTTGCGGACTCCGAGCCGCAGCGCGAGCTCGAGGAAACGCGTGCGAAGGCGCGCGGTTTGCTGCGTTCCGTCGGAGGCACGGACTGATGGTGCACCTCGTCAATGGACTGGACGGCGGCGCGATCGATCCGGCGGATCGCGGATTGCTGTTTGGCGACGGTCTGTTCGAGACCCTTGCCGTCAAGGATGGCCGTGCGCGTTTTCTTGAATGGCATCTGGAGCGTCTGACCGAAGGCGGGCGGCGTCTTTCAATGCCCGTGCCGGATGCCGCATTGTTGCGGGACGAAATCGCGCGCGCCTGGCCGAGTGGCCGCGGCGTCGTCAAACTGGTCCTGACGCGCGGCGTCGGCGTGCGCGGCTATCGTCCGCCGGCGGCCGCGCAGCCGACGCGCATCGTCTCGGGATTCGAATGGCCGGTCCGTGACGAATCGATGCGAACCGCGGGCGTGCGGCTCGGACTCTGCTGCACGCGTCTGGGACGCAACGCGGCGCTTGCCGGCATGAAGCATCTGAACCGGCTGGAACAGGTTCTCGCGCGCGCGGAGTGGGATGATGATCGGATGGATGAAGGTCTCATGCTCGATGATCGTGACCAGGTGATCGCGGGCACGATGAGCAACGTGATGGTGCGCCTCGAGGATTGCTGGATCACGCCCGCGCTCACCGCCTGCGGGGTTGCGGGTGTCATGCGGCGCGCGTTTCGCGGCTGGGCCGCGGAGCAGGGTATTGATGTGACCGAACGAGACATACCGGTCGGGGATCTGAAGGGCGCGACAGCCATGCTGCTCACGAATTCCCTGATCGGCGCCTGGCCGGTTCGCGCCTATGCGGGCCGGTCGCTCTCGATCGATCCGCTGGTCGGCAGATTCAATGCATGGCTGGACACGCAATGAAGCGGCGGCTGCGTAATGGCAGCATTGCTCGGTGTCCTGCTGGTGGCCGCCTGGTCCGGCTGGCGCCAGTACGAGCAAGCCTGGCTCAATCGCCCGATCGCCGCGGTGACCGCAGTCCAGACTTTCGAGATTGCCGACGGCGCGTCGTTGAATGCCGTGGCACGGGCGCTTGAGAAGCGCGGTGTCCTCGACCATAGCGGCATCTGGGTACGTCATGCGAAGCGCAGGGGCGACGCGACGCGCATCCAGTCCGGCGTTTACGAGATCCGGCCGGGCTCCACGCCGGCGGAGTTGCTCGCGCAGTTCGTCAAGGGCGACGTCCAGCTGTATGCGCTGACGATTCCCGAAGGCTGGACCGTGCGGCAGGCGCTGGCCGTCATCCAGTCGCATCCGGAGATCGCAGTCGAGCTCGCCGGACTGCCGGATCGCGAGTGGATGCAGCGCATCGGTCTCGGGGGCCGGCACCCGGAAGGCCAGTTTTTTCCCGATACCTACCGGTTTCCGCGCGGCACGACCGATCGCGAATTGCTGCTGCTCGCTCATGCGCGACTTGAACGCGAGCTCGCCGCGGCGTGGCGGCGCCGCGCCGCGAACCTGCCGATCGACACGCCGTACGAAGCGCTGATCCTCGCCTCGATCGTCGAGAAGGAAACGGGCGCGCCGGACGAGCGGCCGCTGATCGCCGGCGTCTTCACTAACCGGTTGCGTCTCGGCATGCGGCTGCAGACGGATCCCTCCGTGATCTACGGGCTCGGCGAGGCGATTCGACGGCAACCTGCGCCGGCGCGACCTGCTTGCTGACACGCCCTATAACAGCTATACGCGAGCCGGCCTGCCGCCGACGCCGATTGCATTGCCCGGTCACGCGGCGCTGGAAGCCGCCGTACGGCCGGCGGCGACGGATGCGCTGTACTTCGTCGCGACCGGCAGGGGAGACGGCCGGCATTACTTCGCCGATACCCTCGTCGCCCACAATGCGAACGTGTCGCGCCACCTGGCCAACCTGCGCGGCGGCGCGGGTGATCAGGTACGCTGAATCCGTGCGCGGCCGATTCATCACATTCGAAGGCATCGAGGGTGTCGGCAAGACGACGCAGGCGGCGCTTGCGGCCGAATACCTGAAAGGTCGCGGCATCGACGTCGTACTGACGCGGGAACCCGGCGGCACGCCGCTCGCGGAACAGTTGCGCGCGCTCGTGCTCGAGCCGCGCGAGCGGCCGATCGGCGTCACCGTCGAGCTGCTGCTGATCTTCGCCGCGCGGGCAAGCCATGTTGCCGACAGCATCCGCCCGGCGCTGCGACGCGGCCGCTGGGTGCTGTGCGACCGCTTCACCGACGCGACGCTTGCCTACCAGGGTGGCGGCAGCGGCGCGAATCTCGCGTGGATACGGCAATTGGCGAAGATCGCGCACCCGCGCCTGACGCCCGATCTGACGCTGCTGTTCGACGCGCCGCCCGCGGTCGCGACGGCGCGCGTGACCGGCCGCGGCCACCGGCTCGACCGATTCGAGACCGAAGGCGCCGCGTTCTTCGAGCGCGTGCGCCAGGGCTATCTCGATCTCGCCGCACGCGAGCCCGCGCGGGTGCACGTCTTGGATGCAACCGCGAGCCAGGCGGACGTCGCGCAGGCGGTTACCCGCGAGCTCGACGCCTTGCTCGCTCCCGCGGCTGCGTAATGGCCGCCGCGGAAACCGACCGCGAAGAAACCCGGCTGCCGCCGTTGGACATACGGCCCGCGCTTGCGCGCGCGGAGCAGCCCTGGCTCGCGCCGCTGCGGGCGCGACTCGAGGCGATGCAGGTGCAGCGGCGGTTGCCGCACGGAATCCTGATTTACGGACAGCCCGGCGCCGGACAGGCTGATATCGGGCTGTGGCTCGCAGGGAGCCTGCTATGCCGCAATGCATCCGGTGCGCGCTGCGGAGATTGCGCCGATTGCCGGTTGTTTTTCGCCGGAACGCATCCCGATTTTCGCTGGATCAGCGTCGCCGACGACAAGAAGGAAATCGGCATCGACCAGTTGCGCTCGCTTTCGGATGCGCTGTCGCTCAGCAGTTATCGCGGTGGCGCCAAGGTCGCGCTGATCGAGCCGGCGGAAGCGATGAACATCAAGTCGTTCAATGCACTTCTGAAGACGCTCGAGGAACCGCCGCCGGAAACTTATGTGCTGCTCGCGACCAGCCGCAGTGACCGCATGCCGCGCACGATCGCGAGCCGTTGCATGCGATTGCGCGTCCCATTGCCCGCCGCACCGGCGGCGCTGGTCTGGCTGCGCGAATCCGGCGTCCGTGGCGATGTGGAAGGTCTGCTGCGACTTGCGAATGGCGCCCCATTTCTCGCGGCCGACTACGGCGCGGAAGGGCTCGGCGACCTCGACTCGGAGATGACCGAAGCCATCGCAACCGCGATCGGTGGCGGGCTGGACGTCGTCGGTCGGGCAAAGGATTGGTCGGAAAAAGCCGCCGGGGCCCGGCTCTACTGGCTCGAGAGCTGGCTTGCCCTGGGCCTGAAGGAGGCTGGCCTGTCTGGTGAACTGGTTAACAATAATCGATTACCATGGTTGCGGGGATCCGGCCGTGAAACGAAGATACGGGCCGGCTATCGTCTGCTGGACCAGCTGCGGGAAGCGCGGCGCCTGCAGGGCGGGGCTCTGAATGCGCAACTGATGTTCGAGCGCTTGCTGGTGTCGCTGGCGGCGCTCCTGAATGGTGTGCCGGATCGAAGGCAGGAGTCATCGGAGTGAAGATGCGCGCGCCGTCGACGAAGCCTGGGCTCCTCACGCTCACCATCAAGGACAAGAGCGCGCTTTATCTCGCCTATATGCCGTTCGTAAAGAACGGCGGCCTGTTCATTCCGACCAACAGCAGCTATCGACTCGGCGACGAAGTATTCATGCTGCTCAACCTGATGGGCGAGGAAGAAAAGCTGCCGGTTGCCGGCCGGGTGATCTGGCTGACGCCGAAAGGTGCGCAGGGCAAGCGCACAGCCGGCATCGGCGTCCAGTTCAGTGAGCAGGATCGCGGCACGACGCAGAAGAAGATCGAGTCCTATCTCGCCGGCGCACTCGGCGGCGACAAGGCCACGCACACGATGTGAATGTCCGGGCCTAATCGGGTCCGAGCTTGTTTCCCGACAGTCCGCCCTGCAGGCAGTAGCAGTCGAATCCCCGTTCCGAGAGCAGGAATGCCGCGGCCGAGCTGCGCCGGCCAGTGTCGCAAACGGCGACGTACGGCGTCGCCGTATCGAGCGTCTTGATTTTCAGCCGGATGAAGTAGAGCGGCACGTTCAGTGCTTCGTCGAGATGGAAGCTTTCGAATTCGCTAGGCAGACGCACGTCGAGCCAGCGCGCGCCGCGTCCGACCAGCTCCCTGGCGTGCGCCAGCTCGACCCAATGGAGCAGCGGTTCGTTGAGCAGCTCCTTGAAGTCGTCCTTGCCGAGCCGCACCAGTGCGCCGTCCGTCACCATCGTGATGGTCGCATTGCGCTTCGCATCGGAAATCAGCGCTTCCTCGCCGAAGGATTCGCCGACGCCGAGTTCGGCGAGCTTGAGCCCGTCGCGATTCATCGGCGTCTCGCGCGTGACAATGACGCTGCCTTTCGTGATCACATAAAAGTAATCGCCCTCCGAGCCCTGCTTGATGACGACCTCGCCCGCGCGGCAGGCGACGTGCTGCATGCGCATGAAGAGCGCCTGCAGATTCGCCGGGGGAATGCGATGAAAGGCCTTGGTCTGCAGCAGCACGGTCATCCAGTCGTCGGCATCGGCCGAAGTCGTGCCATTGATCTCGCCGACCTCGTAGGAGCCGGTCTGGTCCCAGGTGATCAGGACGTCCAGCAGGTCGGAATCGACCGATACGTAGGTTATGTCGGACATGGCGCGCGCGGTGAAGCGCCGCGGCTGGCCGGCGCCGACCGCGATGCGCGCTTCCGGCGTGCCGGCGCGCAGCATCGACACGGTGCGGTCGCCGACCCGCAATTCGATCTCGCCCTCGACCAGGTAGATGGTGCGCTTGTCGGATTCGCCTTCCTTGAAAATCACGCGACCGGAGTCGAGTTGCTGCAGCCGCGTTTTGCGCGACAGCGCGTGCAGATTCTCGCGCTTCAGCCCGTCGAGTGGGCTGAAGCTGCGCAGCACGTCGAGATCGACCGGTTTCTCTTCCATGGGCTCAGTGAGTGGATGCAACGGGTTTTCTGCGGCGATTCCTGAGGGGCGCGAATCCTATCATAGCCGTCAGCGCGGCGCGGTGAGCGAAGTCCAGCCGGCGTCCGGCTTGAACCGCGGCCCATGAGTGGCCGCGAGCTGATCGAGCCGCGCAATGATCGCGGTCGCGCCGCGCGCACGCGCATAGTGCAACGGCCCGCCTCGAAACGGCGCAAATCCGGTTCCAAAAATCATGCCGGCGTCCAGCAGATCGGCGTCGTCGACGACGCCCTCGCGCAGGCAGGCGACGGCCTCGTTCAGATACTGCAAGTACGAGCCTGTCAGTCAGGTCATCCGGCGCGCGGCCGGATGCCGCCGGCTTGTTCGGCTTGCCGTCGCGCCATTCGTAATATCCGCGGCCGCTCTTGCGCCCGAGATGGCCGGCCCCGATCAGTTCGGCCGTGCCCTTGGGCACCGGCATGCCGAATGCGTCCGCGAGTATCCGGCCGACGTGGGATGCGACGTCGAGGCCGACGGTGTCAGCGAGTTCGATCGGACCCATTGGCATGCCGAAGGCGACCGCCGCGCGGTCGATCAGCGCGAGCGGCACGCCTTCGTCGGCCGCCAGCATCGCTTCGGTCATATATGGCATCAGGATGCGGTTCACGACGAATCCCGGCGAGCTCCTGCAGGGCAGCGGCAGCTTGTCGAGTTTACGCGTGAATGCGAGCGCATCCTCCACGACCTCACCCCGGGTCTGCCGCGAGCGGATGATCTCGACCAGCATCATCTTCGCGACCGGATTGAAGAAATGCAGCCCGACCAGCCGGCCGGGATCCGACAGTCCCTGCGCGAGATCTTCGAGCACGATGCTCGAGGTATTGGTTGCCAGGATCGCTGCTGCCTTCATGGCAGGCTCGAGCTTCGCGTACAGCGCGCGCTTGGCGTCGGCATTCTCGAATATCGCCTCGATGACGATGTCCGCATGCGGCACGCTTGCCCCCTCGACATCGGGCGTTAGCCGCGCTTCCATCTCCGAGGCCTTGGCCGGGTCTCGCGCGCGCTTGGCGAAAAATTCGCGCGCGCGAGCGAGCGCGGGCTCGACATATTTCATCTCGCGGTCCTGCAGCGTGACGGTCAGGCCGCGTGACGCGCACCAGGCGGCGATGTCGCCGCCCATGACGCCTGCGCCGACGACGTGCACGCGGGCCATCTTCCGCGCGGATTGCCCCCCATGGCCTTGAGCCGGTTCTGCAGGAAGAACACGCGCACCAGATTGCGCGACGATTCGCTCAGGAACAGGCGGGCGATCGACCGGGCCTCGCCTTCGTACGCTGCCGCGCCTTTGGCGCCGTGGCGCGCGAACAAGTCGACGATCGCGTAGGGTGCGGGATAGTGCTCGGGATTGGCGCGGCGCGCGACCTGCTTGCGCGTCTGGGCGGCCACGAAGGACCGGATCAGCGGCCAGGCGAGCGTCCGCTGGCCGAAGCTCGCCTGGCGCTTCTGCGGCGCCGCCAGCACGATCTCGCGCGCGGCCTGATCGAGATTCTCCCGCTTGACCAGGCGGTCGACCAGCCCGAGCTTCAGCGCCGCGTCGCCGCGCAGCGATCGGCCCGTCAGCATCAGATCGAGTGCCGCGGGCGGACCGATGAGGTGCGGCGCGCGCACGGTGCCGCCGAACCCCGGATGGATGCCGAGCATGACCTCGGGGAGGCCGAGATTCAGACGCCCGTCGTCGGCGCCGACGCGATAATCGCAGGCGAGCGCCAGTTCGAGGCCGCCGCCGAGCGCGAAGCCGTGCAGGCCGCCACCGTCGGCATCGGCAGAGTCTCGATCCGGTCGAATACCTTCTGGCCGGTCCGCACGAGTTCGTAGGCCTGCTGAAGATCCGTCAGTCCCGTAAATTCGGAGATGTCCGCGCCGGCGATGAAGCCGCTGTCCTTGGCTGAGCGGATCACCAGTGCCTTCGCGCCGGACGATGCGACGCGCCCCAGGCAATCGTTCAATTCGCGCATCGCGGCGCTGCCGAGCGTATTGGCGCTGCTGCCCTGCAAGTCGAACGTCAGCGATGCAATCCCGTCCGGGCCCGTTTCAAGGCGCCAATGCTGCGGTGAATTCGACATCGTTCCGGCTTCCCTCGGCGTCAATGCGGGATTATGCATGCCGTACGGCACTCAGGCGTCGGTCGTCGTTGCGGCCTCCGGCGACCGCGCATGGGCGGGATCCACGTCGAAGTCGAACACCAGCGGCAGGTGATCGGACAGGGGTATGGCCGGGATGTCGAAGCCTTTCGGAATGATTCCCTGGCCATACAGGACGAAATCGAGTTCCTTGCGCGGCCAGCGGCTTGGATACGACGGCAGGCTCGCGACATTCGCGCTGCGCAATCCGGCCGCCTGCATGAACAGGTAGATTTCGTGCTCGCCCCAGAACGTGTTGAAGTCGCCGGCGACGATGACCGGCTTCGTCTGCCGCCGCACGAGCTGGTGCAGGTGCCGGAGCTGGTAATGCCGATGGCGGAATTTCAGCGACAGGTGCACGAGGAATACGGCGACATTCTCGAGTTCGAGCTCGATGATCAGCTTCTTGATGCCGGTTTCGAAGTAGTGAAAGCGTTCGCCGCGCACGCGCGGTGCGGCCAGGAACGCATTGGCCTGCTTGCGTACGATCGGCATGAACTGGTTCAGCGAGTCCTCCCCGTACTTGCATTGATAGGTCGAGAAGTGCGACAGGCGGCTCGCGATGAATTCGGCCTGGTTGACCATGCCGCTGCGGATGGAGCCGGTGTCGACCTCGATCAGGCCGACGATGTCGGGGTCGCGTCCGGCGATGAAATCGGTGATGCGTTCGAGGACCAGCCGGCTGCTGCGCAGATATCCTGCGCCTGGCACGGGGAGGTGAAAGGAAGGGCCCGTCCCGGTGGCGTAGCGGATGTTGTAGAGAAGCAGGCGCATCTTCCGTATTCTAGAGTGCACCGCAGCATGAGGGGCGCCAGGCGTGACGGAAAACAACCCGATACGGCTCTTCGTGACGCATCTCTATGCGCCGGACGAGTCTTACTTCCGGGTCTTCGAATACCTTGAAAGCTCGCCGAATTTCTTCTATCTCAACCTCGCGACGCCCGAGAAGCCGCCGCGCAGCAAGGAGAAAGAGGCGATTCGCGAAGATCTGCGCCGGCAGATGACCGACGCCGAGGTCGTCGTGCTGCTGTCATCGCTCTACGAACGGGACCCGGTGCTGATCGAGTACCAGGGCCTTTACGCCCAGTCCTGCGACAAACCGCTGATCGTCATGGAACCTTTTGGCACCGAGCTCAAGGTACCCGCCAAGCTGCGCGAGATGGCCGACGAGGTCGTTCCCTGGAACGGGCGGGAGATGGCGGACGCGATCCGGCGCCAGGCGCGCCACGAAGATACGACGCGCTGGGACGTAATCGAATTCAAGCTCGATTGACGCTGATCAGCGTCGGGATGCGCGCGATTCCCGTGTCCGAAACGGACGCGGGCCGGCCAGTGGACGCTGCTGCGGTCCGCGCGGACGCCGTCGACAACCACCGGTGCAAGGTATCGAGCAGCTCCACGATGCGTGCGGCACAGGCTTCAGCCTCGCCGATGGACATTTTGCGCACGGTGGCTACGACCGCGGACTCGCCGGGGGCCGGCCTGATCCGCGTCATCGACTGGTGAAGGGCCTCAAAGTCCGGGCGCAGGTCGCCGGGAACTTCGTAGGGTGGCAGGTCCAGCAGATGATGCGTGAATGCGTCGGTCAGGCGTTGTTTTAATGGCGCAGGCTTGGCCAGTTCCAGCGCAGCCTTGTGCAGACTCTCCCAGGCGGCAGAACTCACGACGTCCGGACTCCCTGTTGCAGAAAACGCTTCGAGTTCGATCGAAAGGAATAGTTGCCCTGTCGGTCAAACTCCGGTATCGACCGGAAATTCCCCGTAACATCAAATCGATACGGCTCAAATATAGCGCGATTACTACGGTTTGGAAGACCCGGAGATCCGGATTCTTGCGCCAGGTCAAGAAATTCGGTTCTACTGTTCCAGGATTGTTGCGGGAGAGCGGGTCATGGCGGATGCGGCGGCAGAAAGGCAGGTACTCGTACTGGCGGCGCTGGCCCAGGCGACCCGTCTGCAGATCCTTTCCCGGATTGCGGAGGCTGGCAGCAAGGGGCTGGCGGCAGGGGAGATTGCCCGGTCGCTCGGCTGCCCGGCATCGACGCTCTCCTTTCATCTCAAGGAATTGAGCCGAACCGGCATTCTGGAAGCCATGCCGCGCGGTCGCTTCATCATCTATGGACTGCAGCGCCCGGTGCTCGTCGAACTCGCGCGCTACCTCGGCGAACTTTCCGGCGTCGGTACCGAACCGAGGCCGCGCAAGCCCGCCGGCGCACGCGGCGTGCCGCAGCGGCGCTCCGGCGATCGCGGCCAGTTGCAGATGTTCGGCGACTGAGCGTTCGCCGGGTTAGTTACGCACGAGGTGCGCCACCAGATCGTCCACCGCGGTCGAGTCCAGCCGGGCAGGGTCGGCGAACAGCGCCTGGATACGGCCGCGCTGGCGTTCGGGAAATAACTCAGCCAGCGACAACTCGAATTTCTTGACCAGCACCGGATATCCTTCGGCGCGCCGCCGGCGATGGCCTATCGGGCAATCGACCTGCACCCGGGCCGTGGCCGTGCCGTCCCGGAAGAACACCTGAATCGCATTGCCGATGTAGCGCTTGCCGGGGTCGTAGTAGTCGGCCGTGAATTGCAGGTTCTCCCTGACTTCCATGCAGGCGCGCAACCGGTCGATCCGGGGATCGGCGGCGACCGCATCTTCGTAGTCCTCTGCCGTCAGGCGGCCATGGATCAAGGGCACCGCGACCATGTACTGGAGGCAGTGATCGCGGTCTGCGGGATTCGCGAGCGGCCCGGTCTTGTCGATGATGCGCACCCCCGACTCCTGGGTTTCGATGACGATGCGCTCGATCCGCGTCCAGGCGGCCGCCGACCAGCGGATGCAGCTGCATCGCGCATTCGACCGCCGTCTGCGCATGGAACTCGGCAGGAAAGCTGATCTTGAACAGCACGTTCTCCATCACATAGCTGCCGAATCCCTGCTTGAACGCAAATGGCTGTCCGCGGAACAGCACGTCGTAAAAACCCCATTTCGGCGCGGACAGCGCCGACGGATAGCCCATCTCGCCGGTCATCGCGATCAGGGCGTGGCGCACGCCGCGGCTGGTCGCGTCGCCCGCGGCCCAGCTCTTGCGCGAACCGGTATTCGGGGCATGACGGTAGGTGCTGAGCGCTCCGCCGTCGATCCAGGCGTTGGACACTGCGTTCATGACCTGATCACTGGTCCCGCCGAGCATCGCGGTGACGACAGCCGTTGTCGCGACACGCACCAGGAGACGTGGTCGAGACCGACGCGGTTGTAGGCATTTTCCAGCGCCGAGACGCCCTGAATCTCATGCGCCTTGATCATCGCCGTCAGCAGGTCGCGCACGGTGAGCGCCGCGCGCCCTTCGCCTGCCGCCTTGCGCGAGAGCCAGTCGGCGACCGCCAGGATGCCGCCCAGGTTGTCCGATGGATGGCCCCATTCGGCGGCAAGCCAGGTGTCGTTGAAATCGAGCCAGCGGATCATCGCGCCGATGTTGAATGCGGCCTGTACGGGATCGAGCTCGTAGCTCGTGCCCGGAACCCGCGCGCCCCCCGCCATCGTCGCACCGGGCACGACGGGCCCCAGCATGCGCGCGCAGGCGGGGAAGGCGAGGGCCTGGAAGCCGCAGCCGAGCGTATCCATCAGGCAGTAGCGCGCGGTTTCGTAGGCAACGTGGACTGTCGATCACCGCGTCGCGCGCATAGTCCGCGATGTCGACCAGAACGCGATCAGGGGCGGGCCGCTCGGCCGAGCGGATGTCATGGTGGCTCACGGTCGTTCTACCTCTGGTCGAGCGGCGACGAACTCGCGCGGCTCCGGACCGGTGTAATTCGCACTGGGACGGATGATCTTGCTGTCCTGGCGCTGTTCGATGACGTGGGCCGCCCAGCCGGTGGTGCGCGACATCACGAAGAGCGGCGTGAACATCGGCATCGGCACGTCCATCAGGTGGTAGGCAACGGCGCTGAACCAGTCGAGGTTCGGGAACATGCGCTTGCTGTCCCACATGGCCGATTCGATCCGCTCGGCAATGCGGTACAGGCGGTCGTCGCCCGCCTCGGCAGCAAGCGCCGCCGCGACGCGCTTGATCACGACATTGCGCGGATCGGCGATCGTATAGACGGGATGTCCGAATCCGATGATGACTTCCCTAGCGGCGACGCGGCGCCGAATGTCCCGCTCCGCTTCATCCGGATTCCGGTACCGCTGCTGGATCTCGAGCGCGACTTCATTGGCACCGCCGTGCTTCGGCCCGCGCAGCGCGCCGATCGCGCCGGCGATGCAGGAGTGCATGTCCGCGCCGGTGCCGGCGATCACGCGAGCCGTGAATGTCGAGGCGTTGAATTCGTGCTCGGCATACAGGATCAGCGACGTTTGCATTGCCCGCACCCAGGATTCGCGGGCGGGGCGGCCATGAAGCAGGTGCAGGAAGTGAGCGCCCGTCGAATCGTCGTCGGTCTCGACGCCGATGCGCCGGCCGCCATTGCGAAAAATGGTGCCAGTAGCAGAGCATGGAGCCGGTGCACGCCACCAGCCGGTCGGCGATGTCCTGCGCGCCGGCCACGGTGTGCGCGCCCTGTTCCGGCGCTTCGCAACCGAGCGCCGACACGCCGGCACGCAGCACGTCCATCGGATGGGCGCTGGCAGGCAACAGTTCGAGAATGGCGCGGATCCGCTCGCTCAGGCCGCGGAATCCGCGAAGCCGGCGTTTGTACGCGGCGAGCGCCGCGGTATTCGGCAGTTCGCCGTGGATCAGCAGATGCGCAATCTCTTCGAATTCGCAGCTCTCGGCGAGATCCAGGATGTCGTAGCCGCGGTAATGCAGGTCGTTGCCGGAACGGCCGACCGTGCAGATCGCGGTGTTGCCGGCGACGACCCCGGACAGCGCGACGGATTTCTTGGGTTTGAATCCGGGAGTTTCGCCGGCGATGCTCGATTCAAGTCTCTCCGCCGCGGCTGAAAAGTTCGTCCAGCTTGCGTTCGTATTCATGATAACCGAGCACTTCATACAGCTCGGCGCGGGACTGCATCCGGTCGACGACGGCGCGCTGGCTGCCGTCGCTGCGGATGGCGCCGTAGACTTCGATCGCAGCGCGGCTCATCGCGCGGAATGCCGACAGCGGATACAGCACGAGGCGCACGCCGGCGTCGCGGAGTTCCACCGTCGTGAAGAGCGGGGTGCTGCCAAACTCCGTGATGTTGGCGAGCATCGGCACGGCGAGCGCATGAGTGAATTGACGGTACTCGTCGAGCGTCGTCAGTGCTTCCGCGAAGATCATGTCGGCGCCGGCTGCGACATAGGCCGCTGCGCGGTCGATTGCCGCCTGCAGTCCTTCGACCGCATGGGCGTCGGTGCGCGCCATGATGACAAAGCCGGGGTCGGTTCTCGCATCGACCGCGGCGCTTGATGCGGTCGGCCATCTCGGCGGCGGGCACCAATTCCTTGCCCGGGCCGGTGCCCGCAGCGCTTGGCCTGAACCTGGTCCTCGAGATGCATGCCCGCTGCGCCCGCTCGGATGAGGTCGCGGGTAGTGCGCGCGATCAAGAACGCTGCGCCCCAGCCGGTGTCGGCATCGACCAGCAGCGGCAGATCGGTCGCGCCGCGTCATGCGCCTGTGTCTTCGCAGACATCGTTCAGGCGTCGTGATACCGAGATCCGGCAGACCGAAGGATGCGTTGGCGACACCGGCGCCGGACAGATAGAGTCGCGCGGAAACCCGCGCGTGCGGCCAGCATCGCGCAATATGCGTTGATCGCGCCGACGATCTGCAGCGGCCGCTCGGCATCGACCGCCGTGCGAAATCGCTGTCCCGGAGAAGCCACGCCCATCTGCCTATGATACCGAGCGCGCAGGGCGGCCGGGATTTTGCCTGCTCCGGCGCAGGTGATACGCTTGCCCACGACAAACGAGAGGGGGGCCTCGCCGTTTGTTTCTTGGATCCGGCAACGCTTCTACGCTCAGGAGTCCGCAATGACTGACCATCGTATCGGTCCCACGACGCTTGCGTCGAGTGTGCTGCTGGTTCTCGCATGCGCGAATGCGGCTGCCCAGGACCAGGACACGACCATCCTCGGCGAAATCATCGTCACCTCGCAGAAGCGTACCGAGTCGCTGCAGGACGTGCCGCTGGCCGTCAGCGCGGTCAGCGGCGACAAGATCGCCGAAGCCGGCATCATGAAGATCGAGGACCTTAAGAACTACGTGCCGACGCTGTTCATGACGGAAACGGCGATCGGCAACAACATTTCGATCCGCGGCATCTTCTCGGGGGTAAACCCTGGATTCGAGCAGTCCGTCGGAACCTACGTCGATGGCGTGTACCGCGGCCGGCCGCAACAGACCCGCGCGCCGTTCCTCGATCTGGAACGCGTGGAAGTGCTGCGCGGACCACAGTCGATCCTGTTCGGCAAGAACAGCGTCGGCGGCGCGCTCAACATCACGACTGCCCGTCCGACCGAGGAATTCGACGCGATGGTATCGGCGTTGTACGAAGACCGGTATGACGAGCAGGAATTCTCCGGCTACGTTTCCGGACCATTCGGCGATCGCCTGCGCGGCCGGCTCTCGGCGCGATATCGGGAAGTCGATGGCCATATCGAGAATCCGACCGTGTCGAGTGACGACCCGGCCCGCGAGGAGACGACGGTCCGCGGCTGGCTTGAATTTGACGTCAGCGAGAGTGTCACTGCAGCCCTCAAGGCGGAATTCGGCGAATTCGACGTCACCGGTCGTCAGATCGAGATCACGCAGGAGCTGCCGGTACCAGGGGCGCCGTCGCCAACCAACCCGTTTGGCGGCCTCACGTATCGCAGATTCTCGGCTTGGTCTTCGGACAGGATCCGAGCGTGCTGAACAACACACAGGACTACGTGCGATCGTCAAATGGCGACTTCAGCAACAACGACACCGAGGAATACGTGCTGCAGATTGACTGGCAGCTCGGCGAGAAGACGCTGACGGCGATCACCGGGTACTCGAAATACGACTTTGACGAACTGTGTGATTGCGATTTCACGGGCGGCAACGTCTTCAATGTCGCGATGGGCGAGGAATACGACCAGACAAGCCAGGAAATCCGGCTGACGTCGCCGACCGGCGGCAATGTCGAGTACATCCTGGGCGCGTACTACGAGACCTCCGACCTGACATTCAACGACTCGATCCAGGTCGCGTCGAACAGCGTGCTGGTGCCGCTGCTGAACGGAAATCCCGCGTTTTGCCTGCCTGGATCGGTGCCTCCGTTCGCGCCACAGCCTCCGTTTGCACCCCTGTGCGGCATCGCCGGCTCGCAGATCGCCAACACAGGCACGCCGCGCGTCTTCACACAGGACTCGCAGAGCTATTCGGCCTTCACCCAGTTCACCTGGAACATGTCCGAGGAGTTCCGCACGACGATCGGCCTGCGTTATACGAAGGACGAGAAAGATGCGACGCGGTCGTTGGCCATCACCGATATCGACGGCAATCCGCTTCCGCCGACGCAACCTGCCGCGCCGACCATTTACCGCGCGGTGTTCAACGTGCGCGGACACGAACTGTCCGGCAGTCGCGATGAAGATCAGACATTGCCATCGGTGACATTCGAATGGTCCCCGGACGACACCACGATGATGTACGCGAGCTGGAGCAAGGGCGCGAAGGCCGGTGGCTTCGACGCGCGATCGAACAACTCGCCGACGCCGCCGACGCCGCTTTGCACAGCACCGAATACACCGCTGGGCTGCACGCCGGCAGCCGGCATCGGCTCTTTTGAGTTCGACGATGAGCAGGCGACGAGTTTCGAGGTCGGAGCGAAATTCCGCGTGGGCGGCAGTTTCGAGATGAATGCCGCGCTCTACAAGACGGATTTCGACGACCTGCAGGTCAGCACCTTCGACGGCGTGCTGGGCTTCAACGTGACGAACGCGGGCGAATCGGAGATCAAGGGACTCGAGATCGACATGCGCTGGCAGGCGACCGACAACCTGCTGCTGTTCAGCAGCATGGCGTACACCGACTTCGAGTTTCTCGACTACATCGGGCAATGCGCGTTCGGCCAGGCGCCCGACGCGGGCGACGACCTCAATTGCAACTACAAGGGCAAGACCAACGAGTTTGTCGCGCCTTGGGTGATCACCGCGGGCGGCAATTACACGCAGCCGATCTTCACAAACCTCGCGCTGCATGTCGGCCTCGACGTCTACTACTCCGACCCGTACTTCGTCGCGCCGACGATTGACGAACGGCAGCAACAGGAGTCCTACTACAAGGTCAATGGTCGCATCGGCGTCGGCGACCAGGACGGTTCGTGGGACATATCGGTGATCGGAAAGAACCTGTTCAATGAACAGATCCTGCCGTATGGCAACGACACGCCACTCGCGGGACGGACGTTCGGCGCATTCAGTGCCTGGCGCTTCGTTGAGCCGGGCAGCACGGTCGCGTTGCAGGGCACGCTGCGGTTCTGACGGCACTTCGATGACAGGGCCCCGGTCCGGTAGATGGGCCGGGGTCTTTCGAATTGCCGCTCCGGAGGAGGGAAAGCCGGGCATGCGTCTGGTGACATTCGAGATCGAAGCGCATGTCTCGCGCCTCGGCGCCCTGCTGCCGGACGGCGGCCTGCTCGACCTGCGCGATGCAGCGGCCGGCGCGCCGCAGTTCGATTCGATGATTTCTCTGATCGAGGCCGGACCGGAAGTCTGGGAATACGCGAACAGCCTGGTGCGATGCGCCGCCGGCACTTTCGTGCGCGACGCGACCGCATGCAGGCTCCTGGCCCCGTTGCCCAGTCCGCCGCAGATTCGCGACTTCATGTGTTTTGAAAAGCACGTCATCCAGGCATTCGGTGCGGCGTTCCGGATGAAGGCCGGGCGGGCAGGCACCGCCGAGGAAAAAGAGGCGCTGAACGCCCAGGCCGACGCTTTCCGCCCGCCGGCGGTCTGGTACGAGCGCCCGCTGTACTACAAGGCGAACCGGTTTTCGATCAGCGGGCCCGGTGATACGGTGCGTTGGCCCGGCTATAGCCGCCTGATGGATTACGAATGCGAACTCGCCTGCGTCATCGGCAGTGGCGGGGCTGACATCGCGCGCGCGCAGGCGCTCGCCCACGTATTTGGCTACACGATCTTCAATGACTTCAGCGCACGCGATGCCCAGGGCGCCGAGATGCCGGGCGGCCTCGGTCCCGCGAAGGGCAAGGACTTCGACGGCGCCAACTCATTCGGCCCCTGCATCGTCACCGCCGATGAATTGCCGGACCCCTATGTCTTGCCCATGATCGTCCGCGTCAACGGCGAGGAGCGCTCCCGCGGCAACTCCCGTGACATGCACTGGAAATTCGAGGATCTCATCGCCTATGTCAGCCAGGGCGAAACCCTGCGGCCCGGCGAAATCCTCGGCAGCGGGACGGTCGGTGACGGCTGCGGCCTCGAGAGCCTGCGGTTCCTGAACGACGGCGACCAGGTCGAACTCGAGATCCCGCCGATCGGCGTGTTGCTGAACCGGGTTGTCCAGGCGAGCGCTGGCGCGACAGAATGAACCGGCGTCCATACCGGTGCGGGCTCGAAGAGCTGGGAGACGGGGTGTACGCATGGATGCAGCCGGACGGCGGCTGGGGCTGGTCGAACGCAGGTTTCGTGCACGACGGCGACGAATCGCTGCTGGTCGACACGCTCTTCGATGAACCGCTGACCGCGGTCATGCTGGCCGCGATCGAGCATGCAACGGACATCGCGCCAGAGCACATTCGCCAGCTCGTGAACACGCATGCCAACGGCGACCACACGCACGGCAACGCACTCGTCGCGAATGCGGAGGTGATCGCCTCGACTGCGGCCGCGCGCGAGATGAGCGAGCTGCCGCCTGCGGCGCTGGCACGGCTCAAGGCGGGCGGGGCGGCAGGAGCGCTAGGCGACGCTGGCCGATTCTTCGCGGAGATATTCTCCCCGTTCGATTTCACACGCGCCCGTGGTCGCGCGCCCACCCGCACTTTCGACAGCCGGCTCGACCTGCGCGTCGGAGACAAGCGCGTCGAACTGCATATGCTCGGGCCCGCGCACACCGCGGGCGACGTGCTGGTGTGGTTGCCGGGCCAGCGCACGGTCTTCACCGGCGACCTGTTGTTCATCGACGGTACGCCCGTGATGTGGGCCGGCCCTGTGGAAAACTGGCTGGCCGCCTGCAAACGGATCCTTGCGCTGGGCGCCCTGCACATCGTGCCGGGCCACGGGCCGATGACGGACACGTCCGGTGTGGGCCGCGTGCAGGACTACCTTCGCTTCATTGATCGCGAAGCGCGCCAGCGCTTCGATGCCGGCATGCCCGCCGAAGCCGCTGCGCTCGATATCGCACTCGGTGAGTTCAGAGACTGGCGAGATCCGGAACGCATAGCCGTCAATGTGGACTCGCTCTATCGCGGCTATCGCGGCGACGACTCGCCGCCGGACGTCGTGCGCCTGTTCGGGCTGATGGCAGCCGTGCGGCAACGGATGCGGGACTGAAGTCGGTTGATGCGAACCGGAGGTGCCGTGAAACAGCTGCTCATTTCGCTACTGGCGATGCTGGCCGCGATACTCGCAGAGCCGGCCGACGCCACGGCATGTGCATCGCTCGCCAATCTTCGTTGGTTGCTCGGCGAATGGACGGCCGACGGCAGCGAGACGACTTTTCATGAATCCTGGACCGAGCTGGGACCGCACACATTCGAGGGCAGCGGCATCAAGCGTGCGAAGGCGGATGGAGCGACGAAGGGAAGCGAAGTCCTGCGTCTCGTCGAGATGGCGGGGGGTGTCTTCTACGTCTCCAAGGTCACGCACAACGTGTTACCCATTGCATTTCGCATGACCGGCTGCGACGACGGACGATTCGTCTTCGAGAATCCCGCGCATGATTTTCCGCGCAGGCTCGAGTACCGGCGCGAATCGGACCGACGCCTTATCGTGCACGTCAGCGACGGCGGCGAAAAGGGATTCACGCTGGACTTCGTCCGCGCGCCGCCGACCGCGGAACCGGGTGCGGTTGTGCTGGCAGCGGAAGACGCCCGTTTCGCGGCAATGATCGCGGCGAATCCGGAAGCGATGCGCTCTGCATTTGCAGATGACCTCGAATACGTCCACTCGAACGGGGAGGTCGAGGACCGCGAGCAGTTGATCGAGTCCATAGTCAGCGGCCGCAGGCGCTATGCCGAGGTGACGGAACTGGAGCGGGAGGTCGTGATGCTGACGCCGGATGCCGCGCTGGTCCGCGGTCGCGGGCGCTTCCGGGTTTTTGCGGGACCAGCGCCGCTCGACCTGCGTATTCGATACCTGGCGGTATATGGAAGGGACGATGGCGCCTGGAAGCTTAGGGACTGGCAATCGGTGCAGCAGCCGTGATCGGGCCAGGAGTCATACACTAGGCGAACGTGGCAAAGCCGTCCGGAGAGGGGACACCCGAAATCGCTTGAAGAACAAGATGAATTTTGCTTCATATCTATTTGACAGATATCTGAAAACGCCTGCATAGCGAGGGTCTGGCAATGAGCAAGGGTTTGGATCGGAAGCGGGAAGAGCGGAAAAAACCGCAACACACACTCGCGGAGAAACGCGCGCTGAAGCGCGAAAAGAAGCGCCAGAAGGGCCAGCAGTAATTGCTGGCCTACGTCTTCTGGCACGCCCCGCAATCCGGGATCGCGGGGCCCGAATACGAGGCTGCACATCGTGAATTCCACGAGGCACTGCGACTGACGCCAGTTGCAGGACTCGAGGGTGTGCGCGTGTTTCGCCTCACGACTATTCCCTGGCTCGATCCGCCGGCAGCCGGCTACGAAGATTGGCATCTGCTGTCAGATTCTTGCGCACTGGACGTATTGAACTCATCGGCCGTGAGCAGCCGGCGGAAGGTGCCGCACGACCGGATTGCCGCCATGGCGGCCGATGGTACGGCTGGTTTGTACGGATTGCGGCTTGGCGCTCCGGTCGTACCGTCGCATGCGTACTGGCTCTCGAAGCCCGCCCGCATGAGTTACCAGGACTTTGACGCGTCGCTGCGGCCCATCATCGACGCCGGCTGCTGTCTGTGGGGGCGACGCATGACGCTCGGGCCGACGCCGGAGTTTTGCCTGCATGCGCCCATCCAAATCACACCACCCCATTCCGCGCAGGCAGTGCGTCTCGACATGGTTTTCAGTTATGACGCATTTTGAGTCCCTTCCTTCCTGGAGAAGCATCATGCGAATGCTCGCCATTGCCGCCCTGTCACTGTTGCTGGTCGCGCCCGCCACCTTCGCCGACCCGGTCGAGGAAGAAAACAAGCGGACTGTTTCGCTGATATTCACGGACATCTTCGGCCAATGGCGCATCGCCGAGAACGAGCACATCTATTCGCCAGACTATGTCGGACATGCCGGTGATCAGAACTACACACGCGCCCAGGACCGGGCGGCGGTCGAAGGCTGGAAGACATTCTCACCCGAAGGAAAGATGACGATCCTGCAGATCATCGCGGAAGGCGACCGCGTGGCCGTCCTATGGACGGGGGAGGGCGTCAATACGGGCGAAGGCAATGGCCTGCCGGCAACGGGCCGCCCGTTCAAGGTGACGGCGATGACGATGTTCCGCCTGAAAGACGGGAAAATCGTCGAGGAATGGAATGTGTTCGACAACTATTCGTTGCTGTCCCAGCTCGGTCTGCTGCCGAAGCCTGGCGCCTGAATTTTTTACGCACGGACGTCGTTCACGATCCAGTCGAGCATTTCCTGCCAAAGCCGATCCCCTACGCCGGCGCGAAAAAAACCGAAATGCCCGATACGCCGCATGCCGAGGGGGATTGGATGCACCTTGAGCGTTTTATGTATGGCTATGCTACAAGAACCGGCGGACGCGGAAAGGGAACCGGCATGAGTGCCTACGTCATTGCGAACATCAGGATCACCGATCCCGAGCGATATGCCGAGTACATCAAACTGACGCCCGGTTCAGTCGCGCCATTCGGCGGTCGCTTCATCGTGCGCGGCGGTCGTGCGGAGAATCTCGAGGGCGACATTCAGGCCAATCGGATCGTCATCCTCGAGTTCGAGCGCTATGAGAAGGCAAAGGCATGGTACGAATCCGAGGGCTACCGGGCCGCCAAGGCGTTGCGCCAGAGCGCCGCAGTTTCGAGTCTGATCCTGGTCGACGGGATCCAGGAGTGAGACTGGCAGCCGCGGATGCCTGGCTGTCGTGCCTGGTCGGACTGTTGTTATTTGGGTCCGGACTTGGCCGGGGCAATTGCCGGCACCGGATCAGGGCGGTTGCGCAATGACCTTCGAGCGGGCGAGCCAGGCTTCGACGGGTTGACGCAAGGCGACGGCTTGGCGGATCTCGAGCATCAGGGGTCCGCAGCGGCCCGCGTATTTATCGACGATTTCGGTCGGAACCTCGTGCCCGAAGGCGAGGTGATAGGAGCGCAGCGCAGCTGCGAGATTTGCCGAAACCGGGGCGCCGATGCTCACGAGTCATGTCTCATGCCGTCATTTATACGCGGAATCGTCAAGGGCTGCGTCGGAATCGTGAATTGAAGCCCGCGCGCCCGTTCCCAGGTGGTGTAGGTTGTTGTTTCGATGACCACGAACATCATTGTCTGCCTGGTCGCCGTCGCGCTCTTCCTCGGTGGTGCGTGGCTTTCATCGAGGAACGAAGTCAGCCAGTTGCGGGTTTACATTGCTTCCCTGAAGCGTCAGCTCGCTCGCAACCAGACGCTAAACTGACCCTGATCCTGGCGCCACCTCACTTCGCGCGCGCAGCGCACTGAAGCAAAGTCCGGCTGCCACGCCGATCCCGGCACCGATCAGGTGGGCCTGCGGCACAACGGCGGCACCCAACCATTCGCGAAACGGAAAACTCGCATCCCAGGGTTGCTCCAGCAGGACCTTGAGCGCGCCGCCCACGATCGCAACCAGCGGCAGCCATCGCGCACGACCTGCGGTCTCCGCGATCCAAACGATGCAGCCGGCGAAATAGAGCGCATGCAGGGCGCCTGACAGTCCGCGGTACCACTCGAGCTCCGGCATCGCGATCCAGAACACGATCGAGATCAGCACCGGCGCGCCGCCGAGTACCGCCCACAGTTCGCCCGCGCGCAGTCGGTCGACAAACAAGCGACCGAGTAGCAGCAGCGCGACGCCATTCAGCAGAGCGTGGATCAATGAGAGATGCACCAGGTGGCCCGTCAAGAGCCGCCAGGGTTCAGCGGCGAGCAAGGGCCGGCGATATTCCAGCATCCCGCCTGCGGACAGCAGTTCGAGCGCCACGATGAGGATTACGAAGAGCGGCAGGCCGGCAGCGGAGGTTGGGCGCACGCGTACCCCTTTGCGCTAGGCTGTGCGCATTATGCGGGCAAATCCGGGGTTGTCATGACGGCGTTCATGGATTCCCTCCGCAGTTCGCACACCCTGCGATTGCTGACCGTCGGATTGCTCGTGCTGTTGCTGCAGATCCCGGTCGCGATGATCGGCGGCCAGGTTTACGAACGGCAGCAGCGCAGCATCGAGGCCGTCGAAGAGGTCTCGTCCAAGTGGGGCAAACAGCAGTTCATCAGCGGTCCGGCCCTGGTCGTGCCCTACTCGTACCGTTGGGTGGAGAAGATACGCAAGGGCAAGGAGATCGAGGAGGTAGAGCACATCGAGTCGCGTACCGCCGCTTTCCTGCCGGACAGCGTGGAGATCCGTGGCAGCGCAATCACCGAGATCCGCAGGCGCGGCATTTTCTCGGTGCCTGTTTACCGCCTCGACTTGACGGTTTCAGGACGATTCTCGCGCCCGGATTTCGCGGTTCTGTCTCTGGAACCGCTCGCGGTCGCCTGGGATCGCATGCAGCTGGTCGTCGGCATCTCCGACACCCGTGCGATCCAGCGGGAAACGGCGGTGTCCTGGAATGGCGAGCCGCTGTCGTTCGTCCCCAGTACCGGCGCTTTCCGGGATGTGGAGGCGGGGATCCATGCCGTCGTTGGATTCGCCGTGGCAACGGAATCTGTCGAATTCTCGGTGCCGCTGTCGCTGAATGGCAGCCAGGGCGTGTACTTCGCGCCATTCGGCCAGAACACGTCGGTTGAGCTGAAATCGAATTACCCGCATCCAAGTTTCCAGGGTAACTGGCTGCCGGTTGAGCGCACGGTTTCGAAGGAAGGATTCGAGGCCAGCTGGTCGATCCCGTTCCTCGGCCGCAGCTTTCCGCAGGCCTGGACCAGCACTGGCGAGATGCGTCAGGCGGTCCACGATTCGCGCTTTGGCATCGAATTCCTGAATCCGGTGGATCACTACCGCATGGCGGAGCGCAGCGTGAAGTACGCAAGCCTTTTCATCCTTCTGACTTTCGCAACCTTGTGGTTGTTTGAGGTACGCGCCGGCGTGCGCGTACATCCGATACAGTTCCTGATGCTGGGTGGCGCGTTGTGTCTGTTCTATCTGCTTTTGTTGTCGCTGTCCGAGCACCTGGCTTTTACGCTGGCGTATGGTCTCGCGAGCATCGCGGTCATCGGCATGGTCGCGGCCTACGGCATCGTCGTGCTGCGGGGGATGGGCCGGGCGCTCGCAGTCGCAACGGGCGTGGCGTTGCTGTACGGATATCTATATGTGCTCCTCGTGAACGAGGACTACGCGCTGCTGATCGGCTCGATCGGGTTGTTCCTGATACTGGCGCTCATCATGTATGCGACGCGGCGCATCGACTGGTACGCGGTTGGAAAGGCAGACAAATGACGGGTGCAAAGGGCAGGGCTCGCGAAAACGTCCGGGGGAGTTGCCTCTGCGGCGAAGTCACGTTCGAAATCGAAGGTCCAATGCCGCGGCTGTACCAGTGCCATTGCTCGTTGTGCCGCAAGCAAGGTGGCTCGGCATCGAATACCGGCCTGATCGTCGCTGCCGGCAAGTTTCGCTGGATGGGCGGCGAAGCGCTGATCACCGAGTGGCAGAAGGCGAGCGGATTTCGATCGCACTTCTGCTCGCGTTGCGGCGCGCCGGTCCCCAATCCCTTGCGGGATACCGGTTTCGTCTGGGTGCCGGCAGGCCTGCTCGATGACGGCGAGTCGCTGGAGATTGCGGCGCAGCTTTATATCGATTCCAGGGCATCCTGGGACCGGGCGCGCGGCAGCGGCAAGGAATTCGAAACCGCGCCGGCTTTGGCCGAACTCATTGACTGGCTGCACTCGCGGCTCGAATAGCAACGGCCTATGACGCCTGAATACCTTGCGATTCTTGTCGTGGGCATCTTCGTCGTTGCCTTGCTCTACTCGTCGGTGGGTCATGCGGGCGCTTCCGGCTACATTGCCGTCATGTCGCTCCTGAGCATTGCGCCCGAGGCCATCAAGCCGACGGCACTGTCTCTGAACATTCTCGTTGCTTCGATTGCGGCCTTTCAATTCTGGCGGGCCGGACATTTTTCCTGGCGACTATTCTGGCCATTCGCGATCCTGTCCGTGCCGTTCGCATTCCTGGGCGGTTACCTGAATTTGCCCACGCAGATTTTCAAGATCGTGTTGGGCATTGTGCTCATCTATTCGGCAGTTCGTCTCGTGCTGCGACCGCCGCCCGAGCAGGAGCCAAAGCAGCCGTCTCTTGCACAGTCACTGGTAGCCGGTGGCTCCATCGGATTCATGTCCGGACTGACGGGCACTGGCGGCGGCATTTTTCTCACGCCGTTGTTGCTGTTCATGCACTGGGCGAGGACGAAGCAGGCGGCCGCCGTGTCGGCGCTCTTCATACTTTTCAATTCGATTTCAGGGCTGCTCGGTAATCTCAGCAGCACCCGGGCTTTTCCGACTTTCGCGCTCGCGCTTGTCGCGGCGGCGGGCCTCGGAGGCGTGATCGGATCCTATTTCGGCAGCCGGCGCTTCAATCCGACCGTGATCAAACGGTTCCTGGCGCTGGTGCTGCTGATCGCCGGCAGCAAGCTCATTTTCACCTGATCGCCAGCTCTGGAGAACCGTATGGCTTCCATTCGCAAGGAAATTGTCGTTCAGGCACCCGCGGACAAGATTTGGTCGGCATTGAAGGATATCGGGGCGTTGCACACGCGCCTGGTTCCAGGATTTGTCACCGACACGCGGGTCGAGCCGGGCGCCCGCATCGTGACATTCGGCAACGGCCAGGTCGTCCGCGAGCTGATCGTGGATGTCAATGAGAGGGACAAACGAGTGGTCTGGGCGATCGTTGATAAACCGTTCCGCCACTACAACGCAGCCGCGCAAGTGTTCAGCGAGCAATCCGGCGGTAGTCGCTTTGTCTGGGCTGTCGATTTACTGCCCGATGAGTTGAAGGACCAGGTGTCACAGATGATGGATCAGGGCCTTCGCGCGATCAAAGCGACCATGGAGCTGCCGACGGCGGTGTCGTGACCGATCCATTGGCGGACGTTATGCTAAGCAAGCTGCGCACGTTCTTTACAACGGCAGTTCCAAATGATCTGGACTCCGCAAGTCGCCGTTCTGATCCCTTGCCTTGACGAAGAGGCTGCGATCGGCAAAGTGGTAGCAAGCTTTCGCCGCTACCTGCCGGCCGCCGTCGTCTTCGTTTACGACAATGGATCGACCGATCGTACTGTCGAAATGGCGCGTGCCGCGGGCGCTGTCGTGCGTCGCGAGCCACTGCGAGGCAAGGGAAACGTGGTGCGCAGGATGTTCGCTGACATCGAGGCCGATGTCTATTTGCTCGTCGACGGTGACGATACCTACGACGCTGAAAGCGCACCGGCGCTCATCAGTCGACTTATCGACGAGTCGCAGGACATGGTGATTGGCGCCCGAAGCGAGCAGTCGGACCGCGCGTATCGTCGTGGGCACCGTTCCGGAAACCGGATGCTGAACGGGCTCGTCGCGCTGTTCTTCGGTGCGCGTGTGAACGACATGCTGTCCGGTTACCGCGTCATGTCGCGTCGATTCGTCAAGTCATTCCCAGCACTGGCGATTGGCTTCGAAATAGAGACTGAATTGACGGTTCACGCCTTGCAGCTGCGATTGCCGATGTCGGAGAGCCCGACGCCATACAAGGAACGAGCCGCTGCATCCCCGAGCAAGTTGCGTACCATTCCGGATGGCATTCGTATCATCCGGTTGATCGCCAGACTGATCCGTGAGGAAAAGCCGCTGGAGTTCTTTTCGGCAGTTGCGGCTCTGCTTGCCATCGCCTCCGTTGTGCTTGCGATTCCGGTCGTCGCGACGTACATGGAAACCGGGCTTGTGCCACGATTTCCGACCGCAATTCTGTCCGTGGGCATGATGCTGGTTGCAGCCCTCAGTCTGGTCTGCGGACTGATTCTCGCGACGGTTACGCGCGGCCGGATGGAGATGAAGCGCCTGCAGTACCTGAGTATTCCGATTCGCTTCCCGCGGTGAGACTCTGCGGACCGCTGTAGCCTGCTTCTATCGCCAGCGCAGCCCAGCCGAGCGCAATGGGAGCCACCATCATGCGGATCATGAACCAGCCATGACCGAATGAATGTGTGGGAAACACCGCGATCCACGCGACGACGATGGCAGCTCCGGCGACACAGGGCAGAAATCCCGCCGAATGAGCCGTGCGTCGGCCACGCCATGCCAACACCATCGCGCCTGTCCAGGCAAGCGCAGTGCCGAGAAACAGGAGGCGCGCGCCCAGATCGCTGCCGTATGTGAGCACCTTGCCCCATTTCCAGATCATGCCGCCAAACGCATAGGCGGCAGACAGCAAGTGATTGTCGGATGCGTGAATTCCAATCTGATCCAGATTCTGTGTGTAAGCGTGGAGGTTGGTCGCGAATGAATCCAACGCCGGTGCGCCAAACACGAGGTAGGCGAGCAGTTGCTTCGCGAACACGGTGATAGCGGCACCCAGGCCGAATGCCAGCAAGCTGGCGAGAGCCAGACGCCAGGGTTGCGAGGGCGTCACTTGCGCTTCAGATTCAGCAGACAGGAAGTACGCAAAAGGCAGCAGCAAGGCCGCAGCGGTCGGCAACAGGCCCGTAAAGAATTCCATGTAGGCCACGATGGCCCCGAACGTCGCACAGCACGTCAGAAGTCCCGCGTGTGAATTACTTTTGCCGAATCTGAGGAGCAGAAAGACAAATCCGAGGGTCAGCACCGTATCGGCAGGTCCATTTCCGAGAGAGTGCGCGAAATCCTGCAGTGCCCAGAATGCCATCCCTGTCACCGCCGTCGCGATGGCAAGGACCCTTAGTCTCCCTTGAGCGAACCACCCTGCCACTGCAAGCAATATCAGACTGCCGTATGCAGCCGCGTTCAAGACGGGCCGCATCGTTTCGACAGTCGTCAGCGATAGAAGCATGGCAGCCGCGGCGTTGTGCCCGTGCCAGTAACGCGTGTAATGGAAGAAGTCCGGCGCCTCGGGTGCGATGCCATAGCGAGCCAGGTCTCGGACGATGTAACACTGCCTTCTGTCGTCCGCGCGGTAGTAGATCTTTGGCCCCAGAGCCTGCCGCAGCCGGTCGTCGTCGTGCTTGAGGAGCATTTGCAGAATCAGGCACTCGTTTCCAAACATCCACGTCTGGAAGTGGGTGTCGGTCTCGAGCGGCAAATCTCCGGATTCAAAGGATTGCAGAATCCGCAATTTCAACGGCTTTTGTGGCAGCGAGGCCGCCAGCACCGAAAACAGGAGAAAGACGATGTTGGCGAGCACGAGCGCCAACGTCATCGATTTCCACTCACTGGAGAACGGCCTCAGCACGGCGGACAATGACACCGTAGCTCCTGTGGCGGCCGGCCCGCGGTTTCACCAGTAGGCATAATGAGGGCTGTTCTGGCCATGCATTCGCAAGGCACCAGGGGGCGCTTCAGATGCCAGGGGAGAGAAAAACAGGATTCGCGTTCGCGGCCAGGCATCCTAAGCTGGCAATTGCCTTGACGGTGATCGTATCAGTTCTCGTCACGGTACTCGTCGTTGACCTGGTTGCTTTCTATCCGCTTGGGATGCGCCCGATTGGCTGGGCCTCGAGCCGGTTCTTCCAGCACTCCTCGACACTTGGCTGGGAACACAAGCCCTACGCCGAAGGGACCTGGTACGCCTACAAGGACGGTACGCGCACGCATGTTCGAATAAACGCCTACGGGTTTGCGGATGACGAGCGGGAAGTCGCAAAGGACCGCCCGCGCATTGCGTTGATCGGAGATTCGACGACGGAGTACTGGGAGGTGGAGGAGGAGGGGCGTCCACAGCACGTCATGGAACGATTACTGGACCACCGCGTCGAGGTGCTCAATTTCGGTCTGCGTGGCGCCGGCACCGACCAGGAACTGATCCTTTACCGCCAGCAGGCCGTATTTTTCTCGCCGGATATCGTGGTGCTGACGTTCTGCGTCAACGACTACGGCAACAATGCGGAGAAAGACTGGAAACCCTGGTTTGAGCTCGATTCCGAGGCGCCCGATGGCGTGCGCCTGACAGGCATGCCGATCCGTGGTGAACGCCTTCCCAAGCCGCCCTGGTGGCTCGAGTTGATAGAGCGCTCCTTCACCTTGCGGCAGCTTAAATACGCCCTGGTTGGCTTCGGAGACCATTTCCGTGCTGGTGAGCCGCTGGAAACGCATTTGGAATTGCGGCCATTCAAGCGAGCCTACGATGCGGAGGATCAGCGTCGCCTGGAGTTGCTGCAACGCCTGATCGCCGCCATCGTAAATTACTCGCGAGCGCAGGGCATTCCATTCCTGCTCGTTGAGGGAATCGAGCGGCCGGTATTGGATGAAATTCAGAGAGCCAGGATCATCGAGATCTATGGCGACATATTTGACTTCGATCGGGTGACCGTCGCACTCGAGGAGCACAGCGCCGCGATGGGTTACGAGTTCCTGTCATTGCCTCGTCTCGTAAGGGAGCGGGGCCTCGATGTGCGCACCCTGATGCATCCCCATGACTCCATGCATCTGAATGCGGAGGGTTCGGAGCTTTTTTCCACGGCGGTCATCGAGAAAATCCGCGCACTCGGATGGCTCAACGAGTCGCACACCACATCTACCTTGGGAGACAGTCAATGAATGCAGAGGTTTCCGAAATCATCGGGGCACCAGCGTCGCTCCTTCGCGCCGAACACGACCTGCCGTTCGTGCCTTACCAAGAACAGGTGGTCTTTCAGCTGCTGCAGGTGGATACCGAAACCGGACTCTGGGTTATCCGGGTCCGATTCGAGCCCGGGGTGACGATTCAGCGGCATCGGCACACTGGCGAAGTCTTCGCCTTCACGATCCGTGGCTCATGGCGCTATCTCGAATATCAGGAGATCAACGTCGCCGGTTCGTACCTCTATGAGCCCGCCGGCGCAATTCATACGCTGCACGTGCCGGCAACGAACAAGGTAACGACAGACGTGTGGTTTGCGATCCGGGGCGCCAACCTCAACCTGGACTCAGCAGGGAATGTCGAAGCGGTACTGGATGCAGCGACGGTGCTGGAAATCTATCGTGGGCAGTGCAGGGAGCTCGGCCACAGCGCACCGAAGGTTATCGGCACTTAGTCGGAATCGGATAACGAATGCGTTAGTGAGCTAAGCGCTACCTGCAAAAAGAAACGCCCCGCAGTTCGGGGCGTTTCGCTTCTTGTTCTCAGGCTTAACAGAGCGGACAAATGTCGCAAAGACTAATGGCGCAAAGCCCACACGCGCCGCTAGCCGCGTATGCAGCAGTAGCCACTGCCATTAGTGCCAAACCACAAAGGATCTTCTTCATGACCGTCTCCAGCTCCATTGGCGTTCGCAACCATCATACGCCCGACGTCACGGCGGGCAACTGACGCTGACCCCATTTCGCCGACTTGCATGCCGGTCCCACCAGCATAATGTATAGCAAGTCGAGAGTATCACCGCCATGTCAATTGAAACCTGGGAACTGATGGGCTATGTGGTGACCGTCATTGGCCTGCCATTAGCCATTACTGTCTTCTTGTTCGAGCAACGGAAGGAACGCGAAAACGAAGAGGAAGAGGTATACCAACTTTTGTCGGATAGTTATCAGGATTTCCTGAAGGTTGCTTTGGAGAATCCAGATCTTAGGCTGTTTTCTGATGAGGTCACGCCATCTCTCGATGATCAGCAAAAGGAAAGACAGTTGATCATCTTTGCCATGCTGGTGTCGCTATTTGAGAGGGCATACCTTCTGTTGTACGAGGATGCTATGTCTCCCAAGCAAGCGCGACGCTGGAACTCTTGGGAAGACTACATCCTTGAATGGTGTCGCAAGCCACATTTCCGATCCCGACTTCCACAACTGCTTCATGGCGAGGATCCAAGCTTTGTGCGCTATGTTGAGCAACTCGCCGCGTCCAGGCGCGACACCTGACTATGCGTTTGAATGTCGATCAGCTCGTCGGTGGCTTGCCAGTGAAAACCGCCAACTGAGCGTCGAAAGCACGCTTGTAGGCGGGGCGCGCTTCGCCGCGGGCGACATAGGCGGAGAGGTTTGAATATTTCTCCAGTACACCCGATCCGTTCAACCTACGCAGCACCGTCACCATCAGTAGGTCACCGGCGCTGAACGCATCGTCGAGCCAATCGGCATCGCCAAGCCGACTGGAGAGTTCGCCCAGCCGTACACGGACGCGATCCTCAAGGATAGCTAGGCGCTCCTCGTACCAGCTTTTGTCGTGCTCCAAGAGCTTCGCCATCCCGAGATCAACAATCGGCGGCTCCACTGTATTGAGCGCGGCAAACATCCATGCAATTGCGCGCGCCCGGGCATTCACATCATCTGGCAGTAGCCCCGCATGATGCTCCGCGATATGCAATACGATCGCCCCCCGACTCGAAGAGCGTGAGATCGCGTTCGTCGTAGGTCGGAATCTGACCGAAAGGATGAAGCATACGATGCGCGGATTCCTTCATTTCACTGAACGAGAGAAATCGAACGTCGTAAGGTTGGCCCACTTCTTCAAGTGCCCAGCGAACGCGCATGTCACGCGCCAGTCCTCTGCCGCGATCGGGCGATCGTTCAAAAGCGGTGATGGTGGGAATCATCGGGACGCTCCTGGTGATTGCTTAACGCTAGCGTGCGTCACTTTGATTGCCGCCGCGATGATGAAAGCAAGCGGGTGCTGGAGTGGACTAAAACATTGAACCCAAAGCCCCAGCAGGCGCTAGGTCACTAGTGCGCATGATGTATAGCAAGGCACTCAAGACTCTGCAGACAAGCATGTGTATCAGGGCACGACTCGTAGCGTAACTCCCAATCAATACAGCGGCTTAACCGCGTTTTTGACGGGTGCAGGGTGTACACGCCCCAAAATAAGGCGCAGGCTATCCACCGGTTCGATTTCGAACTGTGCGCTCACGACTGCCGCTCATGTCCCTGGGCAAGGACATCGCGATGCAACAATTTCAATGCCACAACAGCGATTGCGCCAAGCAATCGCACGTGCGCGATATCAGTTGGTACAACGGCCAGCATGTAGTCGAGTGCATTCATTGCCGGCAGTGGCATGAATTGCGGCAATTGGATGCGGGTGACGGCGGCCCGATTCAGTTTGAAGTGGTGGGCCTACTCGAACTTTGAAAGTCGATGAGCTAGAAACCCCACGGCCTGAACTCTTGCGTTTGGTGCTTGGCGTATAAGCTCGTCAAATGTATAGCAAGGACACTGCGAAGAGCTGGGTCAGTTAGTTTAGGGGAAATGGACACGGATGAATTTGTAGCGACCGTCCAGGCGGCCTTCGAGACAAGGCCACTTCCTACCATCTCGCTGCTTCAGGCGCAGCTCAGCGACCAGTCCATGAGTCGCAAGATAACCGAGAGTGAATGGAGAGCAGCGGGCGAGATCGATGCCGGGCGCACGTGGCGTGAATTCAGCGATGAGGAATTGATAGCTTGTCATGCAGCGCTTTCGCACTTCGACCAAACTTCATTCGTCTATCACATTCCGGCCTTCATGCTATTCGCCGCGCGCCATTGCGCAGTCGATTGGCAGCATCCTGCTTGGTCCTTGGTAGGAAGCGTTGTGTGTTCGCTAACGAACCGTGACCTTTACAATCTCGGACGCTACAAGAAATTCTCGTCGGTGAGTTTGGCGAACGCGCGATCTAAGTTACTGAGTGCGCAATCAAGATCGTCTAGCAGTCGCCGCTGTGCGGGCGTTGTAGTCGGATAGAACGGTATGAGTTGCACGGCCTAGAGCCTCGGTTTCCCGGCCACGGGTATAAGTTCGCATAATGTATATTATGGTAAATGATGTATCTGACTAAAGCCGGGATAACGCTGGTTTGTCCTGTATTCGCGCCCTGGCATGCCCTGCTCGCTAATCCGGCGATTCCATTGCTTGGCGGGCATCGCGAAGGCGCCCTGGGAAATGTCCGCAAGTGAAATCTGCGCGTCCTGATGCGTGTGTGGGGGGCAGAACCACGCTGTAGCTGGCGGTGCCGCGCACGGATGGCGCACAGCCGGCTATACGGTGACGCCCGACCCTTTCACCAGGTAGCTCCGCGCCAGTTCCTCGAGATGCAGGCGACCTTCCGGCTGCAGGAACGGTGCGACCAGCATGAGCACCTGGTAGGCGCCGCGTGCCATGCCGGCGCCGGAAACGTCCTTGCGCGGATGGCGTGCCGATTCGAACGACAACCAGTACAGCGAGACGACCGCGATGTTCGCGCTGAGCGCATCGACTTCGGCGCCGGTCACTGTCATCAGGTTGCGTTCGGCGAGTCCGAGACAAATGCTGCGGGCTGCCTGAACCGCGCGTTCGAATACGCCCGCGAGATGCGTGCCGGCGCGGCGGTCGCGCGCCATGATGCCGCTCAGGTCCCGGAACAGGAAGCGGTAACGCCAGAGCAATTCGAGAATCAGGTGCAGCAGCAGCCAGACATCCTCGACATTGTCCGCGCGCCACGTCGGCGGCGGCAGCAGTACGTCGAATTCGGCGACAAATTGCTCGAGCAACGCCGCCGATAGTTCGTCCTTGCGGCGAAAATGGTAGTGAAGATTGCCGGCGCTGATGCCGAGCTCGGCCGCGATCAGCGAGGTCGAAACATTCGGTTCGCCAAGGCCGTTATAGAGCCCCAGAGTGACGTCGAGGATGCGTTGGCGGGTGCGCCGCCCTGATGGCGACTTTGGGCTGGTGGGCATGACGCTGGTGCACGACGGGGCTGCCCATCGTACACCAGCGGCAGCGGGAGGCCTCAGGCGGCGCGGCGCGTGGCGCGGCGCTTCGACTTCTTCGCGGCGCGGGCTTCGACGCGCGCAGTCAGCGCATCGACGCGGCGCGAGAGCGAGTTGACGTCCTTCGCGGTCGGCAGGCCGATACGGCGGATGACACGGCTCACGCCCTGTTGCAGCGACTGTTCGAGCGCCGACAGCTGTTCATCGGCGACGCCAGCCAGGTTGTCTACCATGCTGTCGGCGACATCGCGGCCGCGCGTGGAGAACCGCTGGCTTTCATCGATCGCGATGCCGAGCACTTTGCCGGCCTCGTGACGCGTGGTTTCAAACGCCGCGCGATGTGCGTTCCAGATCGTGCGCGCGGATTTGCGCGCGGCCTTGCTAAGGCCAGTCTGGGCGACGTTGCCAAGGAAGGCGTTCAAATTCTCGATCATTGCGGGCTCCTTGCGGGATACGGGTTCGACAATCGCCGCAAGTATTCGGACGCGGCCTAGGGAGTGCACCCTAGGTTCACAGGGATTGAAACCAGCTCGCAATGGCCGCTTTCTGGGTTGCCGTGGGCACTTTGCCGGAGGCCGCTTCGAGATTTTCGGCGGCATGTCGCGGATTACGGGTGCCGGTTAGCACCACCGTTACCGCAGGGTCCGCCAGTACCCACTTGATGAAGAGTTGCGCTGCGCTGTGGCAGCCAAGCTCGCCTGCCACGGGCGGCAAGGGCTTGCCAGCCGCACGATCAATCATGCCACCCTTGGTGAGCGGACGATTGACCAGGACCGCAACGCCGAGATCGCGCGCGGCCGGCAGCAGGCGTGTCCCCGCCTCCGGCTCCGCCAGCGAATAATTGATCTGCATGAAATCCGGACGCTCGCGCCGGATTACGCGCTCGAGATCCGCGTGCGCGCTCGCGACGTAATGTGTGACGCCGATGTAGCGCAAGCTGCCCTCCTCCTTCGCCGCGCGAAGCGTCGCCAGGTGAATTTCGAGATCCTGCAGGTTGTGCACTTGAACGAGGTCGAGAACTTTGGCGCGCATCAGGCGATGCGAGTCGGCGAGTTGGGCGCGGCCGGCATCCCGGCCCGTGGTCCAGATCTTCGTCGCGAGAAACGGCTTTGCGGCGGGGCGAATTGCGGTGAGGATGTCGCCAATCCGCTCTTCCGACCGACCGTACATGGGCGAACTGTCGATGACGCGTCCGCCGGCATCCAGAAAGCTTCGTACCGCTGCCGTTGCGGCTTCGTAGTCGCGCCCGGATGCGGAAACGTCGAGCACCTCCCAGGTACCGAGGCCGAGAGCCGGCAGTTTCTCGCCGCTGCTCGGAATGGCGCGCTGCATCGGGTCAGTGGCAGCAAGCGCGACCGTAGGACCGGCGGCGAAAGTGCCGATCAGCCACAAGGCCTCCCGGCGGGACAGGCGGTCATTGCTTTGATGCATGAAAGGGCTCCGGGCCTCGTCGGGCGCTTGGACTGTACCGGCATCACGAAGTGCCCTGCTCCCGTCGCTGGAACTCGCGTCCGAGCCAGGCGGCAATCCAGGCGACCGCCAGCATCCCGATTGCGCAGATTGATGCGAAGCCTGCGAGCGTGACGCCGAGCGCCTGCAGCCCGACATGTCCCCAGGCGCCTACCATGTCTCCAGTCCGTTGCAGCGTCGTATCGATGAAATTCTTCGCCTTGTACTTGGTCGCCGGATCGACCACGGTGTACAGCACTTCCCTGCACGGCTTGCCGAGCCCGAATTCACCGGCCCGGCGCACGACCTGGCTCCCCGACAGCAGGATCAGGATCGGGCTCGCCGCCAGCCATGCAAACGACGCGAACGCGATCGCCGGCATCGCGACGAGTGCACGGGTGAGGCCCAGCAAGCGGATCATGTGGGTCACGACGAATGCCTGGAATATCCATGCGAGTCCGTTGACCCAGAGATCGAGGGTGGCGTAATAATTCGTGCGTTCGGCGATGTCGGGATACTCAGCCGCTACATAGTGCTGCAGTTCGAAATACATGAACGTGCCGGCGACGGACCCGAAACCGATGATCGCGAAGATGCCGAGCAGGTAGGGTGAGCGTGCGACCAGGCGCACGCCATCGAGCGCACCGCCACCGATCTTGGCCCGCGGATCGTCGGCGGGCAGCACGAAATGGCCGTGGCGCAATTCCGCCCAGTGGGCGAGGCCCCGTATGCACGGCAAGGTTCCGAGCAACAGCAGCAATGACAGTCCGACGACCGCGTCGATACCGATCCACGGCGCCAGCAATTTCGTCAGTGCCGGTCCCAGAATCGCGCCGGCGCCGCCGCCAGCCGCAATCGGCCCGAACAGACGCTTCGCCTCTTCGTCTCGAAACACATCCGCCATGAAGCTCCAGAAGACGGAGACGACGAACATGTTGAAGACGGACAGCCAGACAAAAAAAGCCACGGCCAGCCAGAGCGAATCCGGGTCAATCTTGAACCAGAGATAGAACACCAGCAGGTTCGAAGCGAAGAAAAGGTATGTAACCGGCAACAGGACCTGTTTGCGCACGCGCGATGCCAGGCCTCCAAAAAGCGGTGTCAAAAGCAGCATGACCGTAAAAGTGGCGCGTAAACAGCAGCGCGAGGTTCTCCAGTCCGGTGTTCGCCGGCAGCGCGTCGCGCAATGGACGCATCAGGTAGTACGAGCACATCAGCATGAAGAAATAGAGAAAGGCCAGTCCGACGGCCTTCTCCTCGCCCGGGCGGGCGCGCAATACGCTTCGAGTCAGCCAGCGGAACGCCGTCATCAGCCGGGTTGCGTCGAACCAGCGAGATGCGGCCGCCCGCTTTCGGCATCTTTAAGGACGAAGTAACGACGGCTATCGCGCGGCCAGTGTTCGAGTCGTGTTTTTGTCGGGAGGAATAGCGGCAACTTGAAATCGACATGAACGCGCACCGGCGGCGCGAGCGCCTCGGGTCCGAGCGCCGCCAGGGTGCGCGCCATCGACCACATGCCATGAGCGACAGCGCGGTCGAAGCCAAACAGTTTGGCGCCGCGATCTCCCAGGTGAATCGGATTCAGATCGCCGGACAGGAAGCCGTAGCGGCGTCCGCGCTGGTGTTGGTCGTCGTGGACTGCAGGTTCAGCGTGGTCGGTCCTGTCGTCGTGCTGGCGACCGCCTCGGTGTTGAGCAGGTTGATCGAGTAGAAACCGCTCGAAGCCAGGATCAGCGTGTCGGTGCCGCCGCCGCGAAGATCGATGGTCCGCCCGCTGCCGTTCAGCCCGATCGTCAGATTGTCGCCGATCTCCCGCGTTGTTCAGGTCCGTTCCGAAGATCTGCCGTCCCGGCACCAGGTTGGTGAGGGGGCTGATATCGAGGTTGCGCTGGTTCATCTGATAGGCGTTGGAGAACTCGATCATCTCCACATTGGTGAGGCCGTCGGCGCCGTCACGACCTCCGACGCTGTCGGTGACCGTCGACTGGCCCGGGTTGAGACCGGGCGTCACGGTGTATTCGCCGCGAAGGCCGGAATACACCGCGATGTCGAAATTGACGCCGCCATCGATGGTGTCGTTTCCGCCGCCCCCAAGAAGACGATCGTTGCCGGCATCGCCGTTGAGCGTGTCGGTGCTGCCTTGACCTTCGAGGATGTCGGCACCGGCCGTGCCGGTGATGCTGTCGGCGGAGTTGCTGCCGCGGACCTTTGATTGACGCCCCCGACGATGGTGTCGTTGCCGACCGACGCGCCGCCGATGACCGTGCCGGTCAGCAAGATTGAGCGATCACGCCCTCGGCCGCGTTCTGCGAAAGCTGATGCGGGTGTTGCCGTTGCCGGTGACCTGTGGTTGTTGCCGCCGTCCACCTTCGAACTCGTTGAAGGTGCCTCTGGGCTGCCCGTGTTGGCGCTCGCTCCGCTGAAGCCGGTCGCGTCGTAGACGTCGTGCAGGTTGGTGCCGCGGATCATCTCGACGCTCAACAGCGTGTCGGTCCCGGCGCCCAACGTCGCCGAGGCATTCAGGCCGCTCACGACGCCGGCATCCATGTCGAACGAGAGGCCATCGGTGACCGGAATCCCATAGGCGACGCCGTCATTGCCGTCGTAGCGGGCGCGGTCGAGCCCGCCGCCGCCGTTGATCGTGTCGTTGCCCGCCCAGCCGTCGAACTGCTCGACGAAGGCGGTGTTGCTGTTGTCGAAGCCGGTGAACGTGTCGTTGAAGATCGATCCGCGGAACTGCCCGACGCCGGTGAAGCTGTCGGTCCCGATCGACGCGTCGCCGCTCACGGTCCCGCTCACGCCGAGGCCCGGACTGGCCGGATTGGTAAATCCGCTCACCGTCACGATGATGCCGGCCTGCGCGCTGTAGTGCGCGAGACGGGTACTGCCGTTGCCGGCGATCTGGTCGTTGCCGGCCATGCCCTCGAATTCGTTGAAGTTGCCCTGATCGCCGCCGAAATTCGGGTTGCCGGGTGTCGCGACGTTGGTGAATCCGACCGCGTTGTAGATGTCGTTGGCGTTGCTCTCGCGCGCACCGACTTGATGCTGAGCAGCGTGTCGCTGGCCGATCACCGCGGTTGCGGCCGCGTCCTGGCCGGTCACCGTGCCGGCCGCGAGGTTGACCACGATGCCGTTCGGGCCCGCGATGGTCTGGGAAGTCGTAGCGGATGCGGTCGAAGCCACCATTGCCGTTGATGGCGTCATCGCCGCCCGCGCCTTCGAAGTTCTCGACCCCCCGTGAAGATTGAGGCTGCCGGTGAGCGTGTCGTTGAAGGCCGAGCCGCGGATCGCGTTCACGCCGCTAAGGATCGCGTCGGTGCCGACTGACAGGTCGCCGCCCGCGATGCCGGTCTGCAGGTTGACGTTTACCGCGCTGGTGGCGTTCTGGTAGCTGACGCGGGTGTTGCCGTTGCCGGTCATCTGGTCATTGCCGCCATTGCCTTCGAACTCGACGAAGTTGCCCTGCAGGCCGAAGCCGCCGGGCAGCACGTAGCCGACGCCGCCGCCATTCGGACTGGTGTTCGAATAGGTGCTGGCGTTCAAGGTGTCGGCGAAGTCGGTGCTCTTGAGGCCTTCGGTGCTGGTGAGCGTGTCGCTGCCGACCGACGCGCCGCCGTTGACCGTACCGGCGCCGAAGTCGACGATGATGCCCTCGGTGGCGTCGGTGTAGACGGCCGTGTCGAAATCCATCCCGCCGTTGAGCGTGCCGTTGCCGGCGCCGCCGGTCATGCGGTCGCGGCCGGCATCGCCGTTGAGCGTATCGTTGCCGGCATTGCCAGCCAGGGCGTCGTCCCCCGCCAAGCCGTTGATAGTGTCGTCGCCTGGTCCGCCGCTTAGCGGTGCGGCCGGAGTTCCATCGTTGCCTGGCGTTCCATTGATCAGTTGATCCTGCTCGATGATCGTGCCGCTTGCCTGGCCGTCCGCGATTGTCGCGCCGACCGGGTTCGAAAGGTTGACCAGGAACGTCTCGCCGCCCGGCTCGACGATTTTATCGTTGGTGAGCGCGATCGTGATCGTGGCCGTGGTTTGGCCGGCGAGGATGGTCGCGGTGCCGCTCGCGCCGACATAGTCGCCGGCGCCGGCGCTGCCATCGGCGGTGCCGTAGTTGAACGTGACGTTGCTGGTTGCCGGCGCCGACAGTGTCACCGTGAAGGTGATCGTCCCGGCCTCCTCGTTGGCCGAGGCGTCCGAGATCGATAGCGTCGGCTGAGCAGGGGGTTGGTTCGGCGTGAAGGTGCGGGTCGCCACATTGTAGGTGCCGTTGTCGAATTTCAGGAGTTCGACGTCGAGTGCGAGGTCGGTGCCGTCCTGTCCGTTGATGAGCACAAGGCCGAACAGGTTGACGATGTTGTAGGAGGCGTAGCTGCCGGCGAAGATCGCCGTGTCGGTGCCCTGGCCGCCATAGATCAGGTCGTTGCCGCCGCCCCCAGTGATCGTGTCGTTGCCGTCGCCGCCGAGAATGACGTCGCAGCCGACATTGCCTTTCAGCACATCGTCGCCGTCGTCGCCATGGATCAGATCGTTGCCCGAGCCGCCATCGATCGTGTCGTTGCCGTCATCGCCGTCGAGCACGTCGTTGCCGGCATCGCCGTTGATCGTATCGTTGCCGCTGCCGCCATCGATCTCGTCGTCTCCGTTGCCGGCATTGACGGTGTCGTTGCCCGCGCCGGCGTCCACCCGGTCGTCGCCATTACCTGCGATGATAAAGTCATTGCCCGCCTTGGCGAGAATGTAGTCGTCGTTCGATGTTCCGTTGATGGTGTCGTTGCCGTTGGTTCCGTTGATGGCGTACGTCATCGAATGCCCCCCATGGACATCAATCAGGTCGAAGCTGAGTGGCTGCACGCGCTGAAGCAGTTACGCGAAAGCCGGCGGGAACAGATAGCAGTCTCGCTCAAGCAATACCGAGCAGAAAGCCCCGGCGGCACTTCACCTGACGCAGCGTAGGCAGACAAAAATGGGCGGCGCAACCCGTAATATTACTAAAGGGTTAAAAAAGGAGAGGCGTGCAACTCAACCATTCGGAGGGGTTTGTCTACACTTCTCCCGGCAGGGTAGACTCTGGCGGCAAGAGACCCAGCAACACCTCACGCACTACGACCCAGTTCCTTTTCGATCGCAGCGGTCACGCGCGCGTCGGTCGGGTCGACCGATGTGGCGAAGCTCGCCGCCACATGGCCGTCGCGCCCGATCAGGTATTTGTGGAAATTCCAGCGCGGCAGCTCGAGCGGGTGCTCCGCGGCGGCCCATTTGTAGAACGGGTGTTGGCCGTCGCCGCGCACCACCGCCTTGGCGGTGAGCGGGAAACCGACGCCGTAGTTCTGGTGCGCGGTATGCTCGATCTCGGTCGCGCCGCCCGGCTCCTGGCCGCCAAAATCGTTCGACGGGACGCCGACGATCATCAGGCCGCGCGCGTGGTAGCGCTTCCACAACTCCTGCAGGCCGGCATATTGCGGGGTGTAGCCGCACAGCGACGCGGTGTTGACCACCAGGATCGGCTTGCCGGCGAAATTGGCGAGCTTGATGTCGCCGCCCTTCAGCCCGGTGAACGAGAACGCATAGGCGGTCATGCGGCTCACCCCTGTCTGCGCGAGCGCCGGCGTCGTCGCGAAGCCAGCCAGCAGTGCGAGTGCGTGCCTGCGATCGATCATGGGTCGACTCCTCGCTCCTTAAAGCATAGCGGACCGGCGCCGGACGCGATACGCGCGAGGGCAGGGGCGGTTTCACATTCCGGTCAGTGGCGTCTCGGCCCCCGGGAAAAGCCGGGAACGCCAGAATGCTGGCAAAGACCGAATCGATCGACGCGGACGCGCAGGAATGGCTCGCGCGTTCGAGCGGGCGCTCGCGGCGACGGCGTGCGCTGCGCGCTGTTTCACCGACCGCTACTGGCGCGACGTGCTGGCATTCACCTGGGACATCCGGACGGTCCACGGCGCGGACGCGATCGCCCGCGCGCTGCAAGACGCACGCGGGCGCGCGCGCATCCGGTTTCCGGCTCGACCCGCAGCGCACCGCGCCGCGCCAGGTGACGCGTGCCGGCACGCGCGCCATCGAGGCGATTTTCGGCTTCGAGACCGCGCAGGGACGCGGCAGCGGCGTGTTGCGCCTCGTGCCGGCCGAGGCGACCCCGAAAGCCTGGACGCTGCTGACCGCGCTCGACGAGATCAAGGGCCACGAGGAGCAGGTCGGGCGGCCGCGGCCGACCGGCCAATCATACTCGCGCGATTTCCGCGGGCCGAACTGGCTCGACCTGCGCAAGGCAGCGCCGCATATGCGGAGCGCGACCCGGCCGTGCTGGTGGTCGGCGGCGGGCAGGCGGGGCTCTCGATCGCGGCGCGGCTCACCCAGCTGCAGGTCGACACGCTGATCGTCGACCGCGAGGCGCGCATCGGCGACAACTGGCGCAAGCGCTATCACGCGCTGACCCTGCACAACCAGGTGCAGGTCAATCACCTGCCGTACATGCCGTTTCCGCCGAACTGGCCGACCTACATCCCGAAGGACAAGCTCGCCAACTGGTTCGAGACCTACGTCGAGAGCATGGAGCTCAACTACTGGACCGGCACCGAGTTCGCGGCGGCACCTACGACGAAAAGGCACGGCCGCTGGACGGTCGTGCTGCGCCGCGCCGACGGCACGACGCGCACGATGCGCCCGCGCCACGTCGTGATGGCGACCGGCGTCAGCGGCATCCCGAGCATCCCGGACATTCCGACGCTGCAGAACTTCGGTGGCACGGTGCTGCATTCCAGCCAGTACCGCGACGGCGAGGACTGGAGCGGCAAGCGCGCGCTCGTGATCGGCACCGGCAACAGCGGCCACGACATCGCGCAGGATCTCTATTCCAGCGGCGCGAGGTCACGCTGGTCCAGCGCGGCCCGACCATGGTGGTGAACATCGAGCCGAGCGCGCAGCTCGTCTACTCGCTGTACAACGAGGGACCGCCGCTCGAGGACTGCGACCTGATCGCCACGTCGATGCCGTTCGCGCTCGCGCGCAAGAGCCACATCTGCTGACCGAACAGGGCAGGAAGCTCGACCAGGAGCTGCTTGACGGCTCGAGCGCGCGGGCTTCCGGCTCGACTTCGGCGACGACGGCTCGGGCTGGCAGTTCAAGTACCTCACGCGCGGCGGCGGCTACTACTTCAACGTCGGCTGCTCCGACCTGATCGTCGAGGGCAAGATCGCCCTCGCGCAGTTCGCCGAATCGAGGGCTTCGATGCCGAAGGCGCGCGCATGCGCGACGGCGAGACGTTCGCGCCGACCTGTCGTGCTGGCGACCGGCTACAAGAGGCAGGATCAACTGGTGCGCAAACTGTTCGGCGACGCGATCGCGGCGCGCGTCGGGCCGATCTGGGGCTTCGACGACGAACAGGAGCTGCGCAACATGTATGTGCGCACCCGCAGCCCGGCCTGTGGTTCATCGCCGGCAGCTTCGCGCAGTGCCGCATCTACTCGCAATATCTCGCGCTGCAGATCAAGGCGCAGGAGGTCGGGCTGCGGTAGGGCGGGCAACGACGCGCCGCTCGAAATCCACATGCGGGCGCCGGTCGTGCGCGTCGTTGCCCGCCATCCCGCGATCTGCGGCGGGCAAACGCACGCACGAGCAACGCGAGATCCGATGCCGGAGCAGGTGTGTTGCCCGCCTTACGCCGCCCGCACCGTCGAGAGGAACTGTCGACCTCGCTCTTGAGGTGGTTGCTCTCGCGCGAGAGCGACTGCGCCGAGGCCAGCACCTGCGCCGAGGCCGAGCCGGTCTCGCCGGCGCCGCGGTTGACGTCGGTGATATTGGTGGCGACCTGCGCGGTGCCCTGCGCGGCCTCGCTCGACATTGCGCGCGATCTCCTGGGTCGCGGCGCCCTGCTCCTCGACCGCGGCCGCGATGGTCGAGGCGATCTCCGAGATGCGGCCGATGGTGCCGCCGATCTCCTTGATGGCGGCGACCGAATCCTGCGGTCGCCGTCTGCATGCCGGCGATCTGCGTGCCGATCTCGTCGGTCGCCTTCGCGGTCTGCGAGGCGAGCGCCTTCACTTCCTGCGCGACCACCGCAAAGCCGCGGCCGGCCTCGCCGGCGCGCGCCGCCTCGATCGTGGCGTTGAGCGCCAGCAGGTTGGTCTGCTCGGCGATCGCCGTGATCAGCTTCACGACGTCGCCGATGCGGCCCGCCGCCTGCGACAGTTCGTTGATGCGCGCGTCGGTCTTCTTCGCCTGCTGTGACCGCCTCGTCGGCGATCGCGCTGGACTCCTGCACCTGGCGGCTGATCTCGGTCACCGACGCGGTCATCTCCTCGGTCGCCGAGGCGACCGACTGCACATTGGCGGAGGCCTGCTCGGAGGCCGAGGCCACCGATGCCGGACAGTTCCTGGGTGGTTTCGGCGGTCTTGGTCAGCGTGCCGGCGGCGGCTTCGAGCTCGGTCGAGGCGGACGAACGGTCTCGACGATGCCGCCGACCGCGCGCCTGGAACTCGTCGGCGAGCTTGTGCATGTCGGCCTTGCGCTGCGCGGCGGCGCGCTGCTCGGCCTCCTTCTGCTCGGCTTCCAGCGCCTCGATCTGGATCAGCTTCTCCTTGAAGGTCTTCGCGGCGCGCGCATTGTCGCCGACCTCGTCGCCGCGCTCCGCATAGGGCACATCGACCGCCTTGTTGCCGTTCGCCAGCTCGAGCAGGACCTCGCCGATGCGGCGGATCGGCCGCGCGATCGACAGCGCGCCGAATATCGTCGAGCCGATCAGCATCAGCACCACGATCGTGCCGACGGCGAGCTCGATCACGTTGGCGCGCGCATCGCCCGCCGCCGCGCTCGCCTCGGCATTGCCGACGCGCTGCGCCGCCCATTCGTTGAGCCGCGCGAGGACCTTGTCCATCTCCTCGCGGCTCGGCGTGGTGCGCTGGTTCATCGTCTGGATCTGCTGCGCGCTGAGCAACAGGACCTTCTCCATGACTTCCTTGTAGCGCGGCGCCGTGATCAGGAGCGTGTCGATCTGCTCGGAGAGGCCGCGCACCGATGCGAGCACGACGCCGTCGGGGAGCATGTTCGCCGCATCGTGCGCGCGCTGCAGGCGTTGCTCGCCGCCACGCACGAAATAGGCCCACATCGCGGAGCGTGCATCCTTGAACGCCGCGTCGGCCTGGATCAGCGCCTTCTCGACCGGCGGGGTCTTGGCGGCGAGCTTCACGGCGGCATCGCTCGCCTTGGTCCATTCGGCGAGCAGCTTGTCCTGCTCCTCGCGCAGCTGCATCACCTGGGCCTGCGACGTGCCGATCTCGGTGAGACTGGCGGTATAGCGGCCGTAGAAGTCGCGCACGCGGTCGAACTGCTCCGGGTCTCGGGCGTGCCGAGCTCGGCGAGCCGCGTGAACTGCTTCTGCCCCTCCGCCGTCAGGGTGTTGATCCGCCCGACCGCGGCCTCGACCTGCTTGCCGTCCGTCGCGATGCGCATGTCGCGGTTGGCGATCAGCAGGCGGCGGGTCGTGGGTTCGAACGCCGCGATCGCGCCGCGCAGCTCGTAGCTCGACTTGATCTCGGCGGCCGCCTGGTCGCGGCCCACATTCTGGATCTGGCCGCTTGTGATCATGCCGACCACGAGCACGACGCCGACGCCGGCCGAAAGGCCGAGCTTGGTGCCGATGCGAAGCTTGCCGAGATTGAAAATGCCCATTCGTGCCCCCTCACGGTATCAACCGACCATTAGGCACCGAACGGTTGCGTTTGAGTAAATTGCCGCGGGTCGGAGAATGCGAATTATGCCTGTAAATTGGGCTCTTACGCAGCGTTATGTATCGCGGGAGCGAGGCGCGAAACCTTGGCGGCGGCTGCCCGTAGATCGGTGACATTCGAGGGAGACCGACATGCGAGAACACGATGCGCCGTGGCAGCACTGATGATCGGACTGATCGCGTTCGTTCCGGGCGCGCTCGCGCAGGAAAACTATGAAAGCTGGCGGCTGCACACGCCGAAATTCCCCTCGACCGGAGGCGGCGGCATCATCATCGGCGAGTACAATCCGGTGGTCGTCGGCGACAAGTGCAAGACCGACTTCACCGCGACCGAGCCGAACGGCACGGTCTATTACAACTCGGTCGAATTCGACGCCGTGCCGGCGCAGGGCGGTACCCTTTGCCACAATGGCAAGTGGCGCTCGCGCGACGGCAGCGCGACCGGGACCACGCCCTACCGGGTGTTCGTCAAGGACGGCGTGATGCGCGGTTCGCCATAGCGCAAGT
>CAWIWZ010000008.1:0-11368 GCA_963839885.1 uncultured Gammaproteobacteria bacterium
CCTTGAGCTGCTGACGCGGCACCCTGGTCAACTCAATTTCCGCCGCGGACGACGCTCGGACTTCAGGCAATCACATTGAAGTCCGAATTATCGACCGTACCGCTCACGCCACTCAAAGTCAGTGTGGCGAACAGGATCTTGTCGCCGGCGCCGTTTCCGTCGGCGTCGTAGTAAAGATTCCCGGTCGCGGTGTCATAAAGGATGTAGTCATCGGCCTGGGCTGCATTGCCTCCCGCATTCGCCGCGAAGTTCGCAGCGGCGAGTGGAGCGCCCAGCGACAGAACCGTGAAAATGCTCTGGTCCAGGGCGATCTTGTCGGCCGAGCTCGCATTGAAGTCGATGATGGTGTCCACATTCGTCGTGCCGTTAAAGGCCGAGTCAAAGACAAAGGTGTCGTTGCCGCCGCCCCCAATTAGCACATCGTTGCCATCCCCGCCGTGAAGGGTGTCGTCACTCCCCTGGCCTTGGATCGTGTCGTTCCCGGAGCCGGCAAGAATGACGTCATTGTTTCCCAGACCGAAGATCACATCGTCGCCGGATCCGCTGATGTTATTGGCTGCGTTGGTTCCCGTAATGACACTGAAGGTTTCAGTGAATGTGGCCGTGCCCTGCGAGGCCGTGACTGACATTGAGTAGACGCGGTCGGTGTCCAGGTTGTTGGCTGTGACCACGCCCGTGCTGCTCACCGTCAGATCACCCGCAACGTTTGCGGCTGCTCCCCCAGCCAGGGTCGTTGCCGTGAGATTGGTTACGGCATAGGTATGTGCGCCGCCCCCGTCCGGGTCGACGGCCGTTATCTGCCCAAAGGCACCATTCGGCAGGGAATTGCCGTTGGATACCGCGGCGCTGAAGTTCAGATCGATCGCCGCAACGTTATCGTTGGTACCGTTGATCGTGATCGCAATCGTCTGGCTATCGGACACACCGTGGTTGTCCGTGCTTTGCACCGTGTAAGTCAGTGTCAACGACTGGCCGTCGTCGAGGTAATTGAACGCTTCTGTACCCGAGTTGAATGTCCAGGCAAGGTTGTGCGTATCGCCGCTGTTGGCGGCCAGACCGGTGGTCGGGGTTACGCCGAGCAGGCTTTGCAGTTGCGCGTTGGTCAGCGTGAGGCCAGCCGTTGTGCCGCTGACCACGACACCGGTGACGGACGAATTGACCGTATCCGTGGTGTCGGCGTCGGTGACCGTCAGCGTCCCACCAGTCGTAAGCCCAAGATTTGTTTCGATCAGCGTTGCCGATGCGCTGTCCGTTGTGACCAGCTGGATCGTCGGCGCATCATTGGTGCCGGTCACCGTGACCGTCACCGTGCCGGTGTTCGACACCGCCGCGTGGCTGTCGGTGGCCGTGTAGTCGAACGTCACCAGCTGGGTTTGGCCCTCCGCCAGCCCCTGGAAGTCGGTACCCGGATCGAAGCTGAAGCTGCCGTTGTTGTTGTTCACCACCGAGCCTTGGCCCGGCGCCAGCACCGTGGTGATCGTATACACCAGCGAGCCGGCGTTATCGTCGCTGTCGATGTCGTCGCCGTTGAAGTAGCCCAGCACCGCCGCGCCGTCTTCCGCCGCCGCCGCCGCCACCGCCTGCACCACCGGTCCGTCATTGGTGCCGGTCACCGTGACCGTCACCGTGCCGGTGTTCGACACCGCCGCGTGGCTGTCGGTGGCCGTGTAGTCGAACGTCACCAGCTGGGTTTGGCCCTCCGCCAGCCCCTGGAAGTCGGTACCCGGATCGAAGCTGAAGCTGCCGTTGTTGTTGTTCACCACCGAGCCTTGGCCCGGCGCCAGCACCGTGGTGATCGTATACACCAGCGAGCCGGCGTCATCGTCGCTGTCGATGTCGTCGCCGTTGAAGTAGCCCAGCACCGCCGCGCCGTCTTCCGCCGCCGCCGCCGCCACCGCCTGCACCACCGGTCCGTCATTGGTGCCGGTGATCGTAATCGTGACCTTCTGCGTGTCCGAACTGCCCAAACTGTCCGTGATAGTCACCGTGAAAGTCTCGGTCACCACCTGGCCGGCAGCCAGATACTGCATGCCACTGTTGGGTACCGTGTAGCTCCACGTAACAACGCCAGTTCCGTCGCCGGTAGCCGCATTGGTGACCACCGCCGTCAACGTGCCAATCGGAGTGCTGCTACCGCAAGGCGTCACAGTCACGCTATGCGACTGCGTCCAGTCCACATCGAGGAAGTTGATTGAGCCGCTGTCGCTCAGATTGCCCGCACTGACGCTCACGTCCTCGGTCACCGCGCCGTCGTCATGCGCGGTGATGAACGGCGCATGGAAATCGAATTGCTGCCCATCGACCCAGACGTCCAGTCTTTCCATCATCTGCACAGTGAGGCGTGCGCTGCCGTCGAAGGCGAATGTGAAATCGCTCGCCGCGCCATTCGACACTTCACCGGTGTTCTGATTCATCTTGACCGCGATGAGATGCTGCAGGTACAGCGCAATCTGCGACTGTACGTCGGCACGGACCCACTCAGCGCTGGTCAGTTCGAGCCGGATGGTGTCGATGCCGGAGCCACCGGTATAGATATCTGTCGCTCCGGCGTTCTCGGCGAGCGTGTAGATCAGCGTATCGGCGCCCGATCCGCCGTTCAGGCGATCACTACCGGAGCCGCCGTCCATTGTGTCGCTGCCGGAGCCGCCGCTCATGATGTCGTTGCCGGCGCCGCCGTCCATGGTGTCATCGCCTGAACCGCCGTTCAGGTTGTTATTGCCGCTGGTGCCCGTGATATCGCTCATGGCTTAGCCCCTAGCTTTTGCGACCGTGGTCGCATGTAAATTGCCCGTGGATTCCGAATTCGATGCAACATTGGTGATCGCCTGACTCACGACGTTCACGACTCTCTGCCTGCCCGTCTGATCACGGCTGTTACCGGTTCGAGCAGGTATTGCAATGCAGTCCGCTCCTCGCCTTTGAGATAGACCTCCGCCGGCATGCCGGCTTGCAGCGTGAGATCGCCTGCTGCCTTCAGAGAGGCCGCGTCGACTTCAATCAGTGCTACGTAGTACGGCAGATTCGTGACCGGGTCGACGAGACGGTCGCCGGCCACGTAAACGACGTTGGCCGAAACCAGTTTCGTGATGCGGTGATTGAAAGCCGTAAAGCGTACGTCTGCCGCCTGGCCCAAGTGCACGCGGTTGATGTCCTCGGTCCGGACCCGCGCCTCGATGACGAGTCGCGCGTCGAGCGGCACGACCTCGGCGATCGTTTCGCGTGGAGCAATCACCGCCCCCGGGGTCGTGTACTTCAGGTCGATGACCTCGCCGCTGGCGGGCGCCACGATCACTTGCCGGTCGGACGCATCCGCTGACTTGCGCAGTTCCTGCTCCAGTTCCGACACGCGCGATGCGCCCTCCCGGAGCTGATCGCTCGCTGCCTGCCGATACTGGCCTTCCAGTCCGTTGATCTTCAGATTGATTTCGGCGACGCGTTGCTGCGCGCGCGCGAGTTCCGAGCGGTGCTCTTCGATGCGTGCCGCGTAGTCGGCGACCGTGGCTTCGAGCTGCGTGACCCGCGCCGCGGACACATATCCATCCTTGCGCAGGTTGCGGTTGGTTTCGAGTTCCGCCTGTTGCAACCGCAGTGACTCGCCGCTGCTCGAAATCTGCGCCCGCAGCGCCTCGATCTCCTGATCCACGCGCGCGCGCTGCTCGTGCAGTAGTCCGGTCTGCTCGTTGAGTGCATTGCGCCGGGCGGCGAACAGCGCGCCTTCCTTCTCGAACTGCTCCGCCAGGCGCGCATCGCCGCGAACGGATTCGACCAGATCGTCCGGGAAACGGATCGCCTGCAGCAGCGACTGCTCTGCCTCGAGCCTTGCAACGCCTGCGCGCTCGGCCACCAGCCGGAAGTTGATGCGATTCAGGTCCGCGTCCACCGCGATGTCGCCGAGCACCAGCAACGGCTCGCCCTGCACGACATGCTGGCCGTCGCGCACACGCACTTCGCGCACGATGCCGCCCTCCCGATGCTGAACCGGGCGGCGGTTCAAGTCGACTTTCACGAAGGCGGAGGCGATGACGGCTGAGGACAGTGGGGCGAATGCGACCCATGCAGCGATCGGCAGCAATCCGAACAGCACGATAGCCAGCCCCTTGGCAGACAGCCTGGAGGCCTCGTGCACGTGCGTGGAAACCAGGTCGTCCGCCATAGGAATCGTCTTGCGAGAGTTCATGACGCCTGCTCGATGCGCGCTGGCGCCGTTGGACGGGATATCTGGACGACATTTGCCGCCGGGGCATGCTGCTTCTGCCGATCGAGTGCCACGAGCACTTGCGAAGTCGGGCCGTATTGCTGCACGCGACCGCCGTCCAGCACGAGCATCTGCGTCATGTGCCGGATCAAGGTATTTCGATGTGTCACGACGAGCACGGTCACTGACTGTTGGCGCAGGTCGCCGATGGCCTCGGCAAGCGCCTGTTCTCCGGCGCCATCCAGGTTGGAATTCGGTTCGTCCAGGACCACCAGCCGCGGTTCGCCATACAGGGCCCGCGCCAGCGCAATCCGCTGCCGCTGACCGGGCGACAGCAACATGCCGCCATTGTCGACTCGGGTGTCGTAGCCGTCCGGCAGCGACAGGATCATCTCGTGCACCCGCGCGCGTTGCGCGGCCCGGACGACAAGCGCGGAATCCACTGGACCGAGTCGGGCGATGTTCTCGGCGACCGTCCCGTGGAACAGCTCGACGTCCTGCGGCACATAACCGATCAATGGCCCCAGCGTTTCCCTCGGCCACAAGGAGAGATCCGCGCCATCGAGGCGCACGATTCCGGCCGTTGGCTTCCACAGGCCCGTCAGTACACGCACCAGCGTCGATTTGCCTGCCGCGCTTGGACCGACGATCGCGAGCGATTCACCCGGTTCGAGCCGCAACGACACGCCCTGCAATGCGAGACGGTCGCAACCGGGCGGGCGGTAGATGATGTTCTGCGCGACGAGCGCGCCCTGCGGCTCGGGCAACGGCATCGGCTCGGGCGCCTGTGCGACCGTTTCCAGCAACTGGCTCAGTCTTGCCAACGCCAGGCGTCCTTCCGCCAGCACGCGCCAGCTGCCGACAACCTGCTCGACCGGCGCGAGCGCGCGACCCAGCAGGATGGTGGTCGCTACCATGATGCCGACCGTCGCCTGCTGGCTGATGACCAGATACGCGCCGATCGCCAGTACGCCGATCTGTATGGCCTGGCGCAGGGCACGCGTCAGCGAGGTAATCGCGACCGTCGTGCGCGCGATCGGACGCTGCAGCTCGGTGACCTTCTGATTCAGATTGCGCCAGTTGCCGATCAGCGCGGGCGCCATGCCCAGCGTCTGCACGACTTCGGCGTTGGCCAATGATGCTTCCAGATAGCGGCCAGCCTGCGCCGCTTCACGTTGCAAGGATTCGATCCCAGAACGCGTCAGGCGGTCGTTCAGCAACGTGAGCAGCAGCATGGCAACGGCGCTGGCGGCCGCAGCGATACCGAGAACAGGATGGAAGACCCAGATGACCGCAACGTAGACCAGCAGCCAGGGCGCATCGAACAGGGCGAGCAACCCTTGCGCCGCGAACAATCCGCGCAACGTCGCCACATCACGCAGGCCTTCGCCCGGCACGCGCTCGCCGCCTTGCGCCCTGGCCGCGAGGACCACCTTTGCGACGACCGGCGACAACGCTTCCGCCACCAGATTGCCGGCAACGCCCTGCAAGCGGCCGCGCAGGTAATCAAGCGCCAGCATGATCCCCAGCGCGATCGCCGTGCCCAGCAGCAACACGAGCAGCGTTTCCTGGCTCTGACTGACGAGCACCCGGTCGAATACCTGCAGCATGAAGAGCGCCGGTGTCAGCAACAGTAGGTTGACGACCAGCGAAAATGCCGCCACGTGAAGTAGCGGTCGCCGAAGCAACTGAGCCAGCTCTTTCATCCAGGCACGCGCTTTACGATCGCAAACTCCCGGTGACCGATCCATTGCCAGCAGCAGCCGAGCGTGGCTTTCGCCATGCCCGCCAATCTTCAAGGCTGGTTCGGTAACCCGGCGGTCGTCCTGCAGCAGGAGACCCGTGGTTTTGCGGCCTCGCCTCGCGGCGAGTGTGCCCGTTCGTCAGACCATGACTGGTCGGGGATCAACGTAACAACACGCATAGCCACGTCTGGTGCGATGTCACATAAGCAATCAAGTAGCATTGAATTCGTGACCAGCATCACACGTCCGGAGGAGCCGGTTGACTGACATGAGTTCCGGTGTCGTTCGCATCGCAATGTGGTCCGGCCCGCGCAACATTTCGACGGCGATGATGCGCTCCTTTGGCAGCCGGCCCGACACCGCCGTCACCGACGAACCGCTCTACTCCCACTATTTAAAAGTCACTGGCATCCCGCACCCGGGCCGCGATGAGGTGCTCGCACACCACGAATCCGATTGGCGCAAAATCACGGCGATGCTTGCGGGGCCGGTGCCGGGCGGCCGTACGATCTGGTACCAGAAGCACATGGCACACCACCTGCTGCCGATGATCGAGCGGGAATGGCTGGATGTGCTGACGCACGCGTTCCTGATCCGGGAGCCGGACGAGATGCTGGCATCGCTCGTGAAAACATACCCTCAGGCCGGCCTCGCAGACACCGGGCTGCTGCAGCAGTGCGAGATCTTCGACCGTGTGGCCAATCGACGGGGCCAGGCACCGCCGGTCGTGCTCGCCAGCGACGTCCTCAGGAATCCGGGCGCGATTCTCGCCAAACTATGCGAAGCGCTCGGCATTGCATTCCTGCCGCAGATGCTCGCCTGGGAACCGGGACGACGCGCGACGGACGGTATCTGGGCGCCGCATTGGTACGCGGTGGTGGAGGCATCGACAGGTTTCGAGCCATGGCGTGGGCGGCGGATCGAAATGCCGCCGTCACTTCGACCGCTGCTGGACGAATGCCGGCCGTGGTATGAGAAGCTGTACGCACTGCGCCTGCGGGCCTGAGGACAAGTGATGCTGCAGCAGTTCGACGAACGCAATCGCGATCTGATCGTCAACGTCAACGGCGTGCTGACTCATCGCGACCAGGCCGCCGTCAGCCCGTTTGACAGCGCTGTACAGGGTGGCGACGCAGTCTGGGAGGGATTGCGGCTTTACGAGGGTCGCATATTCGCGCTCGAGGAACACCTGGCGCGGCTGCGCTCTTCCGCCCTGGCCCTCGCATTCGAAGACATTCCGACGGACGAGGCGATCGTGCAGGAAATCCGTCGCACGCTCGCGGCGAACCGGATGAAGGACGGAGTGCACATCCGCCTCACCCTGACGCGTGGCGTAAAGTTTACCTCCGGGATGGATCCCAGGCTCAACCGCTCGGGCCCGACGTTGATCGTGCTTGCCGAACACAAGCCGCCGGTCTATTCGAAGCAAGGCCTGCGGCTCATCACGAGCAGCCAGCGGCGTTCCCCGCCGGATTGCCTGGATCCAAAGATCCATCACGCCAATCTGCTCTCGTCGATTCTGGCCAAGATTCAGGCGAACTCGGCGGGCGTGGACGACGCAGTCATGCTGGATCTGCGTGGCTTCATCGCCGAGACCAACGCCACTCATTTATTCATGGTGCACGACGGCGTCGTCCGAACGCCGACGCTCGCGGCCTGCCCTGAAGGTATTACTCGTGGAACCATCCTCGACATCTGCCGTGTACACGGGATCGCGCACGACGTCGGCGACCTGTCGCTGACGGAGCTGTACCGGGCCGACGAAGCGTTCTGCACCGGCACCATGGGCGAACTTGCGGGCGTCACGCAGGTCGACGGCCGGAAGATCGGCGACGGGACGATCGGCCCCGTGACGCGGCGGCTCGCGGCGCTGTTCGCCGAGCGGATCGCCACAGGCGGCACGCGCGTGGTCGACTGATGCGACGGAGGCTCGCGACGGCTTTCGTGGGCGCGCTCGCCGCGACGTCCTGCGCGACGCCGCCGCCGCAGCCCGCGTTGAAGTCCGCAAAGGCCGCCGGCCGCTGCAGCCCGACTATGGCTTTCGCCGCGGGCGGCGAGCGCGCAACGCTTTGGCTTCGTCATTCGGCGGAATATCGCGCGGCGAGCGAGATCATCTATCGTGCCGCGGCAACGGCGCTCCGCGACGGACTCGCGGATCCCGACTGGACGGCCGAACCGGCGCAGAGCGGTTACCTGTCCGGACTGCCGCCTGCCGTCGTGATGGACCTCGACGAAACCGTGCTCGACAACTCCGCGCCGCAGGCGAAGATGATCCTCGATGAAACCTGCTTCGCGGAATTCGAGTCGCATTGGGACGACTGGCTCGCGGAGCGCGCCGCGCCGGCGGTTCCCGGCGCAGCGGACTTCATTCGATCCGCCCGCGGGTTGAAGGATCCAGCCGGCCAACCCGTGCGGATATTTTTCGTCACGAACCGCGAATGCCGCGCGCGGCCGCGCAACGTCTCGGCCTGTCCGCAGCAGGACGACACGGTCGCCAACCTGGACGCCCTTGGCCTCGGCGCGCCGACCCTGGCAGACGACCTGATGGTCAAGGGCGAACGCGCCGACTGGACCAGCGAAAAGCTGTCGCGCCGGCTCGAGATCGCAAAATCCCATCGCATCGTGCTGAATGTCGGGGACGATCTCGGCGATTTCCTCCCGCACGTCAGGCGCCAGTCGAGTTCTGAACGCGAGCGAATGCGCTGCGCACACCGGGAACGATGGGGCCGGCAGTGGTTCATGATTCCGAATCCAATGTACGGTTCCTGGCAGGTGGCGCTGGGGCAGGATCTGAATACAGCCCTTGCTGCCGACCCGCCGGCGATCGAGAACTGCAACACGCCCTGAGGCGTCGCTCCGCGCCCACTGTGACGGCCGTCAAAAACCCCGGCAAAATGGCTGCGGCCGCGCCGGCCTTGATTTATGTTGACTCGTCATGACGCCGGCCGACGACCGCGTACTCCAGTTGCTGCAGAAGTGGCAGAAAAGCCTCGATCTGCACGCGCACTATGCCGACCTGCCGGAGGATCAGTACTGGCTGGTGCAGCCCTGGCCGAATCATCAGCGCCCCACCAAGTGGGTCATCGACCTCGCCCGGCAGCGACTCGCCGACCTGCAGAACATTGTGAAGACACGCCTGGCCGCGGCCGACCCGTCGCTTTCCGAGGCGCTCGAACTGATGTCGTTCCTGACCAACCTCGTGGGCTCGCAGCATGTCGAACGCTTCGTGCCGATTGCGGAGCCCGAACGCGAACGTCAGCTCGCGCCGGTCGCGAAGAAAGCGAAGTCGACCGGTGCGACCTCGTCGTCGACCGCGATCAAGCCGGGGCGGCCGGCGGCGCCCAGGGCCCGATCCGCCAGCAAAGCGGCGAAGACGGCGAGCGACGGCAAGGCGCCGGCAAGGCCGCCCAACGACACCACGATTACGGCGGTCGTCAAGGACGCCGTCCGGCTCCTGACCTGGGGCCGCGCGTGGCATGAACTGCCGGAGGCCATCGCCCGGATCGCCGGTCGGCCGAATGTCCAGCAGGTGCGCCAGATACTAAAGAGCAGCAAAGGCGCCATCGAGCAGCGCGTCGCCGCGCAGGAAAAGGACTGACGCATTAGAATCCGCGACCGCATGGATGAACAATCCACGGTCGCCGCTCCCGCAGGACTTCTCCGCCGCCTCGCGGCGGTGTTCTATGACTTGCTGCTGATCTTCGCGCTGGTCGTGGCCCTGACATTCGCCCTGTTGCCGCTGACCGGCGGTGTGGCGCTCCTGACGTCAACGCAGGGCTGGCTCGGACGCCTCTATCACGCGCTCCAGCTCCTGCTCGCGTTCAGCTACTTCGGCATTTGCTGGACGCGCGGCGGCCAGACCCTCGGAATGAAGGCCTGGCGCATCCGGCTGGAGTCCGTGGGTGGGCAGCCGCCGAACTGGGCCGATGTATTCGTGCGATTCACGATCGGCACGACGCTCTTGCTGCTTGCGGTGTGCGGAATCTGGTACCTGCTGATACCCGGCCCGTCGCTCGATCAACTGGCCGCGGGACTGCTGCTGCTTCCAACAACACTCAATTTGGGCTGGATCCCGTTCGAGCGCGCGGGTCGAAGCCTGCAGGACCTCGCGGGCGCGATGCGGGTGGTGCGGACCACGCCCTAGCGCGTTCGCCAGATCGTGATGGCGGCGATCGCCGCCATCAGCAGCGTCGGCGCCCAGGCGACCAGCAGCGGGTTCAGGTCGTAGACCTGGCCGCTGTTCTCGAGCGTCTGGGTCAAAAGGATGAATAGCACGCCCGCCATGATGCCGAGCACCGTGCGGGCGCCGGCGCCTGCGGATCGCAGCGGTCCGAATGCAAACGGCACCGCGAATATGCACACGACAACCGCGCCCGCAAGCCGCGCGATGCGCGACCAGAATGCGATCTCCCAGACGCTGGCGTCGAGATCGTTCGCCTTCAGATGCTCCGCATAGGTGTAGAGGTCCGCGATCGGCAACGAACCGGGCTCGGTCACCGCGAGGCCCAGGAAATCGGCATTGAACTCGGCCCCGGTCTGCTCCCGGCCCGCCACGCGCGTCTGTACGGTATCCTGCCCGAGGCGCGTCTCCGTGTAGTTCGAAAGCACCCAGTGTCCGGTGGAATCCTGGGCCGCCGTCTCGGCCCGGCCGACCCGCGCAAGACGCCGCTCGGCGTCCAGCTCGTAGACATACACGCCGCCGAACAGGTATTTCGCCGCCTGCCGACGGACATTGATGAACAATGGCCCTTCACGCACCCAGGCACTGCGGCTGCCTGCGATTTCGAGCTGTGAATAACGGCTGAAGATCTTGTACTGCCGCGCGTACTGGTCGGCCGGCGGTGCGAAGTACTCGCCGATCACCCACAGCGCGCCAGCGACGATGATGCCGGCGAATGCGGCGGAAAGTGCGATCCGCGCGACCGAGACCCCGGCCGCGCGCACGATCGTGAGCTCGCTGTCACGAGCGAGGCCACCGAGCCCGATGATCGCGCCGATCAGTGCGCCGATCGGCAGGAGCTCATAGGTCTGTTGCGGCAACTGCAGGAAGGTGACCACAAACGCGGCCGTCACGTTGTAGCTGCCCTGACCGATGTCGTTCTGCTGGCCAATGAAATTTACGAGCGTCATCAACGCGAGCAGCACGCCCATCACCATCAGTGTGTGCACGAGAATCGTCCGCGCGATGTAGCGGTCGAGCAGATTCAAGCCGGCGTCCTCGCCTGTACCCAGCCTCCGGCGGGACTCTGCCTGTGCAGCAGCCACAATCCGAGGCCGGCAAAGAGCGCGTGCACCCACCAGGTGCCGACCGCCGGCGGCAATACGCCTTTTTCGATCCAGACCTGGGCCGCCGACACAAGATTCGAATAGACGAAATACAGCAGGATCGCGATTGCGACCCGCGCATAACGTCCCTCGCGCGGCCGCA